>JBCNNR010000030.1:0-48661 GCA_039594295.1 Bdellovibrio sp.
GATACGGTCCGGATTTGCACCCGGTTTATCCATCTTATTCACAGCGACGATAATAGGTACGCCCGCTGCTTTCGCATGGTTAATAGATTCTTGCGTTTGCGGCATCATACCGTCATCCGCTGCTACCACGATAACCGCGATATCTGTCGCGTTCGCACCGCGAGTACGCATTGCCGTGAAGGCTTCGTGACCCGGAGTATCTAGGAACGTGATCAAAGAACCGTCTTCAATTTTTACAGAGTATGCACCAATGTGCTGAGTGATACCGCCGGCTTCGCCTGCAGCCACGTCAGCATTACGGATAGCATCCAACAACGATGTCTTACCATGGTCAACGTGACCCATGATTGTCACAACTGGCGGACGAGTGATTTTCTCTGCATCCATATCTCCGAATGCAGTCTCAGTCGCTACATCATCAGCTGTCTTAAACGTGTTTTGTGCTTCCCAACCGAACTCAGGCACGATCAAAGCAATCGTATCAAAATCCAGGGCCGTATTCATATTCGCCATCACACCATTTTGCATCAAAACCTTGATCAATTGAGGAGCCTTCAAGCCCATCTCCATTGCCAAGTCAGTCAGCTTCATTGTGCCGTTAACTTTAACGATACGTTTATGAGCTGCCGCTGTTGTGATTTGAGTCTTCTGCGCGTCGCGATCCAAAATGCCCTTTTTCTTTTTAGGCTGGAACACCATCTCACGCTTACGGAACTCAACGGCGTTAAATGTTTTAACTTCTTCTTCTTTTTCTTTCTCACGAGCACTTGGGCCGGCACTGAAGCCACCCGGAGCTGCTGCCGGAGCCGCACCAAAGCGTTTGCGTTTATCAAACTCTTTGTTGTGATGGTGATCGCCACCCTCAGTCGGAATCTCTGGTGGAGCTTGTTGCGCTACGAAGCCAGGACGGATGTTACGCGTTGGCGCACCACCTGCTGGGCGATTGAAACCACCCGGACGAGGTCCTGTGAAAGAAGCACTGGCACCGCCACCCGTACGAGGTTGGAAGTTGCCTCCACCTTGTGGGCGTTCGCCTTGAGGGCGCTGAGGTGCTTGTGTCTGAACGCGGGAAAGATCCATGCGTCCAATGATATTTCTTTTCGGCGCAGAAGCTGGAGTTGAAGAACTTGCGATTCCGCTTGTTCCCACCACAACTTCTTTTTTGCGAGCTTGCACAGGAGCCGCTGGCGCTGCTGCCGGAGCTTCTGCCTTGGCAGGAACTGGCGCTTCGACTTTGGCTTGAACTGGTGCTGCAGGCGCTTCAACTGGAGTTGGTTCTGGTTTGGCAACAAGCTTTTCTTCAACCACCGCTGGAGTTGGCTCTTCAGCCTCTTCCTTAGGAGCAGCCGCAGCTGCCGGTTTTTTAACTACAACACGAGTTGTTTTAGGAGCTTCCGCTTCTTCTTCAACTTCGGGTTTGGAAACTACTTTTGCTTTTGCTTCTACCGGAGCCGCTTCCTCTTTCGTCTTACGACGAATAACCGAAGGCTTCGCTGCACCAGAGGCTGCTGCCGCTGCTGCTTCTGTTTCAGCCGCTGCTGGTGCCGCTACTTTTTTAGCTGGCGCCTTGCGAGTTGCTGCTTTTTTGGGTTTTGCTTCTTCAGCTGGCTTATCACCGCCACCCAACTTAATTTTAATCTGCTCAAGAACCTGTGGGTCCAACTCCGCCATATGGCTCTTAACAGGCAAATTCCATTCACGGATTTTGTCCATCAAAGCCAGCGGGGTCATCCCGATTTCTTTCGCAAATTCAAAAACTTTTGGATTACTCACTCAGTCTCCCTGTGTAGTAACTGTAACTTCTTTAAAATCTATTCTTCTTCAGCTTCTTGAGAGTTCAATTTTTGCAACTCTTGTTTCAACAAAGCATCGGCTTGAGCTTTTGCAGATCCGCCGCCCACTTTGCTGTCTTTCGCAGCAGTTGGAGCTGTTGGCACTGGAGTACCTTCTGCTTCATACTTTTTAAGCAAAGCTTTCGCTTCGTTAGAAAGTTTTTCTGCCTTTTCCGGATCATCGTAACCTGGGATCGTCATCAACTCTTGTACGCTTGCTTGAGCTACAGATTGGAATGAACCGAAGCCAGATTGGAAGATGTTTTGTGCCATAGTGTCGTTCATGCCCGGGATCAACATCAAATTGAAGATGGATTCCGCCGTACGAGACGCTGCTGCAGACTCAGAAATGATATCCAATTTCCAAGTCGTCAATTTAGCTGCCAAACGAACGTTTTGACCACGTTTACCGATCGCCAATGACAACTGAGAATCTGGAACAACGATTTCCATTTCACGATTTGTATCATCCAAGAATACGCGAGAGATTTCAGCCGGAGCCAAAGCGTTCACCGCGAAACGAGTGATGTCTTCATCCCAAGGAACGATATCGATTTTTTCGCCACGAAGTTCCTGTACGATATTTTGTACACGAGAACCTTTCATACCAACGCAAGCTCCCACTGGATCTACAGTTGGATCGCTGGAACGAACGGCAATTTTCGCACGTTGGCCCGGCTCACGAGCGGCAGCCATGATCTCCACCACACCATCGTAAATTTCCGGAACTTCCATTTCGAAAAGTTTCATCAAATAACGTTCATCAGCGCGAGACATGATGATTTGTGGACCACGTGTTGTTTGACGAACTTCAGACAAGTAACCTTGAATACGGTCGCCTGGTTTGTATTGTTCGCCCGGGATTTGTTCACGCGGTGGGATGTACGCTTCCGTACGGCCCAAATCGACAACGATCGCGCCTTTTTCCACGCGACGAGCGATACCCGATGCGATTTCACCTTTACGTTCTTCGAACTCAGTGAAGATGATAGAGCGTTCTGCATCACGTACTTTTTGCATGATGATTTGCTTCGCAGTTTGCGCTGCGATACGGCCCAAATCAGTTGCTTCCAATTTGATACCGATAGAGTCGTCCATTTGCACGTTTGGATCTAGTTTAACTGCGTCGTCGTAAGGAATTTCAACTTCCTCATCCACGAATTTTTCACGAGGCACAACTTCTTTGAACTCAAACAATTCAACTTCGCCAGTCTCTTCGTTGTAAGCTGCTTCGATTTCACGGTAAGTACCATATTTTTTACGGGCAGCTACAAGCATACCTTGAGTGATTGCATCGATAACGACTTGTTTGTCGATACCTTTGTCTTTACCAACTTGTTCAATCACTTTGGAAAGATCTGAAAACATATTTTCAGCCATGGCTCATCCTCTCTCTACTTTTTTTGACCTTTATTAATTTCAAACAAAACTTTAGCTTTTTCGATCATACCGTACGGGATTTTAATCTCGACGTCTTTGACCACGAATCGCACACCTTGATCGTCAGCGGACTCAATAACTTCCTCGACAGTCTTAGCGGCTTTCCATTTTTTATCCGTCACACCCATGCTCTCCAGAGCTTTGGATGTTTTCAAATACACCTTTTTGCCTACGGCTTTTTGGAAGTGCCATGGTTTTACCAAGTGACGTTCCAAACCAGGACTGGAAACTTCCAGTGCGTAAGCTCCACCTGGAATCATGTCTTCGTCCTTATCCAAAACTTCATTTAAAGCTTTAGAAACATTCGAGCAGTCATCCAAGCTGATACCACCTTCGTCATCTTTATCGATGAACAAGCGCAAAGTACGACCCTTGCCCATGCCCACGAATTCGATATCGTAAAGCAGACAACCCTGAGATTCAGCGGCGTCAGTTGCGATTTTTTCTACTTTATCTAACCAAGAGGGTCTCTCAGACATCTCTTCACTTCCTTTACGCACAACTTGTGCGGATTCAGCCCACCAACCCCGCTACGGGTGGTCTCAGCTTACTAATGAAGTGACTCCTGCTAAAAGCCGTTGGAAAACATCCAACAGGGCCGGCAGCGTGTGTGGCTCAAACGCTTAAAGCGTATCTGGCCGACACATCCCGTTTTGTCCGAGGAACTCATAAGAGAATTCAGTGGCAAAAAAAAATGGGCCTGTCTAAGGCCCATCGAACGTCCTTAAAGTAGCAAAAATATCGAAGAAGCGCAAGGACTTATCTGGCCTTTAGACCTACTCCGGCGAAGGCGAAGGGCGAGCACTCTAGGGACAGGAGTACAGCAAGGCTGTGGCCCCATCCTTATAATAGCGCGGTCGCCGCCCGGTCAGTTTAAACCCGAGCTTTTCATAGAGTTTTTGTGCTGAATGGTTGCTTTCATGAACTTCCAACCACAGCTCACGATTTTGACCCTTCGCGGCAATTAGATAGGTTATCAACTGCTCCATGAAGCCGCGGCGCTGAAATTTAGGATGAGTTGCGACCAATGAAATCTCCCAGGCATCAGGAACTTCGCGATACAGAACAAAGCCCGCAAGCTCCTCCCCTTCAAAAATCCCAACAGCCTCGGCCGAAGCCATCTCGGCTCCCAAGAGATCCGCGGGCCAGTAAAACTGCGGCAACATCATTCCTGCTTGCTCGTGAATCGCCTCAACCAGAGCGCGCATGGCGGGTTTATGTGGAGAATACAGAGATTCAATCTTCATGAAGGACCTAAATAAAATTACGCACCTTATATTTGCGTTTCATCACTTCGAACCAGGAACGCAGGCGCTCCTCTAACTGTTGTTGCGCAAGAAATCCCTTAATGTTGTCTTTGATCGAAGCAAAAGAGGTACTACCGAACTTAGAGCGATTTTTTTCGTAATATTGAAAGGCATCAATATCAGAAATGATCCCTGCCATCGAACTGGTTTTAAATTTTATAAAACTCTTCGCCACCAGCTTGCGTGTGGTGAATTTCTTTACTTCCAGGGAGGTGGGTTGCAACTGATTCCAATAAGTTTTGCCCGCCGTGGCCTTTTCGACTTTCCCGAGAGCCTCGTTCAATTCAACATCAGCCACTGTGCCGACATTAAAGGATTCAGCTTCCATCGCCACCACCGCTTCCAATAAGACTGCGGTGACATGATTGCGAAACTCTTTCGAACCCGGCTCGGTTTCAGTGAGGGTGTTTTTCTTGGCGTCTTTAGGTGGAAACAAGACACTGTCGATCGCTGTCGTGATCTGGACTTCGCGGCTGGTGATAACGTAGTCGCCCACCTGCCCCACCGTTTCTGAAACCACGGTGGCCGCTGATGCTTGCAAAGTCATTAAAAGAGATAAAATCAGGATACGCATGAACCCATTGTGTACCGGGTCCTGAGGCTTGTCCAAAAAAAAAGCGGAGCTCCATGACGGAACTCCGCTACCACTGAGAGATTTTGGGGACACTTGGGAAATATTAGAAATTCATGCGACCAGAAACTGTCATTACATAGTATTGCAGTTTTTCGATTGGATTTGTGTTCATCCATTGGTTGTAGTTCGAGTTGTAGTTGCTGCCGTAGTTGATACGGCTGGAAAGATTCCACATATATCTGAAATCCAAACCAATAGAGTATTTTGGAGAGAATTCCAAATCAGCACCCACCAAAGCACCTAAATCAACTGCATGCGAGTTTGCATTAGTTTTCATGTTGTTATTGTTGTAGTTGTAATTGAAGTTATTCGCATAACCGTATTTCAAATCATACGTTCTGTATGAGTACGCAACCAAACCACCGATAACTGGTTTTACGATACCGTCAAAGAACTGGATCTTTGTAGCCAAAGAACCTGTGTATTGATTGATATCGATATTGTTGTAGTACGGGTTGTTCATTGTCCAAGCATTTGGACTTACAGTGTAGTTCGAGTAAAGGAACGAACCTTCAATGATGAAGCCGTCAACTTTATTACCGAACGAAACACCCAGAGAATAATTTCCTTTAACGTTAGAAACGTCTGGATAATCACCCAAACCGATCAACCCCGCGACATATTTAGTGCGTTGTTCAACGGGTTTGTTTTTCTCTAAAGATGCCGCCATCTCTTGGCGGATCAACTCGCGAGTTGCAGAGTCATCTTGAACTTGTTTTTCAACGATAACTGGAGCCGGAGCCGCTACTGGAGCAACCACAACTGGAGCTACTACGGGTTGTTGTACGGGAACCTGTTGCTGTTGATTTAAAGCATTAAATTTATCACCGAACAAAACGTCAGCTCTACGTTTTTCGTCTTCCATGCGAGATTGCTCAAGTTTTTCAACGATCTTTTGTTCAGTTTGAACCTCAGCATCTTGACGGCTCTTACGGATGGCTTCCGCACGAGACTCTGCCAAAGGAGAAGCTTCAATAACAGTTGTTGGCTGCTTTTGAACTTGCTGAGTAGCCGCAGTTGCCTGAGCCGCCTGCGCTGGTGAGTTAATAATATAGATAGGTTGTGGCTTCACTTGCTGTGCTTCACCATGAGCGGCAGCGGGAAGAACTGTTGTGTTTGTGCCAACAGCTTGTTTTGGTGCCTGCTTGGAATACATAGCATCCAATTCAGCATCAACATCACTTTCAAGGGATTGAGCCAGCGCGAATACCGGCGCCATGCTCAAAGCCGCAAGAATATAGATATACTTTTTCATAGGGTCTCCTCAGTGTGGTTTTCTTAAACCTTTTTTAATCGAATCCCTCTAAAGCAAGGCCAGTGCCAACAGGGCCGCATTTCGTCCCCACTGTCTAAGTCATTGATATTTGGGGTTTTAGAGGCACTAAGGACCCCTCTATGGTTTGCATGACAGCATAAAGAAGTGACAACTCTCAGGACGCTTCCTGAACTTCTTTCAAACTGGGGTCAAATTGGCCAGGGGCGCCAGAGTGGCTTAAAAAGCGGGCAAAAACTTGGAAAAATCGCGGGTTTTAAAAAAAGATGTTGAGGATGAGGGGCAGATAATATTACAAAGATCACCTCACTGCGGGTGTGGTGAAATGGTAGACACAGAAGATTCAAAATCTTCCGCGAAAGCATGGGGGTTCAAGTCCCTCCACCCGCACCAACCTTCGCTCTTTGAGCTACGGCTGGCGAGCCAAATTAAGCTGACCTTCGAGTCGGCTTTTTTTATGCCCAAAATGCACTGCAGAGCCGATCGGTTTTGATCTGCGTTACTGATCCATCTTTAATTTCAAAAAAAAGGCACTGCTTTTTAAGTCAGTGCCTTTCGATAATGGGTTTGGCTAAGTTATCAGGGATATTGGGTGAGATGAAGTTTTCTATCTATTTGCAGCTTTTTGAATCACCACTATCACCAAAATCAGAACGGTAGTGCTGAATGCCGTCTTGATCAACAGCAAGAGTTATTCCTATTCCACTATCCAATACGTAGATTGTGGCATCAGTGAGGTGCACATCTGGGGTAAACCAATCCACTTCGCGAAGATCTTTACGACTTGCCTGAAGAACTGACGCAATTTTAAAAGACTCCTTACCGTCTTCGGATTTA
Source organism: Bdellovibrio sp. (assembly GCA_039594295.1). Classification (GTDB taxonomy): domain Bacteria; phylum Bdellovibrionota; class Bdellovibrionia; order Bdellovibrionales; family Bdellovibrionaceae; genus Bdellovibrio. Next base: position 7,324 of record JBCNNR010000030.1, read on the forward strand.
ACAATCAAAGTTTTACCTTTAACTCTAAACTCAACAGGAGCATTTTCTAGATTACAGATTTTTGCATATTTTACTGAAGCAGATGCAGCACTAGCAATCAATAGGTTGGCCATCAATAGTAAAGCAATTTTTATGTTCATTTTAATACTCCTTCGTTAAGATCGATTTTTAAAATTTTAATATGCAGTCAGAAACTTTTATGAAATCCAAAAAAATTCATGGCTGGACACTCGGTAGCTCTAAATCAATAACCGAAGCCATTGCCACCATGACGGTCCGTGGATGAGCACTCAAAATTCGGCACGATGGCTCCATAGGCGCCGTTTTCTTCCATCCATATTTTGGCTCTTTCGCGCAAATCTGCTTCCGCAATAATTTTTGCTTGTTCCTCGCTAAAGCCATAACCTTGACCTATCAGGGTCGTGCCGTTGACGGAATCAGTGGCAAGGCAAAAGACACCGGCGTGTACTTCTATAGATGCACTCAAAACAGTCGCCAGAATAAATACGTAAGATCCAATTTTTTTCATAATACCTCCATGAAGCCAAGAGTTCTTACTCTCGGTTGGAATCCTTATCGCATATCAAGAACGCGATTTTAAACGTACAAAACCGTACATTTTTAAGAGGAAGTATTTACACAAGGAGGGAGCCCAGCCCTATCGGGATCTCGCTCGGATATTGCGGCAAATTCTTCCTAAGAGCTATGTTCTAAAGAGCCCGCTTTTCGAAGCAGAAGTAACTTTAGTACTTCTGCTCACACGCATGCAGGCAAGCTGCGGCGCCCACTTGTGATTGCCCCATATGTGCACCATCAATGGTGGCATCAAAGTCTGCGGGATCGAAGTGTGATTCTGGGTTGCAGTCTTTGATGTCTTTGATTTCTTTATACCAACCCACATACTCTGCCGTGCGATAATCAAGCTCTTGAGAAATACGACAGCCGACATAGCAATGTGCGCGTTTATCTTTGATCCGAGCTAAGGCTTCATTCGTTTGCTTTTCGCTTTTATAAATCGCATAGGCAGCGGCTAACTTAACCAACCCGGGGTGTTGTGGTTCCCGCGCTTGCCACTCTTGAAATGCGGAGTTGTAATCCTCGATATTAGCAAATGCTTTCAACGTTTGAGGATTGATTTCCTTTTTGTAGCAGCTCCTGTTCTCCACTGCGAATGCTGAGCATGTGACTACCGACAAAATGAAAGTTAAAAATACATTCTTCATATGCCACCTTAAAGTAGGAAATCTAGCGAGTTGGAGATCGGTCCCGACAGATAATACAGAATGCGCTTTGGTAAATTGACGTTTTCAAACGCGCTGCTACCATCCACAGGATCGCCGTTTTTATCCAGTTGCACGCTGTGTTGTTCGTGGACCTTCATGCTGTTTAAGACATCTGCTGCGAGCGTCGGATTGTCGCGACAGATAATCGCCATTTCTGCATTGATATTGCTGGAACGCGGATCCACGTTGAAAGTCCCCACGATCGTGGTTTTACTATCCAGGACCGCAGACTTGGCGTGAATGCCCCAGCGGGCGTTTTTGACAGCCTCACTGATATAGCTTTGGTTTTGCAGACTTTGCCCCTTATAGATAAAGGCATTCATCCCCGCCTCGATCATCTCGCCAATGCGTGGATAGAAAGTCGCCGTGGTGTAAATCGCATCCGTGGAGTGCAAACTGTTTGTATAAACCGTGACATCAACCTTGTTCCTCAGAAAGCCCAGGAACAAGTTAATCCCGTTTTTCTTGGTGGTCACAAAATATGGGGACTCAATATGCACGCTTGATTTCACTTCGCGCAGTTGATTTTGAATTTCGTTAAACAAGACTCTGCGATTTTCGCCGATACCTGGCATATCAGCGGCAAAGATCGTATCGCGGCAAACGCGTGTTTGCACATTTTTACGATCGGCGATGGCCACCGCACGCACCGCTTTTAAGACATCACGGTCTTGTTGATTTGTGATCAAGTAATCCTGTGCACGCGCCATTTCTGACTGGAAACGACGACGACTTTCTTCGGCCCGCGTGGGGTGCTGGGTTTCAATATAAGGACTCTTTGGCAGCGTGGCCATTTCTGCAACTTGAGTCATTTCAGACATCCAAAAACGATCAAAACTTCTGCGCATCGCTAGTGCGACACTGCCGCGAACATGAATATCGCGATCGATAAAATTATAATCTATAGATAGATCAAAGTACTCATCCGCAATATTTCGTCCGCCCGTCATCGCTTCACTATCGTCGATTATCAAAGCTTTGCGGTGACTGCGGAATTGACCCTTAAAAAGTTCAAAAGAAACATGGGGATTGTAATAGCGAACCTCAACTCCATTTTTTGTGAGCACCGTTGCATAGAACTTATCAAGTTTAGCCACTGGCCAACCATAATCGACCAACACACGAACGCGAACACCTTCGCGCGCTTTTTTAACCAACGCCTGAGTAAAGAGTCGTCCCGCCTGATCAATATTATAGATAAAGAATTCAACTTCGATGGAACGCTTGGCGCTGGCGATCATGTCCAGACGTTTTTGCAAAGACAAAGAACCACTGTTCAAAATGCTCAGTTCTTGGGGTTCATTGGTTTTAAAAATAGAGGGCTCTGCTGCTTGTGCTTGCACTGCCAAGCTTGTCGCCAAAAATGCCATCATCATTTTCGCTCGGGCTGCAGGAATGAGAGAGTACCATTGATTGTTCATATCGGCTCCGACACGTAAACTTATAGTTTTTAAAACTTGAGTAAATTCAGTGATTTATATGCAACCTCAGGGCCCTGCTTGAGGTTTTATATAGAACAACCTAAATATCGAATATTATGAGTGATTTATGATGATGTTGCTTAGGCAGCAGCTTTTATAGAATTCATAAAATTGCCAAATTCATTTACGGGGGACGTAAATTGTCTTGCCTCGATAGCGAGGTTTGGAGTCGCAACTATTCAAATGAGATACCTGGGAACAAGACTTAGACCTTTGTTTACTTTGCTCTTGGTGTGAGCCATGGCTTAATAAAAATATGGGACTTCGATTGACGACGAAACTAGTATTATCCGCAATTTTGGGTCTGGCGCTTTTAGCTCCGTTGAGCTGTGGCAAAGTCTATAACTCTTCCAGCTATGATTCAGATATTTACGGCGAAGGCGGCGGTGGAACTCCCGAGTTTCAGGCTGCGCAAGCAATCCTACGCGACAACTGTGCAACTTGCCACACGCAAACAAGCCATCAAACCTGGGGCAATATCTCTGAAGCCCAATTTATCGCCCAAGGCTTGGTCGTTCCCGGCAGCCTTTCAGGCTCTATGCTTTACACCAAAATCGCAGGCAATAGCACCGGCATTGCCGGCAACATGCCCCCTTCAGGCGGCAACCTAAATTCCACCCAACTACAAACCATAGAAACCTGGATCAACAACATCCAATAAAAAAAAGCCTGGTCCCCCAGGCTTTTTTTTTAACTCCCCCGCAAAACAACGGTTGATCAAAATGGTCCGAGCGCAAGGCGGAGGGTCTTCCGGAGAGCAAGCAAAGTCCCGACAACGCAGTCGATCGGGCCATTTTCATCAACCGCCGCTACAATCGATAGGCCAATCCGACTCTCCAGTACATCGTTTCGTCCTTATATACCATCCCGAAGCTTTGGATGTATTCAAAGGATTGCCCCACTCTTGCACGAAGATCAATAAAGCCACCGGTGATCATTTTTGATCCCGATTGCACACTCATGTCCCCGTTCGTGCCCGAAGGCCAATCGGCATTCTTAAAGTAAGAAGAAAGATCAATGCCTAAATCCACTTTGGGACCCATGCGATAAAAGACCCTGGGTGTGATTCGCAAGGCCGTCCACGGAACACGGGCTTCGAAATATTTAAGGCCGGTGTTCTTATCACCTCCGACAGCACTCCCACCGGCGATGCCACCACCAATACCCCAACCCCACTTCGCATAATAGAAATTCTTTTCCACGCCGATGCCCATACCATAATAGGAAGCTTTGGAATCTTGCATGCCCCCAGAACCGTTGGTGACGGAAAGTTTCTCCACCCAAGAATTAAACTCACCGGTTAGCAACCAACGCTCCAAAGCAGGCCCGGGTGCAGCTGCAGCTGATTTCGTCACGGTGGCATTGGCATTTTTTTGTGCCCCAGCGGATACAGAAAGCAAAACGATCGAAGTTAAAATAATGAACTGTTTCACTTTCGCCTCCTACAGTGACAGATGCAGTTGAGACTGCAACATCCAAGCATCCGAATTAACAGATGTATCGTTGATATTACGACCGTTCACGAAACCCGCACGGAACTCCACTCGCGGCATCGGAAAGGCCAAAAGCCCAAAGGACCATTTGAACTGATCCGTGGATTCCGAAGACAATGTGGCATTGTAGTACTCGATTTGGCTCAGGATATTGTAACCGCGAGTGATCGCCAACAAGCTTTGCAACATCAGATAACCACCCACCTTGTCACTGGGATTCGCCAAGGGGCTGTCCTTTACAAAGCCGACTTCAGTTAACAGACTGTCACCTTTTTCAAAGCCTAACTTTTGATGAAACTCCAATCGAGTTTTTTCGACGTAATCATTTTTGGATTGCATGACGGCAAAGCCCAGACGGTTTTTATCAGCTACGTCGAACTCCATCATCACTGATAGACCTTTTTGACGAACATCTTCGTCTTCTTGAAGAACGTTCCCAATAAAAAGATCTCCGGTAATCTCCCAGTTATCGCCATAATATTGCGTGATCACGCCCGTGGACTGATCATTCTGAGCAACATCCGTTACCAAGCGACTGTATGAAGTATGGTCGGCTGTGCGGATACCAAAGACCTTATCCATCGTCCCCACATAGGTGTAGAACTTTTTATTCACCTGCCAGCGGAAATAATGCTCGCGGGAGATGAAATTTTTGTTGTCTGGATCTTCAATATTTTGACGGGCGGCAGGTGTGGGCTGATAGCCGCCTGATAAAACCACCAAATACTTGGCAGCACGATCGAACTGCAGGGCCACATTGGCGTCGGCCTGCATGGTGATATACTTATTCACGGCCGTGGGACCACCGGGATTTTGTTGAAAGTAAAGACCACGATACTTGATGCCCGGGCGAATCCACCATGGCAATTGAGTCGAGCCCAGAAAACCTGACTTGGATGCAATTTCCTCTTCGGTTGTGTTTTTATTAAAGACCAAATCACGAGCGGCAATTTCGGTAGAAAAAAGCGCACGACCGTAATCAGTCAGGGGTCCATTGCCTTGACCGTTATAGTGGCACGTAATGCAAGTGTTGTATCCGTAAGAAATAAAATCCGGGTACGCCTGGCTAACCTGAGGAATGAGCATTCCTGCAAGAAGCAACAATGGAAGAAGTAAAATCACGCTGTAACCTCATTTGATGGACAAGACTTATTTCGTGTTTAAGTCTATGAGCCCAGCGAATGAGGCGCAAATCAAAAAGCTTACAATTGCTCGGAGTTTTTGCGGCGCTCCTTACTGAGGAGCACCGTTTGCAACCCACACATCCACCATCGTACGTTGGGATTCAGAAAGAATACCACCGGTAGGCATGGGATTATTGGCGTTGTTCATGCGTGACTGAATATTTGCGGCAGCGGTTTTGGCATTCGCATATTTCGTCAAATCCAATCCTCCACGGGTGTTGCTGGCGCTATGACAACTGAAACAGTTCTGCGCAAAGACACCACCAGAAGCCGCCAACTGAGAATAAGTGACGTTGGCTGGAGTCGCCGTCGCTGTTGCGGTCGCCGTTGGAGTCGGCGTTGGAGACGTCGATGACGTCGAAGCCAATTTTTCAAATTCCAGAGCGATCACATCGCTTGTGTTTGGAGTCATTACCACAATTGCATTGGCCGTTCCCGCGGACAAATTCGTCGCAGAGGTTGTGGAAATCACCGCCGAAACGTTTTGATAAGTCGTTGCCTCCTCTGCTTTCGTCATATTGATGTAAAGATTCACGGTCTTCACCTCATAACTACCCGAAGACGTATTTTTCAAACGCAGAGTGGGATTTCTAAATTCATAACCTTGAGTGACGTTATTAAGAACAGCACGACGAATATCGATTGTGGCTGTCAGGGGAACACTTGGTACTGCCATCGCCAAATCGAACGTCATCGTAACGAAAGTCGTTGCCAGATTAGCCGGAACTTTCACAGTTGCCGATTTCACTTTAGAAGAAACCTGCGCCTGACCAGAATCAACTAAACACTGTGCATATTTATCCTGAGCCGCTCCCCAATAGGAATTGATCTCTGTAATACGAGCTTGATTCTGTGGACCTGTGTAAGGAGGTTTGTGAGAAGCATTAACCGCCTGGCTGGAAATTTTTGAAGCGCCTACGCTGGCAAATGCCGTATATGACGACGCAACATCCGGACTGCCAAACACACCCAGACCGATACCGCCAGCCACGTGACAGCCTCCGCAAGTTTGATTCAGGAAGGGATGGAAAGTCGAGGCATAGACCTTAACGATCGCCTCTTCGCAAGATTCACCGCCGGCTGTGGAAAACTCAACACTTCCGCCAGAGACGGAGCTTAAGTTTGCCATGGTAAAACCCTCACCGCAGTTGTTAAAAGCAACAACCGTGATAACGGCGCCAATGGCCCAAAGTATTTTTTGAACAATCTTAGAGCTTCCCACTCATTCCCCCAAATACAAACAAAAACGTCGAGCCCCTACTCCTGTGAAGCAGGAGCGCCAACCAGCTAAGCGACCTTAATCACCTGAGCCAGCTGATTCGTATCCAAGATACGACCACCCACTCTATCAAACAGATCCATGCGCTTATTCGCCTGACACCAGTTTGCAAAAACCGCCGCCGCAACAAGTTCAGGATTTGAACCGGTCACGAACTTTGGATCAGAAGCTTGGTTGTCATTGAATTGCCCCACTTGGAAGTCGCTCGTTGCGGGACGTCCTTTAGGATCAAAGTAAAACAAATAAGCGACACCATGACCACGATCACCGGCCCAACCCGCAGTACGATCTTCAGATGCATCGCTATAAACCGAACCGTCAGAAACCACCATGATCATAATTGGTTTGCTAAGGACCGCAGCACTTTCCAGCATGCGACCCACTTCCGTTCCCGCATCCAGATCTCTGTTATCACCCGTCGTGCGAGTCCCATCATGGTAATCATAACCACCCAACTCGATATTCGAGGAGCCAGCTTGTCCCAATAGCGTGTTGTAAAGCATCGAGCCAAATAGCAACTCACGATTGGTCGCAGCTGTATTGGCGTTAATCCCCCACACACTTGCAAAGGCGGAGTTGGAACGAGGATCCACCACGGAAGCCCCTTGCGCCAGAACATCCACATTTTTAATACCCGCGCAATCCAAAACAGTTTTCACTGTTTCTCCACCTTCGATCGAAGCAATTTTGCGAGTTTGCGATTCGGTTAAGCTGCTCATCAACTTCACCAATGAATTTTTCTGAGAAGCATTCAGAGCACTGCCAATGGAAGCGCTGTAACCAATAGATGTCAGTAAGGCCGAATAGTTTTTTACCACCAACGGAGCCGGTGGCGCTGCGAAACCAGCGGACTGATTCATACCCGTGCGTGTATTGCGATTCCCCATGTTAGGCATATTCGCACCGACCAGGCCCGCCTTGGTCACGGCACCCGACACGTCGAATTTATTTTGATTCGTATCATTTTGTGAATCCACGCAGAATCCGATGAAGGCTGTTTTTCCCATCGTCGCTGCTGATGCTTTGGATTTCAATCCTGCTAAAAACTTACTGATTCCATTTCCAGCAAAGGGAGCATTTCCAAAAACGCGTTCAATCGGAACCTGATTGTTACCCAGACCCAATTTATTATAAGTCGCTATTGGCTGACGAGCTGCATTTTGTGGGACGTAATTGGCTGCCATAGCAGCACCACCACTTAAATTCACAGTCACCATGGGGATCAAAGACAAAGGCACGGGACAATCAGCGGCTTGTGCCTGATTCCCCAAAAGAAGTGAAACCCAGTTCGGCACAAACAAATTGGCAGCAAATGGGATGATCCCCGCTGACAGGAAATCACGACGAGTCACTGGCTTTTTATGTCCTGTCGCTGCCCAAAATGGGATTTCTTTTTTATCTTTCGCCATATTCTCCCCCCAGAGAAAAACAAACTAATAAGAAAGTGCATCGAAGCTTGAAAGCATCGCTGCACATGTCGCCAGCATCAAATTGCTGGTTGATGCTGCTTGAGTGCGAGCCGTCGCCGCTAATGCCGCGATAAACTCACCCTTAAACGTTTGCAGCAAAGCCAACTCCGCTGCAGTCTCATTGCGTCCCCAGTAGGAACGGGCCATGCCACGCACACTGGAGTTAAACTGAGCATCAGTGACGGATGAAACACCCGTCGCAAAGTTCACACTTCCAAAGAAATTACGTGCCGCCGCAGCCTGAGCTTTCTCCGCCGTCACGACAGAGTTACAAACTTCCCCGGCCAAACTGGTTGCACCCAACATCAAAGGTCCATTCGCCATACTTAAATCATTACCGGCCGCCAAAGCGCCGTAACGATTGTCATACTCATTAGACAAGGCCGTACTGACGGTCGTCGTATTCGTTACTCTCAACATCGAAGCAAAAGTTTGTTCCGCCGAAAGCAAGGCATAGGGAATCCCCAACTTTTCAGAATCTGTCGTTGCTTCTGGCTCAGAGCTCGCGCTATTTGATGAAAGATCAGAAGCTCCCTGAAGTTCACCATAGCGACCACAGTTATTAAAGCTCACAGTCACCATGAACATGGAGGGCAGAACATAAAATAAAAACTTAATGTATTTCTTATTCATCGTGTCCTCCCTTATTTATCCAAGCAACCTGGTTTCGCGGCCATTTTTTCAAATAAAGATTTGATTTTGTAGCCCGAGTTTTCGAACTCAACGCCCCAAGTTTTCAACTTGTCAGCGTCATTCACAGCATCGAAAGTACGACGACAAACGGTTTCATAAACTTGCTTTGCCATACATTGACTGAAGCGACGGGAATTAGACACCACGGTCGCAAACCCCTTAGCACCTTTACCCGCTAAGGCATCACCGCGCCATTCAAAGAAGTTCGCATCTTTTTCGCGAATCGCATTGTTGACGAAGGAATCATCCGTCGTGACATAGCCAGATGGAAAAACCGTGTTGTTACGATTCATCTTATTCACGACACCCGTTGTGGTGTTCACCGCGATTTGATAATCACCGGCACTGCCCCCACGAGTCGTCACGTCGGAGTGTTTGATACCCAATGGCGTATCACCCACATCCCATTTTGCAAAGGCTCCGCGGAAACCATCCATCACCGTGTGACATCCCTTACAGGACGTCAGGAATTTCATATGGTCGCCACCCGGAAAGCGATCGATATCACGACCAATGCGCAAGTCGGAAGCTCCGGTATCTGCCCAGTCTTGCAACGGCACACACATAAATTCACGGAAAGTATATTCAACCAAACGACGATTGGTCCCCATCAAGGCATGCGCACTCATGAAAGCACGAAGAGTGATCACACCCGCTGGATCCGGATTCGCAACAGAAGTTGTTGCACTGGTCGCGATTTGTTGACCATCCACACGAACCAGGTTTTGCGCTAGATTCGTACGAGTCGTTTCCAAATCGATATAGTGATTATTCGAAATCAACAAGTCAGGAACAAGATCGCCACGAACACCTGTCAGACCGGTTTTGCCACGGTAATAAAAATTACCTTGCAACAATTGGCGAGCATCCATTCCGTCACGAGTGACACCGATATAAGCGGCCACCATGTCGTTGAGTTCGGTCTTAATTGTTTCATCACGAGTTGAAAGCTTTAAGGCCCACAACTTAACTGTGATATTCAAAAAGTTGTCATCCGCTGTCGCAATTTTCGCGGCACCTTCGACATCCCCTTTATTCAACATCGTTACCATTTGCGCAACCACCGGGCTGTCAGCAGGAAGCTTGGTTCCAGTTAAGCGTTCATAAATTTTTCTGGCTTTCTGTTCCATTGCGGAAGGATCTGCTGCGGTAAGAACTGGCTTAACTTGCGCACGCGCAGAGTTAACTCCTGTTCCCATTCCTAGCATGATAAGTGGTAAAAGTAAGAATCGCATTTCGCCCCCCCAGGCCTTATCGACAATTTTCCCGCACAAAACATGGTTACACGATAAAAAACTCTTGCAATCTCATCTTGATACTGCCCAACTTTTTACCAAAGCAGCGTTTTTGACCAAGAGATTTGCAAATCATTCGTTCGACTTCACTTTTTCACTCTGAGTTCACCAGAATTTAGTCAATTTTTTGGTGCCGCCAAAGAGCCAGTTTGAGGCATTTTTTAGAGGGGAAAATGGAATTTGCCGGATGGAATTACAAGCTCGCGAAAAAAGTTAGTGCGGAGATTTTTCGCGGGGGCCAAACTGCGCAGGATTAAGATTTAAAGTCTGTTCTTCTTGGGGAGAAAGTCGATTTAATTTCTCGATCTCATGGGTGACCTGCGCTCCCCAACGGGTCGCGGCGGCCACTTGGTATTTCAAGCCGTCTTTGCCTTTGTAATTGGATAATTTAGTACTATCAATAAATTCACAGCGGGATTTACTAAGAACCTTTTTAAGGGTCCTGACTCCATTTTCCAAATTGGAGGCGAAGGGCTCTTTGCTGATTTTCGGAGGCCCAATCCAAATGCACTTGCTTTGAATTCTGTCGACTTCATCAAGCATTTTTTCAATCGCTGCCTGTTCATTTTGAATATCGCGCTCACTTTTTAACATATAAGTACCCAGCGCTATAATCGTCAGATCCGGATCTGCCTTTGCGAGTTCCTCGGTGAAAGACCGGGCCTTGAACTCCTTTTGTTTTTTCTCCCGATTTTTTTCATCACGCTGCCACAATCCACAGGAAGCCGCTTGAAAATCACTCCTGACTCCCACCCAATTTCCCGGAGTGGATCCGCATTCCGCGATGGTGTTGACCTCGATCGCAAGAGTGCGCAGATAAGTGTCCACCACATTGCCAAAATTTCCCGCCACATGATCATCGCCGACAAACAGCACACTCTCGTAAAGATGCGGAGCCGTCGCCAGCGCAAAACTTAAGCTGGGTAGCATTGAAACAATCAACGCAAAAACAATCTTCATTTCCTTATCGTGACTTTGGTTTGCGGCAGAGTACATTTGAAGTTCCACACTGGATCTTGGCCCCCAGACCGTGTTGGCAGTCAGCTTGAAATATATTTAAGCTGGTTAAAAATAAGGAAATGAGAATTTTATTTTCCGTTATTTTTCTCATGTTGATCGGATCCAGTGCCCACACCTTCACCCCCACTCGTGAAGCAGCGGTGAATATCATCACTTACTGGCCCACGGGATTTCGAGTGGATGATTCCGAGCAGGGTCAAAGAGTGCAACGACTTTTACTGAAAATAAAGAGCCTGGGCATCGACACTGTGATCTTTAATTTTCGCGGCCGGATGGTGGGAGGTACGACCAACACCGTTAGCTCCGTCGTTCCATTAGATTTACAAAAAGAAGAAGAATATCACCTGGAAGCGACCATTCACTTTGCCAAGTCTTTGGGGCTGAAAGTCGCCTTCCGTCCGATTCTTCTGGTGGTGGGTCCTCACGGGGAATTTCCCTATGAAGACGAGAACGGAAAACTGTGGTGGCACGGCGTGATCGCTCCCCTGGATGTCGGAAAATGGTTTCGCAGTTATTTCGACTATCATCAGCGCTACATGAAAATCGCGGCACGCACACAGGCCGCGTGGTATTCCATTGGTGCGGAAATGCATTCCCTGACCTCGGGTTTGGGCAGTCGCAATCCACCCATGCGCTTTGGCCGCCCCGACTTGTGGCTGCAATTTGTGCTTCAGGCCCGACAAATTTTAGGACCTTCTGTGAAAATCACCTATGGCGCCAATTACACCGACCAATATGTTTTGGAAGACGGCGTGCGAACTTGGGGCGGCGAGTTTGAACAGTGGCGCCACGACCTCACCTTCAACGCCCAGACCGACCAGGAAATTTTGCATCAACAATACTTAAGAAATTTTTGGAATCAGTTGGACTTTGTGGGCTTGGATTATTATCGCGCCTTGGGAGCTGCTGATGACGAATATCCTGATCAGTACGATCAACTGCTTAATGTTTTGACGCCGTTTTCTTATCAGTACGCTCTGAATCTGCAAAATGCTTTGACACAGATAAATCAGGCGACAACTTCGAAAAAAAGTCTGGCCATTCAGGAAGTCGGCTATCGCAGCGTGGAAAAATGTTTTGTCTCGCCTTACTTATACGAAGATGGGCACACTCCCATCAACTATCAGCATCAGGCGGCGGCCTGGGATGCCTTGCTGATGTCCTTGTGGAATCCGCAAACGCCTTGGATGAAAAGTGTCGGCATCTGGCAAGTCTTAGTCGATGAAGACACCGACTCCGTTGTGAACGGCGGTTTTTCCCCTTTAGGAAAAGACCCCGCGGAACAAGTCTTGAAAAAATATTTCAACCCCCTCTATAACGAAGTCCCCCTGGAATTTTAAGGACTCACGTGCCATTCACACCAATTCACGGCTGGCAGCTCTCGCCCCTCTTCGATGAACTCTAAAACTTCGACAATACTTTGCCCAACCCCCATGGCTGAGGCGGGATTTTGTCCCGTGACCAGGCGTCCACTTTTAACGACGTGAGGAGCAAATTTGGAAGAATGTGTGTAAGTGGCACCACGGGATTGAATTTTGTCTTGGAGCAAGAACGGCATGGCATCTTCCATGCCCACGGCTTCTTCTTCGGAATTGCTGAAGCCGGAAATTTCATGGTCACGAATAAGGTAGGTGCCTTGCGATGTTTTCACATTCACCAGCCCTGCGGTGCCATGGCAAACGGCAGCCACAACTCCGTCATTTTCCCAAATCTCAGCGGTGACTTCTTGGATCCTGGTATCGTTTGGCAGATCAAACATCGCGCCATGCCCACCGGCAAAGTAAATGGCGCAGTATTCTTCAGGATGAATTGCATCCATGCTGAGGCTGTGTTCGATCTTTTCCAGAAATTCTTCATCATTCATCCAAACGGCATTGATGGGATCATCCATTTTTACGCCGTCCAAAGGTATTTCTCCACCCTTGGGACTGGCGATATCAATGTCATAGCCCGCAGCAGAGATTTCTTCATAAGGATGAGTCAGTTCTGAAAGGAAAGCCCCGGTTCGCAGCCCCGTAGTGCCCAGGCGATTGCAATTGGTTGCGACAAAAAGAACCTTCTTCGTTTTCATGAAAGCCTCCCTTTGCCTTTAGAATCCTTTATCCATGAAGTAAGAACCATTTTTTTAAAAGGTTTTGCAAACGTACAGAGGATTCACTGGACAAAAGGAGGCTGGCCCCCTAGGTTCACTGACGAATGAAGCTTCTATATCAAGATTCCCATTTTATCGCCGTCGACAAACCGTCAGGTTTTCACGTGCATCCGCCTGAGGATTCGCAGTACAAAATTCCTCGCGATAAAATTTGCCTGTATCTGGTCCGAAACATGATGAAGCAACATGTGTTTCCCGTGCATCGCCTGGATGCCGCTACCAGTGGCGTTTTGCTGTTTGCCCTGTCCTCTGCCGCCGCCAGTACCATTTGCAAAATGTTTGCAGAGCGCGCACCACAGAAAACTTATTGGGCGGTGGCCCGCGGTTTTGTTCCAGAAAATGGCGATATCAAAGTTCCTTTGGAATTAGATTCCACAGGCGACTTGGTGGAGGCTCACACCTCATTTACTCGCCAGGCAACAATCGAAATCCCCGTCGCCGTCGGCAAGAAGTTTCCAGCAGCTCGTTACTCTTTGGTGGAAGTAAAACCTCATTCCGGTCGCTATCATCAGATCCGCCGGCACTTTAACCGCATCTCCCATCCTTTGCTTGGCGATGCCTATCACGGAGATTCCCATCACAATCGATTTTTCCGAAATGATCTCGGCATTGAGGGTCTTTGTTTGAAAGCTCGCAGCATTGAATTCACTCATCCGTGGACGGGAGAACGAGTCTATATTGAATCTCCGACCTGCAAAAAATGGGAAAGAATCCATGCGCTGTTTGATACCACGAAGCCCCTTGCCGAAAAGCTAAGGTCGCGACTATAATAAGCTTTCTATAACTCCCCGTGATCCCATAGCTCAACTGGATAGAGCTTACGTTTCCTAAACGTCAGATCCCCGTTCAAGTCGGGGTGGGATCACCATTCATGGGTTTTTATGGACTCACTTTTTTACCTTTGCGAAACAGTAATTAGCACATTTTGGTCTACTAACATAAAGTGCGCCCCATGTTGGAAATCAAAAAAACCGGAATTCTATTAGCCTCAGTGCTTTGCATGGCCGTACCGGCGCAGGCCAAGAAAGTTTTCCGTGTGTTAATGGAAGACAACTGGCCACCCTATGCTTATGTAAAAGATGGCCAACCAGCGGGTCTCTCCATCGACCTGGTCAAGGCAGCCCTCCGCCTCGAGGGCGCTGACGTGCAAATTCAACAAGTTCCCTATTTGCGTTGCATGGCTTTAACAGAGCCTGAAGGTAAAGAGGTGGCGTGCGCCAATACCGCTAAAAACGAAGAGCTGGCACTGAAATATGTTTTCCCTACCAACTACCTTTTCCGCAGCCGTGGCTTGATCGTCGCCAACAAACGCTACGTTAAAGAAGCGGTTAAAAAGCCTAAGAAAATTTCTGATCTGGAATATAAAACCGTCGCTTTACCGAGCGGTTTTACCTTTGGTCCCGAATTTGACGATAACTCCCGTATCGTGCGCTACTACACCGTCAATGACATGACAGCCCTGCGACTGGTTGAATCGGGTCGCGTGAAGTTTGCGGCGATCGATGAAATGGTTTTGTACTATTACCTGAATCATCATCCGGAGCTGAAAGACGCTTTAACCACGGTGATTGATCTTTCCAACGAGCCCATTTACATGCAGCTCTCTAAAACACAGCCGGAAGCGATTGAGCTTCGTGAGAAGTTTGAGCGTGGAATGGCGGCTCTTAAGGCCTCGCCCGAATACGAACAGCTTTTGCAGAAGTATCTTGGGAAAGGTGTTCCGGTCGATAAGTTCAAGTAGTTCCGGGTGCGCCTGAGCGAGTCAGCCTTGGGCCCATCGGCCTTGGATGTCAATTCCGCGACACGCCATCCGTGGGCTCAACCGTGGCTCGTCCTCCTTCGCTAAAGCTACGGCGGGACGAGTGCGCGCCATCGTGGCGCCCACGGAGGTCGCTGCATTTACACCCAATTCCGCTGTGCCCAAGTCTGTCTCGCTCAGTCGAAGTTGGCCTTTGGATTTTCTTAGGGATCTTTTTTTCGTACTTTTTTAAAGCTTTAGACTTTAAGTCTTGGGACTAGAATAGTTCTTCAAGCGTCATCGGCGCAGCTTTAGTAGCGATGCCGGTGGCGGATTGGACGGCTTTTTCGGCGTTTAAGAGGCCTTTGCCGTATTGGTTTTTTTCGTTGTTGCCGGCCGGAGCTGTGGCTGTTTCCATCAAGATTTTTTTGATTTGAGATGGTTTTAGTTTTTTATTTGCGGCCTTCATCAGGGCTACGACGCCGGTGACGTGCGGGGCTGCCATCGAGGTACCGCTTAAGACTTGGAAGCCTGCGGGGCCGGTTTGGAGCGTGGCTGTGACGGTTTCACCGCGGGACAGGCGATCTTCGATCATTTTTGAGTTGCGGTCTTCGATCATGAAAATTGAAATGGGAAGGGTTTTGCCTTGTTCGGTAAAACGTCCCTCTTCAAGACCAGGGCGGTTGTTGACGAAGATGATTGCGGTGGCGCCGGCATTGATGGCGTTGTTGATCTTGTTCATGAACTTGCCCTTGCCCCGGCGAACCAAGACAATGCGGCCTTTGACCTTTTTACCGGCGTAGTCTGACATGCTGTCACCCTCACCGACATTCACGACTTCGGCTTTCAGAGAATTGCGAACCTCGCGGGTGCCACCGAAAGTGCTGGCCAAATATTTAATTGAAACTCCCGACGAGGTTTCAACTTTGACTGAATGAACTTTTCCGCGAGAGGCTGGGAACGTGGAATAAATATCCACGCCCGGAGCAACTAATGCCAGTTCCGGTCCGTATTGAGAAAACGTCGCATGCATCAGACTTGGATCCACCGCACCCACCGCGATCACGGTTGGCAGTGCCGCAGGATAAAAGACGCGATTGCTGCCCCAGTTCCCACTGGAGGCGACAACTGAAATTCCTGCTTTGTCAGCACGTTTAATGGCTTCGTTTTGTGCCGTCGTCGAAGAAATTCCTGAAATAGAAATATTCACGACATCAACTTTTTGACTGACTCCCCAATTCAAAGCTTCAATCATTGCAGCGGTGGAACAACCTTTTTCAAAACAGGCACGTGCCATTAAAATTTTTGCCTTGGGAGCGACTCCGGTAAAGCCGTTCACATCTTGCTTCGCGGCGATAATGCCCGCGACATGAGTGCCATGACCGCGCACATCGGTGATGTCGCTGCCATTACTCTCGCCCGTAAAATCACGGCCTTTTTCAAAGTTGTCTTTTAATGAAGGATGATTTTTATCAAGTCCACTGTCGATCAAAAGAACGCGAGCGCCTTCACCCTGACGAGACGCTGCCCAGGAAGCGGGTGCTTTGATCGCTTCGATCCCCCAAGGTCTGCCGGCAACCGGCGAATCGACAGCAACTTTGGCGGCGAAATCAATCGGCTGCAAATAAAATGGAACTTCAAGTTCGTAAGGAACTATTTGATCTTCTTCGACCAAAACCACATCGGGATTTTGTTTCAAGCGCTCCACATCGGATTCGTCATCGGTTTGCACGATGTAAGTGCCGATCTGACGAAGACTTGCTTCAACATGACCGTTGATTTCACGCTCAAAGGAAGGTTCAGCCGCAAATAACGGAGCTTCGTCTTTCATCATAACGATATAACGACCCGCTTGAGCCGCTGGCGTCATGGAAATCAAAACTGCGAAAAAAGCTATCAACTTCACTAAGATCTTATCCTAACCGTAGAACTTAATTATATTGCAGAAGATAGTCCCAAACCGGGCCCTCTTGCCTATCAATCTGTGCGGACATTTTTTCCAAAAGTCCGATGTAGTACTGATAATCAGAATTTCCGGCCGCTTGCAAATGATTGTGTGCGGTGGTGATCATATTTTTTAAGGCCGAGGCTCTTTCCGGAACAGTTTTCCAGTCAGATCGAACTGAGCCCTGCTGAAGGTTCAAATGAGCTCGCAAACCATAGTGATCTGACAGCGGAGATTTCAGCCCACCGCGCAGATTGATCTGCGAATCAACCATCTGCCATTTCCAATTCATATTTTTCGTGATGTTGGAAACGAAGACATAATCCAAAACCCAGTTGCCTTTTTCATCTGACAAGGGATTTTGACCGCCACAAAACGTACACTGTCCGTTGTAGCCAACAGTTTCTTCCTGCACATCACGAACTCCAAGAAGCATTTTAAAAAACTTCCACTCGAAAGAATCCGCAGTGAAATTGAAATCACCCGTGATCACCCAAGGATAATCCAAATTGCGCAAGCGCCATTGATACAAATCCAAAACCTGAGTGATACGTACAGCACCTGACATCGGGTGCGTGTGAACATTGGTTGCCAGAATCGGAGTATTCACTCCCGGCAATTGCACCACCATATTCATGAAACCTTTTTTTACTCCCATGATGTCTTTCAGAGAGTCCATGAAGCTGTCGGTATTTAAAACAAAGGTATAGACATCCGTGTAGTTGATCTGCCCTTTGGTCAGCGCCATCAAACCAATTTTTAAATCCATATTGGGTGCGCTGATATTGTAGGCCGGTTGCAAATTGGCGATGATGACGTTTTGCTGACCAGAATTCCAAACTTCTTGAAAATGAATGATGTCACAAGGTGCCGCGAGAATTTCTCTGGAAAGAGATTCAGATCGAGACGCGATATTGGGCGCATACATCGGACCGTAAGTATTAAACGTTTGAACGCAAATAGCTTGGCTTAAAGATGCCGGGAGCCATACCCCGGCAAAAATTGCCCACTTCATATTCCCCTCCCAGAAGTAAACAGGGCTCTACCTTTGTCGGGAAATAAGAGGAATGCAACCATATAATAGGTCTCAAGATTTTTCACATTTTTCCCGATGGAACACTCATATGAAAAACAGATTTTTCGCAACAATATCGGCACTTTCATTGATTCTCACATCTTGCCAAACGCCGACGCCTGTCGCAGTGAATGATGGCTGCTCCGATCCTCGAAACCCTGCGTCAGAAGGCTTGAGCTGTTCCGCCGTTTTTGCTGAAACGGATTTAACTCCGCCGATTAAAGATCCTGCGGCGCCCACGACATTTACGGTGCTCAACAAAGAGCTCACTTGGGATAAATGGATCGATACGGAAATCGATTTTCTGCGCTTCTATTCAAATACGTCTTTAAAGCGTGGTTTGGAAATCGGTAAACACGAAACTGAAGTCTGGGGCCTTGAAAACTATAAAGCCTATGTCAATGCCCGTGACCACTTGAATAGCATTCCCATTGGCCGCTTGGATTTAAGCCGTAGCTTGATCATGCGCATTCATGAGTTGGGATCTGAGGGATTGAAAAAAGAAGCCCGTTTGATGGGTAAAATAATGCCGGAAAATACCTCCATCGGTAACACGACTGGATTCAAAGTCCGCCAAAATGTGGGTGGTGACCCGGTCACTCACCCTTTAAAGAATCTCAGTACCAAGCTTTGAAAGCCAATCCTTGGATCAAACAGTTCATCGAGCTTCCTTATCCTTTGAGTCGCAAAGACAAACGCCGTGGGTGGATTGTTTACGGCGATTATAAAACTGTCGGCAAAGCGATCAGTGAATTATCTCAATGGTATTATAAAAATAAAAACACCATGGACCCCGTGGATTTGGCAGCGGAATTTCAGTACCGCTTTGTTTCCATTCACCCCTTCATCGATGGCAACGGCAGAACATCCATGCTTTTAGCAAACCGTATTCTTCAGGAAGCGGGCTACCCTGGCGTGATGAATACCTTCCCAGGTTATGACATCTATTATGACTTGCCGACTTGGAAACAAGTCTTCCGTAACAGCGTTGCCGACTTTGGGGAAATGGTGAAAGAAGTGCAAATATCTGATCCCGCCATCCCAACGGTGAACAATATCAACCGAGATGCAAGTCCACGTACGACGATTCTGCCCTTGTCAGCACGAAATGGACAGATCGAGCTGCGTCGCCAGCTTGATGCCTCTTTGAAAAAGAAATTCAAATGGATGAACGATGTCATTTCATCCAAAAACAAATTCGTTCAAATCGGCAGCGGAACATATACGATGCTGACGGACGGGTTCTTTTACAACAACTACGGCATTCCGCATGCGATCTACCAAGGGAAACTCTACCCGATCGCGGACAGAACCTACTTGCTTTATGGTGAAGGTGGCGAGCTTGCCCCACACACATTCTCCCGTCGCAGTCTGACTTTGGCTCACCGAAATATTTTTAGAGACCACATGCAATACGTGCTGGATGTGAATGCCGGCAAAATTGCCCCCAAAGATATCGAAATCGTTCCTTATGATGTGATCAAAGAAGCCAATGCAGAAGGAAAAATCTATTTGTATCCATGGCAAGTTCGCGTCTTTGAAAATGCGATCAACATCAAAGACACAGATCCGGTGGCTATATTGGCACAAACCCGTGGCTATCACACTGATTTTGAAAAGGGCTTCGAAACTCGCTCTGGCATCTCGCTGTCCGATGTGGTCGCGCAATATCAGTTTATGGAACTAAAATTCCATCAATACACGGAGTACGCGAAATCCATTAATAACACCGAAATGCTCAATACCATTATGAAAAGCCGGGAGAAGTACTTCCAAGCGGCACAAACACTTTTGGATCAAGGCAAAAAACAAATTGCGGGAGCCCCTTCTGCCATCGCAGTCACAATCAAACATGCACCCCGTGTGACTTTCCTGGAGAAATACATTACTTATACCAATCTTGCCTTCCCGACCCTAAAGCAAGCCTTGGACGCGCGTGGGGATACGAAAATTGTAGTCCTGCGCAGTGATATGTCTTCGGTGGAAAAAACCGGATTTATTTCAAACCAATCTTATATTAACCTCGCTAAATCGTTGCCGGGTTATGAAGGTTTTAAAGAATGGGTTCACGAAGTTTATACTCATATGGGTGATCCGACTTACAAACCTAAAAAGCTGGAAGCGCAACTCCGCAAAACACTTCCGGGCTTTAACACTCTGGCAGGTCGCGTTCACAAAGCCATAAGCGACAATCGCTTTGATCGTCGTGGCGTCGCTGATGAATTTGCGCGTGAGTTTGTGGATCACTACACCCATGCCTTGGATTCACCTTTGAAAGATCATATTTCATTATCGACATCGACAGACCTCTATTTCTCCTATATTGGTCAAGGCACCGCTCCTACGATCCCATTCCTGGCTGAGGGATTGGGCGGTGGTATTTACTTCCTGCGTTTGGATAAATCGAATCTGGCGCCGACTCTTTCCACGCCTTTTACAAATGAGTTTGAAGTTCTATCACAAAAGAACATTTCACCATTTAAGATTGTGGACAAGGTGACCATTGAACACTTTAAAACATTGGACGAAAACAAGTTCAATACTGTCAATCAAATGGTGGATGAAGGATTCTATATATTCCCCAAATAATCGAACAGGAAACTGACAGCGGCGTCTTAAAATGAGAAAGACGCCGTGGACATGGTGAAATCCCAGCAGCTCTTTTGACATCACGATATATTTAAAGAAACGCTAGCAAGGACATAAACATGGGAATCTTAAAACATCGCCGCAAACTGATCGTCAATCGTGAAGTTCAATACGATGCCCTGATGTTCGTAGGCCTGTTTGTGACTGGGATTTTCCTGGCGCAAGTGATTGCTGGCTGGGTTCTGATCAGCAAGCTGGAAGACAAAGCTCTGGCTGGTGAATTTGGTTCGATGTCCATTGCTGAATTTATTGCGCGTCATAAAGTCATGTTTTTGATGAATGAATTTATTGTCGTCACCGTCTGTCTGGTGGCTGGCTTTTACCTTACTAACCGGGTGACTTCGAAGATCGTCGGTCCCCTTTTCAATATCCGTCGTATTATCAATAAAGCGACGCGCCCTGAAGACACCGCTGAACCTGTGGAAATCAAACTCCGTGAGGGAGACTACTTCCAGGATCTGGCCAAGGATCTAAACGTCGCTCTTCAGAAAAAAACCAAATAGTTTTAATTCAAATTCTCCGAGAGATTTTTAAATTCAGGAATCTTTTCCAATTCGGGGATTTTCCATTTTCCATCCAGAACTGACTGTTGGGGCCAGTACATCCGCATCACCAGATTAAAATCTTCACTGGGTGGTGATGGCAGCCAATTCGATTCCAGATTTTTTCCTGGCGACACCGCCTGAACATACAGATCAATCGATCCGTCGGCGTTCACTTTCAAATGATCGTCGCTGCCCAGGGAATATCTTTCGAGGGCATTCGGAACAAAAAACTTTCTGGTATTATAAAGCGAAACGGTCCAAAAGCCGTTGACCGGGGGTGTTTGGTTTTTCGGGAATTTCAAAAGATATTTAAAGCCCCCATTGAGGCGCTCTCCCCGGCCGTCGACGGAAGCTTTCGCAAAGGTCATATCCTGCGGAGCTGCGGTTTCAAAACCCAGTTTTTTCATTAAGGCGCGAGCTTTGTAATTGCCACCATAGGATCCCACCAAGATCGGATGTCCCCAGCCATTGACCATGCGCAAATTCGGAGTGCCTCTTTGAAAATCTGCAAACTGCGACTGACCTGCGAAATAGCCTGAGTTCAATCCTTCCTTCACATGTGCCGGAAGCGCATCGTAATCGAAGTCCTTATTTGGAAAAATCCCCAGGGCCGCCAATCGAGAAATCATCGCGCCATCTGTCGGCGCCGGCGGATTTTTTCGCAGCTCACTGGCAAACGCAGAAAAATAATTTCGCGCATCCATATTATCCACCTGATCTAAGATAGGTGTTCGAACATCCACATCTAAATTAAAATTCACCGACATGGGCTTGATAATTTTTTGGCCATATTCGGAAAGCGTGGTGATTCTTAGATTGTCTTGAAAACGATAGACACGATCGTAATCAGCGCTGCTCTTAAGCTGAGTGCGCCCCACCAGCCACACAGAGTTTGTGGGAGCGACGATTCGTTGCATGTTGGTCGGCACCGTCCCCGTCCATTGTGGCCCGGTTAAAATGAGCTGTTTTTTCTGACCGCCGGTGGTGCGAGTTCCCGGAGCTGCAAAAACTTCTCCCCAGGCGCTAACCAGGGACAAGGTCACAAATCTTTTCCCCGCATCGGGAAGATCTATGACCAGAGGCTCTTTGGAAAGATCAAGCCACGCGGTGCTATTAAGAACATCCGGCTCGGCATAGGTGATGGTTGAGTTCGATGTTGGTGGCAAGCGTTGATTGGCCAGTTGATTCATCGGCGCTTTCTCTCGCCCGGGACGCGGTACTGCTGTCATCACTTCCCGCGTGGTTGCATTGACCACCAAGGGGTAGGCATAGATGTACGCGTCGGCGGCGATTTGTTTGATTCCATCACCGTTTGTCGGGACCTGCGCATTCGTGGCCTTTGAGCTCGCACAGCTCATCAATAGCGAAGACAAAAAAGTCAAGATCACATGATTAAGCCGCATGACTCCCCTCCAAGTTATACATGCCTTTAGGTTCTGTTTTGCTTTCCTTCAAAACAATAAGCCTTTTGACAAAGACAAGACCTCCGTCATAAATTACCCCTCATGAAAGCCGTACTCGACGCTGATGCACAAAAAGCACTGACCGAAACTCAAACCAACTTCAAGCAGGACTTCTCGACCAATCGAGGATTCTTTACGGAAGCGGATGAGAAGTCTTTGCGCGAAATGGCTTTGGAAAAATTAGATCAAGAGTTGTTAAAGCTTTCTACGACACCGGTGACCGCTGGAGAATTACGCCAGGCCTGGAATATGGTCGTGGCAGATTTTCATCGCAATAACTATTGGAACTTTGAGCCCACCACTGAAAAACGCCCGAAAGTTTTAACCGAGGAACAAAAAACATTCCGCGAAATGTTTCCCTATGTCTGGGCGGTTATTCAATCCGGTATTATTTTGAAGACTGCGGTTTATTATTTTGGCATTCGCTCATCAACGGATCCATCAACGGAAAATCATATCTTTCTTTATTTGGCCCTAGCGACCTCTGCCGGAACCTTAATTTATTTTGCTTGGAAAAAGTCTTAGATTATTCTTTTGTTTCGCTGTTCTTTGTCATAAATTCTTTGGTTACTTTTGCGACACAATCTAGACTGCCACTGCGCCAAATAACACACCCGACTTTGACAACTCACCCATGGCTTTGCCATGCTTAGGGCATGAAAAAGTCTCTTCTTATTTTATCTTTAAGTTCTTTGATTATTGCTGGCTGCGCGACTTCAACAGATGAGGGTGCCGTTGGTGTGAATCGCAAACAGTTCATGATGGCAAGTTCTGCCGAGATCAATCAAGCCGCCGCCCAAAGTTATGAGCAAACCAAAAAAGAAGCCCAAGCCAAGGGAATTTTGGATCGCGATCCCACTCAAGTAAAACGCGTGCAAGCTATTGCTAACAAAATCATTCCGCAAACCGGGATCTTTCGCAAAGACGCCTTGGGATGGAAGTGGGAAGTGCATGTCATTACCAGTCCCGATATCAATGCCTACTGTATGCCAGGCGGAAAAATTGTTTTCTATACCGGAATTATCGAAAAACTAAAAATGACTGACGGAGAAATTGCCGCGGTCATGGGCCATGAAATTGCCCACGCCTTGCGTGAACATGGTCGAGAAAGATATTCCGAAGAAATGGTAAAACAAGGCCTCTTCAATATCGCCATGATGACGAATGTGTTGGATCCAAAATATGCGGCGGCAGCAGATCTTGCCTCGAATGTTTTCATTGGCCTGCCCCACGGTCGCGGCCAAGAAACAGAAGCCGACACCATCGGTGTGGAATTGATGGCCCGTGCGGGATACAATCCCCAGGAAGCTTTATCGTTGTGGCGAAAAATGGGGGCCAACGGTGGCTCAAAACCACCTGAATTCCTAAGCACTCACCCGGCGGACGAGACACGTTTAAATCATATCGCGTCGCTCTTGCCGAAAGTAACACCACTGTACCAAGCCACGCAAAAATAGAATTCTCGCGCGCCTGTTTTTTTTAAAGAAACGGGCAAGCTACTCCCAAGCTGTCAGCAATTTTTCTCAAAAGTATACTTACCTCCCCAACCTAGCTCTGCGTGTGGGGGTATCGGTCATCAGTCATCGGGTATCGTCATCGTGTATCGGTCAAGCCGCTCCCTCTTTATATAAACGACATTCGGACCCCCATATACCTCAACTCAACATTATTCTCTCAAAAGTTGCGCCCATCCTTTGCACTTTCTCCTCTCATCTCGGGGGTATCGGTCATCGAAATCCAAAAGGGAGCGTAAAAAATGAAACAACAGACCTTTTCTGAACTCAACTCCCACTGGAAATTTCGTTATTGTCACGGTGGAACCTTACGAAAATCCTCCAAGGGTCGTGGCGCGCGACCTCTTTCCACACGCGATCCAATTCATCTCGTTTTTAAAATCAATAAAACCGCCATCGCCAAAGGCCTGCGCAGTCCTCGCAATTTTGATCTGATAAATGCGCTGTTGAAAAAATATGCGCGTCGATTCTTTATAAAAATCGAACAACTTTCGATTCAGCGGGATCATATTCATCTCCTTATACGCGGAGGACGGCGTTCGGCTCTGCAAAGTTTCTTTCGTGTGGTGGCGGGTCAGTTTGCGCAATGCTTGACCGATACCTTCACGAAGCGACATGAAGGGGAAAAGATTTGGAAGCATCGGCCGTTTACGCGCGTCGTACGAGGTTTTAAATCTTATATAATCGTGCGGGACTATATCCAATTGAATGAGTTGGAGGTGTTAGGCCGACCGTACTCTAAAACACGGCTGCGTGGTTTGACGGAGGAACAATTGCGTGAGCTTTGGGTGTAAAACAGAAGTTGACCGATACCCCCACCAGAAGATTCCTGAGGGTTGTTCGAGACCTCGAGAGAGACCTCGAGAGTCCTTGGGGCCTCGGGCACATGTGATTTCTTAGAATCAAAAAAAACCCAGACTCGAGGGAGTCTGGGTCAACAAGACAAACTCAGCTTGGTCCCGGGGGGAACTTTACTGAGTGGTGGTGCAACGGAAACTCTGCAGCTGATTAACGGCCTTCGCGTTGCCGTAGTCGAAATTAATCACCTGCAGAATTTGCTGACTGATATCGGAATCATTTTCCATCAGTCCCACTTCTCTGGCGCTGGCCAGACTGTTGTGACTGAAGTTTTCGGAGCCTACATAAAAATTCACGCCATCGACGACGATGGTTTTTGCGTGGATATAGGGATTGTCCGCCGAGTAGGGAGGCAACGCCGCACGGGCATCAACGCCCGCATCAGCGAGTTGCTGCAATAACGGAATATTGCGCTCGGGCTCGGCGCCCTCGACACATCCTGGAGCGATGGCCACGACAACCACTCCCGCTTGGGCACGCGCTTTTAAAGCGTCCAGCACATCCCAGTCACCCAAATTTTCTACCTCGAGCGTGATGGATTTTTGTGCGGAGTTGATCAACCCCACGATTTTTTCCTTGGCATTCACCGGGCTCCACAAAAGCTTTGGATTATTCACGGGAGGCGTTGACGAAACCGTCGCATCCGAAGCTGAATTCGCCCAATCCATATTGAAGACCTCATCCATTTCCGCAATCACGTCGGAATCGGCTGTCGCAATTCCGAAATCGCGAGTGAAGGCTCCATTTTGCGTGAGGTTTATTGAACTGATCAGGGCTGTGGAATTATCGATGACCGCGGCTTTTTCATGCGTGATGGTAAAAGCCGAAGGACTCGCCTTCACTTGAATCCCCGCATTGGAAAGTTCCTGCGCAATTCTTTGCGCCGTCGCTCCACGCAGCAGACCGCGATCCAAAATCACGCGGATCTTCACTCCCCGTTCACTGGCGGCAATCAGATGTTGTGCATCGTCTTCGTCAGACAGATGAAACATCACCAGATCAATACTCGCCATCGCACGATCAAAGGCATTGGTGAAAAAAAGATGGCCATCTCTGGGAGTCACCGACAACGAATCGGCAAAGGAAGACAGTGGGAAAAGGAACAGCAGAAAACAGACTCTAAAAAGACATTTCATGGGCACCCCTCCGTGAAACGCCATTAGAATTAACATTTGTTAATCGCCTTGAAAAGCAGAATTTTGGGGGTAGAAATAAAAAAAGCACCTCTTTGGGAGGTGCTTTTTTGAAGGACTTAGCCTTTTAGATTTTTAATGCGAAGGTAATGATCCACCGCAATCCCCAGGATTGCGAAATCATCCAACAACCCCACCCCTGGAACTGAATCCGGGATAAAGTCGAATGGGAAAACCAGATAGAACAAGGCCCCGACCGCCACGTATTTGGAAGTCTTTTGCAACTCGCCGTCTTTTAGGACCGCCCAAAGAGCTGTGACCTTTTCACGGATGCTCGGGCTTTTCTTTTCAAGCTCTTGCAATGTTTGTTCGTTTCTTTGTACGTATGACAAACTATCGTCACGTTGACCCAAGCGCAGGCACAGATCCATCAATCCGTCTTCATCGTTGCCGGTGTTTTCGAATTGAGCCGCTTGCAAATCCATCATCATAAATGAATTGTTGGCGAACAAGACTTGCGTGAATTCGTAAGCTTCTTTTACGCATTCGTGATCTTTATCGATCGCGCCGTCTTTCACCATGGCCAAAATACCTTGATAGATATTTGTGTCGTATTGCGAAGGAACACGAGCCGTGCCGCCCTTCTTCAACCAACGACGAAGTGTCATGTTAGACACTTGAAAATAGACGGCCAATTTTTCAGGACTCAAACCGGTATCTTTACTGATTTTACTAATTTGGCTGATTTTCATAGGGACATCGTACCACATTGTTGCAACCAATTAAAGATATCCTTCCATCCTTTCTCAGCCATTTTGGGGTGAAAAGCAGCTCTCTCGTCGCATAAAAAGCCATGCTGCGCTTCAGGATAGACCTTTATTTCGACCTGAACATGAGCTTGTTTAAGCTGAGCTCGAATCAGTTCGATCTGCTCGGGAGGAATACTTTGATCTTCAGCTCCAAAACCCAATAGGACCGGGCACTTGAGCGATTTGAACTCGTGCATATAGGGCTTGAAAGCAAATCCAGGACGTTCTGCCGTCATACCTCCTCCATAATAGGAGATCGCAGCCTGCAAATTTGTATGACAAGCCGCCAAAACTGCTGCGAATCCTCCCATGCAAAACCCGATGGCCCCTATTTTTTTAGAATCAACAAATGGTAAGGTTTGCGCCAATTTATAGGTTTGAGTGAGATCGTCGATCATTCGTGCATTACTGAGCTCCCCCAAAAGGGGGCGAGCCGCTTGAAAGTTTGTGTAGTCGATAGTCACTCCGTCACCGGCCCGGTGAAAAAGTTCTGGCGCCAAGGCCACATATCCATGTTCAGCAAGCTTCTTACAAACATTCAAAATATGATGGTTTACGCCGAATGCTTCCTGCAAAACGATCAAGGCAGGTTTTCGTCCGTCGAGCTTTTGTGGGCTGACGATATGAACAGTCATCGGACCGTCGTGAGTAGAGATGCTGGTTTTCTCATAAGCCATGGGGAACTCCTGACTGGAAATATCTGCTGAGAAATCATACCGCTTGGCTGAGTGAGCGCAAGGCGCAGCTCATTGTTGCGCTTCTAAATATCTAATGGCAATCCTTAGAAACCTTGCTATATCAGGCACATATTAAGGAGAGTTTATGAAACTACTTATGTCAGTCATCACTCTGATTGCATCTATTACTTTAACTTCTGCAGCCCAAGCTCAAGCCTTTGGCGCACCGACATCCCCTAAAGCTGGCGACCTTAGCACCATCGTTTGCTCTCAAACCGTGGAATCTTTGTGCGCGCAACTTCTTTATAAAACAGACGTGACGTCTGCAACCGAAGGGCAATTTCAAGTATTGGTTCAAGGTTTTGACGGAAGTCCTCTGCAAAACTTCAAAGTCGATCTTTGGATGAACATGGGCCACCATGGCCATGGATCTTCTCCGGTTGATATCGTGGAAAATGCCAATGGCGTTTACCTGGTAACAAACGCTTGGTTCGTAATGCCGGGGCAATGGAATGTGCGCATTGATTTCAACCTGAACGGCCAAGCTCAACATCTGGAAATCCCAGTGTGGGTTGCTAAATAGTTTTCTGAAACTACAGATGTAAAAAAAGAAAAAGCCAGGATCACTCCTGGCTTTTTATTCTTAGAAATCTTATAATATTAGTGATTTACATCTAACATCTTATGCACTTCTTCAACGTGCTCCGTCTCCAAACGGATTTGACCACGAACCAACTCCTCCAGAGCCACATCATCGCCAACATGTTTTAAAAGTTCTTTATACTTTGCCAAAGCTTTCATTTCAAAATCCAAGCTCTCTGCCAAGATGTCCAAAACTTTGTGCGTGTTCGTTTCAGGAACCGGGGAAACCTTCAAAGAAGGATGACCACCATATGCCGTGATTTTTTCACCGATCATGGAAGCATGCGCATAACCTTCGTTGGCTTGGTCATGAAACCATTTAACGATAGGAATACGATTAGGTCCTTTGATCATCAACGCATAATGCAGGTAACGAACCACGGCGGAGATTTCCATCTCAATGATCTCGTTTAGCAATTCGACGATTTTCTTTTTATCCTCATGCACTGTCATAGCCCGCTCCTTATTATGTTACTGCGCTAAATGACGAAAGCCCCTCTCGGGGCTCTCAATCAATCTCATGAATTAAACACATCCAATGGATGCTTATTCATCATCAAGCTCGTCGTCACCCACAACGCCAAGATTGTACTTTTCAATGCGATATCTCATTGAGCGGAATGAAATGTGGAGCAATTTTGCGGCTCTCTTTTTCACGCCACCGGCAGAGTGGATCGCCTTGACCAAAAGTTCTTTTTCAATTTGGCCCATGACCTTATCCAAGTCAACCCCATCATCTCCCATTTCGATTTCATTGGAAGATGCCATCTTGCGGCCAGAAGCCGTATTAACCATCGGCGGCAAAGACTCAGGAAGGATTGTCGCACCACCCTCCAAAGCCACGGTCCGTTCGATCATATTTTCAAGCTCACGCACGTTACCTGGATAGTCGTATTTTTTCAGGATCTCCATCGCTTCAGAACTGATCGCCCCGATATTTTTATTCAGGCGTTCATTGTACTTTTTCAAGAAATGGTTTGCCAGCAACGGAACGTCTTCACGACGGTCACGCAAGCTTGGCGTTTTGATATTGATTACATTCAAGCGATAGAACAAATCTTGACGGAAAGTTCCTTTAGCAACCATCTCTTCAAGATTGCGATTTGTCGCAGCGATGATACGCACTTCGACTTTAACGTCTTCCGTTGCGCCCACGCGGCGAACCACACGTTCCTGAATCGCACGAAGAAGCTTTACTTGAATCGTCAACGGCAACTCACCAACCTCATCCAGGAACAAAGTTCCTGAATCAGCCACTTCAAAAAGACCCGCTTTGTCAGCCACGGCGCCAGTAAAGGAACCTTTTTTATGACCGAACATTTCTGATTCCATCAGATTTTCAGGAATGGCACCGCAGTTAACAGTGATGAAGGGACGATCTTTCAGTGGACCGTTGTAGTGAATCGCTTTCGCCACAACTTCCTTACCCGTACCAGATTCCCCGGTGATAAGAACGTTGGTTGGCGTTTGAGAAACACGTTTCACCATATCAAAAATCGCATGCATTGCCGGCGAGTTTCCGACCATGCTTTGGAAAGAGTATTCTTTGGTTAACTCTTTCTTCAGGGATCTATTCTCAACTTCCAAATTACGCGAACGAAGAGCATTTTGAATGTTCAAACGAACTTCATCAATTTTAAATGGCTTCGTCAAATAGTCATAAGCACCCATCTTCATCGCTTCAACCGCAGTTTCAGTCGTACCGAAAGCTGTGATCAACATGAACACTGTGTCTGGGTATGATTCTTTCACGTGCTTAAGAAGCTCAATACCTGTTACATGGGGCATCTGCAAATCTGAGATGATCATGTCGAATGATTTCTTCGTTAGAAGGTCTTTTGCTTTTTGGCCATCTTCAGCCAAAGTGATCTCATAGCCTTCTTTTTTCAGCATGATCTCTAGAAATTCGCGTATTGATTCTTCGTCATCGACAACAAGAATTCTCGGCTTCATGTTCCTCGCTCCCACATCCTGTGATATATAATATCTATTCTTTAGTTTGCTTTAGGGAAAGTCAAAACAAACTCTGTACCTACACCCTGCTCACTCTCAACGAAAACCTGAGCACCGTGACCTTCTAAAATCTTATGAGTCACAGCTAGACCAAGGCCTGTGCCTTTTGGTTTCGTCGTATGAAAAGGTTCGAACATTTTTTTTCGAGTCGCTTCACTCATCCCGCAGCCCGTATCACGCACACTGATAACAATGGCTTTTTCATTTGCCACAGCCTTCACTGTCAGTTGCGCTTTAGGGGAATCCTGCATCGCTTGATAAGAATTCAAAACGATATTCAGGAAGACCTGCTTTAATTTGTCTTTGTGTCCTAAAATTCTGAGATCCGCTCCAATTTCGCGAATCTGCTCCACATCAGCGCGAACCTTCGTGTCGTTTTTGATCGCATCAAAAACTTCGTTCAACAAAAATGCCATATCCACAACATCTGTCGGAGGCTTTTCGGGGCGTGCATATTCCAAAAACTCTGTGATCAAATTATTCAAACGATCGATCTCTCGTAAAACGATTTTCATCAGCTTGCGATCATCATCGTTCGTCACCGTTTGTGTCAGCATTTCAATACTGCCACTGATGCCCGCCAAAGGATTGCGAATTTCATGGGCAATACCGGCTGCCAACCCACCGACCGCTGCCAGCTTTTCATTCTGACGAGCTGCGAATTCCAACTGACGAACTTTGGTTAGGTCATCAATCAGCGCAATCGAAAGTGGCGCCTGCAACTCCGGGCTGTAGACTTTGGCAAGCGTTACACCCAAAATTTTGGCCGTCTGCTCGCCGCTTTCAACATACTTTAAATCGCCGCGAAAATTTTCAGCAGCCCGCTCTGTCTCAGGGAAAAGGCGATACCAGTTAATATCCGCCGGAGCTGATTTTCCAAGAATTTCCAAAGCCGAATTATTCGCCGTCAGAACTTGGCCTTCAGAAGTGAAAGACAACATTCCAGAGGGAATATTCTCCATGATAAACTGATTTAACTCCTGAGCAGAACGCAGGCTTAAACCTGTTTTCTTAAGCTCTTTACCAACGGTTTGCAGTTGCTCACTCAAATAACCGGAAAGACCGGCAACCGAGAAAAATGCAATGTTATTCAAGGCCAACAGGAAAAAGAAGTTCAGCGCTTTCATTTCCGGCGAAAACAATGCCGCCATCGTGAAAGTGATGCTGGTGAAGAGCGCCAAAGTTAAAGCACCCACTCCCCGACACGCAATCCCTGCCAGCAGGATATTCACCAAGTGCAGAAACAAGAAAAGCGACTGATTCAAACCGAAATAGTAAATCAAGAGCGAAATAAAAACCGAATCCAGGACAAATCCAAAGAACAAGGCTTTTGGATGTTGCAGCAGTTGATCCCACTCTGAAATCCACACCACGTGCAGACCCAATGCCACCGTCAGAACCAGATAGAACGGCGCCTGCACCGACCAGTTCACAAAACTGCCTTGAGTCATGGTGGAAATAACACTGACAAGCAGAACAATAACAAAAAGACTGACGCGAGCGAACTCGACTGTTAGAGCCTGATTTTTATTGTTCTGAAGGGCATAACTTAAACGCATTAGCCCCCGCCGACAACGTCTGCCATAGAGAAGATCGGAAGATACATGGCGATAACCAGGACCGCGATAATACCACCCAAGAACACCATCATCAGTGGCTCAAGCAATGAAGTCATCGCTTTCACGGCTGTTTCAACTTCGTCTTCATAGAAATCGGCGATCTTACCCAGCATGATATCCATCGTACCAGACTGCTCACCGATCGAGATCATCTGCACAACCATCTCGGGAAAAACTTTTTCTTTTAACAAAGGCGAAGCAAAAGTACGGCCTTCTGTCACCGATTGTTTACAACGAAGCAAAGCTTGCTCGATTACGATATTACCTGCAGTTTTTGCCGAAATATCAATGGCCTCAATCAAACCCACCCCTGAAGACAACAGTGTCGACAAAGTACGAGTCAAACGCGCGATCGCGGATTTTTGGATAACTTCACCAAATACCGGAACGTTAAAGAACAATCGATCCATGGTGTCGCGGCCTTCATCAGTGCGGTAGTACTGAAGAATCGCAAAGGGAATTCCCACAACCGCAAACAGGTACAGATACCATTTATGAATCATGGAATTCGAAAGCGCGATAACCATTTGGGTGAGCGCAGGTGGTTCCTTCCCTGCCGAGTTAAAGAACTCCATGAATTTAGGAAGGATGAACACCAGGATACCGGTGATAACCGCAAAAGCCACCACCAGGATCACCGCCGGATAAACCAGGGCACCCTTCACCTGACTTTTTAGTTTTTCTGATTTCTCCATATAGAGAGCCAGACGATTCAAGATACCATCCAAGATACCGGCCTCTTCACCGGCTTGGATCATGTTCACATATAATTTATCAAACACCAGAGGCACCTGCCCCATGGAGTCCGCCAGACGGCGACCACTTTCAATCGAGGATTTTACGGTTCCGGCTGCTTCACGCAAAGGACCTGGGCGCAAACCTTCAGAAAGAATTTTTAAACAATCCACAACCGGAATACCGGCATTGATCAAAGTCGCAAACTGACGAGTGAAGATCTGAAGATCCTTCCCCTTGACACGCCCACCAAACATCGGAGCTGGTGTGCTGGCTTTTTTGCCCGTAGCCCGGGCCATCGCTACCAGTTTCGTCGGCATCAACTGCTGAGCGCGCAGGCGAATGATCGCCTCTTGTTGAGTCGCGGCCTCGATTTCACCCTGAACGATATTTCCGGTGGCGGCGCGAGCCTGGTATTGAAACTTAGCCATCTAGATGCCCACCTTTTTGAGCAACTGATCCAAATTGTCTGGATCGCGAGATGTTTCGAAGGCCGTTTTCAGATCCACACGACGGCGGATCAAATGCTGAAGCAAAGATTGATTCAAAGTCAAAATACCCGAGTGCTCCGGAGCGGTTGTCAAAACAGCTTGCAAAGAACCCATCTCCTGACGCTCGATGAATTCACGAATTTGTGGTTTTACCAAAAGCAACTCGTGCGCAAACACACGATCATTGCCAAGCCCAGCCATCGCATACTGACCCAGTCCCATGGAAAAAACTTCTGCAAAACGAGAAGAGCCATGCTGTCCAAAACGATCCGTCATCACCGACAGGCAACGACGAAGAGCGTTCATCAAAGACGGGGCACGCATCGAGTAAATAACAAAAACCCCACGCTCTGCCAAAGCCATCGCCTCCAAAAAGCTGGCATCATCAGAGGCGCCATCATAAACGACGACGTCGACACCATTGAGCAGGCTATCGCGTTCATCTTTGCTCGCGAAAATTCCATTGTGATAAAGAAAGCAGGATTTCGCTTCACGTACTTGCGGGAAGGGTTTGGTGGAAAAGACCACACCCATAAAGGCTTTTTCTTCGCCCATCTTTTGCATGGTTTTATAAAGAGTGCCCGTTTGACCTGACTCCCCTGCACCCGAAACGATCACAAGACCTTTCATGCGCAAGCAAGTTTCCATATAGCTACCAGGCAGTGGCATTTCAAATTTAGATCCATCCAGATCCAAATCGATGATCGCCTTCATCGTGCTTTCATGCTGAAAGAATGAGAATCCAATGCGCGTGTTTTCCAGCGCTGTTTCACCCACCACCACACCCGTGGTTTCGAGCATGGCTTTTTGCTGATCATCAAGGAAACTTTGTTGCAAAAGCTTCCATTCCGTCATCAAACCCGGTGAAGCACGTAAGCTTTCCCAACCGGTCATGCTGCGAGCACGGGGCTCACTGCCGACGACAAATAGGAATTCCTGAGATTTCTTAGCCTTCGCTTGCATTAACAATTCTGTCAAACTCATTATGTGTCCTTCACAGATGCATTCAAGACTTCTTCAATCGTTGTTTGGCCTCTTTTTAATTTTAACAAAGCGGAGCGACGAAGTGTTTTCATCCCTTGCTCACGCGCCAGGAAACGCAGTTGCCCCGTCGAGGCTCCTTTAAGAATCGCTTCCTTCATTTTCTCGGTCATTGACAGCAATTCGTAAACTGCCAGACGACCTTTAATGCCGGAGTTATTGCAGTTCGAACAACCTTTTCCACGCATCAATTTATATTCACCAATTTCAGCTTGCGGCACACCTAAGTTCAACAATGTTTGCGCCGGAACTTCAATCGGTGCTTTACATGACTCACAGTTTTTACCCACCAGACGCTGCGCCACCACCAAGTTCACACAAGACGTGATGATATAATTCGCGACACCCATTTCTGTTAAACGAATAACCGTGCCCGGAGCATCATTGGTATGGAGCGTACTTACAACCAAGTGACCTGTGGAGGCCGCTTTGAAGGCGATCTCGGCTGTTTCAAGGTCACGAATCTCCCCCACCATCACGATATCCGGGTCCTGACGAAGGAACGATTTCAAAGCGCTTGAGAAATTCAAATCGATATCAGGATTCATCTGAACCTGATTGATACCTTCCAAGTTAAACTCCACCGGATCTTCCGCTGTGGAGATATTCACGTCAGGCTTATTCAACTCTGCCAAAGCCGAATAAATCGTCGTGGTTTTACCGGAACCTGTCGGACCCGTGATCAAAACCATTCCTTGCGGAAGATTGATCATGGATTTGAACAATTTTAAATCGTCTTCTTCGAAGCCCAGTTTGGTCATGTCCAACTGAAGATTGGATTTATCGAGCAAACGCAGAACGACTTTTTCGCCCCAAATAGTTGGCAGGACGCTGACACGGAAATCCATCTCGCGGCCTTTTTTGGTACGAACTTTCAAACGACCATCCTGAGGACGACGTTTTTCAGCGATGTCGAGTTTCGACATGATCTTAATACGGGAAGCAATCGCCGCACCCGTTCCTTGCGGAGGCTGAGTGGCTTCGACCAAGTTACCGTCGATACGAAAACGCACGCGGTATCTTTTTTCATAGGGCTCAAAGTGGATATCGGATACTTTTTTAATGATCGCATCGCCCAGAATCTGATTCACGAACTTCACGATCGGGGCTTCCTCGCCGCCTGAATCGGAGTCGATAACTTCCGTCGCCGTGGCGCTGGCAGCATACTCCTCTTCCATGGCCTCCGCGACAGTATTCAAATTCTTAACGTTAATGTTACCGCCATAGTATTTTTCAATACTGGCAGCAATCGCTGTTTCGGTTGCCACCACGGCCTGGATCTTACAACGGGTGATGAAGCGCAAGTCTTCTTTCACCATGATGTTGCTTGGGTCCGCGAAGGCAACAACCAATGTTGACCCCGCTTTCTGAAGTGGAATCAATTGATTGCGATCACAAACATCACGCGGAATCATTTGGATAACGCTGGGATCAATTTCAAACGAAGAAACTTCCACCCCGGGCACTGCAAAGTGCTTTTCCATGGCGCGAAGGATTTGATTTTCTTTAAGATATCCAAGTTGAGTAATGACACCGGTCAGGCGATTGCCTGACTTCTTTTGTTCTTCAACAGCATGAGCTAACTGATCTGACTTGAGCAGACCCTGCTTAACTAATATTTCACCTATTTTGATTGAAGACATTGTGGCTCCCCGAGTATTACTTTATACCAGGGTGCCGTTTTTTGTAACTAGACGGAAGAAGAGTTTTGCTCCTTGAAAGCTTGGATCCACTCTTTGAGGTCGTTGCGATTCAGGAGTTCACTTTGTTTGAGTTTTTCAAAAACAATCTCGACCAAAGCCTGCAAGAGATCGGTCGGTCTCAACACCTTCAACTCCGCTCTCTCTGCTTCTTCCATCAACTCACTTTGCAAATTGCCCAGATGACAATCAAAGGCATAGCCCCCGGTATTCATGAAGTTGAAGTAAGACAAGTCTTTTAGCAAATCACTGTCAGTCTTTAATTGAACCGTGTTGATGATCAAAGACGCACTCACCGCCTGGATTGTCAGTTCCTCGATAGGTAACACCTTGAATTTGATCCCCAGATTTCCGCGCGACAAAACGCGGGCCTCGCGATGCAATTGCATCGTATCTTCACCAATCAAATAGATCTCGGAAAAGCCGAGTTCAGTGCAGACCGCCGCCGCGATACGCAGACACTCTCCCTCGCCAACGACAAAGGCTGGCACGCGAATATCCAGATCACGGGCCCGCTCCACTAGAACGCGGTGAATGGCTTCATAATAGAGCAAGCGCGGATACCATTTGCCATCTTCAGGGAAATAGAAGTCAAAACACTCCAGCATTCGTACCTGAGTGGGCAATATCTGCAATGACGGATAAAGCAGACGCGCTTGTTCAAAGGAAAAAAGAGCGGCATTGGCTCCGGGCAAAAGGTCTGCAGAATACACCTCGTGATGCTCCAGCTGACATAACTCAGATTTTTTTTCTGCCGCAAATTGCAGAAAGCGAAACAGCGTACTGGGATGTCCCTCGCGAAACTCAAGAATCTTATTCATTGAAGTACTTTCGGGCGGCAGCCATATCGTTGTAAATTTGCTCTTTCAAAGTCTCAATGCCAGAGAACTTCATTTCATCGCGCTGAAAATGCAAAAGCTCAACTTCGACTTCCACACCGTATAACTGCGCATCTAAATCAAAAATATGACTTTCAATTTTGACAGGGCCCTTGTTGTCCTGTTGAAAGGTGGGGTTCACACCGATATTCGTGATCGAGGGATGATTGTGACCATTGATGCGAGTGTGGGTGAAATACACTCCTTTACGAGGCACGAACTCCACGTCAGGATGAACATTGGCTGTTGGCACACCAATGGTGCGCCCCCGTTGAAAACCTTTTTCCACGGTGCCGCGCAAATAATAACGGCGCCCCAAAAGTTTCTCGGCCTTTTCCACCTCGCCGGCTTGCAAAGCCTCGCGAATACGCGTGCTCGACACCACCTGGCCATCCAATTGAAACGGCGGAATGACGATCAAACGAATTCCATGCTGCGCACAGAACCCTTCAAGAAAGGAAATATTTCCGGTGCGGTTCGCACCAAAATTAAAATCGTGACCGACCACCAGAGTTTTAGGATGAAGCTTGTTCATCACATAGTTTTGCAGAAAATCCTGCGCCGTCACCTGGGAGAATTCTTTGGTAAAATTCTCGATAATCATGCATTCAATCCCCCGGGCCTCGAACTGCTCTTGCTGATCACGAAGATCAAACATCCTTTGCGTTTGACGCTCGGGAAACAGCACTTTTACAGGGTGAGGATGGAAAGTATACACCACCGAAGGCACGCCATAGTGCTGAGCCTCGCGGGCCACCGTCTCGATGAGTTGCTGATGCCCCAGATGGACACCGTCAAAATTGCCAATTGTGACGACAGAAGACTCTAAAACGGAGCTCATCTGCCCGACGCCTTGATAGATATGCATATTTTTCAATATACCCAATTCTGCGCCTGGCGGTAAGGGCTTTTAGTAGTTGATATTTTTAATAAATTTGCTATGTTGCGACGCGTGCAAAAAGGTTCGTCTTCCCCGTATTTTAATCGCGTTTTACATCGTAGCGAGGTCCTGCTTCGTTACTTTATGCGCCACCGCGGGTTCTTACTTCGTTGCCTTTTGTGTTGGACCATTGGGTGCCTGGCACTGACTGCTGACGAAACCACGTCTTACGACCAGCGTTTTCAACTTCGCGGCGACCAAAAGGTCACCTCTCAAATCGTTTTGATCACCATCCGCCAATCTGACTTTGCCGGCGTTTATACGGATCGCACCTCTTCGATGATGGATTTGGACGAAGCCACCGACATCACTGACAGCTTTTTTTGGAACAAAAAGATCTGGAATCAATTGCTTTCAAAAATCTTAAAGCAAGATCCCCGCTCCATCGGTGTGACTTTGTACTTTGGCGACAATATCGGCGCCGTTCATTTAAACAAAGAAGAACAACAGAACTTTTTTGATCCCCGCGTGTTTTGGGCCTCTACCACCAACTCCCTGGAGCGTGTTCTGACGCCAGCCTTTAGCAACCGCGAACGCACGAACCTGGGATCCAATGAAATTCGTCGTGACGAAGACGGCCTGGTTCGCCGTGTTTTTCCTCAGCGCTCGGAAATGCCCCACTTAGTCGAAGCCATCACGGGCAAACGCTTTCCCACAACTCAAGCGGGACTGCCGATCAATTATCGCGGTTCAATTTATAATTTCACTCAGTACGGCCTTAGTGAAATTCTGTATGATGAACTCCCACCGGATACGTTTAAGGGCAAAATTATTTTGATCGGTGCTGAAACTTCAGCAACGCCGGTTTATTTGACACCGCTCGGGACTTTGTCACGCACTGAAATCATGGCGCATGTGACTGACACTTTGGTTGGCAACAAGTGGATCAAGCGTCTGAACTTCTGGTGGTACGCGGTTGGCTTTATTCTTTTGATGGGCTTTGCCGTTTTCATCATCACAACCTATCCACAATCCGTGGCTTTGTTTTTTATCTTGTGGATCGCGACGTTGCTCGCAGCTCTTTCCGCGTGGGTCTTTGATAGCTTTTATTTCTGGTCCCCGGCTTTTGCTCCGTTCGTTTTGCTGGCGGCAACCTGGACCATCTTTATTGGTTACCAGGCGACCAAAATTGAAAGAAAGAACTTCGCCCTGCAACAGGAACAGCAATACCTGGCGGAGCTGGAACAGCTTAAAAATAATTTCGTAAGCTTGATTTCCCATGACCTAAAAACACCGATCGCAAAAATTCAAGCGATCGTGGATCGCCTGCTGACCCAAAATCAAGATCAGGAACTGCAAACCGATTTGAAATCATTGCGAATGTTTGGCGATGAATTGAATCGCTATATCCAATCGATTTTAAAGGTCCTGCGTGTCGAATCCCGCGAATTTAAAATCAACAAGGACGCTGCCGACATAAATGAAGTGATCGAAGAAGCCTTAGTGACATTGCGTCCCTTGGCTTTTGAAAAAGGTATTCGTATTCAAACTCATCTGGAACCGATGTTTTCGGTGGAGTTTGACACCACTTTGATCAAAGAGGTTATTATCAATCTGATTGAGAACGCGATCAAGTACACACCGCCTCAAGGTCTGATTGATGTAACCTCCACGGAAACAGAACAAGACATCAAAGTGATCGTCAAAGACACTGGTGATGGTATCAAGCCTGAAGACATGGACAAAGTCTGGGGCAAATTCACTCGCGGGAGTGATCAGGATCTGAAAACCAAAGGAACGGGTTTAGGTCTGTACTTAGTTAAATATTTTATTGAACTTCATGGCGGTAAAGTGGACATGGAAAGCAAAGTGGGTCAAGGCACGACAGTGTCCTTCACCCTGCCACTTGAATCGGAAGATGTAATCGAGGAGATCTTATGATCAACCAACTGAACACCCTGATCGTGGACGACGAAGCAGAATTGCGTCGCTCCGTCATCTCAATCCTTAAATCGACGATGCCGGAAATCGAATTCGTGATCGATGAAGCTTCGACAGGTAAAGAAGCCTTTGAAAAAGTCAAACAACAGTCTTGGGACCTGGTTTTGATGGACGTCAAAATGCCAGAGATGAATGGTATCGAAGCGCTGACGGCAATCAAAGAGCACGATCCACGCACTTTTGTGGTTTTAATGACCGCTCACTCGAACTTGCATGATGCGGTTTTAGCGATCAAAGAAGGTGCCTACGATTACGTGGAAAAACCCGTCAATCCACAGACGCTGACTGAAATCGTTCGCAAAAGCCAAGAGGCTCGCGATCTGGTTTCGTCCCTGGCTTTGTCGAATCCGATTTTTGATGACGACGTTGAATCCGAATTCGTCGGTTCATCACAAAAAATGAAAGATGTCTTCAACCTGATCTATCGCCTGTGCAAAGTCGATACGACAGTTTTAATCCGCGGTGAAAACGGAACTGGCAAAGAACTGGTTGCGCGCGCAATCCACTTCAACTCCCCTCGTAAAGCCGGAAGCTTTGTTGCCATCAACTGCGGAGCTATTCCTGAAAACTTGATGGAAAGCGAACTTTTCGGTCACGAAAAAGGAGCCTTCACCGGGGCCATCGAGCGTAAAATCGGTAAATTCCAAATGGCCAACAATGGCACCTTGTTCCTGGATGAAATCGGTGAACTTCGTCCAGATATGCAGGTCAAACTCTTGCGCGTTCTTCAGGAAAAGAAATTCACTCCTGTGGGCAGCAACCGTGAAGTAAAATCCAACACCCGCATTATCGCGGCGACAAATCGTAATTTGGAAAAAATGATGGCTGATGGCACCTTCCGCGAAGACTTATTCTATCGCCTAAACGTGATGCCGATCTTTTTGCCGCCTTTACGTGAACGCACCGATGACATTCAAGCACTGGCGCAGCACTTTATCAAAAAATTCGCTCGCCAACATGGACGCGTGATCAATGGTATCGATTCAGAAGCCTTGGAAATGTTAAAAGCTTATCGTTGGCCGGGAAATATTCGTGAACTTGAAAACGTGGTTGAACGCGCCTTTATCGTGGAAAACTCTCAGCAAATCACTTTGGAATCATTGCCTGAATCTTTGAAACTGGCTCCCAAAGAAACTCCGGAGAAAACTGCGAATGTGGGCTATAACGGTCCTCTGGATTTCGACGTGTTCAAAGAAGGTATGGAAAAAGAATTCATCGTGAGTGCCTTGAAAGCCAATCACGGACGTATCAACCAAACGGTGGCCCAGGCAAATATTCCTAAGAACACTTTGCTGCGCAAAATCCGCAAGTACGGTATCAACGTTAAAGATTTTACGAACGAAGAATAAGTTCGGCTTTTTGCACCACCTGCTCCGCTGGCAGGTGGGTCATGCAAACATGGGTTTTAATCGGGCACTTCTGGTGCCCGTGCTTTCCACAAGGACGGCACGCCAGATTTTCTTTCTGGGCAATATAAGGCGCCCCGGGGTGCGCGTCCTGCACCGTCACACGATCGGTGGCACACTAGGCCGCCTCTCTCACCCCGGGGCGCGCATCGCGCACCCCGTTCGCCAGGAGTTCAG
>JBCNNR010000031.1:0-46455 GCA_039594295.1 Bdellovibrio sp.
CTATGATCGGCAGAAGGCCGATAACCATCCCCATATTCACGAACATATGCCAGAAGACGTAACAGAGGACGCCGACCGACAGCAAGGCGCCGAACTTATCCCTCGCATTGGTGGCGATGCGAATTCCGGTGATGAACAGATAACAGAATAGACCCATTACCAGGATTGAGCCGACAAAGCCGTGCTCTTCAGACAATACAGAATAAATAAAGTCCGTGTGACGCTCGGGAAGGAATTCAAGTTGTGACTGAGTTCCTTTCATAAAGCCTTTACCAAAGAAACGACCGGAACCGACAGCGATCTTAGATTGGATCGAGTTGTAACCTGTTCCGCGCGGATCGTTGGTTGGTGATAAGAACGTCAAGATACGATTTTTTTGGTAATCATGCAGAACAAACTTCCAAGCAATCGGCAAGGCCACGATACCGGCTGCAATCGCTGTCACCACGATCCAACGTTTTACCTTGGTGAAAAGCACCATGGAACCACCGATCGCGGCAAGCATCATTGCCGTCCCCAAGTCAGGTTGTTCAACAACCAGTACGAAAGGAACGCCCAAAACAAACAACGGACCGACCATCTCTTTAAAGCCCATGCCGTTGCCATGCGTGGATTTCGTCGCCAAAATTTTGGCCATTAACATGATCAATGCTAATTTCATGGTCTCTGAGGGCTGGTAGCGGAAGAAGCCTAAGTCGATCCAACGTTGCGCACCCAAGGCAATCTTACCAAAGAACGTTACGTACAGAATCGCTGCCAGATTTAAAGCATAAATCGCTAAAGCCACACGGGTCACGATTGCGTAATCCAAGATCGTCATCACCAGGAAGACGATCCAGCCCACAACCAGCCACATGATTTGCGAAATAAATAGATTGGAAACATCCACAGAACTTGGACCGTGGGTCGCGCTGTAAAGATTGATCAAACCAATGATGTTCAATCCCAGGATCACCACGATGAAATTAATGTCGAGTTTTTTAAAGAGTGTTCTCTCTTCAACGTGCAATGAGTTTAACACAATTATTCTCCTTCACTCGTGGTCGCCGCTTCGGCTTTCTTCTTCACGCCTTTGTTCTTAAGTGCATTGGCAATGACGTCTGGATGATACTTCTGGAAGTAAGCATTATAAATGTCGCGCGCGATAGGCACGCCCCCGGTATTACCGTGGCAGGAATGCTCTGCCAGGATCGCAATCACGATCTCTGGGTTTTCAGCCGGCGCGTAAGAGACGAACCAACCGTGATGTCGCATGTGAATCGGACGGGCGGTACAGCTTGCATGGATTTGATCAGCAGAGAAACCCATGACCTGGGCCGTCCCGGTTTTACCCGCGAACTCGACTCCAGGAACTTTCCAGTAACGGGCCGTTCCTTTATTACCATTCGCCACCAAACGCATACCTTCTTTCACAACTTTGAAAGTTTCAGGCGTGATTTTGATACCGTTCGGTTGAGGTTGTTGCAGGTCGCGCACCACTTGCGGGAAGTTTTCGCGCAGAACTTTACCATCCTGATCCAATACTTTGCGGATAATGAAGGGTTTAACCACTTTACCTTCGGTGGCAATCGCATTGTAAGCGATCGCCATCGAGATCGGAGTCACAGTGACGAAAC
Organism: Bdellovibrio sp.; assembly: GCA_039594295.1. Classification (GTDB taxonomy): domain Bacteria; phylum Bdellovibrionota; class Bdellovibrionia; order Bdellovibrionales; family Bdellovibrionaceae; genus Bdellovibrio. Next base: position 1,617 of record JBCNNR010000031.1, read on the forward strand.
CTTGACCGATGGCAGTACTCAAGTTTTCACCCGGTTGCCATTCTTCACCGACAGTTGCTTTTTTCCAGGCAGAGTTCGGCATGATACCAGCCACTTCACGGGAAAGTTCAATTCCCGTTTTTTGCCCGATACCCATAGGGTTGATGTAGTCATACATTTTATCAACACCCAAGGCGATACCCATTTTATAAAAGAACACGTTCGAGCTTTCCTCGATGGCTTGGTAAATCGTGATATTACCGTGACCTTGTTTCAAGGCATCATGGTACGGACGACGACCAAAGAAGAACACCCCTGGCGCTGCGACGATTGTTGTCGGCGTAATGACTTTTTCACTCAAGGCCGCCACCGCCACCAATGGTTTAAATGTTGAACCAGGCGGGTTGTGATCTTGGATGATTTTATTACGAAGCGGTTTGAACGGATCGTTGATCAGGCGCGACCATGTTTGTGGCGAAATACCAGTTGAAAACTCATTCGGGTCAAATGACGGAGCGGAAACCCACGCCAAAACTTCCCCGTTGGTTTTCATCACCATGATTCCACCGATGTGACCGCGGTTATCGACGCCCGTCACATTGAAAGCCTTGTAGGCGGCTTCTTGGATGTCACGGTCAATGGTCAGAACCGCATTATTCCCATGCACGGGAACTTGATCGCGAATTTGCTCACCATAGATATTCGGAGTTTGCGTCACTGCCTCGCGGCCGTGGGCATCGACCTGAATAAAGGAGATACCATCGGTACCGCGAATATCGCGTTCCAAAGTCTCTTCCAAACCGCTTTTACCGACGATGTCACCTTGATCGAACTTTAAAAAGTTTTTGTAAAGGTCATTGAAGATAGGAATTTGACGTTTCGAAATCTCACCCACGTAACCAAAGAGCTGCGCGCCATTTTCTTTCAGTGGATAATAACGAACGATGGATTCACGAATCTCTAGTCCTGGAGTATCCAAACGCACACGTTTTAAGCGGAAGACTTCTTCACGGCTAAGGTTTTCTTTCAAACGAATTTGCGCAAAAGGTCCATTTTGCTTGCGGCTTTTTTGAACTTTCTGAACAACTTTATCTGGCTCCATGCCCAGGATCGGACCAATCGTCGTCGCCAAGGCTTGCAGATCCTCGATATATTGTGGAGTCAGCAAAACTTCAAAGCCCGGCAGATTTTCCACCAGGACTTTTCCATCACGGTCCAGCATCAAACCGCGGGGAGCAGTGATTTTATTTTGCTTGATACGATTCTTTTCCGAGAACTCGCGAAGTTCATTTCCTGAAATGATTTGCAAATACCACAAACGCATCGTGAAGATACTGAAGGTGAAGGCAATCAATATATAGAACAGGCGATAGCGGCTTTGATACTCCTTAGCCTCATCCGGATTGCTAACGTAAGTACTCATAGATCAAATCCTCCGGGCTCATGTACAAATTCGTCTTGAGTGACTTTGTCGATTTTTGCCAGCAACCAATACATGGGAACCGCAAAGACCGGCGTCAGAATGATCTGCAGCACACGGTCGACAATCTCAAAACTGGCTGGATTTTTCTCCAAGACCATCGATAGGCAGAAATAAATTAAATGATAAGCCACCGCCGAGAAGCCACACATAATTGTGAAGTAACCTGAGCCACTCCAAAAAACGCGGCTTTTAATGCCGTAAACCAAAATGAACAGAATCAAAAGAGAGAACAACATCATCTTTAGTGGCATGGCCGTAAAGATCAGCAGAATTGCACCCATCGCATAGATGGTAAAAATCGCCGGAAACGGCTTGCGATAAAGGGTCATGTAAACAATTAGATTCAGCCACAATAAAGGTGCGGGAGCTGCATTGCCAAAAAATTGGAACCATAGCGTGGTTTGAATACCAGCTACTAGCAGCAGGACTGCCAGGAAAATTAAAAAGTTAAGGGTCGCGTTCCAGCGGATTTTCACTACGGGTTCTCCTGAGGCTTAGATGCAGGGGAGGCTTTCGGAGTCTCCTTAGGTGTTGCCTTTGGAGATGCTGCCGGAGTCGCAGCGGCCGGAGCCGTCGTTGCTGCACCAGTTGCTGGTTTCGTCAAAGTTGGAGTGTGGGCCGGTGCCGCTTGATTCACCGGAGGAGCCTCCGTACCCGGAGTGGCATTTGCCGCAGCCGCAGCACCTTCAGCACCCGCAGCAGCCTGAGGAGCATATTTGTCACCGAAGTCTTCTTTTGAAGAATCCACGATGATGAAAACCTCTTCCACTTTGTAAGGATCAACCACCGGGCGCAAATCCACTTTCAAAGAAACGCTGAAAGTTTTTCTTTCGACGGATTCAACAATCGCCACCGGGAAACCTTTAGGGAAGATATTATCCAAACCGCCGGTCACAACCAAGTCGCCTTCTTTTACGTCCTCAGTGCGCTCCACATATTTAAGAGCACAGCTGGTTTGACTTTTACCTTCGACGATACCATGAGCACGTGTTCTTTGAACGATACCATCCACTACGGCATAACGGTCAGTGATCAACATCACGTGAGCGGTGAAGGGCTCAGGTTTAAAGATGTAGCCCAAAACACCGGCAGTCGTGATAACCGCCATACCGCTTTTCAAACCATCTTGCGTGCCCTTGTTGATCGTGATCGTGTTGTGATCAATCACCAGGTCACGGCCGATAACTTGTGCAGAAGTCAGCTTCATTTTCGTTTGCTGTTTGAATTCCAACAGGCCACGCAGGCGATCATTTTCAATTTGCAACTCATTCATGGAGTTCAAACGGCTTTGCAACTCGTTGTTGGTGCTGTGCAAGTTTTCGCTTTGCTTTTTGATATTGATCAAGTCCAAGTACATTGCCGTCGTGTCCCTGACCCCGTGGCTGAAGCCATAGAATGTTTCGGACACGGCGCTGCCTAACATGCTAAATGGTTTTACCAACCAATGGGATTCTTGAGGACGCTGCTGCATGTTGATGGAAATGAGTGGCAAAGCCAAAACGATTCCGATGAGCACAAGTTTTTTGAGATCAAAGTTGAAAAAGTTCAAATGTCACCTACCTAATACTTTCCAACGCTATCAAAGGAGTTGAGAAATTCAACAATTTCCCCTTGAAAAATAATAAAAATAGTTGGGTAATGAAGCGGCTTGTTTTGAAGTTTGTTTTAGGAAGGATTTTTTATGAGCGAAAATTTGGCAGATAAAATGAAAAGAAAGCTCTCTGCAAAGAGCATCACAGCGATCGTTCTTTTCGGTGCTATCATTCTTACATTCGTATTCATGGGGGCCCCAGGGAAATTGGGCATGGGCGTGGGTTCTGCGGCGCAAGTGAACAACGCATTGATCTCGATTGCTGACTTCCAAAGCGAGGAATCTCGCGTAGCGGAATACTATAAAAGCATCTTCGGCAGCCAGATGGATTTTAGCTCTCAGCGTCAACTTCTTCGTCAGCAAGCGATGGAAAACTTGGTACGCATGGAGCTTGTTTCCCAAGCTGCGCAAAAGGCAGGCATTTTGGCGACAGACCAAGAAGTTGCCGACTTCATTATGAAGGATGTTCCTTTCTTCCAACAAAATGGTCAGTTCCAACGTGAATTCTATAAAAGCTATCTTGAAAACAGCCGTACTTCTGCGGGGAACTTCGAGAAGAAAATCAGAAAAGACATCTCTAATATCCGCACGCGTCACTTATTCGAGATTGCCAACCGCACTTCTGCTGCCGAGTTGAGCAAAATGCAGGAACTTCGTGGTGGTAAAATCAATGTTTCCTTTGTGAAAATTGATGAAGATGCTTTGATCAAAGCAATGACTAAAGAAAAAGCGGAAGCGGCTATCAAAGCTTTAGATGAAGCTTTGGCAAAAGGTGACGAAGCTGCTGTTAACGCTCAGTTGAAAGAGATGAAAGCGGGTTGGGAAGAAACAGGCCTGGTTGAGATTGGTGCCGACCAATTCCCTAAAATTTCCAGCCGTGTTGCGACTGAAGCCATCTTTGAATTGACGAAAGCTCAACCTTTGTTGAAGCGCATCGTTCGTGATGGAAATCAGAAATACGTTCTGAAATTGAAAGACACGAAAATGGAAGCGGGTAAAGGTCTTGAGCCGAATGTTCTTGAAATGGCGCAAAAACGTCGTGGCGATGGCATGTTCGAAGCTTGGGTGAACCAATTCCGTAAAAACTCTCATGTGACAATGAACAAGCAAATCATGGAAATGTAATTGCATGTTGCAATTCGTACGCGAAATTCCAATTTCAATCGTACTTCAATCAGCCTCGTCCGCAAGACGGGGCTTTTTGTTTAAGGTGGCGGCGGGTTTTTCAAAAGAAATCAATCCTCTCTCTGGTATGACCGTGAACTTGGTTTTGGTGGATCAGTGGTTGTCGCAATTAAAGGAAGAGTTGGAAGAATCCGTTTTCATCTCAAAGTCCGAAAGTTTGAGTCATGCGTTTGCCGAAATTATGGCGGTCGCAAGACTGAACCTTGTCGAGCAGGCAGAGGCGGAGAAGGCTCAGTTAATCAGCCTGGAATTTCGCGAGGAGCGTGGCTGGGGCTTTGCCTGGAATCATCTACAGTCTCCGGAAATCTTAACGCTCAAACATACGCATTTTTTAGAGGCCTTTTTGACCGATCCCGTTGAGGCCGCTTTGATAAAAGTAGAATTCGTGTGGCAGCGAGCCCGTGATTGTGAAACGGATTTTTCCCATGAGGGATTTAAAGTCCTTAAAATCTTAGCGGCAAAGTCCTTTTCGGACCTGTGTGAGCGCTTGGCCTTGCATAAGGGCGGGGAGCTGGATAGCGGCAGTGTTCTTTCAGAAATTCACCTCCACAACCTCTCCAAACAGTTCTCATTATCTCTTTAATTGCATTGCAATGTAACGCCGTGCGTTTTTGTTAGATTCCCAGCTCTAGTCGTGAGCATATTTTCCCTCTTCCCAGAGGGAAGGACAAGTCATTCAGAATGCGGAGGGGCGTTCATGAGAACTGTTTTCGGAATTATCACACTTCTGTTTTTAGGTATGTCGGTTGCGCAGGCGCAAATGTCTATGTCTGCCACGGCCACACCGCAGTTTTGTATGCAAAACTTCAATGCCTATGGACCAGCCTATGCTCCCAATACAACGGAGCGCATGGATTGGATCGGGGCTCTGTTGTTGGCGGCGCCCCGTTGTGGCGTGATTCAGTTGCAGGAAGTTTGGAATAATTCCAACATCGATCAGATCGAAAACGCTTTGAAATACAATTACACGATCAGTGCGCCGAACCGTCAAAATAAAATCGGTGTGATGTCGATGTTCGATGGACCGATCAAAGGCACTTGGACCTATGAATTTAATATTAACAACTTAGGCGGTTTGTTAGATGAAGTCCGTGAGACCTTTGGCGTAAAAAAAGCATTCCATATTGTACAAGCGCAGTTGCCGGAAATAGGCGAGGATTTTTATTTCGTGAATGCTCACTTGCATCCCACCAGTCCCGCCATTCGTATCACGCAAATCGTGGACATGTTGTACTGGCGTTTGCAAAATCCCAATTTAAAGATGTTGATGTCGGGGGATTTTAACTCCGACGAAAACTCGTTTGAGCGTCAATTCATGATGTCGGTGATGGGTCTTCATGACTCCTATCAAGAAGCTTTAGGTGGCACTTATCCAAAAGGTTATTGTACCTATTGCGCCAACAATCCTTATAGCTGGCTTCCTGGTGACCATATTTTGGATTATATTTTCGTCTCGAATACCGGCGGCCCTGACACTCGTATTCAGGCGACGTCGGGAGAAATTAATATGCGCGGGCCCTTGCGTGATCCTCTGTCGGATCACTATGGTTTGCGCGTCGATTTCAACCTGGTTACTGGTGGCAGCACTTTGACGGCGGAGCAAATGTTTCAGCGTCGTGAAGGGGCGATAAAGCTTTTAGAGCAGGCGAAGCAAATCTTGATCGCTGAAAACGATGAACGTGATCTAAAAGATTATATTGCCGCTTTAAAAACTTTGAAGTCGCAAATTGAAACTCAGCAGGGTGCCTTTTTTAACTATTTCTCTCTTTATCGCTAGGTCTTAAAAATGAAACTGGTTTCGTTGTTTGCCGTATTGATGGTGTCTTTGATGGGTCCTTCTGCTTTCGCGGGTAAGCCGACATTGATTTGTCTGTTTACGGATCCGACAATCCGTATGGTGGTTTTGGCGAAGAGTGAAAAAATCGGTCAAATCGGGGACATGGTGACTTATGAACACTACACGGATCCCGGAGTCATGGGCTATGTGACAGAGTCCTTTATCAAGGATGGAGCTCTTTCCATGAAAGTCTCTGGTGTGACCGAAGACGATGTGATTTTAGAGGTGGCTTTTGGCAAGCCCGGACGTGATGAAAATACGGGGAGCACCTATAAAAATGCTGGTTTACTTAAATCCGCCAAGGATCAGGTCATTGTTTACGGTGGCTGCGATTTAGTTCCATAAGCATGCGGCAAATTTGCCGCACTTTGCGGCACCAAAAGTGGAAAGTCCTTAGTTTATAATGGTAAAAACTCTTCATGGAAAATCATCCCAGGGAGTTTTTATGAAAATTTACGCTTTGCTATTCAGTCTTCTTGTTGGTTCCTCTGCCTTTGCACAGCCTATTGATGATGACGTAAAAATCCAGTCTGTTCACTGTCACGGCTTACAAGTCGAAAACGCGATGTATGCCAATGTCGGTCAAGCCGTTGTGAAAAGCATCTATAGTCAAAAGCAGATCACCTTGAAATTGTGGGTGGATCGTTGGGCTGAGGACGCAGACGTTCTAGCTGATAAGCTTTGTCAAAAACTTCAGGAAGCTCAGAAAACCAACGCCACGTTTGAACTCACTTATGACATCTGGTTGGATGGCGACGACACTCTTCAAAAATTTATCGTAGCCGAGTAAGTTGACTGGTGAAAAATTACAAGTGCGGCAGAAATGCCGCAGCATGCGGCAAAAATAAGTAGACATGAACCAAATAGAGTCTAAAAGCATTCCCATGCTGATCAAACATTTGCAGACAGTTTTTGCGGAACGCAGTCGCAAGAACCCTTCTTATTCTCTTCGGGCTTTTGCCAAGGCGTTGGATTTGGATTCGTCCACGTTGTCGGCCCTGCTACGTGGCAAGCGACCGATGACGACGAAAATGGCGATGAAAATTATCGACCGTCTGGAAATTCACGAGCCCTTGCAAGTACAAAAACTCTTGATGGGTGTTCTGGGTGCTGAAGAAGCGCCTCAGGATTATTCTGACATTGATTTGGATTCAGCTGAAATGATCAGCTCCTGGGAGCATTTCGCCATTTTGGCGGTTTTAGAACTTCCGAAAGCAAAAACCGATACGACTTCGATTGCCAAGCGTCTGAATATTCCCATGGGCGTGACCTTGGAATGCCTGGTTCGTTTACAGAAGCTGGGATTGGTCTCTAAGGAGACGACGCAGTGGAAGTTGACCGGCAATAATATGTCAACCCCACGAAACATCCCAAGCTCGAAAATTCGCGAAGGTCATCGCCAGTTTATCCAAAGGGCCATCGAGTCCCTGGAGACCCACTCGGTCGAGCAACGAGATATCACCGGTATCACCATGGCGATTAATAAGAAAAAACTCGCCGAAGCAAAAAGCTTGATTGAGGACTTCCGTCGCAGGCTTTCTGCATTCCTGGAGGCGGGGCCGCGTGATTCCGTCTACAGATTGAACGTTCAATTATTTCCTCTAAGTCAGGAGAACCAAAAATGATGAAGCGAATCACCTCGCCCTTCATAATTGCGGTCCTTCTTTTCTCGTTCAGCTCGGCAGCGCTGGCAATGACGAGTCAAGGTTGGGATCACGGCAACGCTGGAGATTCATACGCGGCTGAATTTATCATGACCGCCAAGGATCTGGTTCAGCATCTGAAAACATTGCCAAGCACAGAGCTTAAAGGTTTTAAAATCGAAACCCTGATCGGTGCGATTGAAACCACCACGGTTCGTAGTGAAGATGTTCTGTACTATGAAGACGGTCGTGAAGTGGAAGGGATCAACAAGCCCGAGCAAAAGTTGATTCTGATCAACCGTCGTATGTGGCGTGAAAACCGCGTCGAGACGGAAACTTTTCATCGCTATACATTCGTTTTGCATGAATACCTATGGATCATGGGGATTGATGACACTCAATACAAAGTATCGGCGCCGATCGTGGCATTGTTGCCTGTGAAAAACTATGACCCTTCCAAATGGTGGAATCCCCTGAATCCGGTCAATTATTTGACTTTGAATTTGGTTTACAACAGTGGCGCCTGCACGCTAGCAGGGGCTTCGTTTAATTTGGCAAAAACAGAAGAGATGGTGATCGTCGAGACCAAAGGTGACTGTGGTGATGACTACAGAAAAGTCATGATTGCGAAAAGCTCGTCCACGGCTCCGCCTTCTTCAGGGTCTCGCGGTACCTTCCATCGTTTTCAGGTGGCGGTGACGGATCAGGCCGGGAATAGCCTGGGACAGCTGACGTACGAACCGGAGTGGGGTCGCTGTTTGGGACCACAAACGGGTGCATGTGCTTCCTCGGGCAAAATGCTTGTGGGTGGCGTTGAAATTATTTTTTGGTTAAGACCTTAAGGATACGAATATGAAACTGAATTTATTTATTTTGTTAAGTGCCGTGATGATGACTTCCAATGCCTTTGCTTACAGTGCTTGTGTGGGCGAAACGTACCAGGGAAAAATCGTGATTGTGGAAATCATGACGGAAGGCCCGACGGGGAAAGCCCGAAGTGGTGCGGTGACTGTGGCTGAAAAGGGTGTTGAAAAGGTCTCTTATAAGTTAGAGCAAAGCGAGATCGCGCAATATTTTGAAGGTGGCGACACTAATAATGCCATGGTGGGATTGGCTGCTTATCAAGCGATGAATAATCCTGTGTGGATTATGTATAAAGGTATCAACTATCACGGTGATTTGGTGGCCGTGCTACGTGATCCAACTCGCGTAAAGCAACCAGGAAATGAAATGCGTGTATGGCGCGGACCAGGATTCCCAGCGGATCAACAAAGCCAGTTCACGGATGTGGTTTGTAACTTTGCTTTAGATCAATAATACTGAATAAAAAATGAAACATTAAAAAACCCCGTCCAAACGGGGTTTTTTATTTTTTACTCCTGCGGCAAATCTGCCGCAAAATGATCTGCTATTCTTGGTCTTCTAAGGCGGTCTCCTTGTAAAACGCAGACATCAATAACAAGGAGATCTAAAATGAAATTCATGAACGCAGCTTTGATCACGGTGACTATTTTTGCGGGCGCATTTGCACACGCGGGAGCATATCGTTTTTCTTGCTCTGATGCCAACGGAGCTATCAGTATCAGCAAGAGTTCTGCCTATCTGAAATACTACGATAAAGTGAATGACCAAGAACCATTGCCCGCGGTGGAATGGACCAGCAAGACCTTACCTTTTCCCAATGAAAAACCAGAACACCCAGAAACAGCCGTTTCCATCGAGGTCGTTGGTAAGGTAAAGCAAATCGTCTATCGCGATCAAACTGATGAATGCGGCAACGTCGGTAAAGAAGACATCTATGTTGCCAAACTTATCGTTCGTGATCCCCAAGGCAAGCTCATCAGCAGCGAACAAGTGATCTGCGACCAAAGTTTCTATCCAGGTCACTGCTACTAATTCTAGATTTAAAGGAAACTTAAAATGAAAAAATATATCGTTTGCGTATTGATGATGTTGATGGGTGTAAATGTCTGGGCGACGCGTGAAGTGCTTCGTGAACCAATCAAAGGAAAAACAGCGCGTCTTTATTGTGAAAACAACAGCCTGAATATGTACCTCATTGTTGAATCTAAAAAAACTTATAATGGTTCCTTGGATGAGCTGTTTGAAGACGGTGATACAGCGACCTTGCGTTTCGTGGGAGGGAGTCCTAACGAAGTGAAGGTTCATGTCGTTAAATCCCAGTATGGTCAGTTGTCATTTGCCTGGGATATGGACGAATTGGGCATTGATGTCATAAATGTGGATTTAACGTCTGAAGTTAATTGGTATGACTATGATCGTGCCTTTGCAGCTGTGCATATACCAAACGTTGGCGGAGCCGGTTCCCCAGAGGAAAAAGCAGCCTGCCATTTTTTAAACTAACTCAAGGTGCACGCTGCAGTTTGCCGCACTTTGGAATTTGAGCCGTCATATTTTGAAAGAAAAAGTCGCCAGAATATGGCGGCTTTTTTGAGGACGAGCGCCAGTCTTTGTCAGTTGTGGAAATATTAGACGGCTTTGGTGTCTACCAACAGCGATAGGATACTTTTAAGGTGTGCGTCCCAATTGCATAGAATTCCTCCAATAGACTTTTAAAGAGAGGAACTTTATGAAAACGATACTTTCGAGCCTTACATTTTTGCTTCTAATGACTTCCGTCAGCCACGCGGAATCCTTGCATTGCCAAGGGAAGCTGATCGATGTCACCTTTTATATAACACAAAGTTTGGAAATGCCTGTAGTTGCGGCCAAGGGTGAGGTTCTTATCGGATCTTATAAAGCTAAAATTTCGGCAGTCACCTATAAGCATTCTTCCCTGGCTCGATTCTTTGCAGAAAAAGGCCTGGTGGGCACCGACGATTATTCCTTGTCGGTCGAGACTTTAAAAGCCGAGAACACTTATCTTTTTAACTATCAAACGGATATGTCGTCGACCAAGGGTCTGATGAACTGTACTTATGAAAAGTAGAAAAAAAAAGCCCGGGAAACCGGGCTTTTTTCGTTCGTGCTATTTTGAATAACTATTATGGAATAGTTACTTGAGCATTGCCTTTAAGAGTGATCGTAATAACCTGTTTTGAATTGTCATCGAAAACATTTGTGATGCTGTTCACGACATTGATTGCAAACATCGCGTTTTCAGCAACACCACCAAACAATCCAGTTCCCACTCCGTCGCAAGAAACGGGTTGGATTGCCAAGAAATTTGCTTCGCTGCCGATTTCACCTTGGTTGGAAGGGCGACCACCGTCCCAGTTCGCAAGAACAACCAGCTTTAAAGCGTCTAGCGTTCCGCAATTTCTCTCGTCATAGTTTTCTTTTGCTGCCGCTTGAGCTTTTTTGATTTCATTGATCACCGAAGTATTTTTTTTGGCGAATAGATCATAAGCAATTTTTGCCGCTGCGTCATTCTCCAGGGGACTTTTCATATTCGTGACTGTGATCGTGATCGTACCTTGAGCTGCCTGTGATGAATCAATTGTTGTTTTAGCGAAAGAAATTGCAGGTAGAACAGCGATTAGAGTAACTAGGAACGTTTTCATCTTAAAATCTCCATTTTTGTTTTTACCGAGTGGTAAGCTATGGATGTTTTTTAAAACCTTTGGCGCTGAGTGTATATTAGAACTATTCGAAGGCGGTCGTCTGAAAATTAGAAGGACTATTTGGAGAGCACTTTGTGACAAGTGTTTGCCAAAAAAAAATCCCAGTTTTCACCGGGATTTTCAGAACATTTACTACTCTAAGTGTTTAGGCGTAAACGCCTCTGGGAAAATTTCAGAGAATTTAAACTCTTTCATTTTGCCAGTCAGGTTGGCTGTATAAATTTTAGTGTCTTCGCTGCCAAACTCGGCAATCACTTGGCGGCAGAAACCGCAAGGTGGCCATGGTTTGTCGGCATCACTGATAACCATCACTTCTTTAACCACCTTGGAAGAGCCTTCGCTGACGGCTTTCCACAGGGCCACGCGCTCTGCGCACACAGTACCACCGTAAGAAGCATTCTCGACATTGCAGCCATTAAAGATTTGTCCATCTGCCATTAAAACGGCGGCACCGATATGCGCTCCCGAGTACGGGGCATGAGCACGTTTTTGGGCAATGGCAGCGGCATCAAATAGTTTCTTTTGTATGTCGTTCATAGTGATCTCCTGAGGTCGCAATTAAAGCGGACTAGTAGTCTCTAATATTTTTGACAGTTCAATCAAGGGTAAACCTTGGATCGCCGTAAAATCCTGGCTTTCAATTTTGGAAAACAGCATGATTCCGTGCTTTTCGATCTTATAGCTCCCTGCGCAGTCCGTTGGCATATCCAGGTCGACATAGCGGGCAATTTGTTCGCGGGTCATGGGCTTCATATGCATGCGCGTGATGTCAGTGTAGGGGATGGCTTTTTCACCATCGAAAACACAGATCGCCGTCACCAATTCGTGGGTTTTGCCCTGCATGCTTAAAAGCTGTTCAATGGCTTTTTCGCGAGTGTGGGCCTTGCCGATAATGCGCCCCTCGAAGGACACCAACTGATCGCCACCGATAACGACTTTGCCTTCACCCTTAAGGCTGGCCGCTTTCAGATAAGCCAGACGCTCCGCCAAAGCGCGGGGAGCCAGCGAAGGGGCCTTTTCTTTTTCCTCGTCAATAAGGGGTGGTTGTGCTTGAAAAGGCACAGCTAAACGAGAGAGAAGTTCTTGTCTGTATTTGGAAGTTGAAGCCAGGATCAGTTGCTTTTTCATGTTATCGGTTATATTTCAATTCCGCTGTAAAAACTATAAAAACAGAGTCTTTACAGGGAATTTGCGGTACAAGGCTGAATCATGACGAACAAACATCTTCCAGACGTCGCTAAAGAAACTCATACAGAAAAATTCGCTCCCATTGACTGGGTGGGTATGGGTTCTATTGAACTTCCGATTTTGCTAAAACAAGCCGATGGCGTGTACCGCATTCCTGCGCGCGCCGACGCCAAAGTCAGCCTTGATAAAAAACCTTCTCGTGGCATTCACATGTCGCGTTTGTATTTGATCACTCAGGAAACGCTTTCTAAAAATGAAATGTCCCTGGGTCTTTTGGGACAGGCCACAGATGAGTTTTTGAAAACTCACGAAGAGCTTTCCACGCAAGCTTTGGTGCAAGTGCAATTCGAAGCGCCGTTGGTACGTAAGGCTTTGAAGAGTGCGAACCAGGCATGGCGCTCGTATCCCGTGGTCCTGTCGGCGTTCAACGAGAACGGCGTTAAGAAGTACTATGTGGAAGCGGTGATCACTTACTCTTCAACATGTCCTGCTTCGGCAGCTCTTTCTCGCCAATTGATCCAAGATAATTTCAAACAACAGTTTGGCAGCGAGTCCTTGGATTTTGACGTTGTTCACCAGTGGTTGGGAACAACTCAAGGGATCGTCGCGACTCCGCATGCTCAGCGCAGTTTTGCCCGCGTGAAAATCGAAGTCGGCCCGAGCTATAACTACGCAAAAATCATCGATGTGATCGAGGAAGCTTTGCAGACGGCAGTTCAAGGGGCGGTGAAGCGTGAAGACGAACAGGAATTCGCCCTTCGCAATGGACAGAACTTGATGTTCTGCGAGGACGCAGCTCGTCGTGCCAAAGAAGCCTTGGATAAAGAGAGTGATATTCTGGATTACGTGGCCGAGTTCAGCCATGTGGAGAGTTTGCACCCCCACAACGCGGTCTCTCATATCTCTGCCGGGAAAAAATTACGCACTTTTTGAAATCTAACTGATAATCATTGTCAGAAAAGTGGACTTTGTCCCCACGGGCATCCTATAAAATGAGTGCGAGGAGCCTGCAAATGGGACGAGATTCAGTACCACTTTTACCACGACAACATGACGAAGATATTGTGATTCATCACGATCCCTTCGATGAGGCTGAACTTAAAAAGATCATCCGCGCCCTGAATTTGAAAGTCACCAGCCAACGTATGGCGATTCTTAAGACTCTTCACGAAGGCCGCCGTCACGTGACTGCGCAAGAGCTTTACGAAAAATTGGCGAAAGACCATCCTGAAATCGGTTTTGCCACAGTCTATCGCTTCCTTCGTACTTTGACAGAAGGCGCTTTCGTCACTGAAGTGCGCATGGGTGGTTTGCCGGCTCGTTATGAATTAACTCCCAAGGGTCACCATGACCATTTAACCTGTGTGAAATGCAGTAAGATCTGTGAATTTGAAAACCGCGCGATCGAACAGCTTCAAGAAAAAGTGGCAAACCAATTTGGTTTTGCTCTGACTCATCATATCTTGGAACTTTACGGCGTTTGTCCTGAGTGCCAAGCGAAGAGCAAGTAAGAAAAAGGCCGCTGCGAGCGGCCTTTTTTATTTCTAGAATTTGAAGCGGTAATAAATCTTGCCGAAAATTTCCGAATACAAACTGCCGATGTTGATAGCGAGGAGTAAGAACCACGCAGGGACATCGGGATTCGCCCAGTAAATAGCTGCAAGAACGATCAATGTAAAAATCGTCACTTTGTTTTGCAGTTCGGAAGCTTTGAGATCAATCAACTGCGCGCGCTCATCTTTGATTTGTTGGCGATCCCATAGGTAAAAAGCGACATAAATCACGACGGATAAGACAACGATTCCGGAAATCATTTTTCTTCCTCTAGCTTAAATAATTCTTCCACAGTTGTTTCAAGTTCTCGAGACAGGCGCAGGGCCAACTCAACCGAGGGCACAAACTTTCCACTTTCAATAGAGTGAATGGTTTGTCGCGAGCACGAAACTTTGTCGGCCAGCTGTTGTTGTGTGAGGTCGCCTTTGGCAATGCGGGCGAGTTTTATTTTATTTATAATCATTCGAGTTTAATGTAAAGTATAGTTGACATTATGTAAAGTGTAAATTACAAAATGTCGCATATAGTTTACGGAGATTGTATGAAAGCCCTTGATATTATTAAGAAAAACAGAAGCTTCCTTTTGGGTATTTTGGTGTTGTTTGCAGTTCGTTGGTCGTTTGCAGATCAGTACCGCGTGCCTTCCGAATCCATGTTTCCGCAGTTGCACATTGGCGATCATATTGGCGTGAACAAGATGGCCTATGATCTGAAAGTGCCCTTTACGAATCTCAGCCTTCAGAAAATTTCTGAGCCACAAAGGGGAGACGTGATCGTCTTTATCTGGCCGGGTGATAATTCATCTACATTCGTGAAGCGACTTATTGGCATCCCCGGGGATCGCATTCATATCGAGAACGGCTTCGTCACTATCAACGATAAAAAACTGGAAGAGGTTTCTTTAGAGGGAGCTGCGGGAGAATTACTTTATGACGAGCATCTTGAAAGTCACACGTACCACGTGCAAAGGGTTCCCCGTATTGCCCGTGAGCAAAGCATCGACCTGGTTGTTCCCGAAGGTGAGTACTTCTTTATGGGAGATAACCGCGATAACAGTCTCGACAGCCGCTATTGGGGATTTGTGAAACGCGAAGCTTTGAAGGGAAAAGTAAACTTTGTCCTTTGGAATATCCGCTTTGACAATATCCTTCCGGATCTCGAATTAAATAGAATCGGCAGCAAGGTCCTTTAGTTAAAAGATAGCCGCCAGCTTTTGCAGAAGCACCGCATCCCCAAAAGGTGCCTGCCACTTTTTGGGGATGCAGTGCGGAACCGCTGGCGGTTTTGCTTTGCGCAACACGGATGTTGCTCTGGTGGTTGTTTGTCACCGTGACTTGGACATACAATTTGGCTGCAATTTTTTATGTGAGGGCGAGCAAACGTGTCGGTTGAGTCAGCTTACGAACATTTTTTTAAACCCGAAGTGCGCAAGCAAGGTCGTGAGGATCTTGCCGAGGGCTTGGCGGTGATGTCAGTTGCCGGTGATGCGCGCATTGAAGGTTATGTGAAGGCGTCGAAGCCTCATAAAGTTTTGTTCGTGGCTGAAAACATTGCCAGTTCCACTTTCACCGTGGATTGTTCCTGTTCATCGGCAAATAAGGGGAGCTTTTGCAGACATATCTGGGCGCTGCTCTTGCTGACAGAGAAAAAACATCCTGATTTTTTGGATTCTAAAACAAATTTGGAAAAGGGATCTTTGTTTGCAGTGGTGGAGTCACCATTTAAAGCCAAGCAGGCGGAATTTAAAAAACTCCAATATCAAAAACAAAAAGAGCGCGCCAAAGCTCAACGTCAGGAAATTAAAAACAAGGCCAAGGGGCTTTCCAATAAAACTGTGAAAGGCACGACCTTCTCTCAAGACGTGAATGCTGCTTTCGAATTCTTCTCTTTAAATGGTTTTCCCCTGGAAAACTCCCTGGATGAAGAATCGCTGAAAAATGCCAAAAAAGTTCTTTCCCGTGTTTTTCACCCAGATAAAGGGGGAACTCACGATGAATCGGTTCTGCTCAACCAACACTACCAAATCTTGATAGATTATTTGACGTAAGGGAAAGGTACGTCCTTACCTTGCAAAGTAAGGACGTACCTGGGGGAACTGGCGTGGTTCTGCGCTGCGTTTTATCAAGGCGTTAGGCCAGAAGGTTGTGTGCGCTGGGCTTCAGGCGTACACTGTCAGGCTATGTCGCAAGCAGAAGATGGAATCATAGTAAAAGGCGCCAAAGAGCATAATCTGAAGAATGTCAGTGTGACGATTCCTCGGAACAAAATCACTGTGTTCACAGGACTCAGTGGTTCGGGGAAATCTTCTCTGGCTTTTGATACCGTCTATGCTGAAGGTCAGCGCCGTTATGTGGAAAGTCTTTCCGCCTACGCTCGTAATTTCTTAGAGCAGCTGAAAAAACCAGAAGTAGATTCCATTACCGGTTTGTCTCCCGCGATTGCGATCGATCAAAAATCAGTCAGCACCAATCCGCGTTCAACGGTGGGCACCGTCACAGAAATCTATGACTTCCTTCGTCTGCTTTATGCAAAGGTGGGAGTACCGGAATGTCCCACCCATCATATTCCCGTGAGCTCGCAAACTCCGCAGCAAATCATCGATGAAGTCGTCAAAAAAGGCCAAGGGGCCAAGTTCTATGTTTTGGCACCGATGGCTTCGGGAAAAAAAGGGGAGTTCTTAGCCGAGTTCCAACGTTGGGCTAAAAAAGGTTTCGTTAAAGCCAAGGTCGATGGAAAAATGATCGATCTTGATAAAGCCACCAAGCTTGCGAAAACCAAAACCCATGATATCGACCTGGTGGTCGATCAATTGATTTTAAAAGACACCTTGAAGCATCGCTTGAGCGAAAGCATCAACACCGCTTTGTCCATGGCAAATGGTCGCGTGATCATTGAGACTCTGGATGGAAATCGCACGAATTACTCTTTGCACTCGGCGTGTCCTATTTGTGGTTACAGCTTTCCTGAAATTGAGCCACGGATGTTCAGTTTCAATAATCCGCGAGGAGCTTGTCAGACTTGCAATGGCTTAGGGACTTTGGATCTGGTCGAGGAAGAAACTTTCTCCGATGGTGAAGTCGGTGGCAAAAAGCTTGATAAAGTCGTTTATAAATACAAAGGCAAAAAAACTTCTGATGAGGACGAAGAAGAAGGCGAAGAAATGGTCCTTCATGATTGTCCTGATTGCCATGGTTCGCGCTTAAGACCGGAAGCCTTGAATATCAAAGTTGCCGATAAGACCATTGCGGATATGGCCTTGATGAGTGCGGCGGATTTGCGGGAATTTGTCGGGCAAATCAAGTGGAGCAAGAAAGACCAACTGGTTGCAGAAAAAATCACCAAGCAAATTTCTGATCGCCTGGATTATATGATCCGAGTGGGCACCAGTTATCTGTCGATGAATCGCTCCTCGCGCACTCTTTCGGGTGGGGAAGCACAACGTATTCGTCTGGCTTCGCAATTGGGTTCTTCCCTGATTGGGGTTTTGTATGTGATGGATGAGCCAAGTATTGGTTTGCATCCACGTGATCACCATCGCTTGCTCGATATTATCGGAGAGCTGAAAGATCGGGGAAACACGATTCTGCTGGTCGAACATGATGAAGACACGATTCGCTATGCCGACTTCGTGGTCGACTTGGGGCCTCGTGCAGGACGTCTGGGTGGCGAAAAAATGGCACAGGGAACTCCGCAAGAGTTGGAAAATAATCCGAACTCTTTAACGGGGAAGTATCTTAAAGGCGAAGTGCGTATTCCGGTTCCAAAGCAACGTCGGCCCGGGAATGGTGAGTTCCTGGAGTTGATTGGTGCCACCGGAAATAATCTGCAAAACGTCAATCTTAAGATTCCGTTGGGAACTTTGACGGCCGTGACCGGTGTTTCTGGTTCTGGCAAGTCGACACTTATCATCGATACCTTATACAAAATTTTGGCGAAAAAGTTTTATAAGGCGTTGGCTGAAGCTTCTCCTTATAAAAAAATCGAAGGTTTGGACAAGATCGACAAGGTCATTGATATCAATCAAAGACCCATTGGTCGCACTCCACGTTCGACGCCGGCGACCTATGTTGGATTGTTTCCGATGATTCGTGATTTATTCGCGAACCTGCCGGATTCAAAACTCCGCGGCTATGAACCAGGTCGTTTTAGTTTCAATGTCAAAGGTGGCCGTTGCGAGACTTGCATGGGCCATGGGCAGATCCGTGTAGAAATGCATTTCCTAAGCGACGTTTTCGTGACGTGCGATACTTGCCTGGGTAAGCGCTACAACCGCGAAACTTTGAATATTAAATATAAAAATAAATCTATTGCCGATGTTTTGGATATGAATGTGGGCGAGGCGTTGGAATTCTTTAAAAACCACAGTCAGATTTATCGGAAGCTTGAAACACTCCACCGGGTGGGTTTGGATTATATGACCCTGGGACAGAGCTCGACGACTTTGTCCGGTGGTGAAGCGCAACGTGTGAAGCTTTCCAAGGAGCTTTCCCGTCGTGGGACTGGTAAGACGCTGTATATTTTGGATGAGCCGACCACAGGTTTACATTTTGACGACGTCAGAAAACTGGTGGAGCTGCTGCAAGAACTGGCAGATCAGGGCAATACCGTGTTGGTTATTGAGCACGCCATGGAAGTCGTCAAGACCGCGGATCATGTGATTGATCTGGGGCCTGATGGAGGAAAGTACGGTGGTCGTATTGTGGCGACAGGTACTCCGGAAGAGGTAACAAAAGTTAAAGAAAGCGAAACCGGAAAGTTCTTGAAAAAGATCCTTAAATAGCATCAATTCAAGGGATGCTGAAATACTTCACCGGTTCTATTTTCATTACAATTATTGGTCTGATCGGCTCATTCTTTGTCGGTCAATTTTATGGCGGCACGACAGCAGCAGGGCTTGAGGCTTTGTTCATCGCGGCCGTTTTGGCAGTTCTTGAAATCTCGTTGTCCTTTGATAATGCGATCGTCAACGCCACCATTCTAAAAGATATGACACCTGTCTGGCGTCATCGCTTTTTGACGTGGGGGATGTTGATTGCGGTGTTTGGTATGCGCTTGGTGTTCCCGTTGGGGATCGTCAGTGTCATGGCCGCCATCAATCCATGGGAAGCCTTGGTGATGGCAGCAACTCGTCCTGACGAATATGCGAAGCTGATGCTGGCCGCTCACCTTGAAGTGGCTGCCTTCGGTGGAGCATTCTTGTTGATGGTGGCATTGCGTTTCTTCTTTGATGCAGAAAAAATCGAGCATTGGTTTGCGACGGTGGAAAAACCTTTTGCTTTCTTGGGTCGTGTGGAAGCGATTGAAATCGGTTTGGCATTGACCATTCTGATTACAATTTCGCACTTCATGCCACAGCAAGCGGAGTCTTATGCCTTTTTGAAATCCGGTTTGGCGGGTTTGATCGTATTCGTCGCGGTTGATGGCATCGGTGCTTTCATGGAAGCTTCCGAGGAAACCATGCACAATGTGCACAAGGCAAGTGCTGCAAGCTTCCTTTACCTGGAAGTGCTGGACGCTTCCTTCAGTTTCGACGGTGTGGTGGGAGCCTTTGCTATCACTCACAACTTGTTCATCATCATGATTGGTTTGTCGATCGGTGCCTTCTTTGTCCGAAGCCTGACGATCATGTTTGTGGAAAAAGAAGCTTTGGCAAAGTTCGCTTACCTGGAGCATGGTGCATTCTATGCGATCTGGGTTCTGGCATTGGTGATGCTGACGGCTCCGTTCGTGCACATTCCTGAATGGGTGACGGGCCTGTCGGGAGCACTTATCCTGGCTGTTGCGTTTCTGTGGTCTTTGAAGAGTCAGAAAGAATCTGGAGAATAGAAGCTCCCATAATGATCAGAGCGCCGATTCCTTGAAACCAGGAAAGGCGCTCTTGCAAAAACAAAAATCCAAAAAGCGCAGCAAACGGCGATTCCAATAAAAAGATCATGCTGGCCGTGGCATCCGATAAAGTCTTTTGCGCTCGAATCTGAATTGAAAAAGCGATCACACTGGATCCCATTCCCAGAGCAATAATACCCAGCCATGATTCCCAGGGAGCCATGAAAGTTATTTTTTCATGCGTCAGTAACAGAGGGGAGAGCAGGAGCAGGGACCAGATCGACTGGAAGTTATTAAAGCGAAAGGCGTTGTCGACTTTATTTGAGACTTTGCCAATATAGATAATATGTCCCGCGGCCATCACCGAGCAGCCCAGAGTCCAAAGGTCACCGACATTGATATCGGTGATATTGGCATCCATTAAAATGAATGTTCCAACCAATGCGAGAATTGCCAGGCCATAATTCACCAGACTGCTGCGGGTACGGAAAATCAAAGTGTTGATCAACGGAACTAAAATCACATACAGACTGGTGATGAAGCCACTCTTGGTCGCTGTGGTATGCTGCAAGCCAATGGTTTGCAAAATCATCAAGCTTCCCAGAAGAAATCCCGCTGGCAGGGCACGTTTGAAGTCGGCCTTCATCGAAGGCAGATGGGGTTTTCGCACACTGAGGTAAATGATTTCGCCAAATACTGAAGCAATCAAAAAACGATAGACCAAAGTTTCCGCAGGCGTGAACGCGCGCAAAGCAAATACAGTCGCGACAAAACCGAAGCCCCAAAGGGCTCCAGCAAGTATCAATTCAAGGGCCGCGCGATTTTTGGTGATCACTCTTAGTCGAAGGCTTCAGACCAGATACGAGATTTGTCGATGCCATCCACTTCGATCAGTTGATGTTTTACTTCTTTGATCATGCCGCCGTTGCCGCACATATAGAAGGTGGTTGGAATATTTTTGTAATCGAATTCCGCGATAAAGTTTTGGATGTAACCTTTTTTTCCTGTCCAGGAATCTTGCGGGCGGCTCAAGACAAATTCCCATTTGAAATCTGGAAGTTCCTTGGCAAGAGCCTCCAGCTCAGGGCGGTAGTACATGTCTTTCTCTGAACGAACTCCGAATAACAAGCGATACTTCAAATTCGGGTATTGCTCTTTTTTAGAAAGCAAATAGCAGATGTGTTGTGAAAGACCTGTGCCGGTGTTCAAGAAGACGATTTGTTCTGTCGGTGGTTCTTGGAAGAAAACTTTTCCGAAAGGACCGGTGAAGTTCAGAGTTTCGCCACCCTTTAAATTCCAAACAAAAGTCGAGGCGATGCCGTTATCAACGTATTTGAAAAGGAGTCTAAAACCATTCACAGTTCTGTCATCAGACGCAATTGAGTACGCACGCAAAACGGGTTTTGCTTCACCTTGAGGAACGTTCAGCATTACAAATTGGCCAGCTTTGAACTTAAACTCCGCAGGAGAATCCGTTTTCAACACCAGTTCGCGAACAGTGGGAGTGTGATCAATGATTTGTTCGACTTTCATGTGATAAATCGTGCGTGCGGAAGACATTATTTCTCCTTCAAATAAGGACTCTTCATAATCCGAAAATCCCAGACAGTCCAACAATTTAGCTTGTTACATGAGTTCCTATTCAATAAACTTATCAACAGTGAGGTATCCTTCGTGAATAGTGCACAGCATCTGATCTTATCTCTGTTATTAACCATGGGCTTTTCTGCTCATGCACAAGAGAATCTCGATGCCGCGGCCGCAACGGAAGAAATTCCTGCTCCGCAGCAGTCGTTGATGAAATCAGCGGCGTCCAAAGAATTCAATAAACCGCTCTTTTTTGACCAGCTGGATAATGGGGTGCTTTTACCTCCGCTCGAGCTTGAATACGATTTGACGGGTGGCAAGAACCTTAA
Organism: Bdellovibrio sp.; assembly: GCA_039594295.1. Lineage (GTDB taxonomy): Bacteria > Bdellovibrionota > Bdellovibrionia > Bdellovibrionales > Bdellovibrionaceae > Bdellovibrio. The sequence goes on from JBCNNR010000031.1 coordinate 23,403, forward strand.
AATCGGTCCGGTGGTTTTGAATGATCAAACTTTCAATTTCAGTTTGATGCCTTTGGGTAAAGCTCATCCCCAGATTTCCCGAGTTTTAACTCCGTCAGAAAAAAATGACGAAGCGTTGATTATCAATTGGCCCTTGGAGTTGATGGGATCAGGTTCTTTGGAAATGATCTCGCGCACGGGCGCGGTTTTATGGCAGCACGACATCACCGAAGCGGAGCAAAAAAAGTGGGCCGCTCAGTTGCAAGGCTGGCGTTCCGCTTTGCTTTCGCAAAAAGTTTCTCCTGCTGAACTGACGAATACGGGATTGTTCGGCTCATCTTTCGCGATTCAGAATTTTAAAAATGCGGGTTCGCCGTTTGGTCGCTTGAATGAAATCTTCCGTTTCTGTTTGACTCAGCAAGTGGGGCGTGGCTACAGCCGCCTGTGCTCCCAGTGGTACGGGAATCAAAAAACGGAAAATAATATCGTTTTGGGGAAGGCGCGCGTCGATGCCACCACACCTCGTGTGTTGATGAATAACGAAGAAACATTGCTTCGTCAGTCAGCACCTGTCGCCGCCGAAGGTCCGTCTTCTTTCTTTGCTGAACTGGCAACAGGGGAAAGTTACGAATTCATGGTGGAGCCGAACAAGCTGCAGCTGATGGATATCGCGGATACGGCTCGCCCGGGATTGTTGCGCATCGTAGGTTACGACACGCGTCCTTTGGGGCGTTCGGTGATTTTGAATCCGGATCAGTATTTAAAAATCACCACGATCATTGGTTTTGAATCGACCATTGGTGATGCCCGTAAATTCTGGGCGGCTCCTTTGAAAAAAGATGATGCCAAAATTTACCTGCCAGGTCAGGGCGGCGGGATCTTTAAGCAACGCTTTGAATTGTCCGTGATTCCACGCCGTCAGGCACGTCTGTACGTCCACGAACGCACGCCTATTGGGACTTATAACGACAACATCAGATTGTTTGGGCGTAAGCTTAAAGAAGTGACGGTGACGACGGATCAAAACTCGGTGAATGTGGAAAAGGATGAGCCGAATGAATTCGAGTGGAGATTCAAGGCGACAGAACGCGGCGAGATCAATCGTTCCTATTTGAACTTGGATTATCAAGGGCAAAAATATCGCGCTTACTTTGAAATCTATAAAGGTTATCCGCGAGAGTTGTCGGCGCGTTTGTCGGTGGCGAAATCTTCTTCTGATTTCGTCTTCATGGGCGAGCTTGCTTACAATCAGTGGTTTGAGGATCTTTTCACCTGGTCAAATTATTGGATCTCCCGTCAACGTTGGGGGATTAGTGCCAAGTACTTTAAGTCCTTCAATGAAATCAAAGTCAGCACGTCGGGGCGAACGGCGCCCCTGGATGTGTTAACGGTCGATTTGAAATATCGTTTTATTCCGGGTCTTTGGAATCGTGATGAAACAGTGGGGATGATGGCCTCCTATCAAAACGTTAACTTTGGTGTTTTGACGGCACCGATGGTTGGTGGCGGTCTTTTCTGGGCGCGTTCGATGCCTAAATTGATCGATGATGTATTTAATGTTTTGCCCCTGTTCCGCTATCCAAAATGGGTCGACGTGGAGTTTATTTACTATGCGCAAAGCCTGGATAGTAACGTGACGTTGAATTCATCAATGTCATTGAATTTTCACGGTAAGGTTTTATGGACCAACAATCTGTTTGGTGAAGCTGGATTTGGTGTAAAACGCTATGCCTTCGTGGACTCTTCCTTGAATCAAAAAGCAGATCTGAATACGTTCTATGGAACTGTGGGGATGGGGCTGAGCTTTTAAGAAAAGCCCCTCTTCTGAAAAAACTACCTGCTTCGACTCTGAAGCGATTAAATCTTAGACAGTGAAATGCAGTGGCCAGCCCTTTCCTTCTAGCTGAGTTGGTCTTTGATTTGCTTTGTGACGGGGATGGAGTTCCCTATGCACAAGTGGATTTTCACAAGTTTTATTGTTGTCTTTGGTCTGCAGGCCACTGCTTGGGCCCGTTCTGAGAATACAATCACAGACTCTTTAGTGAAAAAACTCTCGTGCGAAAATCTTTCGGTGGACTCGATTTATAAGTCCCTGCAACCCACAGCTTTTCACACCTTTTACCATATCCCTGTTATGAACTGGAGATTTCACTCCGGTGGGCCTGCGTTGGGAGTTTGCTGGGGGCTTTCCAGCGCCCAAAGAAAAATGTTTTATCTGGCGCGCTTTGAAGAGCAGGAAAATCTGAACAAGGCCGATTTACTTCGTAAAACCTTAGATCTATTTCGAGGTTCGGAATTGACCGAACAACAGGCTGGCAATGGAAGAGCGCGTGCGATACCCACTCCTTTAAGCCAGTTGGAGGTTCTAAAATACTCTGACAAATCTTTGATGTCCTCGTGGGCCCATGCCGAGACCGAGCCCTGGGGTTTATTCCCGGTATTGAATCGAGGCTATAAAGAGGAGTTGGGCGGCGAAACCGTTTGGAAAACCTTTAAGTTGGACTTGCAGCGATCGCAGCAGGCACATTTTTTTCGTGGTTCAAATGTAGCGCTATTGAGCGGTGAGACCGCTGAGCGTAGTACCGCAGATAACGTGGCAACCCTGGCTCTGTTGCAAAAAAATCTAAACTCCAAACGTTTGACGTTATTGGTTCTACGTGCGGCGGCTACGAGTCAACATGTGGTGGTCGCAAAAGAAATCATCGACTTGGGAGCTTATTATCTGATCATGGTGTATGACTCCAACAATCCCTTTGCGGATGTCCCGATGTATTTTCAAAAAAGTACCAAATCATTTCATGCGCCGGCAATTATGTCGATCACCGAAAAGAAGGGTGACCATAGTCGTCCCCTTGGAGTATTCATAGTTGACGAAGACGAAAGAGAACCGATCGAAGCGGCGATGCTGCGCTATTACCGCGACGAATGTAAACGCTGATCAGGGAGGAGAGCATGTCGCTTAAAATTGTGTTTGCGTGTGCTCTTCTGTTGATGGTGTTAGCTATCGTCACCTCTTAGTGAGGGACGTCTTAGAAGTATGCAAAAATCCCTGCGGATCCAGTAATTCCTGTATCTGAATAATATCCGCCTGCGACCGTCTGACGCTCATATTGATAACCAAAGTCGAAACGGAAACATGCCGAGCTGGAAGTTGTCGGGTACCATTTCACGAAGCCACCGCCAAAGACATCGACCAAGTCAAATTTCGTTCCATTGCCGCGGTCTTCGTTTCCAAAGGCCCCCCAAGCCGTCAAACCAAAGATGAAAACTTCCCCGGGTGTGTTGGGTGTGAAGTTGTAATCACCAAAGCCACCAACTCTCCAGGTTGTCGCTGTCACATCATTGACGTGGGTCATAGTCATTTGGATCAAAGGTCCCAATTCATAGGAACCCAGATTCCAGCCGTAACGGGCCATCAGGTTCATGGTGGTTTCGTTGGTGGAGTTCGGTGCATCCGACTTGGTGTTGCCGAAAACCAAATTCAAACCCACAAAGTGATTGCGTGTGGCGGGACCGGAATCATCACCCAATTGATCCTGAGAAATCAGATCGTAAATCGCGCCTGTTGTCAGTGGGGACGTGCTCTCCACAATAGCGGTGTTGCCCTTGACTTTGCGGACTTTGATTTTTTGTGCGTAAGCGGAGGCTGAGCCCAGGGTCATCATGGTGATAATCAAAAGAAGTTGTCTCATGTTGGTCCTTTTTATGTGGCGTCAGCATATTTTCGAAGTGATCCATAAACCTGTCAATGGGAACTTGTCTCACTCTGGGAATGTTCAAGTGGATTGAGTAAAGTTTGTCCAGACCTAGGCCGAAAAGTTGAGTGGGGAATGAAGGGGGAAACGCATGTCTGCTAAGTGGGGTAACGTACCGTCGTGGGCTTATGACTCGGCCAAAGCACTCATGCAAACTCTGAAAATTGTCGATCCCGAAACCTATGCGCACTGCTGCCGAGTTGGAGAAATGTCGCGCAAACTCGCTCGCGATGCGGGTCTTAATGAATACGAACAAAAGCTTGCTGAATTTTCCGGTCTCTTTCACGACATCGGTAAAATGGGTGTTTCTCAAAGCATTATCGCGAAGCCCGGGAAATTAGATCCACAAGAGCAAGCGATCATGCGCTCTCACCCTGTGATGAGTGAAGATATCGTCCAACCGTTAGCAACTCATAAATTCTTTGAAACCATCCTGCCAGCCATCCGTGGTCATCACGAGCGCGTCGATGGGACGGGTTATCCCGACAAAATTGCCGGCGATAAAATTGATATTTTAGCTCGCGTGATTTTGGTGGTGGATACGTACGATGCGATGTCGCAGACGCGGGCTTACCGCAAAGGTTTGCCTGACGAAATCGTCTATGAAGAGTTGGTGCGTTGTTCCGGCACGCAATTCGACTCGCAACTCGTGAAAATCTTTTTGCAGGCCCATCCACACTGGGCCGCTCAAGAAAACGATCAGGAAACAGAACATCTCTTAATCAAAAAAATCGCTTAAACCCGCGCTTAGGTACGGACACACTTTTGGTAGCAATCGTGCGTCACTAAACTCTCTTGAAAATAAAAAACCACGGTTATGCCGTGGTTTTTTATATTTAGGTGACGCACAGTTGCTACCAAAAGTGTGTCCGTACCTTTTGCCTCGGTGCGACCTTTTACTTTTGTTTGTTCGTGCTTTCAAAGATCTTGTCGGCGGATTTCGCCACGAAACCTTGATAGTATTTGCCGTTATCCATTTTATAACGTTTCGCGAACTCGTAATAACATCCTGGGATGTTGTGGGTGCCATCGTTGAATTTCACGGGGATCTCAGAGGCCATCGTCGATGATTGCTCCAGGTAATCCGCAGGAGTTCCTTTCACCAAGCCGCCGGACTTATTCAAGACAATGCCTTTGCCTTGCAGGAATTCATTCAGGTGGTTGATGTCTTGGAATTTTTTAAGCTTGTTGATGATCACTGTGAAGTGATTGGGACGGAAACCATAAGCGGCAACCCAAGAAGCGTACTCCGACTCTTTTGCCAGTTCAGAATACAATTTATAGGACATATCCCAAGGGCGACCGCACATTGCGAAATCCACGCTGTCGATCACACTTTGTGGAATGGAGTCAGCCAGTTTGTTCAAAGTTTCGCGAATGAACGGAGAAACTTTCTCGAGTTCCAATTCGGAAATAAAGATTTTCGGCATGTTTTCATCGGAATGTTCATAGTGACGCGCGAACAATTTTTTTTCAGTAAAGATGTAGGGTTCACCTTTTTGTTCGTAACCGAATTTTTTAAACTGTTTCGCCAAAGATTCGATACCCAGGCGGGGATGATTAAAGGTGCGGAGTGCAATGTGGTCGTTCAAGACTGTTTCGCCTTCAGCCACGAACAAGTCATGGATGTGTTTTGCAGCCGGATTGAGTTGGCAATAATCTACCCACATTTTTTCTAATAAAGTTTCAAGGGTCATGTTGTCTCCCATTTAGAAATCAAGGATACTTCTCTTGGGAAAATGGAGCAACGATTCGCACTTGGCTTTAAGCGTTAATGTGGAGCTGGCAATGAGCACAATCCCTGAGATCCAACAAATTGAATCCCGTATCGCCAGCATGGGCTCTGCCATGCGTTCAGAAGTTCTGGAATACAGCCAGGATGGAGACTTACGTCTGCCGATTTATAAAGTTTCTTTTGGCACCACCGATCCCGCAGCGCCTGTTTTGGGACTGATTGGAGGAGTGCATGGACTGGAGCGCATCGGCGCGCAAGTGACAATTTCCATGCTGAATTCTTTTTCCGAATTGGTGCGCTGGGATCGGCAAATGCAGCGCACGTTGCAAGATGTGCGGGTGTTTTTTATTCCCACTGTAAATCCCATTGGAATTTTACGCAAAACTCGCAGCAATCCTCGCGGCGTGGATCTGATGCGAAATGCGCCCGTCGAAGCCGATAAGCCCGCGCGCTGGTTGGGTGGACATCGGTACTCGCCCAAGCTGCCTTGGTATCGTGGTAAAGAAAACGAACCGATGGAAGTCGAAGCTCAAGGAATGATTCGCGGAGTGCAACAAGAAATCCAGGACAGTCAGTTGGCGATCACTTTGGATTGTCATTCGGGATTTGGTCTGCAGGATCGTTTGTGGTTTCCCTATGCCCGAACGCAACAGCCTTTTCCTGAATTGGGATTGATGCACTCGTTTAAAAGTCTTTTGGATCAAACCTATCCTCATCACTTTTACAAAGTCGAACCGCAGGCGGGGACTTACACGACTCACGGAGATTTGTGGGATTATCTGTATCTGCAGCATCAAGGTGTGGAACGTAAAAAACAGTATCTTCCGCTGTGTTTGGAAATGGGATCCTGGATGTGGGTGAAAAAACATCCCTCACAGCTTTTCCGAGCGGATGGGCCGTTTAATCCATTGATAGGCCATCGTCATCAGCGCACATTGCGTCGACACAATACGCTTTTCGAGCTGTTGATTCGCGCGATTGCAAATCCTTCGGCGTGGGCGGCACTTTCTGAAAAACAGCTTCAGCAACATCGTCTTCAAGCTCAGGAACTTTGGTATGCCCAGGGGGAAAGCTCATCTCGATAATCATGACTACGTGAGTCATTTTGCCTCCTGAAGTGCGCCTCATTCGTGGCTGGAGCACTTGCTCTAATTCAGCACCCTAAGTTCACAGAAAGATTTTCAGCGACGCTATCAAAGCTCATATATTTGACTTGAAACACTTGAGAAACAGGGTGTCGTTGACTCCCTTACATGAATATTATCTTCTACCACCTGGACTTTTATCCAGAGGGAAACGTGAGGGGAACCACATACCTGTTGGCTCTAATTTTGAGCTTTATTGCAGGTCCCAAAGCCATGTCAGCGGACTCGAGCCTAAAAATGCCAAAGGCAGAGGGCACAAGCACGCTTAAGAATCCTGATTCGAAATCAGATGATTCTAAGCCAGCGTACGTTTATGGCCAAATTCGTTTGGAAGGGATGCAGTATCTCACGCCGGTTCCCGATGCTCCGAGATTAACTTACAGCCAGCTTTTGTCCGCGCGTCTTTCGATTTTGAAAGAAGCTAGCTGGATCGATGCCGCGACCGATGTTTCTGCCGGAACTTTCTTTTCTCGTGGGCAAACTCATTTGATCGTTCATGAAACTTACGTGGCTTCCAAAGGGGAGACGTTCAAAGTTTTCGCCGGACGTAAGAAAAAAGACTGGAGTGATATCGATCACCGCTGGAATTTGGGATTGTGGCAACCGTACCTGACGATCGATGCTCTTCGTCCTGAAGAGGAAGGTTTGACCGGGTTCTTTTTTGATTACAACAAGAAGGACTGGGAAGTGATGTTGATGGTCACGCCGATTTTTATTCCCAGCATGGGACCTGACGTGCGTGAAGAAGGCGGCGGTCTGGTGGCTGACAGCCGTTGGTATCGTGCGCCTTCACGTGATTATGATTTTAATTCTCGCATCAACACAATTTCCTATAAATTGGATATCCCGGAGCAAGCGAAGCTGGTGAATAACGGTGGTGTCGCCTTGATGACTCGTTTGGGGGATAAATCCAAGGGAACGTGGATGGTGGCCAGTGCGGGTCGCTTGCCGGTGAATGATTTGATTTTAAAACGTCAGGCTTTCAAACAAACTTCAGAGGATAAAGTGGACGTGACCGTGCAACCAGCCGTGACGTACCACCAAATTCATTCCGTGGATGTGGGTTACACTTTTAAATCTGTTAAAACCACACTGTCTTATCTTCAGGATGTTCCGGAAAAAGGTTTGCCAGATGAAGAATGGGTGATTCAAAACCTGCAACCATTGCAAGCGTATTCTGCGGCTTTGGATTTTGCTTTGCAGGATATTTTGACCAAAACCATCGCGGTGCAAATCGCCTATTTGAAAGTTGTTGGCGGTGAAATTGTCGATGTAACTTCAGCCGGGACGCCAGATGATTTCACTTTGTATGATTCGCGCATGAAGTTTTCCAACAGCGTGATGCTGCGTTTGGAAGGTCAGCTGGCAACGATCTACAATCGTCCTTTCGTGACTCGCATCAAGTATCTTTACGACTATGATCAACGTGGATCTTTGTTAAATACAGAGTTCCAATATTACCCCAATCAGAAATGGGCCGTGGTGATGGGTGGCGACGTTCTGGGTGTTCAGGATGAAAACTACAAACCTTCAAGTTTCCTGAATCAATTCCGTGCCAACGACCGTTTCTATGGAGGCATGACTTATGTTTTCTAAAAACTCCCTTGTTGCTATTGTAATGGCAGCAATGACTGCATTCGTGTCGGGCTGTGATTCAAAAATTGGCGAAAAGCCACCGGAGCCAAAAGCTCATGAGTATGCGGGTGCTGCCTGCCTTTCGCACACCAGCTCTGTGATGCGCCAATTTATTGAAGGCAATGCAAAAGATGAAGAGTTGAATGCCCTTTGGGGTTGCTTAGGCGGCGCGGTTCAAAGTTTCCAGCGCTATGTGCGCGGCAGTGATAAATCCCGCTACACTTCCCAGGAGCTTTCCACGTTCATCGAAAAAAACTTTTTGGATCAAACCAAGGGAGCAAAAATCAGCCCTGAACTTCAGCTGGAGTTCATGAAGCTTAAGCAGTTGTTCTTGGGTGGGAATGTAAATTACATCACTCAAAAAGAATTGACCAGCATGCAAGACGTCTTTGCGTTGTTGAATGGAATTACGGTTCGCCTGAATCCCTATATGAAGGTCATTGTTTTGAAGTGGTCCGTGTCTGATACGAACCAGGTTCAAAAAGACATGCTGTTTTTTGAAGACGCCAATAAAGAATTGCAAAATTCTGCCCGCGCGCTGGCGGCGCATATCGAAAAAAATGGTCAGACCTATAACATGTCCGACTTCGTGACTTTCTTGCGTGAGCTTTCCAAAACTCTGGGTGATGAATGGCCGGGAGTGGATAAAGTTGCGAAAGCCATGCCGTTGGTGAAGTCGACGAAAAAGGCCTTGGCGGGTGGCAAAGAGGAATCCATTGCTCCCAATGAATGGCGTCGTTTTAGTCTGTTGGGAGCGCGTGGTTACGTTCAGTATTTGCGCTATTATTATTTTATCGAACAGGTTCCTGAAACAGACACCGGTTACCGTCTGACTTATTTGGCGCGTACGACGGAAGACGTTTTGTCAGTGTTCCAGGATCTGGTCGCAGAAAAACCAGAGGGAAAAGTTTCCATTCAGGAAGTGAACAATCTTTTAAAGGCCCTGTCCGAAGCGTGGGATGGCTTTAAGGTTTCTCCGAAAATGGTTTTGGAGACGATGAAGATCAAACAATTGATCTTCGGTGGTTCGGTTGATTCATTTACGACCAATGATTTTAAAACGGCACGGATGAAGGTCAATCGCCTGAAGGCCATAGTTGAACGCTTCCTGCCTTATTATCCGATCTACAGCCGTGACTGGGATCCGCAAATGTATTCCTATCAGCAGTCTCAAAAGCTTTTCCAGGATGCCCAGGGTGTGCTGGAGCAGTCGGGGACGGAGCTTGCGGCTTTGATTGAAGGCCCCTATGATTTGCGCGATCTGATTGTGATCCTGCGTGAATACGAAACCCTGTATCCACACAAAGATAAAGACTCAAAGCGAATCAAGGAAGCCGCATACGTGCCCATGAGTCAAAAGCTTGAAAAGCTGATGCCGTTGATTCTGGAAGCCAAGACCATGGTTTTTGGTGGCAGGGATTCCACTCTTGATAAATCTATCTGGAGTCCCTTGTTGAGTCTGGGAGCCCGTATTTATACGAGTACTTTGTATCACCACTATTTTGTCTCTGAAAAACCAATGGAACAAACCGAAACGTTGTGGTCTCTTTCAACGTTCTCGAATCAAAGCTTAAACTTGTTGCGTGATATTCTGGTTAAAAAACCGGTTCATCAGGTGACAGTGTCGGATATCATGACGATAACGAAGCTTCTGCAGAATGCAGGTTTTATTGATAATAAGAAAATCAATCTTCAGTCGCTGACGACAATTGTTAAGCTGGTTCTGAATAACGTATTGGTTTCTCCTGAAGATCGCCTGAGTGGTTATGTTCCGAATGCCATCACGATGCACTCGGTGGAGTTGTTGCGTGATGAATTGCAAATTTGGATTGATACGGAAATTTTCTTTGCGAAGCTGACACGCAAGTATGAGTCGAATCAAGGTCTTCGTCCGCGTGATTTTGCGGATGCGATTGAAAAAGGTCGTACACTTCCTGACAGTTCCACTGCTTTGCGTACGGGCTTAAGGGAGCTGGGGCCGGTGGTGCAAACACCTGCTCCGTTGACGGTGGACGCTCAAGGTCGCATGTATATTTCACGCGAACTCCAGCAGGTCTATAACCAGCAATCCATGAGTCAATTGAATTTGAATCGGGCCTTGGCGCGCTTGATGATTCGCTCCTTTGCGGGGGATTTGAGTCGTATCAAATCCAACGCAGGTGTGACGGTCGAAGAAGTGAATGCAGTCTTTAAGACAGTCAAACCTTTCTTTGTCGATATCGGTTTGCTGGAACCTGACAATGATACCTTCGGAGATGCACGTTTCCGCGACGCCAATATTTTTATGCCTCACTCTGACGGAAATAAAACCGCTTCGTTTGTGGAGCTGACGGACTTGGTGGGAATGTTGTGGTCCGGTGTTAAAATCAACACCATGCTGACTGAAGCCATGCCGAAAGATTGTTTGTTTGAGCAAATGATCAAGAGCAAAAAGACCGGTGTTGAAAAACTTGAAAAGATGGTGAAGGTGGATTGTGCTGCCAACGCGTATCGTTTCACGTTGATGGATAAGATGACGGCGACTCCGGTTTTCCGCAGATACCTGCAAGGTGCAGACCGTGAAGAGACGTTGGAATTTATCAATAATATCTTTAAGTCTTCAGGCTATGTGCCGAACAGCTCTCGCACCACGAAATTGGTGGATTTGGGACAAGTGCCGCACGCGATTCAATACGTGGAGATGATTTTCACGCGTTTTGATGAAAACAGCGACGGAGTTTTGACGAAGTATGAAGCGTTGAAAGCTTATGATCTATTCGCTGAGCTTTTGAAACAATACGCCGGTGATCAGGTTGCTCCCAAGGATTTGGATTCTGTATTCATGTTCTTGCTTCGTTACGGAAAAGCTCCGACGACGATCAAGGAAAAAGCGACTTGGTTCCTTCGTTGGAAGGGCAAGCCTGACAATTGGAACGTGGCTGCGGATCGCAGTCAGTTGGCAAGAATTCTGGGCTATATTGCAGATATGAGCAATGAAGCTTCAGCGAAGCAAGTTCCAGAAATTCCAGAGACTGTTCTTAATCAATAACGAAAAAGCCGGATCCCAAAGATCCGGTTTTTTTATGCGCATTACTTTATATCAACTTTAAGATGGTTCGAGGAGCAACCGCCTACGATATTGTGGCTGAGATCGCGAACTTCATAAGGATAGACGTTGTCACTCATGCCGTCGCTACCATTGTTGTTCAAATTCAGTTTCTGAAGAACCTGCCCATCTTTCGAAACCAGTTCAAATATGCCAGCTCCTTTGATTTGCAAAGATACATTTCTAATCACTTGAGTGGTGTTCTCCATGTGGTCCGTATAAGTCAGTGTAGATTGAGTCGTGCTGTACGTTGTACTCCAGAAGGGCTCAGTGAATACGCATTTGATGATGTCAGCGTGAGCTGTATTCATGGCGAATAGAATCCCTGCAGATAAAAACACTTTCTTCATAAGAACTCCTTAAATGGATAAGTTTGTTTTCTTGAAATATGTTTTAACATCGCTTCTTAGAAATCCCCTAAAGGACGGGCCGCAAAGTGCGGCAAATTTGCCGCATGGGTTGCGAATACCTTAGAGGCCGCCGGACTCGTAAAGTGAACAGGGTTTTTAGAACGTGTACGCTAGGGATGTGCCCACGATTTGATTGCTGACGGATTCAACCGGAACGTCAAATCCTTGGGACGCATCGAGAGCTTTATTCCAAACGTTTTCATCTTCGGAAATAAGGCGATAGAATACTTTTACCAAGACTGAGTCTGTCAGGTACATGTAATGACCGAATGACAAGATCAAGTTTTTATTGAGTCCCGAGATGCTGCCACCAGAGGCAGGAGAAGACCAAGAAATCCAACTGTAAGCCAAGCCCATTCCAACAGAAGCAAAGGGAGTCCCCCAGGCTGTCTTGTAGTTGAATTCAGTAGCAATACCTAAGCTTGTTCTGAACATTTGAAAGTCAGTGTTATCCAACAGAGCTGCGTCTGAATTGAAGCGCAGGTTATTGAATGCGAAGGTCGCTTCGGGGCCGGTTTTCATTCCAAAGCCTTTATCCTGAGACTTTGAAGGAGCGACGGAAAGGCTGATCGCATTGGCAAGTCGACCCAGTCCATCGTTGTTTGAGACACTCGAGTTAGGCGATTGGATGCTGTCGCGATCCACAAGAAAAACCTTGGTGTTGTTCATCGCCAGGTCAAAAGACACGGCATTGGGCAAATAGGGTCTGATCTTCTCGGTTAGAGAAGACTCTGCGGCAAATGCAGTTTGAGAGATTAGAATAAGAACGGCGATCAGCGATTTCATCACGGACTATTGCTTTTGTTCGCGGAGTTTGAGCTCAGCCCTCATTTTCAGTTCAATGTTAGCAAAGACGTAAGCGACAGTCGGTAAAGTTTCAAAGGCCTTTTTAAAGTTTGGAATATCAAAGCCATTATACTTCTCACCAAGCTCAATAATTCGTGTCGCATTACCAAGAGTATCCTTAGAGGAAGCGATACATGCTTTCAAAGACTCTGAGCTCATTGTCTTGATCACCTCAGTATAGGTATTATTCTGGATGGATTCAAGGCTGACACCACTGTCCACGTAAGTGATGATCATGCGTGTGAAGATGCGATAGCGAGTTTCCATCTCGGCATTGCCAACCTCACGGTTTTCAACAGCCAAAGTGACGCTGTTCGTGGTTTGTCTGGCATAAACATCTCCCAAATAGCGATAGACCTTTTTTCTGTAGTTAAAGACTTTTTCCTTTTCAGGAAAGAGAACGACCTTGGTATCACCCAACTCAAGAAGCTTTGTAGCTTTCAAGGCGTATTTCTCCAAGAGCACTTGAACAACTTCTAAATCACGAATTTCTGCAAGAGGCTCTTTGGAAACAAGAACCGGAGCTTCTTGATTTAAATCGATGCCGTGAGAGTTCAGATCAGAAGCAATTTGCTCAAGACTGGCAACGCCTTCAGCGTGAATCTGTGCATCTTCCGTTTTTTTAACACCTTCTTGGCAGGCAGTATTGAAGACCATTGTGCTGATAACAGCAAAGCCTAAAAATAATGATTTGATCATAGGTAAACCTCTGAAAAATTGAATGAGCCAAATTATCAAATTTGAGGTGGGATTCCCATGGGGCTCATGGAGTAAAGAATTAACTATAAACCCCGTCAAAAACTTGGACAGAGCCATTCATCACAGGGCTTTTAAAATGGTTCTAATTAAGGATTTTTGCGGTGCTGATGGCTGCGCCGGTGACTGTGGCGTTGTTTACGATGACGCCCGTGTAGATTCCTGGAGCCTGTTGAGCTGCGGGGTAGGAGCTGGTTAAATCCGCGCTGCTGTTGGTGTCGACGTCAGCGGTGGTTGCGGCATAGGGAGTGTATCTCCAGATCAAGACTCTGGTTTTGCTGCTGTTGCCGGTGTTGTTGTGGATGTCGATCACAAAATCCAATGCCAGGGGCGCATACATGTTGGTGATGGAGCTCGCCACGGTGACCCAGTTTCCGTTGACGCCGATTTGGCAGCTGACGTTGACGCCGTTGCGGCTGAATTTTACGGCGATGCCGGTGGATTCAGTGACGTTCAGATCGTTTGAATTGAAAACGATTGTGGCTGTCGAGTTTGAGATGCTGCCATCAAGGGCGGCTTTGAATTTGATGGAGTTGTTCGTTAAAATTCCAGCTAAGGGAGATACGAAACGGACTTTGCCGATGCCGGAGATTTCGTTTTGAGTGGCTGTCGTGAGCGTTCCGCCAATCTGCGTGTAGGAATCAATGCCAGTCACTTCCGTGCTGGTTCCACCGCAAGCGCTCAAAGACAGAACAGCTCCCGCTAAAGACAGGATCGCTGCGCTTTTTAGAGTGAAAGCAATTTTACTGGAGATTCTTAGAACGAATTTTTCCACATCATTGATTCCACTGGTAATGGAAGCTTCTCATTGTACTTCGCAGAAGGCTTCACGTTGTATGGCGTGAGAATTTCACCTTTTACTTCAAAGTAGATCAGCTGCCCGATGGGCATTCCAGTGTAAACTCTGACGGGTTGTTTGACGGAGATTTCCAGGGTCCAGAAGTTACAGAAACCCACGTCGCCTTTGCCAGCAGTGGCGTGGATGTCGATACCAAGACGACCGACGCTGGATTTACCTTCAAGGAATGGAACGTGCTTGAGAGTCTCAGTGTATTCCTGAGTCACGCCCAAATAAAGCATATCCGGCATGAGAACAAAGCCCTCATCCGGAATCTCGAAGGTACGAATCTTGTTATGCTTCTTCGCGTCCAGCACCTTCTCTTCATAGACTGCAAGAGTTTTACCCAAGTGAACATCGTAAGAGTTCGTTCCTAGGCATTCTCTGCGGAAGGGCTCAACTTTAATTGCTCCCTCTTCCATGAATTCGAGAATCTGCTGATCCGTAAGAATCATTACTTAGTTTCTCTGTGAACCGTGTGACGTTTCAAATTTGGATTGTATTTTTTCTTTTCAAGACGGCTTGGAGTCTTAGTTTTGTTTTTCGTTGTAGTGTAACGAGAAACTGGTTTGCCTTCACCGCGAGCTTCAGTGCACTCAAGAGTGATGATGATTCTTCCTGATTTTTTAGCCATTTTCGTACCTCTTAAAACTTCATATGTATTGCCTCGCGCAAACGCGAAAATTGACAATACCTTTTCAAAGGGGCTCAAGGTATCAAAGGAAAACGGAAACTTCAACAGACAATTTCACGTCTTACGAGGGAAATCATGAAGTCTATAAACCTTTTTTTGGTAGCCGCTCTCGTTTCAGCCTGCGCTCATGCTCAATCCACGGGCATCTTCAGAGGGAGCGACCTTCAGCCGACGACTTTATCTGAGTCCCTTTCTAAAGTCACTCCAGGCTCGATTGTGCTGGTTGGAGAGAACCATGGTTTATCAGAGCACCAGCGTCAACAGGTCGAAATCATGCGTCAGCTGCGGGATTTCGGGCTCGTCGTGGCCGTGGGATTGGAATTTTTTACATATACGGATCAGAACCAAGTGGATGCCTACCGTGCAGGCGGTTTGCCCGAAGCTGATTTCCTTAAGGCGATCCAATGGGGGCAGCCTTCCTATGAATTTTACCGTGACCAGGCCTTGTTCCCGAAACTTGCCGAAGGGGCAAAGACCTTGGCGTTGAATGCGCCTCGGGGATTGACGGGGCGGGTGGCCAAGGCCGGGTTGAATTCACTCACGGCGGAGGACAAAGCCTTGCTTCCACCTCAATTCACGTTGGGACGCGACTCTTATAAGAAACGGTTTTTGGAGCAAATGCCTCATCTGCCAAATCCGGAAGCGGGGGAGAGATATTTTGCCGCGCAGTCGATCTGGGATGACACGATGGCATGGCGGGCGACCGATTATATCTTGGCGCATCCCGAGCAAGTCTTGGTGATTGTGGTGGGAGAATTTCACACCCGGTTTGGTGGTGGGTTGCCGGATCGAATTCTGGCTCGTTCCCCGGGGACTCCTGTGGTTACATTCTCCCAGATTAACACCTTGGACTTAAGTGAATCAGAGATCCGCGACGAGGTGAATCCGCTCACAGAGTATGGAGTCCGTGCGGATTATCTGTGGCTTGCGCCAGCGAAAAGTCCAGCCCCGAAGTAAGGGCACTGAAATCCGTTGTTAATTGTACGGAGTTTTCTAAAATAAGGGGAACCGTTTTAAGGAGTCCTATGTTCCCCCTCGAAACACGCATCTTAGTAATCGACGACATGCCGAGCATCAGAGACTTGGTGAAAAACACTCTTAAGGCCATGGGCTTTAAAAACATCCAAGAAGCGGGTGATGGCGAAGAAGGATTGAAGGTCCTTATGCAGTCCAATAACCCGGGCTCGAGCATTCAGTTGGTTATTTCTGATTGGAATATGCCAAAAATGAAGGGCTTGGATTTACTCAAGCATGTTCGTGCGACGGCAGAGTGGCAGAATCTTCCCTTTGTACTTTTAACGTCGGAGTCCGAGCGCGATCAGGTGACTGAAGCGGTTTTGGCAGGCGTTTCTCAATATATCGTTAAGCCTTTTTCAGCGAAAATTTTTGAAGACAAACTTAAAGCGGCGTGGACTAAACACAACCCAAAATAAAAAGTGAGGGGTATGGAACAATCCCAAACGTTTTCTCCGAGAGCGGGACTTAAAAGAACCCTCTCAGACCGAGCACTCTTAAAAGTTTTCTACTATTTGCTCTTTCCTTTGGCAGTTTGTTTTGTGCTGCCTTATATCCCTATGATTCTGATGGCCTTTGACGAAGGCACTCCTCTGACGGCGATCAGCTTCATCGTCCTTGCCCTGCCGATGCCGGCAATTTTGTTGTTCCAAGCTTTTTCGTTTTTCAAGCCCTTGGCTTTCACCAACGTGACGATTTACCCCGATCGTTTGCAAATGACGGGCAGGGATAAACAGCCGATCGAAGTTCCATTTGCCGATATCAAAGAAGTGAAGCTATCGCATTTGCCCTATCAAGGCGGCTCTTTTGTGATCGTCTTGAAGGATGGCAAGCAGTATAAATTCACCGTGATCCTGGAGCGCAGCGAGTACGTTTTAGAAGCAATTTCCTCGTTTAATCCGGAACTTCTGCCGCCTGAATCTTTTGAACTTTACCGTCGCACGGCAATCTGTGCTGACCATAACTACACACGTATTAATGATGCTTTAAAAAACTGGCGCATTTTGGTGGTGAAGTATTTGCTTCTGCCTGTGATCGTCTCTGTGGCAGTGGTCTTGTTGGCGCCGTACTTGGGGCGCTTGTCGATCATCGAAAATTTGGACAATGTGTTTCGTTCGATGACGATCGTGAATCTGGTTTTGGGCGTGGCGTGTTTTTTAATCGCGGCTCTTTGGATCACGGGAGTGACGAATCGTGCTTTGATCCGTGAACCTAATAACGCTCGTCGCGATATGGTGATGGAAGGCAAAGTGTCGCGGGTCGCGAACATTGTTCACTGGGTTTTGTTTGCGGCCTACGTGGTCTATTTCACAGGTCGCTAAGATTAAGCGGCGTTGAGTTTTTTTGCCGGCAAAAGATCGGTGATGTAAGGCACTTCCACAATCAGGGTTGTGCCTTTTCCATATTCAGAAGAGACAGAAACCGTTCCGCCCAGCTGCTCGGCGGCATGTTTGATGGCATCCATACCGACACCACGTCCGGAAGTCTCTGTGACTTGTTCACGTGTCGAGAACTGGCTGTCAAAGATATGTTGAATGATTTCTTGGTCTGATTCGCGAGAAACATCCAAACCCTTTGCGGTCAATTTTTCGCGAATGACTTTGGCATTCACACCGGCGCCATCATCGTCGATACGAATCTGCAACCAGTCGACATCGGGTTTTCTTAAAAGATCAAATTGAACGGTGATTGTGCCGGCCCAAGGTTTGCCTTGTTCTTCGCGAACAGAAGGCAGCTCGATACCATGATCCACGGAGTTGCGGAAGGAATGCACGAACGTCGCAAAGAGGTTCGAGTAAATTTCCGGCAAGACTTTAAGATCAGCATTTTTAAAGACCACAGGGTTTAATTGCTTTTCTTGTTTTTCCGCCACTTTTTGTGCGACGTCATTATAGGCCACAAAGAAAGAGCCTACGGTTTCCATCATGAATTCATTCATCAACAGACGGGCAGCGGCAGTACCTTGTGGAAGGTTTTGCAATTGCTCCACCGTTGATTGAAGTTTACTGACGGGCACTTCCAAGAGGCGTTCTTGCGACAAAGCTTTTCCGCCCAGGATTTCCTGAGTTTTGGCAAGGAAGGTGTTGAAAGATGTTTCAACCACCGAGCTTTCGGCTTGCAGCTTTTGATACTGTTCAGCACTGCGCGATTCTTTGAATTCAGAAAGCAATGTTTCTGCTTGGTGGCAGGCCTCGGTCATTTCTTGAATAGAGAACAGGGCGGCGCCACCTTTTAAGGTGTGCAACTGACGGAAAAGGGATTCATCATCCGCGTTTTCCCAAGAGGATTTAAGGCCGTTTTTGAGCTCTGCCAAGAGGGATTCAGATTCACGAACAAAGCGACCAATTTGATTTTTGTTCTGAACCATATTGATGATCAAATTTGCATAAGCACGATCGCGCTCTGCTTGTTCCTGAGCTTCTATCAAACGCGTGATGTCGGAGGCCACCATGACGATGCCATCCATTTTGCCTTCAGCATTGCGCAACGGGAAGTATTCCAGCGCAATGTGATTGCCTTGAGAGTGCGGATACTTTTCCGGGCCCAACGGTGCCAAGTCTTCAAACGGCAGCATTTCCATGAAAATGGTTTTCATCCATTTTTGGAAGCCATCGACTTTATTGGCCGGGAGTTTTAAAACATCCCAGATATTTTTACCTTGAGGACGACCTTCAACAGTGTGTTCGCAGGCTTTGGAAGTGACTTCCAAAACGCGACCTTGCTCGTTAAAGATCAGGAACCCCTGGTTCAAACTGTCCAGCAGGGCGGTCATCATTTGATTCAAACGTGACAACTCCGCGGTACGGTCGGCGACCATTTGTTCCAAGTTTTTAGAATAGTTTTCGAGCTGAACTTTGGCGTCTTCAAGGTCTTTGATGACGTCTTCTTTTTGTTCAAGTTCGGCACGATATTTTTTTTGCAGACGTTCTTCTAAAGTCACGTCACGTACAAAGACAATCCAGTTTTTATCACCCATGGAATCAAAGACGGGTTGCAGAGTGATCTGCACCTTGCCTTCGCCACCTTGAGAGGTTTTGAAAGTCACTTCTTTGTAGGGAGTGGGATCGCAGACGTGGATCAGCTTTTCTAGCTGTTCAATCGGTTCACTGAAAGTAAAAAGATCCAGGAACTTGATTGAGCCCCGGGTGATTTTTCTGACAGAAAGACCACAGACGACTGCCGCTGTCTCGTTGCAATAGATCACCTTTTGCTCTGCATTCAGAACAAAAACCGGCTCTAGCAAGGTGTCGAACAGCGAATATTGTATCTTCATTTTACGAATGTTTCGTTTTTCTGATGGTAAACCGTGAACTCGCGCTTGTCCGTCCAAGGAGACGGGGTGTCGTCTTTGGCTTCTGCGCGCACGCGCCAATAGATTTTACCCAATGGCACTTTGCTCTTAATCAAATAACGGTTGCTGGCCAAGGTCGAAGTGTAAAGGATGCGCGAGAAGTCTTCTTTATCAGAAACTTCCACTGTGTATCCCGTGGCACCATTTACTTTTCTCCACTCCAGCCAGATAAATGGCTCTTGCTGCGTTTGCAGGAAGATCGACATATTATTGAATGGCTCCATCAATTGTGGAGATACCAAGATCGGTTTCATGTCTTCAACTAAGATACTGCCGATATCACTTGGTGGACTCAGTTGGCCCTTCGGGCTCACGGCATACACGCGGTAATAGGATTGACCTTTTTCCATTTGCGACCACAAAGCAGACGTATCTTGTACGTCGTATTGCTGCGGTTGTTGGAACTTTAAGTCTTTAGATACTTGCACGCGGTAGCCACGCGTTTTGGCAACCGATGTCCACTCCATTTTAGGCGCCATTTCACTTGCAGGTCGGCGTTCGTCAGGACGTGGCAGACGGAACTTGATGTCTTTGGCAATAAGTTCCGGGCGCTCTGGAATCGGCTCTTTTTTCGCCGTCACTTGGATAGTGAAAGGAACCGCTGTGGACCAACCGGAAACTTTTTTATCTTGAGTCGAACCGTTCACGCGCACCCAGTAAGTCCCCGATGGCAGGCGAGGAGTCAGAGCTGTTTGCACGAGGGAGTTGCCTTCTTTGACAACTTTTTCGAATTTTTCATCCTGAGAAATCTGCCAGTGATAGGATTTTAAAAGAGAATCTGCGGACCAACGCACCTCTGTGGAAATCGTCAGTTGTGATGGATCCCGCACCTCAAGTTCCATTTGGAATTGTGCATTTTCACTTGGAGCGGTGATCACCGGCACATTCAAGTGCAGTAACGTCATCTGACGAGTTTCAGAAGTTCCAATCTCACCATTGCGATCATAGGCCTTCACACGCCAGAAGTACGGACCTGGTTCTAAAGGTTCAGAGATTTCCGTTTTACCTTCAGTCGTCGTTTTAAGGACAGCGACATTGTTAAACTCTGCCGTAGGAGAGACTTCCATTTCAAAGCGGGCGATATTGCCTCGGCCGCGCCAGTTGAAAGGCATCTTGTCGTCTGGATTTTCGCGCACGAAAGTGGAGTTATTTGCTGTCAACAACTCGACCGTCGGTTTCACCAAAGCTTTCACGCCTTGAGGAGAGACGGCGATAGGTTGCTCTTTATCTAAAGTCTTACGAACTTTTTTGTCCTGATAGTTGACCTTACCCGCTAACAGACGAAGGTCGACGTTGCCCGAGTGGGACTTTTTAAATTCGATCTTACCGCCACCATCCAGGTTGAATTCTTCAGCACCGGATTTGATCTTGATTTGCGAGCCTTGAGTGATGTCACCGACCAAGTTACCATAGCGGAGGTCAAGCATCATCTGACCGTTTTTCATGTTGAGCGTGATCAAGGAATTAGGGGCGATGCGAATCAGCGTGCCATCTTGTAGACGGATTTGAGCTTCAGAACGGTCCCCAGTGTAAATGGAATCATTATCAAAGATTTTGTCTTCACGATTGGCTGGCAACCAACTGAAAGTGTCTAGATTTTTTCTGCGCACGTCGTTTTGCGAAGTTGCGACGGAACCAATCAGCTCCATTTCGCTTTGGTTGGCTTTAGGAAATAGCAAAGAGTCATCGTATAAGAAGTACGAAAACAAGAGCAGGACGAGAACTGCTAACCCGAATATAGTTTTCTCTGTTTTTCCTAAACGTGTCATATATCTCCCGGTAAACTCATCGGCTCAGTCGGGGATTTAATTTACAGACTTAAGGCTAACTTATATGAGAATTTCTTTTCGGGATTCTTGTTACGAGTCATACTAACTCTGTGAAAAAACGTGGCATATCAATTAGATATAAGATTCTCTTACTTTTAACTTCTATCCCGTTGATTACGTTAACGGCATATCTCGTGTTGGCACTGCGGATCTTTGAAGATGATAAGATTGCTTACGTCTTTGATTCCTCCAGCAGCATGTCGGGCACGATGGCGGCTCAAATTAAGACACAGCTCAATGCCGTGTTGGGAACTGCAAAGCCTATCTATCAAGATTATCTTTCCGTCTATAAATTTACTCCGGTCGCCAAATCCATTTTTGATAATGAGTATGGCATTGAAGATGTTTTGGTTTTTACTCCCGGAGAGAACGGCCAATACCAGAAGGTCGCTGCTCTGGAAAAGGTTCCTGACGGCGCTGACAATCTGATCAAGTCTTTGCAAAGTCATCTTCCGATGTATTTTACAGAAGTGGATGCGAATCAACGTGTCGTGAAAGTTCCATTTAATGACGACCGTGTATTGATCATGGATAAAGTCTGGAATCAGGACAAAACCAAAGCGACGGTTTTCGCCTTGTTGGTGCGTATGAGTGAGTCCGCTGAAATGTTCAATGCGGCGACTTCTCAAAAGATGTATTTGATTGCGAAAGACGGAACGGTGCTATTTGGTCCGACCAATATGGTGGGACAGCAATTGCAATCCGTTATCACTCCTAACTTTCTGACGGATGCCGCCAGCAAAATCGGGCAGGGTGCGGAAACGGTGAAAGCCGCGAATGGTGTTGATTACCTGGTGTCTTTTTCTAAAGCGGGATTCGGTGATTTGACGGTTGTGACGACGATCGAAAAAGCCAAAGCTTTGGGTGCGATGCAAATCTTGATCAGAAAGTCTTTGATCTTTTTCGGTATCTTGATTTCTTTGACGGTGATCATCAGTCTGTTTGCTTCGACGGGTATTACTCAGGCTTTGACTCAGTTGTTTTCAGCGACGAAGAAAGTGGCTGAGGGTGATTTCAATGTGCGTGTCGATGTGACGTCGACAGACGAAGTTGGAAGTTTGGCTGATAATTTCAATTTGATGGCGGCCGAGGTGTCTCGTCTTTTGGAACAAACAGCTGAAAAAGCGCGTATGGAGTCGGAACTGCAGACCGCAAAAACGGTGCAAGAAACCCTGTTCCCGGATTCACGTGCTAAGATCGGGCCTTTGTCGATCGCAGGTTTTTACGAACCGGCATCAGAGTGTGGTGGCGACTGGTGGCATTACTGTCAAGTGGGCGAAAAGATCTTCTTGTGGATCGGGGATGCGACAGGGCATGGAGCTCCAGCAGCGTTGATTACGAGTGCTGCGAAGTCAGCCTCCACAATTATCGAGCGTCTGGATATTTCTCCGGCAAAGGCGATGGAACTTTTGAATCGCTCTATTTATGATGTTTCCAAAGGTCGTATTATGATGACGTTCTTCCTGGCAAGTTTCGATTTGCAAACGGGGAGACTGGTTTATTGTAATGCCTCTCATGAAGCACCGTTTTTGATTAAAAAATCTGATGATCCCTTGAAGAAAAAAGATTTAGTCGCCCTTAATGAAGTGAATAATCCCAGATTGGGACAGAATCGTGAATCTCTTTATGAGCAAACGAGTGTTCAGGTATCCCCTGGGGACGCCGTTTTCTTTTATACTGATGGTATCCCGGATATTCAAAATCCTGGAAAGGATGCCTGGGGCGAGCGCGAATTTATCAAGGCGCTGATCACGGCAAATAAAGATTATCCGTCGGTTGCAGACTCGGTAGAGCGCTTTGTGACCAGTTTCCAATCACACCGTCAGGGAGCGCCTTTAGTCGATGACGTGACCATGTTTTTGCATCACCTTCAATATGACCTGCTGCTTTTGCTCCAGCAAGTTCAGCCGCTTCAGCAATATTATCAGCAATTGCATCTAACTGACGGCTATTCATTGCTTCCATAATCACAAAATAATC
>JBCNNR010000032.1:0-46006 GCA_039594295.1 Bdellovibrio sp.
CAGCGACCACAACGATACCCGAAGCAAATCCCGCAATCCCCACCACGAGGCCCGCTCCCCAGTGAACCCAGCGATTCATGCGATTCCAACCATAGAGAAATAAACCGATGGCAATGGCTTCCAGAAAAAAAGCTGTTCCCTCCCAGGAAAACGGCATGCCGATAATAGGACCTGCATGCTTCATAAATCCTGGCCACAGCAATCCCAGTTCGAACGACAACACCGTTCCTGAAACAGCACCGACCGCAAACAAAATCGCCACACCCTTCATCCATAGCTTGGTGAGTTCAACATCCTCCTGGCGATTTTTTTTAAGATAAAGGAAGTGAGCTACAGCCATAAAAAACGGCATGACCATGCCAATCGAGGCAAAAATAATATGAAAACCCAACGAAAAAGCCATCGTCGAGCGTGCGGCAAGTAAATCATCCATACTTGAAATCCACTCCGAACCCAGATGCTTGGTTCGGAAAGAGTATGGACCGAGAAATTAGGATTGAAAATGCGAATGTGAAAAGTGCAACCCTATGTTGCCATCTATTAACACATCAAGACGCTGGCGTGACTTTATCCATGTCCATATTACGTAAAGTTGGCGACTTCCAAGCAATCACACTCACCGTCACCAAGCACATCACCGCACCGAAACACGCTGCGGGCACCGTACCAAGTAATTTAGCGGCAACACCGGATTCAAATTCTCCGACTTCATTCGAAGAACCGATGAACATGGAGTTGACCGAAGAGATGCGTCCCCGCATATGATCTGGCGAGGCCAATTGCACAGCGGTACTACGAACGACCACGCTGACGCTGTCAAAGATTCCACTTACACCCAAGGCCAAAACCGAAAGATAAAAATTATTGCTGATAGCAAAAACCAGAATACTCAAACCAAAACCAAAAACCGCACACAGCAAATACTTTCCAGCATTTTTACGAATTGCAACTCGAGTCAGGACAAAGCCCATAAGCATCGCCCCCACCGCCGGTGCCGCTCGCAAGATCCCAAGACCACGCGGGCCGACCACTAAAATTTCTTTGGCATAAATCGGCAACAACGCCGTCACTCCACCGAATAAAACGGAAATCATATCCAAAGAAAGTGCGGGCAATAAAATCGAATGACCAAAAACAAAGCGCACTCCCGATTTTAATTCTTCCACCATCGCACGGGATTCGCCACTGTTGGCGGGGGCTTCAATTCGCATTTGAATTGAGTAGGTTGCCAACAATGCTCCAACCAACAAGACAAAGATCACCGCGTAGGCCACTTGCAATCCCAGGAAACCAAAAATCAATCCACCCAACGCAGGACCTGAGACACGAGCGGTTTGCATCGCCGTACTCATCCACGCCAATGCCTTGGACAGACCTTCTCGCTTAGTCATCTTAGGAAGAATGGCGTACATCGATGGTTGTGAAAATGCACGGGCGGCTCCCGCAAAAATCGAAGACACATAGAGAGCGATGATTTGAAAATGATCCGACCAACCAGCCCCTAAAAAAGCCGCGAACAATAAAATTCCCGAAGAAATCAAACTCCCTTCAAGCACCCAACGATAAACATTAAGGGGACGAGAACGATCAACCACATAACCGGCATACAAGGCCAGCCCCAGCGCAGGAATGGCCTCCGCAAGCCCCATAAATCCCAAAGACAAAGGATCTTGAGTGAGTTCATAAATTCTCCAACCGACCACGACGGCCTGCATTTGCACCGCAAGGGTAAAGAGAAATCTGGCAGAGATAAGTTTTTTGAAATCAGAGAGCGCAGAGGACGATTGCATAGAGCACTATACATACGCCCACTCCTGCTGATGCGCAATTCGCTTTATCAGACAAAGAAGAACAAGATGATGGCACCAATAAGCAAACCCGCTGCCATACAAATACCGACAATACCCGAGAAAACTTTCAGTGGACTGGATTCCAATTCATGAGTTTTATGAGGTCGTTCGGTCATCCCTTCAATCTCTTCGGGAGCCTCATCATCCGCAAATCTTTGTTCACGAATTCGTCTTTGCTCTTTGCGAATCTCCGGTTCGATATCCATCATAAACACCTCGCTCGAAAGATCATCACTGTCTCTATCAGGTTGAAACTTTCAAGATTTGAACTCAAGGCTGAGGTTCGTGATTTTGGGCAAAAAAAAACCCTTGGTACAAGACCAAGGGTTTGAAGACTTAATTAAAGTCAGGCTAGAAACTAGCGAGGACCGCGGTTACCACCGCCGAAACCGCCACGACCGCCGCCACGGCCGCCACCGAAGCCACCACCACGGTTCTCACGAGGAGCCATTGGTTTTGCTTCAGAAACGTTCATTGCGCGACCAGAAAGTTCAGCACCGTTCAATTTAGCGATTGCTGTAGCAGCTTCATCATCAGTAGACATTTCTACGAATGCGAAACCTTTGCTGCGACCTGTTTCACGATCAGTTACGATGCGTGCAGATTCAACGTTACCGAATTCAGCAAATGCGTCTGCAAGAGTTTGTTCGTCTAGTTGGTAAGAAAGATTTCCTACGTAGATTTTTTTACCCATTTTAATACCTCCTAAAATGGCATTTGGTAGCCCACTGTTGAGGAGATGGCATAATTGCCTCGAACTCAAAGAGAGACCTGTTATTCTGTTAATAGCTAAACCATATTTCATGAAAATCGAAGCACTAAACCGAAAAATAGTTCAAAAAGTGCTTTTTTATGCATTTCAGCACGGTGCGTCACATGGAACACCACGGTCTTGGGGTGATGACTTTTGTTATTTCATTTGCCCGCATATACAAAAACTCATTTCCCAGGGCTAATCTCACCCTTTCGCGCTTTTGCGAGCGAGGTGAAAGAGCGACGATTTGCCCATATCCTAAGCCGTCCGTTTGGTACTCACCCTGTACATTTTTAAGTGCCCAACGAATCGTTTTTCCGGCGATCGGTGTGACATCGGATTCAGTCAAAACAGTTGAAATCGTGCCTTCGGTATCACGGCACATCAGGCGCACGTTCAACACTGTCATGTACATCGTTCGGCAATCTTTGTTGCGGGAATAGCCGTAACCCATGTCACAAGAATTGAAGCTTCTTTCTTCAACGCCCAATTGCTCGACGTTGCGATCCAAATGCAAAGCTCTTTGAATGGCCATCGGATCAATCGGACTGCTTTCCTGTCCAATTTCAGTCGCCATCGGAGGAGTCTTGGATGGCGGGGGCTTCGTTGGTGTTGTCGTACAGGCGGTCATTGCCAACAAAGCGGCGAGTAACAAGAGCTTCATGTATTTTCCTCCGAAATCCCATTATAGAGAATTTCAAAGAACACATGCAACCCAGGACCCCACTGGCCCAGTCCAGCTATTGCCTTTATTGGACCTGATGCGCAGCCATCCGATCCAGTTCTTGTGCCTGCTGATTCAGACTTGCTTGCATCTGCTGTTTTTGTTCATAACTTAACGAGCCCCAGAACCTATTTAAAAAACCTTTCACTTTACCATCATAAACTTGCATTGCCTGGGCATATTCGGGAGTGCGCAACGAATCACTGTCGTTCATGTACTGTTCAACCATCGCACGCAGCTTGGCTGGATCTTTTCGTTGCGCCATAAATGTATTCAAAAGATTTTCGCGATTGTCGATGCGTTCTTTCCAAGGATATGACTCGTTAGACACGAATTGTTGCAAAGCTTGATTCTGATGAATGCTGGTCGGCCCGACCCAATATAAAATCTGTTTGCGATAACGTTGCAAGAGTTCTTCGTTCTTTGTCTGAATGGCTTCTTCCCGAGCCAGGGCAATTTCTTTTCTGACACGTTTTTCAAAATGGATGAACTGTTCTTCGCGCAAAGAGCTGATCATTTTCACTGCGGAATTTTTAAAGTAGCTGGACGAGCGATCATACTCTTTTTCCAAAACATCAAAAGCTTCACTTAAAATTTGCGAATTCGCTTTCTCCGTCGGAATTCTTTGATCAATCTGACGAATTGATTTGGCAAAGTCTTTCATCTGCTCTTGCTTAAGTTTGGCAAAATCCTGCTGGAGATTTTTTTCGAACTCTTTCTCCTGCTTTTCATCCAAATCAAAATAGCTCTCTATCTTCGTGACAGACATCCCTCCCAAAACCGCATCCATGACGGGATTTGAGCTACCGCAACCACAAATAAATAAAATCGATAACCAAAATAGATTCCTAATTTTGAATTTCATTTCTTCAGATTAAAGGCAATTTCGCTCCCAACCCAGACGACAGTCATAAATACACAGGCCCTCTGAAGGGGGCTATGTGAGCTGATTCTACGTCTATCGAGGATCTTGGTCCTATTTTTATGGCTTCCGTAATGTATTTTTCCGCTCCGTAATTTTCTCGGCTAGTCTTTGCTAACGCACACGACAGTGTAATTCCGCACAGGAGGAAAATGATGCTTGCTAAAAAGCAAACCACTTCTTCTGTACGTTCTAGAGCCACGCTTTTATTCGCCGCTACTTTAATCACCCTAGGCCTTTGTGCTAATGCCAAAGCTCAAACCGAAACAGCTCTTCCCGATGACCCAAGTGTCGAGGAAGTTGTAACAACTCCCGCTGAACCAATGATCCGTACCATGGCGTCTGATGTCTCAACGCTTTCCGCTTATGACCGCGAAACGATTCTATTGAAGTACAACTATGTCGATCCTAAAAAGATCGTTCCCACTCAAGCTTTGATCGATGCTTTGATTTATTTCGAACAAAATAAGTCTTCCTTCAAAAATCAAAACTACATTTCCGTTATCAATTTCTCGCAAAGTTCTAAAACACCACGTTTTTATATCATTGACTTGAACTCCGGTGGAGTTTGGCCCATTCACGTAGCTCATGGTAAAAACTCAGATCCAGATCATGATGGTTACGCAACTTCATTCAGTAACTCGTCAGGTTCGAACAAATCCTCTCTGGGATTCTATCGCACGGCTGAAACTTACTATGGTAACCATGGTTTGTCCCTGCGCTTAGATGGTTTGTCTTCGACGAACTCCAATGCACGCGCTCGTGCTATCGTCATTCACGGGGCTTCTTATGTCTCCGAATCCAGTGTTATCCAAGGTCGTTCATGGGGTTGCCCAGCGGTGACAATGGCTTACCGTGATCAAGTCATCGCAGCTCTTAAAGGTGGATCTTTGATCTATGCGGTTCTTGATAAGGGTGGCACGGGTCTTCCAGTCCCAAAGCCGACTGAGCCGACAACTCCGGCTCCCACACCAACACCTTCTCCAGAGCCGTCTCCAACACCAAATCCAGGTGATGGCACGTACACAATGGCTCCGCTTGCATGGGAAACAAATCACCCAGAACGCAAAGCTTGGTCCCAATACCTGCAAACTCTGTTGTTGGGCGAATGGAGCAGCCTTCTTAAAGGTGCAAGTGATATGAAAAACTTCTGTCCTAAATACGCAAGCTTGAGCAACAACCAAAAAGCCAATGCTTGGGCTCAGTTGTTCGTGGCTGTCGCACGCTACGAAAGTGCTTACAATCCACTTTCTCGTATGCGCGAAACGACAATGGGAACGGATGCGGTCACAGGCAAGCAAGTTTGGTCAGAAGGTCTTTTGCAGTTGTCTTACCAAGACAAGCAATGGGATCCATGGTGCAAATTTGATTGGTCCAAAGACAAAAACCTAAGCTCTACGAGCTCTAAGAAAACAATCCTTGATCCCTACATCAACCTTCATTGTGGTGTTGGTATCATGGCGAAACAGATCAAAAACAAAAACACCATTGCCATCTCTTCCGGTGTTTATTGGTCCACTCTTAAGCCAGGTGGCAAATACAACCAGCTGACTTCGATCAAATCCATGGTGAAGTCTCTGCCGTTCTGCCAATAATGGTTTGAGATTGTAATTCAAAGTTCCGAAAAGCCGGGGTTGTCGACGAAATAAAGGTCGACAGCCCCGCACTACTTTTAAGGGGCCAGCGGACTAGCTGGCCTTGCTTTGTTTGGAGCGGATGAAGAGTCGCAACGGAGTCAGTTCTTTTTCTGCAATCCCAATGAAATGGCCGTGGATTTTCCAGGCGTTTTCAATGGGATTCAAGTCTTCGCAGGAATCAATACGAATGGCGACCGGATCAATTCCGATTTCGTTAAAGATATTACTTTTAATTCTTAGAATTTTTCCAATCGGCATTGGGACAGACGAATGCAGCGTGAATCCCAACTCGGAAACCGCCACGATTTCATTTTTGATTTCCCACTCCGCCTTAATGGAAACTGCGGCCTCACGGAATTCAGAAGAAGACTGAGCCGTGTTGCTGGAAACAATCGTGCGCACTTTTGCGAGCAACATGTCGGGATCAATGGGCTTGATGATGTAATCATTAACGCCCGCTTCCAGACCTTTTTCCACGTCGCTTTTTTCACGTTTACCGGTTAGCAAAATGACTGGCAATTTCACCAGTTGTGGTTGTTTACGAATAGTGCGAGTCAGCGCATATCCATCGCTGCCGCCTGGCATGATGGCATCGGTGATCACCAAGTCGAATTTTTCCTGAGTTAAATGGTGAACAGCATCGATCGCATTCGTTGCTTGCACGACAGAGTGGCCGTCGGAGCTTAATAAGGCTTCGAGAGTCATCAGAATACTTTTTTGATCATCTACGATAAGTATATTGGCCATAATTACCTTCCTAGGCAGCCCCTTTTTCGCTGATGTAGTTTTTCAGGTCCTGCAAACTGCGAACATATTCTGTTTCAATTTGCGCAACCCACTTGTTAATGTGCTCTGGATTTGTTTCGTCTTCAAGTTTTTGACAAAGATCTGCCAAAGTTTTTGCTCCAAGAGTTGCCGCCGTTGACTTCAAGGCATGAGCCGCCCCACTGAAGTCAGGTGTGCGCATCGCCATGATAAGTTCTGGAGCTGAGTTTTCGAACTCTTCCACCAAGGCCGCGATCAAATTATTATCTTTAGAAGCATACTTTTGCAATTTCTGAAGTGCTGCCAGGTCAATCACTGCGGCCTCCCCGATTTTCACATACTTCTGAAGAGTTTCCACCAAACGTGGAAGCTCGATCGGTTTTGATAAATAGTCATCCATACCGGCATTCATGTACGGCGCTTTGTCGGCAATTGTTCCTTCCGCCGTCAAGGCAACGATAGGAATACGGCGACCGTTATTTTTTGTGCGTTCTTCTTCACGAATTCGTTTTGTGGCATCGAAACCATTTAAGACCGGCATTTGACAGTCCATAAAGATCAGATCGTATTTTCCAGAGCGCGCCATCTCGACGGCGATGCGACCATTGGCCGCGATATCCACTTGCAAGCCCATCTTTTGCAGATAGTTTTGCGCCACACGCTGATTGACCACTTGATCCTCGGCCACCAGGATATGTCCTTTAAATAGCGCCGTAAAATTATTGTCAGTCGCCGCCTTTGGAACTTCATCTGCACTGCATGGAGAAAGTTGCAAGGTGAACCAGAACGTCGAACCTAAACCAAAAGTACTTTCAACACCCATCTGTCCATGCATCAGATCGACAAGCTGTTTGCAAATTGAAAGCCCTAAACCCGTGCCGCCAAATTTTTTACCCGCTGTCGCCTGGAAATATTTTTGGAACAAGGACTTGCGCTCTTCCTCACGCAATCCCAGGCCGGTGTCTCGGATCTGGAACTTTAACAAAGAAGGCCCCGTCGCTGAATCTAAAATGGAAACATCCAATCCCACGGTCCCCGCACTGGTAAACTTCACGGCATTCCCCATCAGATTCACCAGAATCTGACGAATGCGGCCCTGATCACCCAGATAATATAAGTGAGCCCGTTGTGAAATATTCAGTTCCATCTCGATATTCTTTTCATTCACCGCCGGACGGAACATCTCCACCACGTCGCGCACCAGAAAGTTCAAATCAAAAGGCTGTGGGTCCAAACTGATTTTGCCCGCTTCGATTTTCGAGTAATCCAGAATGTCATTGATCAACATCAACAAAGATTCGGCTGAACGCTTGATCGTACCGACGTATTCCTTTTGCTCGGCTTGCAAAGGTGTATCTGCCAAAAGCGTACTCATCCCAATCACACCGTTCATCGGCGTGCGGATTTCGTGACTCATGGCTGCCAGGAAGTCTGATTTTTTTAAGGAAGCTTCCACCGCCAACTCGCGGGCTTTTGCGTATTCCAACTCCACCTGTTTGCGGCGGCTGATATCCCGGAAGACCACCAAGGCTCCAGAAATTCCCCCATCAATATCCTTGATAGAGCGGCTGCTTAAACTGATAAAGGTCCCTTCAGGATGTGTCGCATTCTGAACAAAGATTTCAAGATCATCGACCTCCACCCCATACAAAGCCCGGTGGAATGGCAGGTCCTTTGCGGAATAAATCTTTTGATTCAGATCGTGAAAGCCCAACTCGCGGGCCCCGGCTTCGGTACCGACTTCTTTGACTTTGACGCCGACGATTCTCTGCGCGGCAGCGTTGTACTGAGTAAAATGACCATGATTATTTACCACAATCATGCCCTCACTCATACTGCCCAGAATGGTATCTAAAAGCAGCGAGCGAGTTTGCAGGCCTGTTGCGATCTCCCGTTGCTCTCGCAAGTCATTGTACTGCCAGTAACGGCTAAGCATAATAACCAAACCGAAAAGCCCCATGATCGCCAAAAGCAATTCACTTCTTAAAAAGCTGTACTCGCCGATTTGCACAAAGTCCTGTTGAGCTTTGCGGTGCGATTGCAACATTTCCAAAACTTTTTGTTGATTGAAGTCTTCAACATTTGATGGCTTACGTGCATGATTTTGCTTAATCTCCATCGTCGCCGTTTCGAATTGCTTGTGCAGATTTTGATTCAATTGATAGACCTGCATTTGCAGCTCATAGCGGCCGCTGACGGACTTATAAAGTTTCGCCAATTCATCATTGATCTTATTTACTTGTAAATTAAAAACGGCCAATTTTTCCGAAGTGCTGTCACGAAAATAGTCTTTCTTGGCACGATCTACGTCATTCAAAATTCCTGCTATGTTCTGCAATGAATTCACCGACTCGGTTGGCAGCAAAGCTTTCTGCAACGAGTGATGCTCTTGGAACATGGAATACCCCACCACTACCAGCACCAGCAGGCAGAGTTCCACCCCGAAACGGGAGACGAGGGTTTTAAATAAAGACACAGATTTCATGTATTTCTCATCGGTGTTTCAAATCGAGAGATGAAGTGTCTCAGAGCGGATCTAGACTCCTTGAAATCACTTTGGATTATCATGAATGGAACACTTGTTTAAAAGATTAACGGTTTTATTGAGACGACGTCTTGTGGGTCCAGTTCAGGCCGCCTATCCTAGACTTACTACTAATGAGGTACGTATATGGAAAACAATAGACACTTTCGCCGCTGCCATTATTGCGACACTGTTCACAGCAAACATGACCAAGGACTGTTCGTCTGCACGGAATGTGGACATGAACTGGCGCCACTCTATTACAGCCAATTGATTACCATCATTCAGGAGGAAGCAGTCTATTTCTCCGATGTTTTAAAAGGCAGTTCGGTGATGCAAGAGCGGCCCTTGATCGGCTTGACCGTCGACTGGGATGCAAATCTTGAAGCGACTCACATGGCAAAGGATGTTTAAGCAACTCCCTGCTGTTATACAAATTTAGTTCCTTGTTCATTGTAATATAATGAGGGCGTAGCAACATTTCAGGAGGTCATCATGGCTACTCCCAATGTGAACCCCTCATTTTCTGGTCTTCATCAAGGTGAAGCGACCAACAATCACACCGATGAAGGCGAAATTCTGGTCGATAAAGATCAAACTTCCAAAGTGGAAGTGAAAGATCTCAAAAAAGCCATGAAAAACACCGATCGTTCCTTCGAACCTCTCGAAGATCTTCCTGCTGATTTTATGCGCGGAGAAATCGATGTGCTGGAGCAAATGAATCTGGCCGCCGATGCTTTGGATTCTTCGTTGCGGGGTCTTCCTGATGGTGGCTCCGAAGACAGTCCCCGCGGAGAATTGGGATCCTCATTTAAAAACACGCCTGGTGGAATCGAAGAGGTTGAAGCGAAAACAGATGAATATCTGGCTTCTCACGGACTTAAGAAAAAATCCCGTCGCGCACATTGATTCCTTAAAAGAATAACCGCAATGGCTGCTGGTTGTCGAACGACCGCAGTCAATGCTGGAACAATTTCAAATACTCTCCGTAGCCTTCTTTTTCCAGTTGGCTGACTGGAATAAATCTTAACGATGCGGAATTCATGCAATAACGAAGTCCGGTTGGGGCTGGGCCATCATCAAAGACATGCCCTAAATGCGAATCAGCATGGCGACTGCGCACCTCGGTTCTCTCACCAAAAAGACTGCGATCCGATTTAGTCACGACGGCATTTTTGTCCATAGGTTTAGTAAAGCTTGGCCATCCCGTTTTTGAATCGTATTTGTCTTTGGAACTAAATAGCGGTTCACCAGATACCACATCAACATAAATTCCCTCGGCATGGTTATCCCAGTATTCGTTGTTATAAGGCGGCTCAGTCCCCTCTTTTTGCGTCACTTGAAATTGCAGGGAGCTTAATTTTTTTCTGAGATCTGTCTCTGTTGGTTTTTTGTAGTTATCAAAACTCATGGCGCTCACTCCTTGTGATAAAAGCAACACAAGCACAAAGGGAATAATCCGGCGGCTGGAATTCATAAAAGCCTCGCTTTTAAGTGCAGATTACCTAGGACCATTCTACGCTCATTCAATCAGAATTAGTTCGCATTACCGTTAATTACTTCGTCCAGCCCACCGCCACGGTGGCGGTAAAATCCCAGCTTTCCATAGGTATTCCTTTTGTACGCCGATCAATCAACAATTCGGTCGGACGTCAGTCGGTCGGGCTATCTATCTATCTATCTATCTATCTATCTATCTATCTATCTATCTTTATTTCATTCATTCATTCATTCCTAAGACTTTTCTACCGCCACGATGGCGGCAATCCAAATCATCTCGGAAATCACCCTGACGAAAACGAAAG
Source organism: Bdellovibrio sp. (assembly GCA_039594295.1). Lineage (GTDB taxonomy): Bacteria > Bdellovibrionota > Bdellovibrionia > Bdellovibrionales > Bdellovibrionaceae > Bdellovibrio. Next base: position 10,982 of record JBCNNR010000032.1, read on the forward strand.
AAAGTCCTCAACGATTAAAAAAGCACAATCTAGAAAATTATGTTTGACGCGAAAAACAGCATTTGAAAATCCCCTACAGCAAACGAACTCACAAATTTTCTCGCACGAATGAAAATTTCAATTTCAGAGGCTCATAACGCCGCTTATGCATCTACAGCGCGAGTTCATCACACACTCTACGTCCCGGATTAAAACCACCTCAAAAAGCCATGGTAAGTTACATTCAACTTCAGGAGGCTTCGCATGAATTTGAAGGCGCTTAATAAAATGGAACTGGATCACCAATTGAAATCCCTTGTGCAAAAGGAGCGGGATCTTTTGCATGAGATTTTACTAACTATCCAAGAAATTGATACTCGTCGCACTTTTCTTGAATTAGGCTTTCCTAGCTTGTTTGACTATCTGGTGAAAGGCATCGGTTACTCTGAAGGCAGTGCTCAAAGAAGAATCGATGCTGCGCGCTTGATTCGTGAAATCCCCGCGGTGGCTTTGAAAATTCAAAATGGTGAAATTAAACTGAACCAAATATCACTGGTACAGAAAGCTTCGCGGGAAGTCTTTAAGGCCCATGCCAAAAAAGTGACTACGAACGAGAAGTCTGAACTTCTGGACCGTCTTTGTGACAAGAGCCACTCGCAATCCCAACAACAAGTTGCTGCATTTTTTGATTTGCCAGTTCTGCAAACTACTCACCAATCAGTTCAAGCCGACAAGAGTGTCCGTGTGGAATTAACTTTTTCTGAGGAAGCTTATGCAAAAATTCGCAAAGCGCAGGAACTTTTATCTCATGCTGTCCCGAACCAAGAGCTCACCGGTTTTTTGGAATATTTGGCTGACAAGGTCATTCGGCAAAAGACTGCCAAAATGAAAATGAACACTGAGAATGAGAAACTTGGCACCGCCACGGTGGCGGTAAAAGAATCCCCCAACTGCTGCCAATATGTTGATTCAATAACTGGGCAGCGTTGTCGTAGCACTTGGAAACTTCAGATTGACCACAAACAAAGCCGCTGGGCTGGTGGAGACGACAATCCCCAGAACCTTCAGTGGCTGTGCGCGGGTCACAATAAACTGAAATATCGTCAGGAAGCGGGCCTTCGATATCTCTCGTAATTACACGTTGCCCCAGGGGAATAGGAGTCTCAGGGGCCTCTTAATTGCGCTCGTTGATACAGCCCCGTTGGAGACGCAAAGCCGCATTTTATTTCTGAACTTCTCCCCTTGACCCCGAGTGTAAGGATTTTTAGTATCTGGACATTAATTCAGGAGAAACCATGAAGCAAAAACCAGCATTTATGAACTTTGCTGTGGACCACATGACAATGTTGTTCCATCCAAAACTTTACAAACTTTCTTACGTTGTTTTCCGCAATATTTTTGGAACAACTCCTGATGACCTTTTGTACGAAAAAAAGCGTAAAGGTAAAGACGGTGCAAAAGACGTCTCCATGACATACGCAACTCGCGTGGGCACTTGGGAACCAAAAGCGGGCGATCCATTGAACACAATCTTTGCCTTGGTTCAACCTTCGGAGCCCAAAGATCAACCATCTCACGTTCGTCAAATGTTGGATGGCCATGAAAACACAGCTCACCTTCAACACGTGGCTTTGCGCACGCCAGATTTGATCGCTTTCCACAAGCACATGGTGGAGCGTGGTGTTCAATTCGTAACTCCGATTTTGAAAGACGATCACGAAAACCTGATCCAAGTATTCTCTGGTGAGTGGTACTTGCCAGGTGCAAAGCCATCTGGTTTCTTCTTTGAATTCTTGCAACGTGATCCATCTGACGATGAATTGGCAACTATCCAAAAAGCCAACAAACAAAGCTGGTTCCGCGACGAAACATTCTTGGGCCTTTATGACGAAAAAGAGCGCGAGTACCAATCGGGCAACGTTCTTTCTTTCCTTCCGAAAGAAACAATGGAAGCACTTTGGAAATATCTTGATAACAAAGAGGTTTACGAGATCACGGAAGCTGACTTGGAAGCCTGTGATAAAATCATGATCGACATGGCCGCGAAAGCTCAGAAGAAATAGTTTTTAATTTTAAAATTAGAAATAAAAAAAATCCCGCTTTTTGGAGCGGGATTTTTTTTTTGAATTTGGATGATTCAAATTAGTTGGATTCTTGGAAATCGATTGAATCAATAATGGCTTTATGATTTTCGATTTTTCCTTTTACATAGTAAGATTGACCTTCTTCACCATCTTCAAAATTTCGTACGCATACTTCGTAAGCTTCAAACTCCACCCATTGTGCCTGTGGGTAATTGAATTCAGTGACGCTATTAATTAAAAGACCCGTGCATTTATTTTTCCCGTCCTGAACTGTCAGATCATAGATACGTTGCTTAGCTGCCTTCACAAGGCTGTCACTTTGAACGATAATTGAAACCTGCGCCGGCGACATACCCGCGTTTGAAACTGCACCAGTTAATAGAACACCCATTGCGATAACTACATTAGATACTTTCATTTTTTCCTCCGCCCATTTGAGCTTTTAACGTTTATTCGTTGAGGCGACTATTAACGGGAAAGCTCCCGTGGGTAAATCCACTTGGCGACAATGTGTTTCCAGTTGGCAACGATAGAATTTTTTTCAAAGGCCCTCCGAAGATTCATTTCAGCTCTGTAAATAGTTCAGCGAGTCCCTTATTGTTGCCAAATGGGAACGATTTGTTGCCAGCCCCCTGGCTCAAATATGCTAAAACCTCTATCACTCGTATCCGTACCAGGCTGACAGGAGATCGCTTTGAAATATCTAGGCTTATTATTTACTTTGATTGCGCTGGCCTCACCTGCCCACGCTGAAAATCCAAAATTTAGTCCGAATGTGACAGCGGGTGATATCACACGAGTCTTGGAACAAGACGAAGTGATTCGCGCGTCCCTAAAGAGGATGAGAAAATTAGTCTCTGCTAATCCGACTTATAACTGCAGTGGAATCATCTTGAATTCATTTGTTACAGATACATTTCGAAATGCAAATACTGAGTATGCGCAAATTCATGTTAAAGCAATGGCCACTTGCACTCCTAAAGTGAGCGAAGACGGCGATGCCGCCGTCCCATCAGTTGAAATTTCCGCGACAGTCAACGTCGATGCGAATGGAAAGCTCTACTTGGAACTAGATACAATCAAATTCGCGGATTACTAAGACGATGATTGATAACCAAACACCGACCCGGACCGATTTATCTATTCTTCAATATGACAACTACAGAATATTTCTGAATGATGTCATTTCCGAACGTGGCAAAAAAAACGCCTCATTGTCGTTGCGCAGCTTCGCTCATTTCACAAACGTCAGCGTTTCTGTCCTGTCCCGCGTTTTGAATGGTGAACGACTGCTGACTGCGAACGTGGCCGTAAAAATCGCCACCAGCCTTAAGTTTTCAGCCAAGGAAACTCAGCATCTTTTAAATCTCATCGAGCTCGAGCGCGCAAAATCGGACGAGGATCGCGGAAAAATCTTTAAGCGCATGCAAGGGCCTACCAAAAGCAAGATCCTGTCCCTGGAAACGTTCCGCTTGATTTCCGAATGGCAGCATTTTGCCATCATGGCCTTGACTCAAGTGAAGGGATTTCGCTCTGACGTGTTCTGGATTGCGGACCGCTTAAAAATAACTCCGACACAAACCAGATCGTCTCTGGAACGATTGATGGACTTAAATCTTCTGAAGCAGGACGGTAAAAAGCTGGTGGTACAAGACACGTCGATGCAGACGACAATGGATATTCCTGACGGAGCGATCCAGGAAAGTCACCGCCAGCAATTGCAGAAGGCGCAAGAAGCATTGAGTGAAATTGAGGTCTCCCTGCGAGAATTCACTTCGCTGACTTTAAATATGAATTTGAATGATCTGAGTGTCGCCAAAAGAAAGATTCGCGAATTCGTCGACGATTTCGAAAAAACTTTGGAAAAAAAGCCCTCGGACCACATCTTCCAAATGAACATTCAACTTTACCCAGTGACTAAAATTGAAAAGGGTCGTGCATGAAAACACTTATTGCATTATTAATTTTAATCTCTGGCAATGCTTATGCTGGCTTCCGTGTGAATAATGGTGGCGGCGCATGGGCCTGCACCGTTGGCAAAAAGATTCAGTGGATAAAAACACGTGATACATTTACGTATGATCTGCAGAAAAATGTCTCTCCAGGTCAAACGGGAAAAGAAATCTATCAAGAGAGATTGAAAGAGGCCGAACGCTTCTCTCAATTAAGAGAGTTGATGACCGCCGATCCTTTAAAAATCGAAGATCACATTGAGTACGTCAATACCCGTCTTGACTATATTAATGACGGAAACATCGACGAAAAACCGCCGCGCGACTGGTGCAAGGGTGGCAAAATCGCTTATGTGCAAATTGCCGACTACCTCATCAATGGAACATTGCTGATTGATAGTTACTATTGGAATCACAAGGCGTTTTCTGAAGCTGATAAAGCCGCTTTGCTTTTGCATGAACGGTTTTACCACGCCTACCGCAAAACGATTGGTGCCCAGTCCTCTTTTAGTGCTTCCATTGTCGTTCAATATCTGATGTCAGATCTTAAAACTCTTCGCTCTTTTAACGATTCAATTCCTTTTGGAACTGTCGGCTCCCGCGGTGGTTCTGGAGTTGCTCTGTATGGAGTGACACTAAAATGCCAATTAAGCATTCTCGAGACGACACCTGAAGTGGACACCAATAGTTATTCCACTTCCCAAAGCAGCAAGGTCATAAAAACAAAAACATGGGACGACATCGATTATGGCTCCGCTGTTGAAGAAACGATCAACAACTACCAAATAAAGATCACAACCAGAAAATCTGATGGTATTCCGACAAGCATGCAGCTTGTCGACGTTTCCACTGGCGCCTCGACAAATCTTAACACCCGACTTCTGCACGCGATCTTTGTGACAAACGAAGGCGAGAGGGTGGCAAGTATATCCCTCAGTAATCAAAAAAATCCCTCTGCTGCCAGCCTTGATTGTTGGGCTTATTAGGAATAAGAAAATCCGCGGGACTATAGGAAGTTGAAATGCCTAGAATCAGCGATCTCGCGGTAACCCACTTCCCGATAGATCTTATTCGACGTTGGATTGGTGATATCCGTATAAAGCACGCAGCATCTTTCAAAATCCCGAGGGACATGTTCCCTGTTTGCAGATTCGAATTTTACCAGTAAAATTTCCGTCAGACAGTTGCGCGTTTCTTGCAGCCATGTTTCCCGATCTTTCCTTGAATCTTAATTCAAAAAGACAGAAGCGTGGAACTTGCGTCGCCGTGGAGTTTAGAACCAAGACTTGTTGCAAATAATTTAAACCGCTGCGCTCTCCGTTGGGGTCGTTGAAGAAAGTCACCGTCCCGCTTATATCATTTTCAAGATTACCATTGGAGGGAGACTCTTCATTTTTTTTCCGCGCTTTATCCTGGGATCCCAACTCCCTCAGATCGCACTGATAGGAAAATACACCAGTCAAGAGTGCCTTTTTATAGTTTACTCCCGTCAAGGTGACATCCAATTGATACTTTCCTTCGGAAAGGTCTATGGGAGGGCCTTGATCCTCCTTTGCTTTAATTTCTTCAGATCCCAGGTAGCAAAACTGAACAGCATATTCAGCACCAAAATCTTCACTACCCAGATTGATATCAATACTTGAAAGCTTATTTCCAAAAGACTGATTTAAATCAACCAAACGAACCCAGTTATTATTTGCAATCGCCGTTTGAATGCCACCGTTTATTCTAGATGCGACGATGGTATCGCCCACATTTCTTTTTGTTCTGCACGAACAAGCTCCATCACCCGGCTGAACATTCGCCGGATCACAAACCTTTCCCGTAGAAAGATCCACACATTCCGAGACACCCTCCGGAATGGGATGCCGTATACTCGCATTACAGGCATAAAGCTGTTCACCGCTCACAATGTCCACGACCGTCTGGATATTCGTATCGGCATGGGCATAACTGAGAGCCGAACAGAACAGAAAAAACCCCGCAAAAATCCTTTTCATAATTCTAATTCCCACACTTTAAAGAGACAAAGTTACCTTTTTGCATTGGATAGCCATCAAAGACGGGGGAAATCTTCTGCATCTGCATGTCTTTAAATAAAACTTCCGAAGTTCCTTTATTCTGTACGGCAGTGAATTCAAATACGAGACGTTGATAGAATTTCTTATTTGTAAATCCCGTGCATTTCCCGCCAGAACAAACAGACTCATAATATGGAGGCCACACGGTCGACTTAATAATGCCTTCAAGGCCATTCATAGTCTGCGCCAGTCCCACTGTCTGATCATTACTATTCAAGTTACCGAGGCCCCCCAGCCCAGAGATTGTACCTAACTCCTGCAGAGTTCTCAGAGCCGGAATTGTATCTATCCCGACAGTTGCCCCCTCGGTGTTATAAAGGCGAATAAGCATTTGCTGAAGTCCATTCAGGAATATCGCATAGTCATCTGTAGGATTTTGAAAGGTAGCGACAATTCGATATCGCCCACCTGAGGTAATAAGTTTATCCGGCACCTTGTACTTGATCCCTTGAATAAAACCTTGCCAATTTGGAGGAACGAGTCCTCCATCCCACCACTCTTCAATGAGTTCGGGCTTTCTCTTTGAAGACAATTGATACAATTCCACCTGCCCAACGAATGGCTGCATGAAATTTGAATAGCTTCCACAGTTGTCTCCGATGCATTTTGGATCACTCATATTTGAAACGTAAAATGAAAGATCCAATTCCGTATTCTCATTTCCGTATGAAAATATCTTTATCGGGCCCCAATCGGCATTGACACTGTAAGACGTTGTAAATCGAGGAACACTTGTTCCAATATCTTCCGTAAGTTTTAACATTTTAGAATTCGGAGTAATATTAATGTGGAGCGGACGGCTCCCAATATAATCCAGATCTTGACTGAGTCCGGAATCGTCTCCCGCGGTCAAGATATTCAAATTCGCAAAAATATCCTGAGCCTGAACGCCCATTTTCTGTAAATAATTTGAATCGAGACAATCTGGATTCAAAACAGGCTGAACTGAAAATTGGTTTTGCGATTTAATTTTCAGAAAACACATATCGCCACGCAAGGTGACGGCATTGTCTCCAATACGCTCTACTTCACAATATTTCTGAAAGTCTTCTGCAATAATAGGTGAACCACCCAGATCTACGACCCTGATATCCACACAGGCACGTAAGAATTTATACTGTCGTGAAAAATGATCTTCAGTTTTCATACTATCATATTTTATCGAGGCTGTTTTTGAACTTTCCAAAACACAAGCTTTTGTATCGTAGTTACCGAACATATGATTCTCGCGAGCGCCTGACGAACTATTCCACTGCACTCCTCCAAGGGATACCATAAGATAGCGACCCGCATCCTGTTCACATTTATAAACCTTTGATGCGGTAATAACCTGACGACCCGAATAGTCCCCCCAAGACTGAGTCTCGGGGGAAATATTAATTTCGATCTTTTCGTCGTTGTCGACGATGCATCCGGCCTGAGCCGGAGGCACTTGCATTAATAGTGCTGCACCAAGAAGAAGAGACCATCCTCTGCTTCCACATAATTTTTGAAATTTTGTTTTTTCAAAAGACATAATGTCTCCTCTTCTAAAATAATCCGCTTAGTGTTCGCAGTTTGTGCAAGTACCTACATCACCAAGTTCGATCTTAGTGTGTGTACAGATATTAGCACCGTGTTTTTGCCATTTTCTGTGAATAGCTGTTGACGCATCCAAACCGTTTGTTTCAGAGAAAACATAACGAACTTTACAGAATCTTGGAGCTTTTTGATCGCCAAGGTCTACATTGGAATTGCCACCAAGTAGCGTTTGGAATACACCGGCGCCGGCTGGATCATTCCAAGAACCCTCACCATGGTAACCACCAGCTGGTTTCGTACCACCAAGAAGATTCAAGAAGTCATCATTGAACCAAGCTACAGAGCCTTCATTGATAACGTCGTTATTTGGGTCACAGTTACCCGCAGTACAAGATTTGTTTCTCAATGTACATTTGATGTACGCTTTCACTTCCAAACCTGCCAGTTTGCTATAACCGTTCGTGTTGCCACCAACGCCGAAATCGCTCAATGCAGACTCGCCCAATAGTTTCCATTTGGTATTGAATACACCATGGTCAATTTGCGAACCACGGTAGCAGATATCAACGAAGTATTTCGCTGTGTAAAGCTCACTACCCAAGTTGAAAACCAATGATTTCAAAACGTGGTTGTAGGCTTCAACTTCACCATTCAATGGTGCGCCACCAAAAACTTTTTCAAATGAACCAAGCAAACCGGCTTGTTTAACAGTCGTTACTTCTGGTCCCGCTGACACTTCGCCATCGGCCCAAGGAACATGTGTCGCTGTCATGTGGTTGCCAAATTTGCGACCGCTGTCTGTCGTACAAACGCAGGCATTGTCACGTGGATCCTGTGGAGTTTCTGGGTCTCCACCACCACTGCACGTTCCAGATGCAAGAGGACTGCCATTGCATGAGCAAAAGCCCCATGGAGCATGACCGTCTTGATCCTGATTGCTGTTATGTGGAACATGAGTCCATGTACCGCCAGCATTTTGACATTGTCCTTGATTGAAACTTGGAGGTGGAGGTCCGAAAAGACTTGAGAAACCAGATGGTGTCGGATTTGGCAAGTTAGGTCCGTCTCCTTGATTTCCGCCTTTACAATCTAGGCCCACGCAATTTGGGTTACATTTTTTGTGGGTATGAGCTGTATAGCAGGCAACTTTGTCGCCACCATGTGGATTGTCGTTTAAAATACCCGCGTTACACGGATAAATGCTTGGTCCCGAGCTGTTCACTCGGAACGAATAAGTAACCTGTATGGCGTTGGCTTGCATCGCCATCAAAGTGACGGCAGCAGTTGCCATCGCTTTAAAAAAGCGTTTCATATGGTCTCCTTTTCCCCTTAGGGAGTTGTGTTATTAAACTGACTAGTTCAGTTTAAATTAAATATTATTGGTATACTCAAAGGACGCTGACCGGTTATTGGCTGTCGAGGCATCACCTCAAAAGCTGCTGTTTGGCCTTTATCATTTCGGCAAAGTACGTAACTCAGTTCAAAAGGCTGATGAACTGGATCCAACTTTACAACCAACATGGCGGTAGGAGCTGAATCCCCGCAAAACACTTTCAAATCATTGACGAAGGCTTCTCCGCCAATCGGTGTGTAGTAATTAAAAACGCTGTCCACACCAAGAAGTACATAGCTTTGCGAAGCCATGTACTGAATCAGTGAACTTAAATCTGTCACTGAACTTTTGATCGTATAAAGACGTGCAAGCTCCGTGAACAACTGACGCAACAATGGGGAGGTTGTACCTGCGCAATTACGACAATAGGGCTCTTCACGTATGCAAATCGTTGGGTTCTGACAAAGCGTCATACAATGTGGGGCGCTTGTGACGTCGCAAGTGACTCTCGTGGTCTTTACATACTGACCGCTCGGCTGCTGAACATAGCCGCTTTCAACTGTAAATGCGTGAGCGAAAACTCCTTGTGCCAGCATCATCAAAGTCAGAATCCATTGCTTCATTAGTGCCCCCAAAAATTCTGCCCGATGGCATTGCGACAGTCTTTAGTCATTCCGTACATCCCGCCAAAGCGATCATAGGTAGAGAACTTTTTGCCATCGTCGCTACAATTGAAACTCAAACGAATATCGCCTTCACATAGAGCGGAGTGAATTCTGACGGACTTCGTGATTGAATCCGCTGTCCCCTTCGATCCTTCGTAATCCAACTCTTGAACTTTTTTACCTGTATAACGTTCAAAGAAATCGGCGGCTTTGGCTGCGCAAATATTTTGGTAACATCCCACTCCCGCTCCTAATTGGTTGACGCAATATTCAGGGATGAAACCATACTTCTGATATGTCTCTGCAACTTTTTGCAAATTCACTTCCGCAGATTTCGGGATATTCACTTTGTCTTTTTTGGCCTGAACAAAACGATAGATAGATCTGAAGAAGTAAATACCCAGTTTAATCGGATTCACAGGCAAGGCATATCCAGACGTCATGGCCGCCCCCGAAGCCACACCTACGAAGTTGATAGAACAGCCGCCACAATACGAATGCGACTTCGGATCTTTATTATCAACGTTACCACTTGTTTCACCAATCGCTGTGCCGTCGGTTTTTGTCTTGCAATAATTTAGCGAAATTCCATTGAAGGCATAGAAGTTAAATGCCTTATCACTGTTCGGAGCGATGGAAACCGCACAAGGCGCTCCCACCAGAGGGCCGAAATCTGCAAGAATCGAATACTGCATTTTTGATTTGGTAATTGCTGGATCAAACTTAACCGAGCCGTTTTCAATCATTTGCTTAAGACTGGTCACTTTGGGTGCGGTGAAATCCACATCGATATACATCGGTAACGCATTCCAACCGAACAACACCGTACTCGTTAAATCTGCAAACAGTCGCTTATTAGCACGACGAGTTTGGAACCAGGGATCGTAAATCTTGCAGGCTTTGAGTTCTGCGTAAGGATTGAAAATATCGGGTGAGGCCACCGTCGATGACGTCGGTAGGAATGCCGCTGCATACTTGGACACCGCATAGAGGTCCACCATGGCCTTAGTCATTTTACGAGCACAGTCCATTCCCGTCATGCAAATCACATTGTCTGTACTGTTGCCTTTGTTAACATCCCAAACCAGAAGAGGAGCACCAAACACCATGGGAGTAAACTGTGGCGTCACTTCATTGGAAGCAGGAATATTCAGGATCTCCTTTGCCCAAGAGTTAAAGCCGTTGCGATCAACAGTGTAGTCCTTCACATTCCAAATATTTTGGCGTTCCAAAGCGTCACAAAGACTGACCACCCCGGTCGCTGCCGAATCAAAATAGTTCGACAACTCATCCAAAGATTTGCGAGAGCCCTCAAAGGCCTTCTGCATAACATCAATTTGCTTAATTTTATCAATACCGGTTTTCATGAAATCGAGACGCTGGTCACCAGCCAGACGAGCTTCCGTACAGAGGTAATACAACTCATCACGGTGGCTATTCGTATAAGTGCCAGCGAGCGCTAACGGCTTCACGAACTCTGTCAACTGGCTGGAAGTCATCGCTCCTGAAAGGACATTCATAAACTGAATGGCGGATTGCAGGCGGCTTTTTAAAGAACCACGATTTTGAACATAGTTTTTTCTAAAATTTTCAACCCAATCTGACGCTTCTTTGTAACTGCGAGTTCCCAGGAAATCGTCATTTACAGAACGCGCTCCATTGTTGATCACGCCCTTATCAGGGCCCTCTGGATTTTCTTTAAAGGAATCTGTGGGATTTTGTCCTGGCTTTGCCAGCTCACGAATACTATTCAAAGACAGAGTTTCGGCATCGCAGGAAGGTTTTTCGATGCTTTTGCAGCCGTTCGGAACCATCATCACGGATTCTTCGAAGGCAATTGATTTAAACAGCTCACCCATTTGCGGGCTGACTTGAGATGGGATATTTGAATATCGCCATGCGAAGGAAAGGTAGATTTTTACGCTATTCCAAAAATCGAAACCATAATTTGCAAAGTTATCACCATTTTCAACCTTCAAATTCATTTGAACGATTGAATTTCGAGAGTCTAAAGTGAGGTCACGATCCTCGCAAGACGCGACATTCTGCTCTTGTGCCAAATAGGCTTGTGCCATGTCTTGTAAGGAGGCGACATCCAGATCTGTGGTATGCAGATGTCCCTGTAAACCAGAGAACTTTTTGATGTACATACATCCCACACGGTCTGCTTTCTTCATATTAAGAAAATTTGCCGACGTGAAATTGTCTAATTTTTCCCAGGGCGTCCCTGCGCCTTCTGAGTTGTCCCAAAGTTTTGAAAGATAAGTATTCAATTCGGGACAATAAGTTTTTTTGTCACACTTAACCGCGACGTTGTTATAATTCTTCAGCTTTGAAGTTTTCAAATTGAGTGGAAGCAAAGGTAAAGCTCCAGTAAAGAGCTTATTCATAATATTTTTGCTGAGACGAGATACCGCGATTCTAAAATCCTGCATCCCCTGAACACTCATCACCGCAGGATCGGCCCCCACACTTTTCGCCAAGGAGTTTGCCAGCTTTCCGGCATTATACCCATCAACTACCATGAAAGCCGTATCCGTAGGCAAGTCAGAGTCTATTGCACATTGTGCTCTATTGGTGATTCTCAAATTATTAAATTGAAGATCTGGATTGCCCGGAGCCGCGAACGCATTCGCGCCACAAACCCCGACCAAGGCAACGGAAACAACAATTTTGTGAATAGACCCTTGAAAGAACATAATCGCTCCTAGTTGCTACCAACGCCGCCCATGCCGCATGCACTTACTTTGTTCAACATTGTTGTGTAGAACAAAATCACCGTTTGATCGGCTGGGGAGAAATTACGTTTCACAGAACCGTCTGAGTTCACCATGTTATAAAGGTATGTATTTACAAAGCGATAGACGGCAGGAGTGACAAGAAGATTTGAATGACATTTGAAGTTTTTGTAAGTCACCGTTACGTTGGCATAAGCATTGTTATTGCTGTTGTTATTATTTCCGCCGATATAGATCGTATCGCCGCCGTTGCCATTGTTATAGGAATTGCCATAGCCCACCTGAAACTGCACGGTCCAACCAGAACCTTGATTGTCCTGACCGACCACCTTACAAAGATTTCCCGAGCAAGCGATGGCCATTTCATTTTCAATTTTCTTTTGCAGATCTGCCTCTGAATATCGTGGCGTCTGGGGATTATCGAATTCACCAGAGCCGTTGTCGAATTCACCGGCATGAGATGCGTAACTCAAAAAAAGAGATGCCAGCACGATTAATACGCGTTTAGTGTTCATATTCTTTTCTCCATAGTCTGTGCATCCTCGAGGCGTAAGAACCAACGTGCAGGAGCCTCAAGGATGCGTTGTGTGTTGGAATAAATTCGTATCCCTGAGCTGATTAAGTTGGATATGTACATTTGTGTAATGAACATTCACAGAACACGTTCCACTTGCTCCCTGAGGTCATACATGAGAACGGTTTTTTCACATTTTCATTCGAGAAAAATGATATAAACAAGAAAATGTGTGAAGAAAAATTCGCACAGATTAAGTGTTAGAAATGAATTTACGCAACGGGTGAATTACTGAATTGTTAGTCTTGAGATTCATCAGAATCAAATTTCAAATCCAGAAAATCCAAAAAGGAAGCGCGCTCTTCACGCGGGAATGGCGGACTGACACGATAAAGAATTCGTTGTTGGCGACGAACGACATAATTTGAAGGACGATCAATGCGGAAGCGACGAGGATTCGGTAAAACCGCCGCAATCAAACTTGCTTGAGATCCGGAAATATTTTTCGCGCTTCGTTTGAAGTATTTTTGAGAAGCTGCTTCAACGCCGTAAACACCGGGACCCATCTCGATCACGTTCAGATAAACTTCCATGATGCGCTCTTTCGGCCAGGTAAACTCGATCAGCACCGTGAAATAGGCTTCCAAACCTTTGCGAACCCAATCACGACTCGGCCACAGGAAAACATTCTTAGCCGTTTGCTGCGAAATTGTGCTCGCACCACGGCTGCGCTTGTGAGTCTTGTTATACTTCATCGCTTTTTCGATAGCGTCGAAGTCGAAACCATTGTGTTCAAAGAAACGATAGTCTTCCGCTTTCAAAACTGCTTTTTGCATGGCTGGAGAAATTTGTTCTAAAGGAACCCAGTCATGATGGATGCCTACAAATTTGTCTGAAAACACAGATTGTGCGGAACGGATAAGCATGAGGGGTGTGACATAGACGGGAACGAAACGATACAAAAGAACAAAACCGATACTGGTAACAGCGAAAAGCAGTGCAGCCTTAAAGAGAACTTTTCTAAGTTTGATCAATACTGCTTTCAAAACGTTCACTCTTCAAAATTCAAAGTCCTCAGTGAAGAGGACTTTGAGTTGGTTAAATACTAAAGTGGTGGCGGTTCAACAACACCCACACCCTCGCCCCCTGCTGGAGCTTGAGTTGCAGGAGAAGAAGCTGCCATGTCAGCCTCTGGCTTTTTCTTTTTAGACTTCTTAGCGTGTTTGCCACCCTTTTTCTTTTTAGAAACTTGTGAGTGGCTAGTTTTAGCTTTTTTGCTACTTTTCTTTTTCGCTTCAGCAGCGAATGGCATTGAAAGTGTTAAAACCATCAAAGCAGCAGCTAAAACCGTGAATACATTTTTCCCTAATTTCATTCTTCCTCCAGAGCCCATTGTGGGGTAACAATTGTTAAATGTTAGCACTGAAAAAAGACTGTCGCCAAGTCCAATAGCGATTTAGAAGACACGTTTCATTTTGCCAAGTCCATTGTCCGCTTTTGGAAAAAATGGGATGCTAGTTGAGCTGTAGCGAACCCATCTCAACGCTGCGGCGAACCAATATCCAGCAAGGTAAGACATGAACCAAACTCGACTCTTTAGCCCGCTTAAATTTCGTTCAATTGTGCTGAAAAATCGCATTGCGGTCTCCCCCATGTGTATGTACTCGGCCGAAAATGGCGTGCCCAACGACTGGCATTTGGTTCACTTGGGGTCCCGCGCCGTGGGCGGTGCAGGTCTGGTCATTGCCGAAGCCACCGGAGTTCGAGCTGACGGACGAATTTCTCCCGGCTGCCTGGGCCTTTGGAACGAGACACAGCTCGAAAAGTTCCAACCCATTGTTCAGTTTATAAAAAACCAAGGGACTGTGGCGGGAATACAACTCGCCCATGCCGGTCGCAAATCCTCGACCGACATTGCCTGGAAAGGTGGCAAACCCCTGACTCCGGAACAAGGTTCTTGGACAACGGTCGGCCCCAGCGCGATTCCGTTTGCTGAAGGCTGGCACACGCCCCATGAGTTGACCGGCTCAGAAATTAAACAACTGGTAATTGATTATGTTCACTCGACCGGATTAGCCCTTAAAGCCGGCTTTCAAGTGATCGAGTTGCATATGGCCCACGGGTATCTCATGCATGAATTCCTATCTCCCCTGTCCAATCATCGCACCGATATTTACGGCGGCAGTTTAGAAAATCGCATGCGCTTTCCGCTGGAAGTTGCGCAAGCTGTTCGCCAGGCTTGGCCGGCAGAGCTGCCTTTGTTTGCGAGAATTTCCGCGACAGATTGGGTCGAAAACGGCTGGGACCTTGAACAAAGCATTCAATTTGCCAAAGAGCTTAAAAAAATAGGCTTGGATCTGATCGATTGCTCCACCGGCGGGAATGTTCCAAAAGCCAAAATTCCGGTGGGCCCGGGTTACCAAGTTCCCTTTGCCGAAGGAATTCGTAAAGGGGCCGAGATTGCCACCGGTGCTGTCGGAATGATTACAGATCCTCATGTTGCCGAGGAAATTCTGCAATCTGGGAAGGCCGATTTAATTTTAATGGCCCGGGAGATGCTCCGCGACCCTTATTGGCCGTTACACGCTGCCAAAAAACTGGGCGTCGATGTGACATGGCCCGCTCAATACGGTAGGGTCAACACATGACCAAATCATCACACCACTCTCACGCCATGCAAGTTCGCCAAGCCCTTTGGGCTTTGCAAAAAGAAGTTTTGAATTCCTTGAAAGAGCAATTCGACAGCGAGGTGGGTTATGAGGCGCAACCCAACGAATGGTTCAATGTTTTGCTAACGGCTGAACGTTATAAGTGGTTGCGTGAATTGACATCTTTGATGGCTGACATCGACATCATGACCGAACTTGAAATGATTTCTGAAGAACACGGCGAAACAGCTCGCGCGGAAATTGAACGCCTGTTGTTTGAGGAAAATCCACCGGCAGAGAGTTTCCAAAAGCAGTATCGCAATTTGTTGTTGTCTGGTGCGAACTTGATGCCTTTGCACTCTCAATTGAAAGCAGCTCTACAAAACCTGCCAAAATCAGAAAAAGCCAAAGAACATCATCACACCGCTCGCAAAAACTGGCACGAAGAGCACCGTTCCCAGGCTCGCAAGAAACGTAACTAATTTCCGTGAGTGAATCCTACATACCAGCGCCAAAAGACAAGTGCCCTCGTTCTGCAGATCATTATAAACTGAAGTTCAAGGGCCTAGGATGGGCCTTTATTTTTTTGCTTTCATCCCGGCACACCATTTTTTCCCTCAAACCAGCCCCCCCTCGCGCCCCTCCTTCAAAGTCCGCCTGAAATTTTTGGGGTATCGGTCAACTCTCCCTATTGTCCGCCCATCGGTCTAACATCATCTGTTCTTTCCTCTCATTCTTTCCCAACGCATACCTCGTTTTTGCATTCTTGAATCCCATCACTTTTGGGTATCGGTCATTTAGCATTTTTTGCGAAAGAAATTTTATGGTGAGAAGGAAATCAAATGAATCAGCAAACTTTTTTACCTCTTAAAACACATTGGAAACATCGGCACTGTCATGGCGGCTCACTTCGCAATTCGTCCAAGGGGCGCGGCACTCGGCCACTGTCAACAAAGGATCCGATCCATTTAGTATTTAAAATAAACAAGAAAGGCGTTCCCAAGGGACTTCGTCAGCCGCGCAATTTTTCTTTGATCAATTGGGTTCTGAAAAAATATGCGTTTAAATTTTTCGTGAAGGTCGAGCAGTTTTCAGTTCAGCATGACCACATTCATCTGTTGGTTCGTGGCGGACGACGGTCGCAGATTCAGAGTTTTTTGCGGGTGTTGGCGGGGCAGTTTGCGCAAAGGTTGACCGATACCTTCGATTCTAAGAATGAGGGGCCGAAGATTTGGAAATATCGTCCGTTCTCGCGGGTGATCAAAGGGTTTAAACCGTATCGGACCGTGCGGGATTATATTCAGCTGAACGAGTGCGAAGCCAACGGCAGACCGTACTCGAAAACTCGATTGCGGGGATTGAGTCAGGAACAACTGGTGGAACTGTGGGGTTGACCGATACCCCGAAAGGCCGAACGAAGCGTTATCCTCGTGTTGGAAGATCCAGCGTGGACCATTCGTAGGCGAGTTCGGTCAGGTCTTTGCCGGCGGTTTCTTCTATTTTTGTTTGACCAACAAATTTGGCGCCCGTCTTTTCATAGAACCGTGTGGTCGGATTTCCTTCAAGGACCCAGCAATAGGATTTTTGGTAGCCCAGGGATTTCATGAAATCAAAACCGTGGGACAAGAGTGCATGACCGATACCCCCGCCGTGGTGGGAACGCAGCAAGTAGATCGCACCGAGTTCGATGTAAGTGTCGCGGTTTTCGTCGCGTGGAGGACCAAACAGGATAAAGCCGATGATGGCGCCACCATCGTCGACAGCGACCCAGGCCCAGCGTTTGGGATTGACGAGAATGTTCTGCCATATCTCGATGCGTTCCGCGAGTTCGTCACTCAAAGAATCAAGATACGCAGACGGAATCAGGCCGGGATAAGTTTCCTGCCAGGATTGAATATGAACCTTCGGAAGAAACGGCTCGTCGCCCGGGGCCGCTCGGCGAATTTCAAAACTTGGCATTAGTGTTTTTTACCCATGTATTTGGGATTAAGCAGATTTTCCGTTGAGAAAATTTCATCCAATTGGGCTTGCGTCACCACACCACGCTCCAGTGCCACTTCTGCGACACTTTTTCCAGTTTGGGCGCAAATCTTTCCAATCAAGTCACCTTCCGCATGACCGATGATAGGATCAAGATACGTTACGATGCCGATCGAGTTCATCACGTTGTCACGGCAGCGCTCAGCGTTCGCGGTGATGCCGTCGACGCATTTATTTTTTAAAGTGTAACAAGCTTGGGTCATCAATTGGATGGATTCAAACATGCAAGACGCAATCACTGGCTCCATCACATTCAATTGCAACTGACCCGCCTCGGCCGCCAAGGTCACGGTCAAATCATTACCAATCACTTTGAAAGCGACCTGATTCACAACTTCTGGAATCACCGGATTTACTTTTGCCGGCATGATCGAAGAGCCCGCTTGCAACTCTGGCAAGTTGATTTCTTTTAAGCCCGCACGTGGACCGGAACTGAGCAAACGCAAGTCATTACAGATTTTAGAAAGCTTCACCGCCGTACGTTTCAAGGCAGCAGAAATAATCACATAAGCACCGCAGTCACTGGTCGCTTCAATCAGGTCCTCAGAAATAACAAACGGATACCCCGTCACCTCTGCCAACTTTTTGACTGCCAAGGCCGAGTAACCCTCTGGTGCATTGACACCCGTCCCGATCGCAGTGGCACCCAAGTTCACTTCCAAAATTAATTTCTGCACCGTTTTCAAAAGACGGCTGTCTTCCTTAAGCAAGGTTGCAAAGGCATTGAACTCTTGTCCCAAAGACATTGGAACCGCGTCTTGTAATTGGGTGCGACCCATTTTCAAAACTTTAGAAAACTCGTGGCCTTTTTTCTCGAATGCTTGCGCCAAAATATCGACAGCTTTCACTGCCACACTGATGTGCTCGTACAAAGCCACACGAAAAGCCGTTGGATAAGCATCGTTCGTCGATTGACACTTATTCACATGATCATTCGGATGAATCGTTTTGTATTGGCCTTTTGGCAGCCCACGAAGTTCCAACGCCACATTGGCGATCACTTCATTGGCATTCATATTCACTGAAGTCCCAGCCCCACCTTGGAAAACATCCGACGGAAATTGCGGGCCCCATTTTTTAGGATCTTTCAAAATAACATCACATGCTTCAACAATTGTTTTGGAAACGTCTTTAGGAATTGTCCCCAACTCGCCATTTGCCAACGCCGTGGCTTTTTTAACCAAAGCCAATGCGCGCACAAAAAGCTCATCCTGACCGATCGTCAAACCAGAGATTTCAAAATTTTCGATCGCGCGCAAAGTGTGAATGCCGTAATACGCATCCGCTGGTACTTGCTTATCGCCTAAAAGATCATTTTCAATTCTGTACTGACTCATTTTCGATTCCCTTGTTTATCGGCGCACTTTCATATTTGAAAGTCTCGCCACGTTTCATCACCGGAAAAACTGACAGAGGAAGTTTGGCTTTTTGCAAAGACTCTCGCAACTTTTCCGGAGGTTCGCTCATCAACTCGTCACTGAGTTTAAACGTGCCCCAGTGAATCGGTAACGACACCTTGGCATGCAAATCCTGATGAATCCGCACAGCCTCGTCGGTATCGACGTGCTGCTGTTTCATGAACCAGCGTGGAGAATAGGCACCAATTGGAATAAGAGCAACATCCACCGCACCTAGACGCTGAAAGATGTCCTGAAAATCCTTAGAATATCCTGTATCCCCGGCAAATAGGACCTTTTGCGACGCTCCCGCGATCATCCACCCTCCCCACAGAGTTTGATTGCGATCAAATAGCGTGCGCGTCGTCCAATGTTGCGCCGGAGTGAAGGTCATTTTCAACTTTCCAACTTGCTCACTTTGCCACCAATCAAGCTCTTGAACATTGCGAATGCCCTCGCTCTCCAACAGCGTTTTGTCACCCAAAGGCACCAGGAAACGAGTTTTGCCGCCGTTCAAATCGAAAATATATTTCAACGATGGCAAATCCAAATGATCATAGTGACTATGCGAAATAACGACAACGTCGATCGGGGGAAGTTGATTGATTTCCAACGGCAGTTTTCCGTAGCGCTTCGGCCCCATAAAACTTACCGGAGAAACCCGTTCTGACAAAGAAGGATCAGTCAGAACATTCATCCCATCCATCTGTATGAGCATGGCAGAGTGCCCCAGCCAAGTGAGTGACAAACCACGAGGATTTTTTAGAGCTTCCAAATCCACCGGTACTGTCGGTGCTCCCGCAGGATCTTCTTCGGGAAAATCCGTCGTCCAACGCTCCCAGTACCACTTCATTACGCTGGGCTTGGGCGAGTTATCGTAATTGTTCAAAAATCCATCTCTTCCATGATGTGGAATATTTGGATCGTAGTACTTAAAAGTTCCTGCGCAGCCCACAAGGACCCCCAGGTTAAAAAGCAATAAAAACGCTCTGATTTTCATGCCCTTAAGATAACATTTTACACGCAGCTTCATCGAGAGGAATTATTGCCTTGCCCCACCCCTCAGGCTACGACAGATGTTTAACAAAATGACTTCCGTAAAACCTGGAGTAGCCTCGTGATTGCTGAATATTGGAAGCAAAGATCCACCCAACAAAAAGTCCTTATTCTTTTTATTCTGACTCTGTTTTTCAGAGCTTTCTTTAGTCTGAGCATTGGCTTGATTGATGATGAGGCTTATCACTGGTCTTGGGCTAAGGATCTACAACTTTCCTATTTTGATCACCCCGGAATGATTGCGTGGCTCGAGGCGATCACGACATCTTTGTTTGGTGATAACCAACTGGGTGTTCGTCTGCCAGGATTTGTGTGCTTCACCGCCACCATTGTTCTTCTTTACAAATTAACTCGCGATCTTTTCGATGACTGGGCGGCGATCTTTGTCGGCTTTGTGATGTTATGGTCTCCGTTCTGGGGCTTTGGTGGATATGTGGCCTCTCCAGAACCTCCCTTTGCTTTAGCCTGGGTTGCGGCCTCTTATGTTTTCTGGCAGGGCGTGCGCGAGGATGCAAATCGTTGGTCTGTGAAAAAAACCTGGTTGTGGCTGGGCGTGATCATGGGCTTGGGACTGAATTCCAAATTCATCATCGCCCTCTTAGCACCAGGATTTGGTTTGTATTTATTGATGACTCCCCATCGTCGCAAAGATTTGTTGTCGCCTTGGCCGTGGGTTGGATTTTTAATCGCAACGATTTTATGCACGCCCATTTTCTGGTGGAATCATCTACATGACTGGCCGGGCTTCCGTTATCAGTTCCATGATCGCCATGGAGGAGAATCCTTTAATGTCGGTCGTTGGGGTGGTTGGTTTGCGGCGCAACTTTTGTTCTGCACTCCTTTCTTGTATGTCTTGATCGCCTTGGCCTTTGTGAACTCCATTATCAAGCGCGCGGAAGCTCGTTGGAGATTTTTATTCTGCTTAACGGCTCCGGCTATTGTGATTTTCTATGTGCAACCGTTCTTTGCGGATTACAAACCGCACTGGCCGGGTGCTGCTTACACGTTGCTGTTGATGGGTGCCGGCTTTATCTGGTCGCAAGGTCTCAGATGGGGGCAAAAGCAAATCATCAAGTCTCGCAGCAAAGTTTATACTTATGGGATTTTGGGATTCTTTATTCCGCTGGCGTTGATCGCTTATACGCCCTTTGCATATCCTTGGGTGCCGAAGGCTTTCCATTTCTTTGCTCCGAATAAAGAATGGCAAACGACTTATGATTTCTCTAATGAGTTTACGGGTTGGGAAGATCTCGGTCGCTTTATCCTGCGCCGCCAGCGTGAAATTCACGCTGAAACGGGGCATCGTCCATTCTTATCAGCCCTTCGCTATGAGACGACGGCGCAAACCACGTGGGGCGCAAAAACCAAGATCTACATGTTGAATTCAACCGTGAGTAATTACACCGTCATGCAACCCGTGGAAGAAATGAAAAACATGGAAGGCCAAGACGCCATCGTCGTCACAACGGAAAAGTACGACAAAGATCCATTGGAGTATGCAAAGTTCGATAGCTGCAACCGCGACAAGCTAATGACCTTCCGTCATGGCATTCACGCGCGCACATTCTATGTTTACCTGTGCAAAAACTTCCAGGGCATCATCTACGGGCCTAACGAACTGCCGCCGTCAGCGCGCCGCTAATAGAAAACACGAAGACACAGTTAATGCCTTTAGTGCACAAAGCACCTTGGCGGCAGGGAGCAAAAAATCTGCTCACAGGCCGGCGCAAAAGGAGCAACTTCGGCAGATTGTTTAAACTTTAGACGCGTAGCTTTTACAAGCTGCTCCCCCTCCTTGAGTATATGCCCTTCTGACCTCTGGCACAGTTGCTGCTAATACGGAATCCAAAACAATCGTTCTTTATAAACTTAAGGAGAATTTATGAAATCGTTCGTTCTGGTAGCGGCTATTTTGGTGGGATCTTATGCAAATGCATTGACGCTTAAATCGGGCGTGATCAACGGGAAAACAAACCTGAGCCCGTCGGTCAGCTGCGCTTTGGAGATCTATCCGTCTTCCCCATCTTCTGGTGGCGGCGTCAATGCAGTGGTCGTAATCAACGGTAAGCAACAGTACGGCTTCACGGTGTCGGCTGAAACTGTCAAAGCTCTCAAAAACAAATCAAATCTGAAGGAAGCTGCCATTGCTGGTCAGTTGGAGCGCTCAGGCGATCAACAGTTGAGCATCACAGTCGTAGACAACGAATTGGTGTCTTATACTTACCAAGGCATCTCTCCAAGAACGAATCTTGATTACGGAGTTTCTTGCTTGTTCTAAAATCTGTGTGGCGCGGGTCGGGAACACTTCCCGGACTCGCGCTTAGCGAATGATCGGCTGAACGGGAACGACAAGATTGCGCAGATCTATTCCGTGATATTGAACTGGCAATTGGCCTTTGAATTTATTGTCGACAACTCGGATCAGATAAAATCCGTAAGGGATTTGCCCCACCAACTGAAAGCCACCTTCGGAATTGGTGCGTGCGCGAGCAAAGATCGTCGCATCCCGATCGATCAACTGCACGGCCAGGCCGCTCATATATTTTTGGTGAACGCCTTTGACTTTCAAGGTGCCAGAAATATTAACAACTTCAACGATCGGCCCACCACTGTGAATCAGACGATCGTCACCACCTTGCTGAGACACTTCGAAGTGATCCGAGGCAAGGTCCTTGGGTTTGGCTTCGTCCTCATGAGCACAAGCCCCTAAGATTGCCGCTGCCATTAAACCCAAAATCAAAAGTCTTACATGTTTCATACGAACATCTTAAGGTACGGACACACTTTTGGTAGCAATAGTGCGTCACATTCGATCATTTTGCAGGCTTGGCGTGAACCGTGATTTCTTGATCATAGCGATTCACATAAACGCGTGTCGCCCCCGTAAATTTTTTGGATGTAATCTCGACCACGTAATGGCCATTAAAGAAAATACCGGAAAGGACAAAGGCGCCTTTAATGTCAGAAGTCGCATTGGCAATGGTCACGCCATCATCGTCCAACAATCTGACGCTGGTGAATTTCAGCGGCGTCGCTTCCACTCCTTCACCTTGCAGGATTACTCCTCGGATACGAGTGACTTTATTTTTTGTCCCAGACAAAGGAACACCCGTAATATCGTAAACATCGCCGCCTTGCCCATCCGATGTCGATTTGCCCTCAACTCCATAGGTTTGGCCATGCAAATACTCGAGAGGATTTTTAACTTCCTTTTTCTCATGGGAAGCACAAGCTCCCACTAACAAAAACAGTCCCAGCAAATAACAGAAATTCTTTTTCATAATCCCTCCGACGTAAATATCCTAAACGAAGGAAACACTAAAAACACTCATACTGCATCACTCCACCGCAGGAACCGACTCCTTGGCGTTCGGTGACTCTCAGCGAGTTTTGCACCTCTGAAAAACAAAAAGGAGCCCGTGCTGGCTCCTTTTTGGATTCGAATTTTTACGAAGTTTAAACGTAAGATCCGCGTTTGATTTTTTCCAGGATCAGCTTTTCTGTCTTGATTGGATCTTTTGGATCCACCGAGAAGAATGATTGTTGCTCACAACGAATCTTTTCTTTGATCAACCAGCGAAGGATGTCCGCCAGATTTTTATTCTTCTTATCCAAGAAGAACGGATCGTTTTCCAAAGCATCTTTGGCTTTTTTCAAAGCGCGGGCTTCAGCTGGATCAGATTCTTTCACTTTATAGTGAGGAAGATCATATTTTTTTACGTCTTCAGGCAACACACCCAAGAATTTTACATTCGGTGCAGAGAAGTCAGCATTACGGATCAAAGATGCCGCAGAACCGGCTTTCAAAGTACGGAAGATATTTTGCATGGTGTACGCATCGAGATCTCCGAAGAAGTACATTGGAACATCCAATTCTTCCTGGATCAATTTCGCCCAACCACGAACACCATTTGATGGAACCCCTTGAGCACCCATCACGATACAGTTGTTACGTTTGGTGAAACCCATTGTTACAAGCGTATTCGCCGTACCTTCAGATTCAACGATCAAGCAGAAGTCGATTTTCTTTTTCGCCTTCAATTTCAAAGCTTGAGGTTTATTTTTCGGTTGGAATGGAGAAGTACCCAAAGTCGAAAGATCGATCACCGCGCGATCACCATCAGTCAAAGTCTCAGTCACAACCAATTGTTGCGAGTAAGTTTGGCCACCACGGTCATTGGCGAAAACGTTCAATTCTTCACGGTACACTTCAAGCATGTCGCCGATGAAATCGATGATCGAGTCTGATTCAGGCTGATCTTCGAAATCCAAAGGTTTCAAACGAGGGTTGCCTTTAATTTCACCTTTACAGATGTAGTAAAGCTCACGCTTCGTATTGACGTTTCCGACATCAAGGTTACGCAACAGGATCTCAAGAATGAAAACCACGCGCGCAAGTTTTTGTACGGAAGATACGTTCAATTCAGTGCGAACAACTTTATCACCCGGAGTGAGGTAACCCACTTTGGCGTTGTATAAAGAGTTGTCCAAAGATGTTTTAACCGCCTCAAGAACCGGACGCTTAGAGCTTTCCAGGTCTTTCAACATCTTGTCAGCCAAGATGCGGGCTTCTTTAGGAATATCAATTTTTAAATCGCGAATGCTTAACAGTTTTGCCATTACGCTTTTTTCCCAGTCGTTTTCTTAGTCGTAGCCGTGGCTTTTTGAGTGCCCACCGCTTTTTTCGTCGTGGTTTTCTTGGTTCCTTGTGGCTCGGACGCTTCTTCCACCAGATCTTCAGAAGAAATCACATGAATTTCCTCTTCCTCATCTCCGTGAGAGATCCCTTTTTTCTTTTCGCGCTGTTTTTGCGCCAAAAGTTTAGATTCCGCTGCTTCCAAATCTGCCATCGCGTCTTCAGAGTCGCGGCCCAAAAGTTTCTTCAAACCTTCTTCGGCTTTCTTTTTACGAGAATCTGGAGCTTTGATAATTCTTGCCAAACCTTCAACAAGGATCGGACCGAATTGCTCGATGTGAGCCAGTTTTCTTTCAAGGTCCGCTTCCTTCACTTCTTTTTTGATGTGACGAGAAAGTTTTTGACCTGCTTGGATCAACGCCAAGCGAATCTCGGCCACCAACTCTTCAGAGGCATCGATAGTTTCTTTCGAGGCATTCTTAAACTTGATGAACGGAGAAACGATAGAAATCGCGAAGATATACGGGCCCAACGGCAAAGAGTCTTTAGGTTGACCCAAGCCATATGTCTTCCAGTTCACAGATTCAATCGCCCAAGTGATCGCACAACCTGATTTATCGAACTGCAATGGAACACGGTTCGCAAAACGCAGAAGTGTCACTGGAGAATCTGCCTGCTGATTACGGTCTTTGAAACGTGCCAACGCAACTTCAACCACTACGGGTTTAAAGTCACAAATTGTCGGTTTACGCGTCACCACCGCAAAGAAGTCGATTTCACCCAAACGAGTGATCGATTTCGAAAGTGCTTCCTCCCCCACGGTCAAAACTGACTTAGTGGAAGGCGCCATCAAATCTGTATTTTGCACAGCTTGGAATACTTTTTTAAAGTCTTCTTCAGACAAAGACGTCAAAGGTTTTTCCAGCAGGTTTTTCGGCAGACCTTTTTTCACGAATTCAGAGATAGATTGATCTGAAATACGCGAGAAACCGGTCTTCAAGAATTTGGACAAAGTCGTTTTACCGAACAACGTTGAATGCGTGATAAACTCACCCAATTTAAACGTGTGCGGATGCGGTAAAGAGGCCTCTGGAACCTGTGGTACTTCTGTACTAACACGAGTCACAGTGACGAAGTCACCTTCGTTCAATTTATATGTAATCGTCATATGAGGATTCACCAAAATAGTGCCCTCAATATAAGTCAAAAGACCACCGTCTCCGTTCAATTGAATGCGGCCATCAAGGATGAATTCAACTCGAGTTCCGTGATCACGATCCCAATCCATGGTTTCTTTGTTTTTTACAACACCTGTATTGGATTTGATGTCCACGTCCACTTGTGCAGACACGGCTTTACGCATTTTTTTAGTCTTGGAAACAACACTCACACCGCGAGCGTTTGTCATCTGCGCCCAGGTTGTAGCCGCAGAGATACCGATACCTTGTTGACCACGGGAACATTGACCGCGACCGAATTTGGAAGAGGCCAGATATTCCCCGTAAACCTTGGCTAAATCTTCAGCCTCGATTCCGGGACCGTTGTCCTCGACAACGATGCGAATTAAATCAGTATTTTTAGTCGAGCCCGTTCCAACTTTAGCAATTTCTACTAACAGATCAGGCAAAATTCCCGCTGATTCACAAGCATCCAACGAGTTATCTACGGCTTCTTTCAAAGTCGTCAGAACGGCTTTTAAAGGAGACGAGAACCCGACTTGTTGGAGGTTTTTAGCAAAATATTCAGCTGTACTACTTTTGGTAATTTTGCTCACAGTCGCTTAGTCCTTATAACGATGTTAACGAATTTTAATGCAATGACTTTGATAGCTTAGTCTCAACGCGAGTGGACAAATCAAGACCAAAGACTCAACACGCCGCGACGAAGTTTTAAATGCGAGTCTAACATTTGTAATAGGTCTTGATTGAATACATGGAGACCTCTATTAACATTCGTTTACACGAACATTCAGGTACGTTTTTTAAATGCAGGAAATAATGCCACAAACTGACTCGCCGCAAACAGCGTTTAAACGTCTCGCGGAATCCTTTACCGAAATGATTGAGGATGAGGGGATTTTCATACGTCCCTATGCCAATCCCAACCTTATTCACTTCAGCCGCCTGACGATAGATGAGCAATTAGATGTTATTGCGAGAGTAAAGCTCTATGTCCTGACCTGCGTGAAGGTCAAAGAATACAACCGCTCTTTGGTCGACAACCGCCTGATGGTGGAAACATATTTGAATGTTTCGGGAATGACCGCAAATCCCCAGGATTTAAACCTGATCGAAGATCGGCATTTCATCGAGCTTTATAACAAGAACGGCATGCACTTATTCCGCTCTTTAAACATCTTTGAATCCAGCAGTTATACCTTTGAGGACTTGTGCTGCCGTCAGTGGCATCACCTGTATGAGCGCCCCGCGGAAGCACAGGAAAAAATCATGCAAGTCGCGGCCGATTTCTTTTCTCAAACTCAACCCAAGCGCATGGCTGCAAATGTCGGGGCCATGAGGATCGTAGAAAAAGACACTCTGGAACATCTGATTTACCATACGGAAACGAAGTGGCTTATTCCGATCTTTAAAAATGAATCCTTAAACGCGGCTTTGACAATCGTGATTAATTGGAATCGCGATTCCATTCCGGAATATCTAAAGCCATAATAGGCTATGAGACTTTCCACTTTATTTCGCAATTATTCACAGGTCATTTCAGACCTGATTGAAGACGAGGGCATTCTGTTTCGCGCTTATGCGGATCCCCAATTGCCCCACTTCACTCAGCTCTCGAATGACGAGCAATCAGCCGTGGTCGAAAACCTGCGCCTGTACTCTGAGATCTGCACACGAGTCAGAGAAGTGAATGGCTCCATCAACAATACACGCCTGATGGTTGAAACCGCTCTGGAAATTCTGAAATTGACCGTGAAACCAGAAGATTTAGCCCTGATCATCAGCGACGAGCAAATGGTCGAAATGTACTCTTTAAACCACGTGCAATTATTCCGAACTTTCAATCTCCTGGAAACCACCACTTACACCTTCGAGGATCTGTGCTGTCGCAAGTGGTATCACCTCTATGAAAGAGCCCCTGGAGAACATGAAAAAATGGTGGAAAAAGTGATGGAATTTTATAGCCAAAAAGAGCCCCAACGAATGGCCCCCGGCTTAGGCACCAACACCATCCGCGAGAAAGCCACTCTTGAAAAGCTTCTGTGTGTGGCCGAAATGGAATGGTTGATTCCCCTCTGGAAAGAGGGTGTTTTTGCTGGTGCCATGACCGTGATTCGCGATCGCCGCCCTCAAGCTACAAAATAGACTTTATTCTTCTGATTCAGAAGCTTCGCTTGCAGCAGAGGAGGATTTTAACTCTTCCAAAGCCATTTCAGCGCGGGTTTTATAACCCTTTTTGCTATTGCAGTCCTTGCACGAAGGAACACAGTTATTTTTGGTGGATTTTCCGCCGCGAGCGATGGGAATCAAATGATCCATGGTTAAATCCGCGGGTTTAAACTTATCTCCGCAGTGATAGCAGAGACCTTTCCCCAATTCCTGACGCCACCATTGGCTTTGGCGAAGCTCACGGGCTTTCGCTTTTTCCTTTTTTTGGTGGGCTTCGGGGGCCGCGCTAAAGAAGTAATCCATGGGGGCATTTATAGCGGAAACAATGTTCCCCCGCAATCCCCACCCCTATAAATGCTTATAGATCGTATAAATTTTCTGGTCTGGACAGATTTGAGCCCCCTTCCGATACTCCAACTCGGAGGCTACCCAATGAATTCAAGACATTTGCTTGTCGGGTTTTGTTTTTTGTTTTCGCTGAACGCATATTCTGAAGGGGAAATTGTTCCCGTCATAAACGACGAACCTGTCGCCAACCAGACCTTAGAACGCGATATGTTTGATTTCGTGGCTCAGACCTTAGGCTCTGGAAAAATGGCCTCCCATATGGCCTGCTCGCTGAAGACTCGCGTGGGTCGTGAACAGCGCAAATTCTCTTCAGGCTCAGAATGGGTCGAATATATTCAAGTCGATTTCAATTCCACGGGTTATGAGGGTGGAAAAAAGACCTCCTTTAAAATCCCCATGGGCGCTCGTTATGGAGTAAAGAAAACACCCAATCAGTGGTCCGCCATTGGTGAAGACATCAAAATTGAACTCGGTGATACCTATGGTCACTGGATTCGCTTTGCCCACGACGGTCAAGGCCGTCTTATTTTGCTGCAGTTAGGGAACGATCTTGCAGTGAATCCTTGCTCTCGCCGTTAATCTAAAGGGCCGAAACTGGCCCTTCATCCTGCCATCTCCTCCTCAATTTAATCGGGATTTTTGCCGATAACTTTTTTGAGAAATCTTTTTGAGGAGTGAGCTATGTCCGTAAAAAGCTTTAAAAAAGGCGAAGTCATCTTTAAGGATGGCGATAAAATCACATCGGTTTACCTGATTCAATCAGGCGGTGCTTCGCAATGCTTGATCCGTGGAAAAAAGAACGTGGAGTTCTTCCAGTTGGGTCCTTCTCACTTCCTCGGCGACCAGGTTATCTTGGGTGCACAAACTCATCCGACGGCAGCCATTGCGACGGCAGAAACGAAAGTTCTGGAAATTCCCGTTGATACTTTGAAGCAGCTTTATGAAGGCGCTCCGCAAATGTTGAAAGTGATCATCAAATCACTGGCAGAGCGTTTGCGTATGGGCGTGAATGAAGTGCGCTCTTCCAAGCTTGAAAAAGACTCTTCACCATGTCCTGAAGACCAAGTCGCAAAAGCTTTCGGCGCAGTCTTTCATACAGCAAATCACAAGGGTGACAAGAACGTCCTTCCCGGCCGTGTGGTTGTGGAATGGATGATGATGAAACAATATGCTCAGCGTGTGTTTGCTGAGAGTCCAAAACGTGTCGAGCAAGTGATCAACATCTTGGTAAAACAAAAACTGGCGTTGTATGAGATGGGTAAACCCGCAGACAATCCAGAAGGCGCTGATGAAATTCAAAAGGTTCACTTTTTGGATTTGGGTCTGGTGGAAGCGTTTTTTGAATTTTTCCAATATTACTATTTCAAAGGTGCTGGTAAGTCGGAACTGCTTCGCGTGGACGAAGTGTGCTTGAACTTGCTTGATGGCCTTTTGAAAGTGACTGGTGACTCCCCTGAAGTGGACCGTTTCGGTGTCACCAGTGTGGAGTTCGCAAAGTTTTCTGAATATTGCACTAACGAATTGGGCTTTGCTTTGAATAACGATCACTTCACTCGCCTGGAAGGCAAAGGGATCTTTATGAAGCGTCGTACAGTGGGTACGAGTGTGCTTTTGCAATTCGAAATCAAAGAATTCCGCTCGATGCTACAAAGCTGGAAAATGCTTCGTGAAATCGATAAGTGGAATGAACGTGGTTACGTGGATCTGAACGAAAAAGAAGAAAAGCCTAAGAAAAAATCCAACGGTCCAGAGTGCCCTCAATGTAAATCTGAGGTGGTAGCTGGAGCCAAATTCTGTGGGGAGTGCGGCCATAAACTGGTTGCAGCGGCATAATCATGGGACCAGTTGTTGTCTTTAAAGCCGTCAATAATCCTGAACAACGCAAATATCTGTTTGCGCAACTGACTGCTATCGAAGGAGAAATCCTTTTAAAAGGCAAAGAAGACGAAGCGGAGCATGTGAATGCGGTTTCCATGAATGACCTGGGTCAGATTCAGTGCATTTTGACGGAAGGGGGAACTTTCAAATTCTCCTTCAACAAAGTGCTGACTTGTTATTTCCGTGTGAATAACGAGAAATACATGTTCGAAGCGACAGCCATCCCTTTCGAGGGCGGCGTGAATTTGACCATCAAAGACTTATTTCATTTACAAAGAAGAAAGAACTTCCGCTACACCCTGCCGACGGGATTTCAGGCGGACTGCTTGATTGCGACGTTGAATCAACAGCAATCAAACACAACGTGCCGTCTGTTGGATGTTTCGACGGAAGGCTGCGCCGTTCTTTTAACCGCTGATATGCCGACATTGCGTCTGGATGACCGAGTGGAAGCTGTGATCTTTATCGGCGAACGCGACCCGATTCCGGTGCAAGGCTTCGTCAAAAACTTGCGCGTGCAAGGCGACGACATGGTCATTGGCTTGGAGTTCAATCACATCGCCAATGCCAGCGAATTCGCCATCATGAGCGCCATCGTCGAAATGCAACGCTCCGTCTACCAGAAGAAATCCGCTTAACGAAAATCGTTCAAAAAGGTTCAGCCGCAAGGCGGAGGATTTTCCCCACAGCGCAGGCGTGCTCCAGGCACGTCGGAGCGAGGAGAAAGTCCGACAACGCAGTGGATGAGCCTTTTTCAACGATTTTATCGACCGGGAGTGGGGTAATAGAGTTTATTGTCCCACATGCCTTCGTTGAAATATTGAATATTGGCTTTTAGTTTTTTGATCAGTTCTGTTTTGCGGGCGGAAGGTTCGTTCAATGGATTTTTGCCGTCTCGATCTTCGATCGCGTACATCTCGGGTTCACCGCTGCCCAGCACCCAGCGCAGACGGTAATCGTTGGCCAGCAGCTGATAGATACCGTCGTTGAATGTCACTGCGACTTTATCTCCGCTGACGAAAATCGAGCTCCCCATATAGTTCGCCTCTTTTTGCGGAATATGCAGGAAATCCAAAATCGTTGGCAGGACATCGATCTGCTGCACCACCATGTTCGTATTCACTTTCGGGAATTTGTACGATGGATGATAGAAAAACAAAGGAACTTTGTAATCCCCCACTTCATTGGTGAATTCTGGGCGGTAGTGCAACGACGTATGATCTGCTGTGATCACAAAAAGAGTGTTCTTAAACCAAGGTTGCTTTTCAGCTTCACCAAAAAACTTTTCCAGAGCCATGTCCGTATAAGAAATCGTTTTCAAAATAGGCAATTTGCCCTCTGGAAACGTGTCTTTGTACTTTTCGGGAACTTTAAATGGCTGATGCGAACTTAAAGTAAAAACAGAAGTCATAAAGGGCTGTTTAAAGCCGTTGACCTTGGTTAGCATCCACTGCAAGAACGGCTCATCCCAAATCCCCCACACGCCATCATCATCAGCAGAGTTACCGTACTCAGTGGAACCAAAGTATTTTTCCACTCCCGCACTTTGCATAAAGGAATCAAAGTACATGGTCCCGTTATGACCACCGTGGAAAAAACTGGTGGAATATTTTTTATCGGCAAGCAAGGTGCCCAACCCCAGGAAATAATTCGAAGTGAAGTGCGAGGAAATAAAGGGCTCGCTCATCAAGGCCGGAATCCCCGCCATAACCGCTGCGACCCCTTCAATGGAACGACGTCCGTTGGCATAGGCATGTTCAAACACCAGGGATTTTTTCATTAAAGAATCCAGGAACGGCGTGCGTGTTTCACCCTCGACCGGTCCCAGATATTCCGAACCAAAACTTTCCAGCATGATGATCACAATATTTTGTGGCGGCGCCGGTCGCCCCTGTTTGTCCAGACTGGAGCCGACGAGGGAACCATTCAAAAGTTTCAGCATGTCTTCACGATTTTCAAAATACTTTTCGTGCTTAATTTCCTTGGCACCATAGCTTTTGATAAAAGTGAAAGTGGAATTCAGAACCAGATTGTTCAATAACGGTGCTGTGAACACATTGCCATTCACAAAACTGATGGGCTTACGTTGAAAGCCGCCACGAATCCCGATAACGGCAAAGGCCAGAGCCATAAAAACCATCGCCCCATGAGCAGCCCAAGCTTTCCAACTGCTGTGCCAATGCACTTGTGCCGGACGCTTAACCAGTTTCCACGCCAAATACATAAAGGCCGCAACGATCAAGGTATTGATCGAAAACAAAAGCCAATAGCTGCCCACAAAGTTCAGCATTTTGCCTTGAGCTTCATTCAAAATAAAAATGGTATCGTATGTAAAACGGCGACCTACAAAATTAATAAACTCGGTATCGACTAAATTCAGAATCAAAAACGGCACATTGATCAGGCAAAAAAGCCCCCAAGTCACCTTCTCCCACAACGGTGTCCAATTTTTCGGCCATGGGATAAAACTTAAAAGCAGAATCGGCGCCACTCCACAAAAAGCCGCCGACAGATCAAAGCGCATCCCGACAAAAAAGGCCCACAGCATGTCGCCCACGGATTTAGAATGAAATAAATTCCAATTCCAAACCAAAAACTCCGCCCGCGCCACGGCATAAAAAACCATCGTAAGCAGAATCAAAGAAAAGATCTTAATAAGCCTCTGAGAATGTCCAAACATAGGCCTCCCATCCTACACCGCCGCATAAAGTCAAACAAGCCGCCCCCCGTCCCCAATGCCCCAAAACCCCATGCGCACAGCAAGATCAGCTAGATCGAGGCGCGCCGAGGAAGGCGTACTCCCCGTACGCCGACGAGAAGCAACGAAGAGCTAGCTGATCTGGCGAAGCGCCACTGGACTTGGCAGAAGACCTCTGGTACTTTCCGCCCCATGACTCAAGAGCAAATGCAAAAACGCCTAGAAGAAACTTACCCAAACTGTAAAATTGAGGTTTTCGATCTAACTGGAACTCAAGATCATTGGGAAGTTTATGTGGAAAGCTCGAAATTTGCGGGCCTGACTCGAATCCAGCAGCACCAACAAGTGATGGCTTGCTTTGGACCAGAATTGAAAACTGGTGAAGTGCATGCACTCTCCATCAAAACCAAAATCGTTTAAAATAATTATTCAATAAGAGGATTTTATGTCTCCAACTCTACAAAAAATCGACGGTATCGTTAAAGGTAATAAAGTTGTGCTTTTCATGAAAGGTACTCAACAATTCCCGATGTGCGGATTTTCTGCACGTGCTTGCGCGATCCTTCAGGATATCGGCGTGCAATTTCACGATGTGAACGTGCTTGATGACGAAGAAATTCGTTCGGGCATCAAAGAGTATGGCAACTGGCCAACAATCCCTCAGTTGTACGTGAATAACCAACTTGTTGGTGGTTCTGACATCATGATGGAAATGTACCAATCTGGAGAACTACAGGAACTACTTAAGTAGTTTCTGTCCGCCGTAGCTTCAGCGAAGGAGGACGCCCATGAGATGCAATGTCGCCCTTTGGGATCGCATTTTAAGGTTTTTAATCGGCATGGGCCTTACCGCCTATGCGATTGCCGGGGGTCCTTTCTGGACTTACATCGGTATTTACGGGTTGTTCACCGCTGCTTGGGGCTTGTGTCCCATCTATGCATTCTTTAGAATAAGAACACTGAAAGATTTTTACCGGCCCGTTCACGACCAGGAATAGGATGACATCATGGCACCAGCTGCTCTCCTCGAACTTGATAGCTTTCTAAAAAAAGACCAAATCAAAACGG
Organism: Bdellovibrio sp.; assembly: GCA_039594295.1. GTDB lineage: Bacteria > Bdellovibrionota > Bdellovibrionia > Bdellovibrionales > Bdellovibrionaceae > Bdellovibrio. The sequence goes on from JBCNNR010000032.1 coordinate 44,965, forward strand.
ACGAGGAAAGTTTAAAATACTGGGGCAAGGACTGGACAACTTATTTCGATATCAAGGCTTCGGCCATCGTGTTTCCTCATACAACCGAAGATGTCGCTGCCCTGGTAAAATGGGCGCGCAAAAATAAGATCGCCTTGGTTCCATCAGGTGGTCGCACTGGTTTGTCGGGTGCCGCCGTGGCAACCCAAGGCGAAGTGGTTGTCTCTTTCGATCAAATGAACAAAATCAAAGATTTCAGTGCTGTCGACCAAACTGTGGTCATCCAGGCGGGCGTGGTCACTGAAACTTTGCAAGAGTTCGCTCATTCTAAAAATCTTTTCTATCCGGTTGATTTCGCAGCGACGGGTTCTTCGCAAATGGGCGGAAATATTTCCACCAATGCGGGTGGGATCAAAGTCGTTCGTTACGGTTTGACTCGTGACTGGGTCGCAGGACTTAAAGTTGTCACGGGGACGGGCGAAATCTTAGAACTGAATAACGGCCTGGTGAAAAATGCGACCGGCTATGACCTGCGCCATTTATTCATCGGCGCAGAAGGCACATTAGGTTTTATCACCGAAGCGACCATTCGCCTGGCTCCGGCTCCCCCACCAATGAAAGTATTGGTGATGGCGGTCAGTGGCCTTGAAGCTGTGATGAAAATTTTCGGAAAATTTAAAACGCAAACATCGCTCGTGGCGTTTGAGATGTTTTCGGATAAAGCATTGGCAAAAGTTTTAGCCAACACAGGCTTGCCAGCACCACTTGAAACTTCGGCTTCATTTTATGTATTAGCTGAAGTGGAAATCCGCTCCGAAAACGACGAGGAAAAGGCCTTGGAAGTTTTCGGTCAGTGCGCTGAGGATGGTTGGGTTGTTGATGGTGTTATTTCACAATCTGATACCCAAGCAGCCACATTCTGGAGATACCGTGAAGATATCTCTGAGTCTTTGGCGAAATACTCTCCTTATAAGAACGATATCTCAGTCGCAATTTCCAAAGTGCCGCCGTTCATGGTGGATTTGGATAAAGTCCTGGCAGGTGCTTACCCAACCTGGGAAGT
>JBCNNR010000033.1:0-44157 GCA_039594295.1 Bdellovibrio sp.
GCACGATGAGCCCGAACATTGAATATAACTTAACGGAAGGGCTGAACTTGAGGAAGCGCCCTTTGTCGCTACTTTGGGTGCTGGAATTTCGGACTTATTCATCAAGAGTGCTTATGCTGCCGACGACGAAATGCTGACGCCACAACAGTTGATGAAACAAGCGGAAAGTGCTGAGGCAAAAGAGTTAAAAAGACAAGGCTTCGCCGCGACTGCTTATACTGTAGTCGCGAAGAATTCATTGGAATACTGGAAAGCTCAACAGCAGCTGACAGAAGGTCAGAAGAATGCCAAAGCGATTTTGATAGACCTTGCCAATTCAGATGTGAATGCGAAGGTCGTCAACGGAGTGAAAGACACGGCTTCTGCAGCCCTGATGGACTTTAAGTGCAGCAAAGATGTTTTCTATTATACTTATCAATACAACTTCATTGATTCGATGGGACAGCCTGCAAATGAAGTTCACAAAGTTTTTATCGATCACGACAAAGGTAAAATCAAAACGGTTTCGACTCAACAAACTCACAAGTCCCCGAATGGTCCACGTCATGATAATACCTGCCACTATTTCTATGATCCAACTAAGGGCAATACCTACGTTACCCAGGATGCAGAGAGCATGAAGCTTCGCGGGATTGAATGTAAGGCTCCAAAGGGAGAAGTCGCAACAGCCGGGACATCTATTAAGAGAGTCGAGAGCTGCTGCAAAGACGTCGAATGCCGTGGCGCTTTGCAGACAGCGATTCGTTCTGGGAAAAACGCCCAAGAAGCTTCAAAAGCCGTCATTAACCCTCAAGGCAACGGTGGATCTAACGGGGTTCAATAGATTTAGTAAAATTATTTTTGCATAAATGGTGAAAAGGCGCAGGTTGAGACTGCGCCTTTTTTATTTCGGCACGGAACTCGCTTATGTCTTTAGAGTACTTCAAGATCTCTTTGAAACGACTCTGGCAGATTTAAGATTGACAGCTTTGTCATAGTTTCAAGAGTGTCCGATTTTTTGACAGAGGAACTTCGTGCGCAAATTATTAATCGCCTTCATTTTACTAGGAATTGTCGAAGCCAGCGCCTCGGTCATCCCCTTGGATGTTCTGTCGGGTTTGGTTCCACAGGTGGAATGCGAAGTTCAAAACCTGCGCGGTATGTGCGCCCTGGATTTGGGTGCAGAGGCCACATTTATTTCGGGCAAAGCGGCGAAAGGTCTAAAAGTCATTGAGCAAAAATCAATGCAAACCCTGGGCGGCGTTCAATCCTATCCGAGGGTGCAATTGCAGAATTTAAAAATAGGTGGGGAGTCAGTCGTCGCAAACTACAAAGTCTTAGTGCAGTCAGAAATCCCCACGACAACGGGTGAAGCACTCCTTGGAACTATCGGCGCAGATGTTTTCAGAAATACGACACTGATTATCGACAATGCCAGGGTCGTCTCATCGCAAGTGGCGTTGTATATCAATCTTACTCCGCAACAAATGAAGCCTTTTAAAAACCTGGGAAAAATGCTCCCTGGTCTTCGCCCCATCATCGAAGTCAAGGTTGGTAACACAACAGCCCGTGCTTTGGTGGACACACATGCATTCAGCGCTGTGACGGGAGTGTTTTTAAAAAACCATCCGGAACTTTTTAAAATTATTGGGCGGGAACAAAGAACCGACGTCGCGGGATTTAAAAGAATCTTTACCCTGGCCGAACCGGAAAGTGGTGTTTGCATATTAAATCAATGCGCCAAAAATCAATGGCCCTTTATGGTGGTGGCACCCCAGGAAAATATCGATATCATCCTGGGGATAGACTACATCCAACAATACAGCTGGCTCCTCTCTCCAGGAAGCGCCACCTTTTCTGCTATTAAAAAGAAAAAGTAGATCTTCCCAAGAAATCAATGCCCAATAGATCAAGGGCCCAGAGCTTTCGTCTCAAATTGAGACGAAGAAACAAGACTGCAAAACAGGCGTCAAAATTCCGATAAGTCATCCATGGCAAGTGACTTTCAAAAGATCAACATTCCAAGCGTCGAGGAAAAAGCCGGGGGCTTTCGCCGTCAGTATCCTCGCCGTGCGATGAAGCGCAAGGTAGGTGTCTTAAGTGAGGGCACTTATTTTATCGTGGATTCTGGAGAGATCGGAGAAGGGGGCATGTCCATCATTTCCGAGTACCTGCTTAGCGAAGGTGCGGAAGTGGTCGTGAGCTTTCAAATTCCTCAAGGGGATTTCGTATTCCTGCGGGGAGTGGTTCGTTCCACTCAAAAAAAACAGGGCGACACAAAGGTCACCCACGGTCTTAGCTTCAGTGAAATTGCCTTCGGCACTAAAAGACAAATCCGCGCCTTCGTCTCCGCCCGCACGCAATCCTCCGCAGCTTAAAAGCAAAAAAAATGGGAGACTGATCGGTCTCCCACAAATAGAAATTCGCGCCTTTTGATCAGCGCGAATTCAATCTTATCTTTTTCTCTATCAGTTCCTCTGACCAAGTCAGAGTTCAGACCAGATTACTTCGCAGAAGCGCGAGTAGCTAGGCGGCTGATTTTACGAGAAGCAGTTTCTTTTTTGATAACGCCAGTTTTAGCAGCTTTCATCACTTGAGAAGTGAAGTTTTTCAACAACTCAGGAAGAGCTTTCACGTCTTTAGCTTCGATAGCTTTAACTAGTTTTTTTTCAGCTGTTTTTACAGTGCTTTTACGAGCATTGTTTACTGCTGTTTTACGGATAGATTGACGAGCTCTTTTTGCTGCTGACTTATGATTTGCCAAGGTATAGCCTCCACTTAATCTTTATAAACGAACCAAAGGGATTAACATAGGGTGTCTGTGGAGGCAAGCGGATTAAAAGAAGATCGCAAAAAGGTCTTCAAAAGAGCCTTTTTCATGGCGGGCGGGACCCTAACGAGCCGCGTTTTGGGCCTATTCCGCGATATGGCCTTGGCGGCCCTGTTTGATCGTACAGTCACGGATGCGTGGACCGCGGCGTTTCGTTTACCCAACCTTTTCCGTCGACTTTTTGGCGAAGGCTCCCTGTCTGTGAGCTTTATTCCCGTTTTTATTGAAGCTCAGGCCGAAGACCCCTCGGGAACAAGAACCCAAAATCTTATAAATGCCATTTACACGTTGTTACTGATCTTTCTGGGGATGGTCACCTTGTGGGGGATCGTCAGCATGGAGCCGCTTTTAAAGCTCTTGCTGGCAGATAACTATGTCCTGGATGTTGAAAAGTGGAATTTGACGGTGCGAATGGCGCGAATCATGTTCGGGTTCGTCTTTTTCGTGTGCTCTTACGCCTATTTCATGGGCATCTTGAATGCCTTGGGGAGTTTCGCGCTGCCGGCCCTGGCTCCCGCACTTTTAAATATTTCGATGCTGGTTTTCACCTTTATGCCGGGAACTTGGTTTCCAGAAGTGGGCGACGGGCTGGCGTGGGGTGTTTTTGTCGGTGGTTTATTGCAGGCGGTGATTTTATGGTGGGCCCTGCGCGAGAAAAATTATCTGCCGCGGCTCAGCCGTCGTTTGTGGAATTCCGATGTGCGCTTGGTTTTGAAAAACATGCTTCCGGGGCTGCTCGGTACGGGGCTCTTGCAATTGGCGACACTGGTGAACCTGCACTTTGCCAGTGGGTTGGGCGAGGGGGCCTTGTCTTATATTTATTGGGCGGACCGTTTGCTGGAGTTGCCGCTCTCCTTGGTGGCCGTGAGTATTGGAGCGGCCTTGCTGCCCACGTTGAGTGATCTGGCGCAAAGAAAACAAAAAAAGCAGTTTCAATCTGTGATGCAAGAACACTTTTTGATGAATTTGTATTTGGCATGGCCTGCGGCGATTGGCTTGTTCTGTTTGGCTCAACCCATTGTCGAAGTGCTTTTTTATCGAGGGCACTTCACGCAAAACGATGCGAATGCAACGGCGATGGTCTTGAAATTTTACGCTCTCAGTTTACTTGTGGTGTCTTCAGTCCGAGTCTTAGTGCCTGCGTTTTATGCCATCAAAAATACCTGGGTACCAGCGCTGACTTCGCTGGTGGGACTGGCATTGCATATTGGAATGGCACCGATGTGGATAGAGGCGTGGGGACTAAAGGGGCTCGTGGTTTCAAGCTTGGTTGCGGCCATGGTGCAAATTATCCTGGTATTTGGATTTATGGGTTATTATTCCATTGCACTGAATTGGCGAAGGATGGTGCAGGAGCTTCTAAAAATCTTTTTTGCGGGAGCCGTGATGGCGGTCTTTGCCTGGAGTTTGGCGGAGACGGTGAGTAGGGCTGCTTCCAGTGGGGTGAAGACGATTTTGCTGGCCGGGGTGATTGTGGTTTGTGCCTTGGTTTATGGCTACTCTTCAATAAAAATGAAAATCGAGCAAGGGAGGTTCTTGCTCGATTTTCTGAAACGTAAAACTAATTAGCTTCGATCATTGTTTTATCTATACCCAATACCAACTTGTTCAGTTCAACCGTGAGGCCTTGTGCTGTCGTGGCCAAGGTGTTGATCTCGCCACCGGTTGCGGCGATTTCTTCCGACGAAGCGGCATTGGATTGAGAAGACTGATCCAATTGATTCATCGCCTTACTGATTTGTTGGATGCCGGTTGTTTGCTCTGAACTTGCTGCCGCAATCTCATTGTTTAAATCAGAAACTTTTTTAATTGAATTCACGATATTCGCAAGGACCGTTCCGCTTTGGTCAGCGATTTCACTGCCGCGTTCGATTTGCGACACGGATTCTTTAATCAAAGAAGAGATGTCTTTGGCAGAGGAAGCGCTTCTTTGTGCCAAGGCGCGAACGGCTTCGGCGACCACCGCAAAGCCTTTCCCTTGTTCACCAGCACGTGCTGCCTCGACAGCTGCATTCAATGCCAACAAGTTTGTTTGGAAAGCGATATCGTCGATGACAGAGATGATTTCTTCGATCTTTCTGGAGGACTGAGAGATTTCTGTCATCGCCGTGATCAGATTTTTAATATCCTGTTCGCCTTCTTCCGCGGCTTGACGGGAGGAACCAGAAAGGCTTGCGGCCTGTTTCGCGTTGTCGGAATTCATTTGTACCATGGAGGTCAGTTCTTCAAGGGCTGCCACCGTTTCTTCCAAGGAAGCCGCTGCTTCTGTCGAAGAATGGGAAAGGTTGTTACTTGCTTCGCTCAGCTGTTCAACCGAAGACGCGACGTTGGAACTTGCCGTTGTCAGGCGATCCGCGATGGAAGCCACAGCGCCAGACATGCGAGCCGCAAGCAGGCAGAGGATCGAGAAAATCGCGATGGCAGCAACCACAGAGGTCGCAATCAACATTGTGGCAGCGTCCTTGCGAAGTTTGGCAGCTTCTACTTCTTGCTTTTTTGAGGTCTCTTCATAAAGTTTAGAAACGTGGCGGTTGAAGTCACGGATCACGTGGCCGATCTGAGTATAAGGGCCGTATAAGATCGTGCGCGCCTCTTTGATTTGAGCAGGGTCGTTGCTTTTTACCATTTCGGCAATAAGATCCATTGATTGAAAGAAGTCCGCTATTTTAACTTTTGCGGGCTCATGCATTTCAGCTTCACCTGGAAGAAACGGAGCTTCCGTGTAGAGCTTGTAATTGCTTTTGAATTCTTCGATACCTTCGTTGGCTGATTTTAGAAATTTCTGTCTGTCTTCGGTTTTTTCCGCGTCAATGGCCGCCAGAATTTGGTATCCAAATTTGTTGCGTGCCTGGCGCATCTCTCCAATAGCCTGAAGGTTAGGGACGATAGATTCACTGTAAGTCGTTAGCATCGCGTTGTAGCGATTTACGGTGACGATGGAGACACCAAAAAGAATGGTGAAACCAATGATGGGAATAATCGCCGTGAATAAAAGACGACCTTTGATACCTCGGAACCAGCTCGATAGACCTTGTGATTTCATATGAACCCTTGTTTTTATGTGCCTGTCATAAAATCGTACGAGAAGGTTCAAGAAGTGCCACTTTACAAATATTTAAGAGGGGAGTGATTTCCCCTCTTAGTAACTAGATTAAAATCCGTCTGTTGTTCCCACTTTGCGATCTGATTCTTCGTCAAATGGAATTAAATCAGAGGCCGCGGAAGCGGCAGGTGCACTTTTCTTTGGTGCAGGTGCCGCCGCTTTCTTAAATGGAATAACTTTTTTTGCGGCAGAAGTCGAGTGAACAGCTTGGGATTTACCCTTCTTCGTCGAGTCTGTTGCCGCCATAGGGACTACATCTGAAGTCCCATAGATCACCTCACTGAGCTCAACTGTTAAACCTTGAGTGGTTGTTGCCAGATTATTGATCTCACCACTTGTCGCTGCAATCTCTTCTGCAGAGGCCGCATTCGATTGTGAAGACTGATCCAGTTGATTCATGGCTTTGCTGATTTGTTGAATACCTGTGGTCTGCTCAGAGCTTGCCGCCGCGATTTCGTTATTCAGGTCAGAGACCTTTTTAATCGAGCTTACGATATTGGATAGAACCGCACCACTTTGATCCGCAATCTTGCTGCCGTTATCGATTTGCGAAACGGAATCTTTGATCAAAGATGAGATGTCCTTCGCAGACGAAGCACTTCTTTGTGCCAGGGCACGAACGGCTTCGGCCACAACCGCGAATCCTTTACCTTGCTCTCCGGCGCGAGCGGCCTCAACAGCTGCGTTCAGAGCCAAGAGGTTGGTTTGGAAAGCGATATCATCAATAACGGAGATGATTTCTTCAATTTTCTTAGAGGATTGGGAAATTTCTGTCATCGCTGTGATCAGGCTCTTAATGTCATTTTCTCCAGCTTCTGCAGAGTTCCTGGAAGACGCGGACAGGCTTGCAGCTTGTTTCGCATTGTCGGAGTTCATTTGGACCATGGAAGTCAATTCTTCCAATGCGGCGACGGTCTCTTCTAATGAAGCGGCAGCTTCAGTGGAGGATTGAGACAGACTGTTACCGGCTTCATTCAATTGCTCAACTGCCGTTGCGACCTGAGAAGAAGACTCAGACAAGCGACTTGCCACATGGCCAACGGATTTCGAAAGGCGAATGGCGATAAACAACAGAATGGAAAAGATGGCCAGACAGGAAATAGCTGTTGTCATAAGGATGATCATTTCGGATCTGGCGATCATGCTTTTCGCTTCAGCCGTATTTTCTTTCGCGGTTTTGTCGTAGTACTTAACCGCAGCACCCGTCATGTGCTGCATGATTGTGCCAAGCTCCCACAAACGACCATCCATAAGTTCACGGACTTGTTTATGGTCTTCTGGTTTGTTGGAATCAGCCAAAGTGGCGACTTTATCCAATAGAGTCATGTATTCATCAAGAACCGCATAGGCTTTTTTATCTGTCTCCTGAAGTTCGGAGGCAGAAGGGGCGGCTTTGTAAATTTCGATATTTTCTTTAAATTCTTTGATTCCATCGCGCGCAAGTTTAATGCGTTCATGGCGTTTTTCTTCCGTATCCATCATCATGGCTGCGAACACTTGATATCCGAATTTATTACGAGCCTGGCGCATTTCACCAATGGCAGCCAAATTGGGAATAGTGTCGGTGTTAGCTGTATTAAGAAGAACTCCCAAACTTTTCATGCTGGTGTTTGAGATGAAATAGTTAACCCCGAAACCCACCATTGGGAGGCAGGCAGCGAATAGCAGTTTACCTTTGATTCCGCGGAACCACGATGACAGCGATGTCTGATTCATGTCAGCAATCCTTTAATTTTTTTATGAAGTTGCACGAGAAGAAGGTGCCTGAGTAAGAATATTTTCGGTTGGTATCAAGGAAACTTGAAGTCTAGTTTCGGAGCGCGAAGGAGATTTAACGAAAAAAGAGATGAAACGGTGAAGTTTCATCTCTTTTTTAGAGTTTATTCTAATTTAAATGCCTAGAAGCCGTCCGTTGTTCCCACTTTACGGTCGTCTTCATCAAAAGGAATCAGATCGGCTGAACTTGAGGAAGCGCCCTTTGTCGCTACTTTGGGTGCTGGCTTTTTCATCGCAATCACTTTAGCAGACTTGTGCATAGGGGAGCTTTTTGGAGCTTTTGCGTGCGCGACTGCTTTAGGTTCGTGATGATGCTCAGTTGTGTTGTTCGATTTACCCATCACCACCTCTGTCAACTCGACCGTCAATGACTGTGTGGTTGTTGCCAAGTTGTTGATCTCGCCGCTGGTCGCTGCGATTTCCTCAGCTGAGGCGGCATTGGATTGAGAAGACTGATCCAATTGATTCATCGCTTTACTGATTTGTTGGATGCCGGTCGTTTGCTCTGAGCTTGCTGCGGCAATTTCGTTATTTAGATCTGAGACCTTCTTAATGGAGTTCACGATGTTTGATAGAACCGTGCCACTTTGGTCGGCAATGTTGCTGCCGCGATCAATTTGAGAAACTGAGTCTTTGATCAATGTAGAGATATCTTTCGCAGACGCGGCACTTCTTTGAGCTAATGCGCGAACAGCTTCGGCGACCACCGCGAAACCTTTACCTTGTTCACCCGCACGAGCGGCTTCAACGGCTGCATTCAATGCCAATAAGTTCGTTTGGAAAGCGATGTCGTCAATCACGGAAATGATCTCTTCGATTTTTTTAGAAGATTGCGAAATCTCTGTCATGGCCGTGATCAAGTTTTTAATATCATTTTCGCCAGCCTCCGCGGATTGACGGGAAGTGGATGCAAGACTTGCTGCCTGTTTGGCGTTGTCAGAATTCATTTGCACCATGGATGTTAATTCTTCCAAAGCGGCTACCGTTTCCTCGAGAGAAGCTGCGGCTTCAGTAGAGGATTGGGACAGGTTGTTGCCGGCACTATTCAATTGTACGACGGCTGCAGAAACCTGGTGACTTGATTCAGTCAGACGGTTGGCAACGCCACCGACGGTTTTAGACAGACGGATCGCAATAAAAATAAGCAATGAAAAGACCAGAAGGCACGTTGCAGTTGTTGTTGCGATGATGATCGTTGTCGCCTGTGACATTTTCATGTCAGCTATTTTTGAGTCGTTAATGGAATCCTGTTGAAAGTATTTGATGGCTGCCGTCGTCATGGCTCTGAGAACATTTGCGTTCTCCTTTACACGGCCATGAAGAAGCGCAATGGCTGCCTTGTCAGATTCTGGAGTGTTTTTTTCCAGGAGTGCAATCGTTTCTTCCATCGCGGCTTTAAACAGAGGTGCGGCCTTGTCACCTGCATCATCTGTTGCCTCAATTTCTTTTGGGCTTGGGAGTTTCGTATAGTTTGTGAATGCGGTGAAGTACTCGGTGATTGCATTTTTGGCTTCATCGATATCTTCTTTGCGTTCTTTGGCATCCACAGAAACTGTTGCAGCCAGAACCATATAGTTGAACTTATTGCGGGACTGGCGCATTTCCCCCACCTCAATCAAGTTGGGAGTCGTATTGGTATTGGCCTTGGTTAGCATGCCGCCGATCGTTTTCAAGCTAGTGAAAGCAATTACGAAGATTATGCCAAAACCAATCATGGGAAGTACTGCTGCGAAGAGTAATTTGCCTTTGATGCCGCGAAACCAAGAGCTAGTAGTTGAGTCGTTCATGGAAGTTTCCTGTTATATGTTCCCTGACGGTGAGTCATGGAAGCTGTTTCTCTTCTTTTCGGCTAACATCTGTAGGATGTAAAGACGGCTTAACAGGATATATGAGAGATGGATAAATCTGGACGTAAACAAAATAAAAAGAGATCAAGCCGGGGGACCTGATCTCTTAATGTGAATTATCTGCTATTTAACTTCAGCTAAAGAGTTGTAAGAGTCGCTGATTTTTTGTTGGCGCTCTACTTCCTTAGTCCAGCGGTTCACTTCGCCTTTATATCCTTGCTCTTTGCCCTTCCATTCTTTTTCTTCGGAAGCGAGCTCGCGGATTTTCTTGTTAACTGTGTCGTATTGCTCTTTCAAAGTGTCACGACGAGATTGCCAGATTTTTTTCTCTTCACCCAACTGTGACATTTGATTTTGGTAGTCTTGAATGTTGTTTTCGCGTTTCTTTTGGTTTTCTTTGATCTTAGCGATCATAGCTTCCAATTCAGCGATTTTTTGATTTTCAGCCGCGGTTTTGGATTGCTCGTCTTTGATCAAACCTTGCAGTTCGGTTTCCTGCTTACCAAGCTTTTGCATGGCTTTCGTATTTTCTTCAGCTTGAGCCGCCACTTCTTTTTGTTGGCCTTCTACTGTCGATTTAGCTTTGGCAACTTCGTTCAGGTTACCTTCAACTGTTTTCAAGTTCTTTTGGTACTCTGATAAATTTGTTTTCGAGTTATTCAAATTGGATTTGATGCGCTCCAAGCCGTCTTTCGCTGTATTTTGTGCGAATGCAGCAGTGGAGAAGCTCAAAAGTACTGTCATTGTTGTCAATTTAAGAGATGTTTTCATAAATATAACCTTTCCTTCCTTAGTGCTCATTCATGCCAGCGACAGCGTTATCCTGTGGGCATACGTTTTTCAAAGATGAACGGTAGTGACCAACTTCGTCTTCCCAGATTTCACCTTTAAATTTCCAGTTGAGGCTCTTTTCTTTAGCTACTTTTAATTCCGGACGTTCTTTGTCGTTCACTTCACCACCAGCCATTTGATAGCGGATGTGCTCACCAGCACCTGAATACAATTCGTACTGAAGAACGTCATTTTGGTCCAGGACGCGGTTCAAGTTGGCAACCATGCTTTTATAGTTGTCTTGAAGAGCTTTACCGGCCTCAGCACGTAGCACGTCTTTTTCTTTCTCAATACGAGCGATACCTTGAGTACGCAAGTTTTTGATCGAAGTGCGGGCTTTGTTAGCGATGTGATACTGGATCGAATAGCTCAAAAGTTTTTTATCAGCATCAAGAACAGCAGAGGATGGTTCTGAACCTGGCTTCATTTTAGCCTTCGCTGCTGCCAAAGCTTTGCTGGCATCATTTTTCTTAGCCAGGAAGTCTTTTTCCATTTTGATCAATGTGAAAGAAATCTTGTTGAATTTTGTGATCTCGTCTTCATAGTTGTTGATCTGTTTTTGCACAGATACGAAACCAGGGTGACGAGCCAATTCAACGATAAAGGCACGTGGCAAACCATCAACTTCTTTCAAGTCTGAGTTTTTAGCCCAATTCTTGATAGTGTCGTAGTAGTCGATCGATTTTTTGTGGGCAGCCTTGTACTCTTCCAATTTCTTTTTCCAAGGACCGTATTTCCCACGCATTTCTTCAAGAACCTGAACACCGTCACCGTATTGGCAAAGATTCAAGTAACCCACCGTACGAACCACGAAAGATTCCGGGTTGAAGGCGTTTTTAAAGAAGTCGGTGTGCAACGAGAACATGTTACCGGCAGCACCTTCATAGTCCTCAGACAAAATCTGAGTCCAAGCGCTTTCGGTCATGGCTTGCAACCAAAGTGGGCTTGAGCGGTCTACTTTCAAGTAAGACTGGAAGGCCTCTTTGTACATGCTTTTTTGGAACTGGATACGAGCCATGGTAATCGCACCCACGTTTCTGATCTGAGACTTCTTGTCGTCTTCAGTTGCTTTCAACAGTTTTTCAATGTTGATAACAGCTTCGTCAACTTTGTTTTGACGATAGTTGAACAGACCTGAAAGCAAAAGTGCTTCTGGATACTTTTTGGATTTTTCGTCGATATACATCAACGCGTCTTCCATCAAGCCCAAATTACCGATGGAAGAATAGTACTTCGCACGAGTGATTTGGTATTCATCGTTTTTAGTCACGTCGATTTCATATTTTGCAACCAATGGATCGATCAAAGAGATGTCAGACAACTCTAAAACCTTGATTCCATCAACCAGGGCTTTGGTTGCTCTTTCCTGCCATTCTTTGTTTTTCGTCTCTTGAGAAACTTTGATCATGTAAGTTCTGAACTCAGTGTTCAGACCCATGCCTTTGGCTGTCATCGCATAGTTGTAAAGGGCTTCCAAACGGTGCTCTTTATCATCCATCAATTCAGCAAAAAGTCCCATCGCCAACTCATAGTTCTGTTGGATTTCCAGGAAGATCAATGCCTGAAGTAATTTGTAATCGTTCGGGCCCATTTCATCCATTTTTTGTAGTGTCACCTGAGGCTCCACCATGTTTGGATCTTTCACCGGGCTCAACATTTTAACGTCAGGTATTTTCGTAAATGACTCTGGCGTCGTTAAGACTTTGGGAGGATTCACCACCGCCGTGTAGGGTGGAATCTTGATGTGCATTGGATCGATCGAAGGAGATTTTTTAATTTCCTTCACCACCAATTCACGAGAAGCGGGTAGGCGGAGCGGGCTCAATGGAATGGCTTCCACCTCGCGCTCAGCACCGATATTCAGCTCTGGAATGGCCTTTACTTTAAAGACTTCGGTTTTTCCTTTTACGACTTTCTTTTGATAGATTTCGTAAGTCGGAACCAGGCTGGATTTCACCCGTAGATTTGTAGCTGCGGGTGCACCCTGATTTTTTACGTTCAGCGCCTTATGCTGAACTTCTTGAGCAAAAGCGGCACTGCACAGAAGTGGCAGTACCATCATTGCTTTCATTGGCTTTTTCATAAAGACCCCCCGGCCTTGGAAGAACTAAAAATACTAAACTAAATTAATGCCAATAAGTGATACCCACCAAAAGTGAAGTATCGTTAACCATCTTAGAACCTAAATCACGACCATTAACTGGTTGAGAGTTATAGTTGTAATAGTACTTGTATTGCTGTTGGTTCGACCACGTGTTGATCAAATCTGCTCTTAAGGCAAAGTGCTCAGAGAAGAAAATCTGCTGGAACACACCCAGTTTATAACCAATCGCTGACTTGGATTCGTCGCCTTCTTGCTTCTTGATATCGTAGTTCACGTTACCAAGACCCACTGATACACCCATGTCAAAATAAATGATCGCTTTGTCTAACGCAGACATTTTTGCGTAGAACGGAACCCAAATAGCAGAAGCAAAGTATGAAGATTTGAAGACGTTGTGATCCGGAATCGCACCGTATGTGTTTACGAATTGATTTACGGCATCGTTGTCTTTCATATCAGCTGAGTTATAAGAGAACTCAAAACCCCAGCGCTCACTCATGAAATAACCAACGTCCGCTCCCAAAATCGTACCTGTGCTGTAAGCGTCATTGAATGGAATACCAGCACGGCCCGTCACGTAAAAGCGCTCTGCTTTCACATAACGACGGTTTTGTACCACGCCGAAGTCTTCGTCCTTAGCAGCCCAGTACTTGTTTTCAAGTTTTTTGATGTCAAGCTTGTCGCTGCCACGTTGCTCTGTTGGTGCAGATGGTGCAGTCGTTGGCTGTTTTGCTGTTTGCGCAAAAGCTTGAGCTGTCATCAAGGTGAAAATTAGTAGTGATTTCTTAAACATTTCGGTCCCCCGTCCTAGTTGGTACTTTTAAACAAAAATGGATATGTAACGAGTACGCGTGTTCCGCCTTGTGGGGCAGGGAACTTCCATGCAGCTACTCGATTCAAAATACAACCTTCAACAGTTGAGTTTTTCAAAGTTGTGTCGCCAATGATCTGCTGTTCAACTTGACCAGTCCCACTGATCGTAAACTTAACAGCGACCTTACCGAACAAATCTGGATTCGCACTCAATTGTCTTTCGTAGCAGTAAAGGATTTGACCCAATTTGGATTTGATATACTGAGCGATCACCTCACGGTCCAAACCACCCGTAATTTCAGATTCCTCTTCGATCAAACCAACACCGGCATTGCCAGTGCCACCAGCGGCCATACCACCCATGCCGGAAGCGTTTTTACCGCCACCTTTACCATTCGTGGAAATCATCACGCCACTGCCATTACCTGCAGCACCCCAGTCACGACCCGAGCGCTCGATGTTGCCCACAGCGGCCAAGCCACGACCGGAAGGACCGGAACCAGCTTTTACACCTTGAGCAAACATAACGTTCGCACTTTTCGCACCTTGGGCAGAAACTTTACCAATCAATTTTGAAATACGACCGTCAGAGATCGATTTCATCATATTGGCCAGTTTGCCTCCGCCACCACTCGCTGCAGTCTCCTGTTTAGGAGATGCCGCAGGAGGAGCCGCTGCTGCCACCTGCTTTTGCGCTTCGGCTTTTTTGCGTTTAGGTTTAATTTCTGTTTTCACAATGATCTTTTGCGCGACTTTAGGCTGTTCGACTGCAACGGAGTGAATATCCGTCTTTGGTCCAAACAAGGCAGCTGTCACAAACAAAGCCGCAGCACCCAACATCAAGACCACGCCTTTTTTGGAATCTTCATCTACCAACGACGAAGTGTTGAAGCGACCCATTTTCGCCGCGTCTTCCATAGAAAGCGTTCTTTGCGATACTTCGACGTCGCCAAGCAACTGACGGTGCCAATCCTGAGAAGGCACGCAAGCCACTTTCGTGTTGCTGAAATCCGGTTTAAAAGCCTTATTCAAGGGCTGGATTTTAGTCTGTAGAACTCGGCCATGTTGTTTCACCATGAAAAGTTGAAACTTTTTGCCAGCACCTTCTTCGCGACCGGCTTTTTCAAGACGGGCATACAAGTCGACATCCTTTTTAATAGGGTCGAAGTGCAGAGTGCATTCATCCAAAGTGACCGTGGTTTCTTTGGTCAAGGCGATGGCTGGGGATTGGTTCAATCCGCTGGAGGTAGCCATATCCATGTCCACATAGAACCATTGACCGTTGCGATATTCAAAAACACCTTGAATACCTTTTGTCTTTGGAGAAATGGAAATAATATCCGCTAGGCGGGAAGAGCCAAACGTTTGAGTTTCATTCGTTGGTCTCAATTTCCAGGTTTTTGCAGTCCCATCTTTTAGAGACTGACGTACAATCAACGTGAGCATAATACACCTCTAAGTAAAAATAATCTTAGTTATTCAAGTACAGAGCAGATTCCCTGATACGGCCGTCCATATCTTTTTGTACGTCATACAACGGCATAAATTTAATACCGCGTTTCTGTACGAGATAGGCGCCATCAGGGTTACGAACTGTACCCTTGAGGTTCATGTCACCGAAATTGACTTCCTGGACTTTACGGACTGTTCTTTGCTTAGCAAAGGCAGTCGCTGACCCCAGAAGAAGAAAAACTGTCATCAATTGGATGAAAGCTTTCACTTGTACCCTCCATACTACAAGTCTCCCGAGATAACGTGCTGACCGACTTTGTTTTGATTTTTGATAAACTGAATTTTTTTGCTTAACCATTCACGCAAATCTGCTTGCGCGCTGCTGGCTTTGAATGCCTTTTCATAGGAATCCAACGCTAGCGTGGGGCTTCCTTTGAAAGTCTCAAGGATATGAGCTTGTTCCAGAAGATAGTCGATATTGTCTTTCTTGTTCGCAGCGATCAAATCTTTGACCATTGCTAGAGCTTTATCGACCTGACCCTTTTGAGCATAAGATTCACTCAAAAGCGTTCCCACATTTAAAGTATACAACTGATCTTTTTGGAGTGTTGAAAATTTTTCGACAGCACGAGAGAAATCTCCCTCTGAGAAAGCTTTCACACCCGCGAAAGTTTCCATTTCTGTCGAAGGCATTTGCATGTCTAAAACCTTCTCGAAATATGGCATCGCGGTTTTGATGCCATCGTCTTTATATGTCAGACGGGCCTTTTGATAAACAAAAGGAGACGCTTCAGGTTGAGCCTTCAAAGCGGCATCTATTAACCACATTGCTTTCTCGTTATAGCCTTTTCCTTCAGCGCCGACGCTCGCATAGAATAAACCAAGGGCTCTGGTTTCTTTGCTCTTAGCGAGCTCTAGGCCCAATTTTTCCACGATGTCGAACTGTCTAGAACCATAACAATTTCCAGCAACTTCGAAAGTGTTTACTTTTGCGATATCGCCAGTCATTACAGCAGTTTTGTTACATGTCTTGTTGGGACGAATCTCATAACGAGACACTTTACCAATCGTCATATCCGCACCCTGAGGCAGGAATACACCTAACTTCTCTGGAGATGGAAATTGCGCGATCGGAGTGATTGTTTTATCCACACCAATGCTGACATAAGAGCGAGTCGTTGTCGCCGATTGACCAACTGTCGCAGCCAAGGCTTTTAACTTCGCATCATTGTCTTTCTTTTTGTCTTCGATTGGATTTGTCAATTTCGCCAACTCGCCACGCAATTGCTTTTGGTCTTCTGCGCTCAATGAAGCGGGCAGAGGCATTGTCGTCAAGCTATCCACATAGTTGCCATAGACGCGGTCAATACCGCGCAAAGCTTCCAATTGTTGATAGGGATCTTTGGACATTTTCAAAGCGGTGACATAGGCTGTTTGCGCTTTATCAAGCTTTTCAGTTTTGATCGCCAGAACCGTCGCAAATTTCTCTTCGCGGGCTTTCACGCTTTGGGCGATGAATTCTTTTTCCAAGACCGCTGCTTGGATCAGACGGGCTGCTGCACGAGTTTCTGCAGGCACCGAGCGACCATTAGCTTTCATGGAAAGATCAAACGCCGCAGTCATTTTGCCTGCGTTCAACAGGTTCTGTGCTTTTTCAATCATCGCCTCTGTTGTATAAGGCTCGATGCCCTTCGCAGAGATTTGATTCAAGAGCTTTTCGTATTCCGCAGACTTCTTATCGTTTTTATAAGAATCAAGAAGTTTACCATAAATACGTTCTGTGGTTTTGCTGTCAGCAGAAGCCAGGATACCCATGTAAGATGCACGAGCATCTTTCACGCGTTTTTCCATCACATAGATATCAGCAGCGGCTTCCAAGTATTGGTTGCGACCTTTTTTATCTAGATCAGCAACTTTCGCAAGTGTGTCGGCGGCTTTTGCCGTTTGACCGATGTCCGCGTAAGCTTTAGCCGCATCTTTCAAAGCATCCAGATTTTTTTTGTCATCTGGATATTTTTGTACGTACTTCAAAGACATCTCAGCAGCATCATAAACTTTGCCTTCAGTATAAAGGATACCGATGGCTTGCCACAAAGCATCTTGAGAAAGTTTGGAGTTGTCGTGCTCTTTAGCGTAAGCAATCAACTTTTGTGCTGCTTGGTCTTTATCACCAGTTTTTGCAAACTCTTGAATTTCAGTGAAGTGAGCTTCTTCCTGGATCTTGTTCATGCTCTTTTTACGAGTTGCATCAGTCGTTGAGCTTGCGATTTGTTTCGAAAACTCTTTGATACCCACGAAGTCTTTTTTAATGTTCAACATATCCAAAACCAGGTCTTCTGATTTTCTGCGGATATCGTCATTGCCTTTGATTGTCGTCAAAGGTTTCAACCATTTTTCTGCTTCTGGGTAGTTGTTTTCTTCGTAAGCGATGTGACCGATTTTGAATTTAACCGCAATTGCATATTTTCCATTTGGATGTTTCGCCAAATAGTTTGCTGCCAATTCCTTACGCTCAGATTCCTTCAAAGGCTCTGACTTTTTCTCGATAGATTTTTCTTTCGAGAAGAGGGCCGCGTAATTTGCGTCATGGCGAAGGATATCATCAGTGGATTTATCACCCACGATTTTGTATTGTGCTGATGCTTCATCGTATTTACCCAATTGGAACAAAAGTTCCGCATAAGCAAAACGAGTTTTTAAATCCGGTTTCGCAGGATCTTCGTTATCGAGCATCAATTTAAACAATTGCTGAGTCAGGTTAGAGAATTCAGTGTTTTGTTTGTTCTTAAGCCAGATCTCCCACCATTTTTTAGCCATATCCAGGCTGGTGCGGCGGAAACCTTCGTCACAAGAAGTGATAACGTCGTCTTTTTTCTGCTCTTTTTTCCATGATGAATCAGCACGGCAAAGATCTGAAGCAAATTGCATGTGCTTCAAAACCAAGTCACGCTTTTTCAAAGTTTCATTGGCTTCAACCAATAACAAATGCGATTTCACCACATCTGGTCCGGTTGGATGCTTATCGATGTATTCGTCCAGGAAGATGTTCATTTCTTTTTGACGGCTGTGCGAATCGTAAAGTTTCGCCAGGTTCATCATCGCTTCACCCAACTCATCGCTGGAAGTAATGTCTTCAAAGAAAGAATAAAGTTTATTAGCAGGGTAGGAGTCACCAATGAAAATCGTCAAATCGCGCAAAGCTTCTTTACGCAAGTTGTGACGGTTTGTTGGGACTTCGCCATCTTGAAGTGCCGGGTTGTTTTTTACAACCTGAACCAGTTTCTTGATACCGCATTCGCTGTCGCGCATGTTGTAGCAAGCCCAAGCGGCTTTATACATACCGTAAGAGTAAACACGGCTGTTTGGGAATCTTTCAAGATTTTGGAATTGCTCCAAAGCGGCAGCGAATTTGCCTTGCTCATAAAGCAACTCACCCAAAGCCAAGGTGCCATCTGGTACCAGTGGTGATTTTGGGAATTGAGTCAAAAGACGTTGATAGAGCTCATTGGAACCCTTCATTTGACCCACTTGTTGGTGAGCGAAGGCGTTGTTGAACAGAACCTCGTCCATGAAACGGAATCTTGGGAATTCAGTTTCAATTTTTGAATAGATCTTCATGGCGCGTTTGACGGACTCAGAACCCTTTTCATTTGGAATCGGGAACGGAGAAAGCTTCATCATCGGGTTGTCACGGTTCAAGTCAAAGAAACGACCGGACTTAGAGCGGCGCATGTAAAGCTCCGCAAGGCGGTACCATAAGTCCGCCTCGTTTGCTGCACCTTTTTGTTTTTTAATAACCGATTGAAGGGAATCGATGGCTTTATTTTCCGAGCGAGTGATCATCAACTCGGAACGAAGAGCTTTCTTTTCGTTTTCACCTTCATCGTTGGACATACGGACTTCTGGGATAAGTCCTTTTTCATTCTTTTCTGCAAAGCACAACAACGAGAATAAATGTATAGCCAGAATGAGCGTTAGCGTCTGCAGTTTCATAATATTAATCCCCTACGAGGGTCACCAATTTCAACTGAGGAAAGCCTGCCATTGAAGCCGTGTACATCACTTTGCGAAGAGTCGCATAAGGGAGGTCCTTATCTGCTTGCAATAGGATTTTGCCATCCTTAACCCATTGTTCCTTTTCGGTAGAATTTTTCGCCAAGTGGTCCAGTTTGTCGAACAGTGGCTTAATAAAATTCGAATCCGAAGATTCAAGGTCTTGAGGCATGAAGTCAGCGTCTTTCACATCTGCGATTTTGGTCTGGTCAATTTTCAAAGCATCTTTCGATAAAGAGATCTTCACCGCATTAACAGGGTTTGTTTGCGAAGCCGAAGACGGCAAGCGCATTCCTGATTCTGGGATGATCTCCACGTCAGATGTCGAATAAGATTGTAATAGGAACACCAACAGGATCGTGAACATGTCTGTCATTGACGTGATGTTCAGGAAGAATGTGGAGCTCTTTTTTGGAAGTTCATAGCGACGACGGCGTGACATGGTCTAGCCCTCCATCATGTTCGCAAAGATAATCTCAGGGAACATGTATTTCGTTTCAACATTCTTGCCTTGTTTTGTATCGAAAACGGGGAATGTCACTTTGTTGTCATGAGCCTGGCGGGCTTCATCCATCACTTTGACGATGTCATTGTAAGGGATTTTTCCGTCTGGATTCAGCTCAATCTTGAAAACTTCAGGATTGGCTCTTTTGACTTCGACTAGTTTTGCATGCAGAGCAGGCAAGTCTAAGTGTCCATCTTTCAACGGTACAGACTCTGTGCTTTCTTTGCCATCTTTCGTAACTACGACTGTAAAGCCATCTTTGGCATCGACTTCAAGAGCGATCAAAGTTGGCTTTGTGTCCTTGTCATTACGTTGAATCGCTTCAGAAACAACCTGAGGAAGCTCGGTTTCGATAACCATCATTTGCACGAAGGCCGAAGAAACCAGAAGTACCGGTACCAGCTTTACCATCACGGCAAGAAGCGGCGCCAAGTCCAATTCGAACTCACTGTTGTGATTGATTTTGATTTTTTTAGCGCGTCTACTCATATACCCACCCAATTAGAAATTAAAGTTCCATCTTGGAAAATGCCCGAAGGCTTCAATTAAGAAGCCTTACCTGGAGCAGATGGAGGCGTTACTGACGGAGCAGCAACGTGGTCTGGGAATACGTTTTGACGAGACAAGTTAGGGATATGTGCGCTCGTCAACAACTCTGTCAACTTACCGCATTTTTCCATCATCTCTTCCAGCAACTCATTTTGACGAGAAGTTAGGAAAGAGAAGAACACCATCGCAGGGATCGCAACCGCAAGACCCAACGCTGTTGTATACATGGATACGGAGATACCTTGCGCCAACAATTGTTGTTTCATCGCAGGGTCAGCTGATGCGACCGCTTGGAACGACAAGATCAGACCGTGGATCGTACCCAATAGACCCATCAATGTTGCGACGTTGGCAAGCATTGAAAGATAGTGAAGGCGTTTTGTGTACAATGGTACGTTTTCAGACAAAGCGATATCGTGTGCCTGGAAAATTGTGTCGTCATCACGATCTGCTTTTTCAAGGATCGTTTTGAAAGCAGCAGCCAGAGGTTTTTTCTCAAGTTGTGCGCAAAGAAGCAAAGCTTCATCTAATTTTTTAGCTAGAACGAGAGTTTGGATTTTACCCATGAACTCGTCCACATTCATGCCGTACTCTTTATAGAGCATTTTCGCACGTTCTGCGACAAGTACTAATGAACCGATACCAGTAAGAAGAATTAACCAGCCTACGACGCCAGATTCATTCATGAACTTTAAGAATGCCATTTGTTTCCCCCTTGGAACCGCCACCGCGAGCCCATTTAGTTAATTGAACCGAACCAGCTTCTGGCACCTGGAGGAAACGAACAGCATAGTGCAAGCCGGATTTCACGTTAAGTCTTTGTTTCGAATAGTTCTTTCGGACGATTTCGCATAGAACATTAAATTCTACAGGATTTACACCCGAACTTCTGAAGTGAATCATAATCTTCTGGCCAAGGTACAGGAGTGGATCGTTTAACAGAACCAAGGCCCCGTTTTCACTCACACTCAAAGTATGGCCATCAAAAAATGAATGATCATTATGTGCATAGATCGGAGTTTTCAAATCTACGCGTGGAAATTTTCTCTCAATGAAAGCACCGGACAAGTGATCCTTGGTTTGGATCAGGCGAGCCAAGCGATCTTTCGAGAATTCCGGAAGCTCGCCCACCAAGGTCCAGTTTTCCAGATGCGGAGCCCAAGCATAGTTGTAGTCTTGAAGCTCAGCGTTTTGGATCATTGAGATCATGGATCTGTATTCGTAGGGACCGTATTTCATGTCCCCGCGAAGAATGTACCATTGCTCAAGATTTGCTGCTGCAGATTGTTCCCCACCCATTACACAATCCTTTTCTTAGATCTTGATCGATTTTGGATCGAAGCTGATTTTAACGTTAGAGTTTGCGTTTGGTACTGATGTGCCGTGGAAAGTGATCGTCAAAGTTGCGGCATCATAAGTCCAACCGTTTGTTGCATTCTGCGCCACAGTCACGCCATCAACAGTGACTACGATAGTTTCTGGAATTGGCTCACGAGTCAGTTTGAATGAGCTCGACAACTGGATGATAGAGTCAGAGATGATATCCAGAGTTTGACCGAAATTAGAACACAAGGAACCGTTCACGCCACCTGTTTTATTGGTGATGTCATGGTAGCGAGTCGGGAACTTGTCAGTTTTCAATTGATCGCGGCAAGCTGTATCTTGAATCGCGATATTGGAAACTGAATAGTTTCTGCCGCTTGCTGTACCACCAGTATAAGTATCTAAGAAGTCGATATAGTTTTGAACTGGGTATAATTTAGGATTTGTATAGCTCTCGCTGAAAGTGCTTACTGACTGAGAGAAGTCTTCTTCGTCAGATACAATGATGATCGCCAGGAAAGCATCAGGACGGCGGAAAGAGGAGTTGAACGGATCTTGAAGGATCTGTTTGAAGCTCTCGAATGCACGCTCGTCACCATTCCCGTTAATACCTTGTTTGATGTTCGTTACGAACACGCTATTCAAGTTGGGAGTGTTTTTATCCATAACAAACACGCCAGAGTGAGTGGAGTCCACGCCGTCTCTTAATCTTGCTTTAGTTGAATTTGCGTTGAACTGTTTTTCCCAAGCATCAGTTGTACCCACAGCCATGTGGAAGTCACTGTTGTTTTGGTTAAAACGAGCAATGAAGGACTGGAAGTTAGAAGCCAGGTTGGACTGAGATGTCGCCATTGAGCCCGAGTTGTCGATCACCCAAAGGATGTCGATTTTTTTCGGAACATACACAGCTTCCTGCTTGTAAGAATCTGAATCAGCGAGGGTAGAGTAAGTACCACCACTTTTTCCGCAACCAGCAAGCATTGTAAGCGCTGAAGCTACTACTACTGATTTGCGAGCGATTTGATTGATCATACGGTTTGCCCTCCTGAGCCCCACCATGTTCGTGATGGATTCAGTTTCGTTTAATTAGTGACAAAACTGAAATTGACCGCAACCTAGTGATTTTATTTTTTTATTCAAAAACGGTTTCACATTGAGACACGGTAAAGTATTGAAATCATAGATGGTGACACCGAACACCAGGGCAAAAATATTTTTCAGTCGTCAATATTTTGGACGTTTTGCTGGAAATATCTCCTGAGAACTCGTGGTAAGTCTGTGTTTTTTTAAGAAGTTCCTCAAATATGGCGAACTTTTTGACGAATTTTCCTAACATCCTTTTGGATCATCGGCTGGAAACACGCACCAGTATTCACGGAAAACGGTCGACCTTGTTATCACCCGCACGGATTGTGGACGTAATTTTTCGTCGAAGTGAAAAGCCTTTCTGCATGTGCTCATTTTGTGGTGATGGAATAATTTTGGCATTCGTGCAAAGAGTTCGACAGAAATTTGATTTCGATTTTTTTGTCTAATGGGATCATTAATTTTTATTAAGTGGGTTTTATTTTTCCGGGGAGTGTGTCATGGATGGCACGGCGTTTATTGGTAGCAAATCAAGAGAGGATTGATTGATTTCGTAATGGTTGTCGCTATCGATCGATAACACTGAATCGGTGTCTACATGATGTCATTGAAAAACTTGTAACATAAATATTGTTGACGGGTTTTTCTTCGTTCGAGGATGGCCGCTATTCGACGAATTCATGTTTGAATTTAGAAAAATGATTTTTACCAATTTTATCTTAGCAGGGGGCTTGCTACGCTCTTTGGTTGGATTTCAAACGTCCTCCATGATTCATCGGAAAAATTGGATTTAAAATACCGTGCTATAAGAATTCATCGAAAGGAATTATATGAACAAACTTTCTAAGATGAATAATGAAGAACTTGAAGCCAGCTTTAAAGTGTTTGTTAAGAACGAACGCAAGATTTTGCATATTATTCTTGAGCACATTAAAGAAATCGATTCCCGCAGACTTTTCTTGGAGCGAGGATTTGAGTCAACGCTGAACTATTTGATCAATGTGCACGGCTACAGCAAAACAGCGGCCGAGAAACGCCTTTATGCCGCACGTTTATTAAGAGACGTACCGGAAATGGCAACGAAAGTTGAAGAAGGAAAGCTTAATTTATCTCAGTTGTGCCAGGTCTCCACTGCAATTAAGCAAAAAGAACGAGTGCAGAAAGCTAACGTCACCGTTCAAGAAAAAGCTGCTTTACTTGCTTTAGTCGATGGCAAGAATGGTTGGGAAACCCAAAAGGAATTATCGTGCGCCTTGGATTTGCCGTTAAAGCCGGCAGAGAAACAATTAGTTCAAAAGGATGAGTCCGTTCATTTGCAACTCACACTTTCAAAAGAGCAGCATGAGTTGTTAATGAAATCTCAAGAACTTGGATTCCATTTGCTTCAGCAAAATAGAGATCATTCATTGGCGGGATTAATTGAAGTTCTATGTACGCAGTTTATTAAATTGAAGGGAATAGCCAGTACAGGTACAGGTACAGGTACAGGTGCAATTAAAGGCAACACCGAAACGGTGTCTATAGTGAGTCATAATAAAACAGTGACACCGAAAATGCGCCGATTTGTATTAATGCGTGATCGCTGCTGTCAGTACGTGGATAAAAGAACGGGTTTGATTTGTGAAAGTAAAACGGGTCTGCAGGTAGACCACATTATTCCCAAGTGGGCAGGCGGGGATAATTCAGAAAAGAATCTGCAGGTTCTTTGTGGGCAACACAATAGACTGCGGTACCGACAACAAGCGCAGATCGCCTTTAGTTGATTATTCGTGAAACTCTGAATTCGGTATGCGGTTAACCGTATACGGGATACCGAAGAGAACACGGAATTCAGTATACGGTTAACAGTATACTGGATTCCGAAGAGAACACGGCATTCCGTATACAGTTAACAGGACACTGAGTTCCGGAAAGCGAACCTATTTTTTTAAGGCATCTTTTGCGCGCAACCAGTACCCCTCTTTTTCTTCAACAGACAAAGCCCCCCAATCCTTACCATCCGCAGAAGCAAACTCCACCATCTTATTAAAACGCTCTTCGAAGCGAGCATTGCCCTTACGTAAAACCTGCTCCGGTTCCATTTTCAAATGACGGCCTAATTGCGCGAGTGAAAATAAAACATCACCCAGTTCGTGTTCGATCTCAGACTCAACGTCATTGTCCAAAGCCTCGCGCAATTCATCGAACTCCTCTTCGACCTTCAACATCACGCCATCGACATTCTCCCAGTCGAATTTGTATTTCTCAGTGCGTTTGCCTATTTTGTAAGCGCGCTGCAAAGCGGGAAGTGGTGGGACTTTCAAAGCATAATCAGGTTTTGCACCCTGTTCGCGCTTTTTAATCTCCTCCCAATTCTTAACAACTTCCGCAGCATCAGCCACCTTAACGTCACCAAAGACATGGGGATGGCGACGCACCAATTTTTCTGCCACATTTTCAATCACATCAGCAAGAGTAAATGCTCCACGTTCGGAAGCCAATTGTGAGTGCAGCAGAACTTGGAAAAGCACATCGCCCAATTCATCTTTAATTTTTTGATCACGTGACGCCGAAGAAACGGGGGCTTCAATCGCCTCCACCAATTCAAAAGTTTCCTCAATTGCATACTGGGTCAAAGACTCATGAGTCTGCTCTTTATCCCAAGGGCAACCATCGGGGGCGCGAAGAGCAGCGACGATCTCGACTAAGGACTCAATTTTGCGTAAATCACTGGGAGTTTTTGCCATATAGCGCCTCGACTTTTTGATGGAATCCGCTCTATCTTAGCGCAAACACAGAGTGATTTCGACAATTAAGTTAATTAGCGTTACGCTAATCGGGATAAGGACAACAGTCTGTAATATGCCTCAGCGTGGTAAAGGTTCAAAAAAAAGTGAGAGTCATGCGACTCGGGTCAATTACGAAGATCACAGTTTAAAGTTCTTAGACTGGGTTGATTCTATTGGACTTGAAAAGACATTCTTCGGGCGTGCTTTGCACATGCTGGAAGAAAGACTCTTCGTGCGCAGAGCCGCGTTTATCTTTCTGTACTGTGTTCTTCTGTCCTATACCATCTTCTATCAATTCGATGTGCCTTATAATTTCAATGTCGGGGATGTGGCGAAATACGACGTGACGTCTCCCATCGGCTTTGAAATGACCGACGAAGTCACCACCGAAGAAAAGCGTATGAAAGCCGAGTACGCGGTGCCGGTGGTCTATGACTTTGATACCAGCGTGTTCGAACGCGTTTCGTTGGGTTTGATTCATTCTTTCCGGACCATGCGCAATTATCAGCGTGAAGTGACTTGGCCCAAACAACCGGCCGCTCAACGTGCCAAAGTGAAAGAGTTCTTTCAGTATAAAAAAGAATTCGAAAACGAACTGGGCGTGACGGTTTCTGACTTTATGTACGAGTGGCTGATTGATAATAAATTCAGCGCCCGTATTGAAGCCATCATGATTCGCAACCTTGAAAACTGGTACGAGCAAAAAATCGCCGAGGCTCCGGATCGCTTTATTCCAGCAGGGCAGACCACAGTCGTCGCACGCGTCGTTCACCGCAATAATCTGGGACGTGAATTCAATATTTCCCGTGCGGAAATTCTGGATATCCAGGATCCAGATCATTTCACTTTGGAAGACCGCAAGGAGCTGGATCGTTTTCAAGAGGGCGATCGCGCCAATATCCTGTATTTTGCAAGATCCCTGTTGGTTCCAAATTTAACTCTGAATAAACAAGAAACAGCCACTCGTAAACAGGCCTCGCGCGATGCGGTGATTCCCGTTAATATCACCATCAAAAAGAATCAAGTCATCGTCGCCCAAGGCTCCGTCGTACAGCCATTCCACATGGCGGTGATTAAACAAATCGAAAACATTCGCTCCGATAAACGCAAAGACCTGACAGCTCTGGCAATGGCTCTGATGTTGTCCATGGCGATTATCGTATTCTTCTCTTACCTGAAACGTTTCAGTCTCAGCCGAGTGAAAGTCGATTTTAAAGACTTGATGGTCATGATGTTGATCACCTTCGGCACAATTCTATTCACGAAAGTTTACCTTTTCGTTATCGATGCGGCCTTCGTTTCTAAATTGGGTCATCTTTTGCCGGCGACTTTCTTCCTGTATGCCGCTCCGATCGCGACCGGTCCGATGTTGGTGGGTTTGCTTATTACCTCAGGCGAGATCGTGTGGCTTTACACCGCATTCGTTTCTTTGTGTCTGGGGATCATGGTTGATTACAACTATGCGCTGATGTTGTTCAGTATGATCGGCGGTATCGCTGCCGCTCGCGGTGTCTTTAATTGTAAAACCAGAAACGATATTTACTTTGCCGGAGTCAGAACGGGTGTCGTCAACGCCTTGGTGATCGCCTTTGTCTTGACCATGACTCGTTTTGATCAAGAGGGCGCTGTGCGCGAGATCCTGTTTGCCATACCAGCAGGTTTTATCGGCGGTATTTTAAGCTCGCTGTGTGCGATGATGTTCATTCCATTGTTGGAATCCATCTTCAATTACACCACGGATGTTAAGCTCCTGGAATTGTCCAATCTGAATCATCCCCTTTTAAAAGACATGATCGTCAAAGCCCCAGGAACATATCATCACTCGATGATGGTGGGTTCGATGGTGGAGGCCGCAGCCGAAGAAATCGGTGCCAATTCATTGCTGGGCAAAGTGATGTGCTATTACCACGATATTGGTAAAATGGAGCACGCGAACTATTTCATTGAGAATCAAAAACCTGGCAATAATCCGCACGATCATATCTCGCCATTTATGAGTAAGACTTTGCTGATCGCCCACGTTAAAGACGGGGTGGAAATGGGTGTGGCGTACAAGCTAGGGAAGCCAATTATCGATGGTATCATTCAGCATCATGGAACGACGCTGATTTCCTATTTCTATAATAAAGCCCTCGATTTGAAAAAAGAAGAAGATCCAGAAATCAGTGATCAGGATTTCCGTTATCCAGGCCCCAAACCACAGTTTCGTGAGGCGGCCTTGTGTATGTTGGCTGATTCGATTGAGGCGGCAGCAAGATCTCTGGATGAGCCAACGCCAGCGCGTTTGCAAAACATCGTCAGAAATATCGTGCAAAGAAAATTCTCCGACGGGCAGTTGGATGAGTGTAATTTGACTCTGAAAGATATTTCTAAAGTAGAAGCGGCTTTCATTCGCATTCTTTTGGGTATATACCATCAGCGTATTGATTACCCACGCTCTGCCGGTGGTCAGTTGGGTGAAGCCACTCCGACTGCAAAATAAGAAGGCAAAACAAGGATAGTATGCAGGTTCTGATTATCAACGAGTCAAAACACACGGTGCCCCGCAAGTTCATTCAAGAGTGGATGGATCAAGTCGTGGCGGAGTTAAAAAAGCGTAAAGTCATTAACGCTGAAAAAGCCCGTCGTGAGTTGACCCTGGTGTTTCTGGATAAAAAGCCCGCACAAAAGATTAATAAAGAATTCCGTGGCAAAGATTATGCGACGGATGTTTTGTCATTTGACTCTATGGATCCTGGAAGTTTCGGTGAGCTTGTGATGTGCCCCGAGGTGCTGAAAAAACAAGCGAAAGAGCATAAGCTGACCTTCCAAAAGGAACTGGGTTACATGCTCTTGCACGGAACGCTGCATCTGCTGGGATACGATCACGAGACGAATGAAAAAGACGCGAAAGAGATGTTCGACCTTCAAGATACGATCTTTGAACGATTGCTGCGTAGCCCCACTTGACACCCTGACATTTAGAAATAACTATAATCGGGTCCAGAAGCTATCTGGATCAGAAGTAGGAATATAAATGTCGATCATTACTGAATCCTCAGACGTTAAAAAACGCATCCAAGAACTCGAAAGCTTCGCCAAGGAGCTTCGGGGGTATCTTTGACCTAGATAAAAAGAAAAAACGCCTCGATGAGTTGGCGATTCAGGCAGAAAATCCCGCATTGTGGGGCAAGCCTGAAGAGATGCAAAAACTCAACAAGGAAAAAAGCCTGCTGGATAAAGCCGTGGGCGAGTTTGATTCTTTTACGAGTCGTTTGAGTGATGCTTCAGTCCTTTTGGAAATGGCTGCGGAAGCCACAGATGAAGGCAGTTTTACAGAAGTTAAAACAGAAGTTTCTTCATTAGAAAAGTTAGCCCAAGATTTAGAGTTAAAACGAGTTCTCAACGGAGAGCTTGATGGCAATAGCACTTATCTTTCGATCAATTCAGGTGCCGGTGGGACCGAGTCTTGTGATTGGGCGGAAATGCTTTTACGCATGTACACGCGTTACGCCGATAAGCATGGCTATAAAGTCCAAGTGATCGAGATGACCGAGGGCGAGGGTGCCGGGATTAAATCCTGTACGCTTTTGATTGAAGGCCCTTATGCCTATGGTTATTTAAAGGCGGAATCCGGCGTACATCGTCTGGTGCGTATTTCTCCGTTTGATTCGAATGCTCGTCGTCACACTTCTTTCTCGTCAGTATTTGCCTGGGCGGAAGTGGACGATGATATCAATATCGAAGTTCGTCCTGAAGATTTAAAAGTGGATACTTATCGTGCCAGCGGTGCCGGTGGTCAGCACGTCAATAGAACGGACTCTGCCGTTCGTATGACTCACATCCCAACCGGAGTGATTGTATCCTGCCAGGTCGAACGTTCACAGATTCAAAACCGTGAGAAGGCTTTGAAAATGTTGAAGGCAAAACTTTATGAGCTTGAAGTTGAAAAACGCAATGCTGAAAAAGATGCGATGAATTCGCAAAAGAAAGCCAATGAGTGGGGATCGCAAATCCGTTCCTATGTGATGCACCCTTATCAAATGGTGAAAGACCACCGCACTGATTTTGAAACCAATCAGGTCGATGATGTGATGGATGGTGATTTGGATGGCTTTATCATGGCTTACTTGAAAGAACAGGTGAACAACCAGGAAGCGAAGCCCTCGTGAATAGAACCTCGCTCGTCTGGATTGCCTGGAAACTGCTGAACTCAAAAAAAGCGCTGTTCGGAGGAGCTGCTCCGCTGGCTTTATTTGGTTTGGTTTTGGGAGTCGCATCCCTGGTGGTTTCTATGGCGGTGATGAGTGGTTTTGAAACGACTTTGCAAAAAGCCATGACCGATGCCTCGGGTTTCGTGCAAGTGGTGAAGCGTTCGCGCTTTTCCGATGACTGGCGCGAGTTGGAAGAACGCATTCGTAAGGCAGATCCAAAACTAGTGAGTTCAGCACGCTTTGTTTTCGTTGAGGGCATCATGGCTCACAACGGTCAAATCTCAGGGGTCCTTTTAGAGGGGATCGACAAAGATCGCGTGAATTCGACACTTAATTTGGCCAGCCGGGTGAAAGAGGGTTCCGGGGATTTATCAGAACCCTCCGATGTGCCGCTGGCATTGATTGGAGCGGGACTGGCAAAAAAAATGGGTCTTAAAATCGGTGAAGAGTTCCGTGTGGTGTTGCCGATTGCAGATTCCTCGGATCCATCGAGTTTTAATCGAAAAGTCGGGACCTTTAAACTGCAAGGTGTGATTGAGTTAGGTAAATACGAGTGGAACGAGCGCTTCGTCATGATCGATTTAAAAGTCGCACAAGATGTGGCCGCGATTGGCGATCGTTACACCGGTTTGATGTTAAAGTTTGATGATGCCGCCTATGCTCGTGAGGCGGGATTTCGTATCAGTCAGGCTTTAGGTTCACCTTATTGGGTGCGGGACTGGCGCGACTCGAATGAGAATTTATTTGATGCGGTCGCGGTCGAGCGTCCGGTTATTTTCCTGGTGATTTCGATTATTATTTTTGTCGCAGCCTTTAATATTTCGTCCTCGCTTTATGTCAATGTGATGCAAAGATTTAAAGACATTGCGATTCTTAAAACAGTCGGTGCCAGCCGCAAAGACATCATCAAAATTTTCGCGGCCCAAGGATTGATTTTGGGTGGAGTGGGATTGCTCTTAGGTTTTGTCTTAGGTTTGATCCTGTGTGTCCTTTTCAATTGGGCACAAGGGCGACTGGGCCTGATTTCAGGAGCCGTTTACCGTGTTGATTCTATTCAAGTGAATATCCGCTTTTTAGACACCATCGCGATTTGTATCGCGACGATGGCCATTTGTTTTCTGGCGACGCTTGCTCCGGCAAAACGTGGGGCTGATCTCAATCCTATGGAAGGACTGCGAAATGAATAATCCAACCAGCAATTTTCTTTCCGTTCGAAATATTCATAAGTCTTATCCCAGCGGTAACGGCGAATTAGAAATTCTTCGCGGTGTCAGTATGGATATCAATGGTGGCGAGGCTCTAGCCATTCTCGGAGCTTCCGGGGCCGGGAAGAGCACGCTTTTGCAAATCATGGGAACACTGGATCGTCCCACCATGGGCGAAGTGACTTTTGAAGGACGAAATCTGTTGGCGATGGATGATGAAGAGCTTTCCAAATTTCGCAATGCCGAAATGGGTTTTGTTTTTCAATTCCATCACCTGTTAAGCGAATTCAATGCTGTGGAAAACGTGATGATTCCTTGTCGAGTGGCAGGGGAATCACCCAAGTCAGCCCGAGAAAAAGCATTACATCTTTTAGAGTTCATGGGGCTGGCAGACCGTGCCAACCACTTTCCGAATCAATTATCAGGCGGGGAGCTGCAACGTGTTGCGATTGCTCGCGCCTTGGTTCGTCATCCTAAAATTCTTTTTGCCGACGAGCCGACGGGGAATTTGGACTCAAATACGAGCGGCAAAATCCAAGAGTTGTTTTTCCGGTTGAAGGAAGAGATGAAGCTGGCGTTGGTTATTGTCACTCATGATCTTACTTTTGCTACTCGCTTTCCCAAGGTATATCGAATGAAAGACGGCCTCTGGGTGTAAGGCGGGCCGTTGAAAAACGGCTGCTTGCTGCGTTGTCGGGGGCGGTCCTCGCTCCGACGTGCCTGGGGCACGTCTGCGCTGTGGTTCGCTCCCTCCGCCTTGCAATCAACCGTTTTTGAACGGCCCTTGGTTCCCGGTTTTTTCTGGCTTCCGCCTTTGGCGGGATCGCTTTTTTTGGCTGCCGCCTTTCGGCGGGTCGCTTTTTTCGCTTAATTATTCGGCATGTTGAATTGTGGTTGTGCGCGTCAGTTTGGGCTTTTTTGGTGTACTAGACTAAGGTAGTGGGCTACGATTTTCGAGTTTAAAAGGTAACTATCGAGAAATCTTTGAGATTTTTGAAAATTGAGGCTGTAAAAGGCCCCTCTCGGTTGGAGATTCGAACTTGATTAAGCTTCTGTGTACTTTGTTATTAGTTACTGCCACGTCGACAGCGATTGCGGCTCCTAAGAAAAAAGCTCCCAAGAAAAATGGGACGACGGCAACGGCTGCGCAAACTCAAATTAAATCATCTGGTATCACAATTAAATCCATCGAAGTTGCGGGCAATCGTAAAATCGAAAAAGATGCTATTCTGACTAAGATCACGTCTAAAGCCGGTGCGGAATACGATGCAGCGACAGTTCGTGCTGATGTCGAAGCGCTTTTCAAATTGGGTTATTTCAATAACATCGAAGTGGATCGTCAGGTGACTGGCAAAGAAGCGGTGTTGACGTATAAAGTTTTGGAAAAACCCTCCATCACGGAAATCACTTACGAAGGCAATAGCGAAATCAAATCCGAAGATATCGCCGATGCGACGGGGATTAAGGCTTACCAACTTTTGAACATGTCGAAAGTTAAAGAAGCTGTCGAAAAAGTTCAAAAACTTTACGAAGACAAGGGTTTCTTCCTGGCACGTGTTGATGCTGAAGTTCAAAACATCACCAAAGATGAAACAGTTCGATTGGTTTTCAAGGTTCGTGAAAACGATAAAGTGAAAGTTCGTAAAATCACTTTCCTGGGTGCCAAACATCTGACAGAGACCGAGCTGAAAAGCAAAATGATCACCCAAGAGGGTGGTTTCTTCTCGGCGATGTCGGGTTCTGGTCAATACAAACAAGAAGCTTTCGATCGTGACGTGCAGATTGTTCGTTTCATGTACTACAACCAAGGTTATGTGCAGGCGAAAATCGATCGTCCGCAAGTGACGGTGACTCCAGATAAGAAAAATATCTACATCACTTTCCATGTGGAAGAGGGTGAGCAGTACTCTGTTGGCGACGTGGATTTCGCCGGTGATCTTTTGTTTCCGAAGTCAGAACTTTTCGAAGCCATCAAAATCGACAAAAACGGCGTTTTCTCCTATGAAGTTTTGCAAAAAGACATCAGCGAGTTGACGGCAAAATACGGTGACTTGGGTTATGCGTTTGCCAACGTGATCCCGCGCACGCGGGCCAATGATAAAGAACGTAAGATGGACCTGGTTTTCGAGTTCGACAAAGGTTCCAAAGTTTACTTCGGTAAAATCAATGTTGTCGGAAACACCAAAACCCGTGACAAGGTTGTGCGTCGTGAATTGAAAGTTCACGAGGGTGAGCTTTACAACGAAACTCGTCGTCGTCAGTCCTTAGAAAACATCCAACGTCTGGGCTTCTTTGAGGATGTGAATTTCAAAACCTCCGTGGATCCAGAAAAAACCGACGTGATGAATGTCGATATTGCAGTTAAAGAGCGTAACACAGGGCAGATCCAATTGGGTGCCGGTTACGGAACGTCTCAAGGTTTCACGTTGCAAGGATCGGTTCAACAATCGAACTTCTTGGGACGTGGTCAAAACTTGGGTGCGAATGTGAACTTGAGTGGTACGGGCAGTTACTACAGCTTGTCTTTCACAGAGCCATACTTCAATGACACAGAATGGTCTTTGGGTGGGGATGTGTATCGCAGTATGAATACTGGACGTGTGGACTATGACGAAAATCACACAGGTGCCTCTATTCGTATGGGTCATCCGATCACGGATTTCACTCGTGGTTTCTTGCGTGCCAAATACGATAAGTCTGAACTTGGGAAGCGTTATGATGCCAATAATAACCTGATAACAGATCCCGAGTTGTTCCCGCTGGAGCAAGCTTCCGGCGAAACGATTTCTTTAACGGGGACTATTGAATACGACACACGTAATGACCGTTTTTCTCCAACCAAGGGGATGTTCGCATCATTGTCTTATGAATATGCGGGCTTTGGTCAGTTGAAATACAACCGTGCCAGCACCAGATATAACTACTTCAAAAATATTTTCTGGGACGTGACTTGGAGAAATGACCTTCAGTACGCACGTATTGATGGTATCGACGGGCAACCGGTTCCGTTCAATGAGTTGTACTTGCTGGGTGGACCGTATTCCCTTCGTGGTTTCCGTTCTTACCGTGTGGGTAAAATGAAAAGATCTCAGACTATCTATGATAATGCTCAAAAGCCACCTCCAGTGGGTACGAATGCATCGCCAGAGCAAGCCGAAATCCAAGCATGGCGTTTCTACGGTGGTACTCAGCAGGCGATGTTCCGTACTGAATTGCAGTTCCCTTTGGTCAAAGATGCTGGCATCATGGGAGCTGGATTTTTTGACACGGGTGCCGCTGATGACGTGTTGTCGGGCGACAACTGGTATTCAGATGTGGGCTTCGGGATTCGTTGGTATTCACCGATCGGGGTGTTGAGATTCGAGTGGGGCTTCCCATTGAATCGTGACCCGAATTACCACGATGCCTCGGTGTTCGAGTTCTCGATTGGTCCAAGTTTCTAATTTGATTTTGAATGTTTAAAATTTTATGGAGGAATTTTATATGAGAAAAATGATGATCGCAGCGACTGTGTTCATGATGACAGTGGCAGCTCAAGCTGTTGAAAACAGCAAAGTGGGTTTCGTAGACATGCAGAAAGCTATTCAAGCAACTTCTGCTGGTAAAAAAGCGAAAGCGGAACTTGAAACTGAGTTCAACAAAAAGAAAAAAGATCTTGAGAAAAAAGAAGCTGATCTGAAAAAGATGGGTGAAGATCTTGAAAAGAAAAAATCAGTTCTATCCGAAGAAGCTCTTGGTAAAAAACAAGCAGAATTCCAGGAAGAAATGATCAAATACCGTGATATCGTAGGCAAAAGCCAGATGGAGATTCAAAAGAAAGAGCGCGAGTTGACGGCTCCCATTTTGACTAAAATGAAAACTGTTATTGGTAAATTGGCAAAGGACAAAGGTTACACTTTGGTTCTTGAAAACAACCAAGGCGTTTTGTACTCCACTCCGGAATCTGATCTTACAGATGAAGTGATTAAGGCCTACGAGAAAGAAAAATAGTTTTGAAAACTCAAAGGGCCCTAACGGGGCCCTTTTTAAATTCAAGCATAGCAAAGTTGCATTTAGGATACAGTTTACATGGCAAATTATAAAGTACACCCTACAAGCGTCCTTTCCCCAGATGTTGAATTAGCCGATGATGTTGAAATCGGACCTTACTGCCTGATTCAAGGTAAAGTAAAAATCGGAAAGGGAACCTATGTAGAAGGTCACGTCACTTTGGGCTCTCGTTACGGGATTTTGGAAATCGGCGAGAATAATCATTTCTGTCCAGGTGCCGTTATCGGTGGTGCTCCTCAAGACGTTTCTTATAAAAATGAACCGACATATCTTATCATCGGGAACAACAATATGTTCCGTGAGTTCACGACGGTGAACTTGGCGACTTCCAAAGGCGATAAGAAAACTGAAATCGGCAACAACTGCTACTTCATGGCGTACACTCACGTGGGGCATGATTGTAAGTTAGGTAATAATGTTATTATGGCGAATAACACCCACTTGGGTGGTCACTGTGAAATCGCCGACGGCGTTTTCATCGGTGGTATGAGCGCTTTGAACCAATTTACTAAAGTTGGTAAAATGGCCTTTATCGCGGGCAGCAGTATCGTTAACAAAGACATTCTGCCTTTCTGCCGCGCTCAAGGAACCTATGCGACAATTCGTGCGACCAACAAAATTGGTTTGGCTCGAAAGGGATATGATCGTGCCGAGATCACAAACGTGCACAAAGCGATTCGTATCTTGATCATGGGCTCTCACACAGTCGAAGAAGGTATCAAACGCATTCAAGAAGAGTGCACGATGAGCCCGAACATTGAATACTTCATTAACTTTATCCGTTCTTCAAAGCGCGGTATCGCGGTGAACAGAACTCCTAAAGGCTGGCAAGAAGATGACTAAGAAATTGCGTGGCGCTGTGGTGGGCGTGGGTTACCTGGGTAACTTCCATGCTCAAAAGTATAAAAACAATCCCCATGTTCAATTGGTGGGTGTTTGCGATCATTTCCCAGCGCAAGCTGATAAGATCGCCGCAGAACTGGGTGTGCAAAGTTTCCACCGTCCACAGGATCTTATCGGTCAAGTGGACCTGGTCACCATCGCAGCCAGCACACAAAGTCACTATGAAGTGGCTAAGCTGTTCTTGCAAAATGGTATTCACGTAAATGTGGAAAAGCCAATCACAGCCACAGTTCCTCAAGCAGAAGAGTTGTTGGCCCTGGCGGAAAAACACAAAGTTAAATTGGCCGTGGGACATATCGAAAGATTCAATCCTTCAGTGAATGAACTTAAAAAACACATGAAGAATGTCAGCACAATTGAATTGATCAGAAATGCGCCTTACAAAGCCCGCGGAGCGGATGTCAGCGTTCTTCATGATTTAGCCATCCATGATATGGATTTGTTGTACTGGTTGACGGGCAGTGAAGTGGAGTCCTTCATCGCTTCGGGAACTAAATTGGTTTCCCCCGAGCTGGATACAGCGTCCATTTCTTTCAAAATGAAAAATGGCATCCATGCGATCATCACGGTGAGCCGCGTGTCTCCGGTGGGTCAACGTTCTATTCGTGTGGTGCAAGACGATTGCACCATCTTTGCGAACACCGGCATCCATGAACTTGAAAAAGTTGAAAAGGGCCCGGGCGGAGATGAGTTGACGAAAGTCACCAAGTGGACAGTTGAAAAAGCCGATGCTCTTCAAAAAGAAACCGACGCTTTCATCGATGCAGTTTTGAACGATAAAGCTCCTGTGGTCACAGGTCTTGATGGTTTGAAAGCTTTGCGCGCGATTGAAGACATTCAAAAGATGATTGGTAAATAGATGGATCAAGTATTGTTCGTGGCCGCCGAGGCCTCCAGTGTCACTTATGCTCAAAGAATTCTTGAGACCTGGAAAAAGCAAGGTCGTAAGATCCATGCTTTCGGTGTCGGCAGTCAGGACATGGAGAACCTCGGCTTTGAACGCCTCGGTAAATCCGAAGAAATGGCTGTGGTGGGAGCTGCGGAAATTATCGCAGCTTACAAACCTCTGAAAGCTGTTTTTGACAGTTTGGTTCGCGAAGCTGAAAAGCGTCGCCCTAAAGTGGCCGTGGTTATGGACTATCCCGAGTTCAATCTGATGCTTGCAAAAAAATTGCACGCTTTGGGTATTCCAGTTGTTTATTATATTTCTCCGCAAGTGTGGGCATGGCGCAAAGGTCGTGTGCACACGATTAAAAAATATTGCAAAAAAGTTTTCGTGCTTTTTCCATTCGAAGTTCCTTTTTACGAGGAGCATGGGGTGCCGGTGGAGTTCGTCGGTCATCCTCTTTTGGATGAATTGGATGATCGCTTGATTGATGATTCCACTTATCTGAAGACCCATCGCAATCAAGTCGGTATTCGTGATGATGAAATCGTTTTGGGCCTGATGCCGGGAAGCCGGCGTTTGGAACTAAAACAACATTTCCAAATTCAATTGGATGCGGCTCGTATTTTATCGAAAAAGCATGCGAATCTGAAAATCGTTATTTTGACAGCTCCGACTTTCTCGAAAGAGAAAATGCAAGAGTACTTGGAAGACTTCCGCCTGCCTTACATCCTGCTTAAGGACGAGCCGTTCCGCATGATCCATTTGGTGGATTTGATGCTGGTCGCCTCTGGCACGGCGACCTTGCAGGTTGGTCTTTTGCAAAAGCCCATGGTCATCATGTATAAAATGAAGTGGTTGACCGGCGTCTTTGCGCGCTTGTTGGTTCGTGGAACCAAATACTATGGTTTGGTGAATTTGATTCTTGGTAAAGAAGCCGTCCCTGAAAGATTCCAAGGGGATGTGACGGCGGAAAACATGGCGGCCTTGTTGGATCGTTATATTACCGACGCCGCTTACAAAGCCTCTGTAAAAAAAGATCTGGCTTCGTTGCGCCAGCATTTAGGTGATAAAGGTGCCACCAGCCGTGTGGTTAAAGCATTGGATGAGTATCTGACCGTATGAAGCCTTATTTGAAACCGCTTTCTTATCTTTACGAACGTGTCGTGAGTTTCAAAAACTCAATGTACGATCGTGGAGTGATTGGTTCTTATAAAGCTCCGGTCAAAGTTATCAGCATCGGCAATCTGACAGTTGGCGGGACGGGGAAAACTCCGATCACGGACTTCTGTTTGAAAGCTTTGGTTCGTGATGGAAAAAAAGTGGCAGTGGTCAGTCGTTCTTATCGTGCGGATGCTTCAGCGTCGGTGCGGGTGGATGTGACTCATCCCCATGCCGCTCGTTATTACGGCGACGAACCTGTGTTATTGGCGCAGGCGAATCCTGAAGTGACGGTATTTGTTGGCGACAGCAAGTGGCGCACGGCCGAGTATGCAACTC
Organism: Bdellovibrio sp.; assembly: GCA_039594295.1. Lineage (GTDB taxonomy): Bacteria > Bdellovibrionota > Bdellovibrionia > Bdellovibrionales > Bdellovibrionaceae > Bdellovibrio. The sequence goes on from JBCNNR010000033.1 coordinate 37,757, forward strand.
GGGGTCACGGTCATGGTCCTTTTGATGTGATTGTGGTGGATGATGGTTTTCAGCATCGCAAACTTCACCGCGATTTAAATATCGTGATTCTGGATGCGACGGAACCTTGGGCGAACTATCAAGTGGTTCCTGAAGGCCGTGGTCGTGAATCGTGGGAAGGTCTGCAACGCGCGGATTTGATTATATTTACCAAATGCAACTTGGCTGATGAGCAAAGTTTGAAGCAAGTGCAAAACCACCTGCCTCCGGGAAAAGAAGTGTTGTATTTCGGCTACGACATAGTCGACATCAATAATGGTGAAACGACGGTTCCAACTGAGACCTTGCGTGGTAAAAAACTCTTCCTGGTTTCCGCCATTGCCAGACCGGATGTGTTTGAAAAGATGATGCGCGCTTATGGCGAGATCTCAAAGAAAAGTTTGCACTATCGTGACCACCATCAATATTCAGCAGAGGACGCACAAAAAATCGCCGCCGAATTTGAAAGATCGGGATGTGATTATTTGGTGACAACTTCCAAGGATGCGGTGAAGTTGCGCCGCCTGTTACCAGAACCTTCCAAGCTTTGGAGCACCAATCTTCAGGTTGAAGAGTACGGGAACAAAGGACGTGTTCATGAGATTATTGGTCAGCTTTTTAGCTAAAATCGGAATCTTCTTTAGCAGTATTTTGCCTCGCCAAATCCAAAGACTTTCGGGTTCTTGGATTGGCTTTCTGTGGTGGGATGTTTTTGGCTTCCGTAAAAAAATCGTCCTCAACAACTTGAAAATCGCCTATCCAGAGTGGACCGATCAACAGCGTAAACGCATCGGACGCGAGTCGGTTTATCAATTGGGTTATAACTTTGGCGAATTCTTTTTCATTCCCAATATGTCCCGGGAGTGGGTCGATAAAAACGTGGTTTTCGAAGGTTTGGAAAACTATGACAAGGCCATCGCTCAGGGGAAGGGTTTCTTTTATTTGACTTTGCATCTGGGGAACGGGGACTTGGCAGCCAATGCTTTGTCGGTGATCGGTCAGGATATCAGCATTATCACCAAGCGTTTTAAAACTCAGTGGTTCAATGATCTGTGGTTTTCGATTCGCGGGGCGGGTGGAGTTAAGTACATCGATGCCCACGGACCGACCAATGCCTTTGATATTTTAAAGGCGTTGAAACGCAATTCCGGGTTGGTGTTCGTTTTGGATCAATATATGGGAAAACCCTTTGGTGTTGCGACGACCTTCTTTGGTAAGCGCACGGGTACGGCCTATGGTCTGGCTTTATTTGCGCAGAAAACCAAAGCGCCGGTTCTGCCCATTTACACCTATGAGGGAAATGACGGGAAAGTTCATGTCGTTATCGAGCCAGCTATGGACTTGAGCCCCTCAATCGTTGAAGATAAGGACCAGAGCATTGTGAATCTGACACAGTCTTTTACCGACAAACTGGAAGAGATCGTGCGCAAACATCCTGAACAGTGGATGTGGGTTCACAGACGATGGAAGGACTTTTAGTGAATAAGTTTTCGTTACTTGCAGGCATCGCTGTTATTTCTGTTTTGACTGCGTGTTCGACTTCATTTTTGAAGTACGAAAAACAAGATCAATTAAAAAAGATCGACGAATTCGAAAAAGCTGTCAAAATTGAAGAACCATCTGCTCCGGTTGAAGGGGTGGCGCCTGCTGCAGGAAAGTCTGCTGAAACTGCGAAAGCTGAAACCGCAACTTCTGCGAAGTCATCTAAAGATGCTAAGGCAACGAAGGCCACCACACCTCCACCTTTGATCAAAGAAACGAAGAAGGCACCGCCAAAGTCTAAAAAAGGTGGCAAAGTGGCCGCCGCTCCAGCGGAGCCGACTCGTCGTCAGCCGGAACTGGAAGATGATGCGGGATTTAATGGACGTCGTCCGTTGGTGGATCCTTTCCGCGTCGGGGAAGAAGTCGTTCATCACGTGTCTTATTTCAAAATGTCAGCCGGGGAGTTGCGTTTCAGAACTTTGCCGATGGCATCGGTAAATGGACGCCCGTCCTATAAACACAATATCGCCATTAAGACAGTTTCATTGTTCGCTTCGGTTTACACGGTTGAAGACAATGTTGATATTTTCATGGATTACGAAACTGTGACACCGACGGTTTTTGAGCTTCATGTGAAAGAATCGGGCCAGTTGCGCGAAGCTAAAATGCTTTTTGATAACGTCAAAAAGATGGCGACTTACTGGGAAAAGAAAGTCACCAAACAAGACGGCGAGGAAGAAAAAAGAGAACAGTGGGAGCTTGAAGAGTACGCACAGAATGTTTACAGCGCGATCTATTATATGCGTATGTTCCAATGGGAAATCGGTAAAGAGTATGCCTTCCGCGTTTCCAATGATAAAGAAAACCTGGTTTTCTCTGGTAAAGCGATTCGTAAAGAAGTTTTGGATACGGAGCTGGGTCCCATGAAAGCGATTGTGATGCAACCAAACATCACGCTGAAGGGAAAGTTCAAACCGATCGGGGAGAATCTGATCTGGCTCTCGGATGATGAACATAAATACATCCTGCGCATCGAAGCTAAAATCAAAATCGGAACACTGGTTTCAGAAGTCGTTTCGATTAAACCAGGAAAAACTCCCTAGAGGTTTTCCCAACTTAAGGTAAGGCTCCCCGGGAGCCTTTTTGATTTTTTATGAAACTAAATATTCGCAAAGCCCAAAAAAACGATGTTCCTGTCATTTTGAATTTCATCAAACTTCTGGCGGAATACGAAAAGCTGTCTCACGAAGTTATCGCCACTGAAAAATTATTGGAAGAGCAGATCTTCGGCGACAAATCCCCCGTGCAAGTTTTAATTGCGGATCTCAATGGAAAACCTGTGGGGTTTGCTCTTTATTTCTATAACTTCAGCACCTTTCTCGGGCGAAAAGGGATTTATCTGGAAGATCTTTTTGTGCTGCCAGAAACTCGCGGGCAGGGTGTGGGTAAACGTCTTTTGCAAGCCCTGGCTGCGCAAGCCGTCGCTGAAGGTTGTGGCCGGGTTGAATGGTCTGTTCTGGATTGGAATAAGCCTGCGATTGATTTTTATAAATCCATCGGCGCTCATCCCATGGACGAGTGGACGGTGTATCGTCTGACGGGCGAGAACTTAAAAGCTTTTGCAGGAGTGCAAACTTAAAGACTATTTGGCCTGTTGGTCGCGAGCAATTCGTTGTGCTGCCAGGGTTTCGATGACTTTGGCGAGCACCAGATTTTGTGCCAAAGTTTTATAGAAGGCATTTTGTTCAATTTCCAAAAGCACCGTGTCTCTTTGCGTGGTCACGGTCGCAGTTCTGACTCCGCCCGAGACAAGTAATGAGATTTCACCAAAGCAGGTGCCTTGGTTTAGAACATTGATGTTTTGACCTTTTTGACTGATGACCACGGAACCTTGAATGACGATGTAACAAGTATTACCCGCTTGGCCCTCACGGAAAAGCACTTGATTGGCCGGAGCTTGCACCAAGCGACCGGTGAAAATCAAAGCATCCAGGCTGTCTGTCGGAAGATCCTTAAAGAAAGGTGACGACAGCAGCGCCTGCATCACCCAGAATCGATGCTGCAATGCCTGGGCTTTGTCGGACTTAATCAAATTATCGTATTCTGGCAAGTGCTGCACACGCAAAACCTCAGACGCGGAATTGGTGATGACATCTGCATTTCGTGGTTGATTCAAAAGAAATCCACGCTCTCCAAAAAGAGCTCCCGCACCCAGTGTGGCGACCAACTGCCGGCGCGTTTCAGAAATGACTTTATAAATAGAGGCCTGACCTTTAAGTAAAACAAAAAGATCGCGGGAGTTTTGTCCCGAATGCGTGATGCGAATATTTTGTGGCACTGTGAACACTTCTGATTTTTGCAGAAGATAGTTGGCCAAATTGGGTTCCAGTGAACGAAAGAAGGGCAGAGTTGAAGGATCCGGTTTCACTTGGCGTCCACTCATCACATCAATCGAACTAAAAACCAGTGGCGAATCGTCGGAGTTTACTTTTTTAAAATAGTCGACGATGTTTTGGTTTGAAAGCAGACGCTCGTGAACCAAAAACTGAATCAAGCTAAAGAGCTCGCGAAAGCTCACCAGCCATCCTTGTCCTAAGAAAAACTGCACGAGGCCTTCAATTGAGGTGCCGGTTTTCAAAACTTCCAAATATGAAAACTGCAAAGCGTTCAGTTCGAAACTGCCTAAACCGGAGGACAGAAATACGGTCCCTCCTCCAGCGTGTTTCTGGGTTTTAAAGGGTTTAAGCTGGATGATTTCGCGTTCGATCTTCATTCCCTGACTTATCGGAAAAAGGGGATCATTTTTTGCCGCGCCCTTGGTCCTGAAAATAACAGGCCAGACCCCGTCAGGCTGAGTGTCAAACGGCCAATGCTCTACAATGATGTCATGGCGCAAATGAATTGTCGGCACTTCTCCGGATATAAACCTTGTTCGAAAAGTCATTCCTGTGACTCGAATTGCGCCGCATTTGACGCCCCTCAAATCTCCATTCTTCTGGTTCATTTGGGCGCCCTCGGGGCTGTGGTCCGTAGCACCAGTCTGTTGAAGGCAATTAAGCGCAAATATCCTTCTTCCATGATCACTTGGGTGACCGATACCCCCGCACATGTCCTTTTGCAAAACCATCCTGCCATCGATCGTGTATTGACGACTAAAGAAGCTGACTTGTTGCAGTTAGGGGCGTTGGAATTTGATGTGGCCTTGGTGATTGATAAGTCTTTGAAGGCCAGCGGTGTGCTTCGGCACACGCAGGTCGATCAGGTTTTTGGTTTTACTGTGAATCCGCGCACCGGCGCGATTTTGCCAGCCACACCTGCCGCGACAGAATTGTGGGAACTGGGGCTTGATAATAATAAGAAATTCTTTGAAAACAAAAAGCCTGAAACACAGCTGATGGTGGAAGCTTTGGAGCTGGGTCCGTTTCAGCGTGATGCCTATTGGTTGCCATTAACTGCGTTAGAAAACGAACTCATGCAAGAGCGTCGGCAAAGTTTTTTGGTCCCTGGCAAAAAATGGGTCTTGGGTTTTAACACGGGTTGCAGTCACGTGATTGCGGCAAAAAAACTGACGGTGGAGTTTCATCGTTTGATGATCACTTCTTTGCAAAGTCGTTATCCAGAAGCTCAGATTGTTTTGCTGGGTGGGCCCGAGGACACAGAGCGAAATGCGCAAATAGCGCAAGGACTCAAAGTCATTTCCACGGCGACGGAAAGCGGTCTGCGTGATGGTCTTATCAGTGTTGCTGCTTGTGATGTGGTGATTACCGGAGACAGCTTGGGCATGCATATGGCCATTTCACAGGGCAAGCAGGTTGTTGCCTGGTTTGGTCCGACATGTGCTCATGAGATTGATTTGTATGACCGGGGAGTGTCGATTCTGACTCAGAGCCCGTGCAGTCCTTGCTGGAAGAGAGCTTGTGAAAAAAACATAATGTGCTACGATCAGGTCTCTTTGCAGGAGATCGTTCATGCCGTTGAATCTTGTCGTACAAACAGCCTTTCTGGGGGACTTGCTCTTGGCAATTCCACTGCTGAAACGCTGCCGATTGATTTGGCCTGAACAAAAACTCGGTCTTGTCTGCCGTAAAGGTTTCGGCGATTTTTTCCTAAAAACAAATTTGGTCGATTTCGTTTTTGAAATCAAAAAAGGTGATGCTGATTCGTATAATCAGGCCCTTGCTGCAATTGCCAAGCACCAGGTGAACTATCTGTTGTCGCCCCATGAGTCCATGCGCACTATTTTCTTTTGTCGTAAAATCAAGGCTCAGCATAAAATTGGATTTAAAAAATTCTGGAGCTTTTTGGCATTCTCGCAAACAGTGGTGAAGCCCATGGCATTGCCGGATCCTTTGCGCCAGATGAGTCTGCTACAAACTGTGGATGCAAAGCTTGCAGAATTGTTGGCTTCTTATGCTGAATCTGAAAAACCTTATACCACCGACTATAACGGAAAGCTTTCCGCTCCCCCTGAATGGGCCTCAATGAGTGTTCGTGCGGATATTTTGAAACGCGCGGAAGCTTATCTGGATTTGGAAAAGCGTTATGACCTTAAAGGCGTTAACGACGATCGTGCTGTTTTAATGTTCCCTGGTTCCGTATGGGCCACCAAGCGTTGGACCAAGGAAGGCTTTATTGAAACCGGCAGGTCTCTGCAAGCGCAAGGCTATCAAGTTTATGTGATGGGCGGGCCCGGCGAAGAAGCTCTGGCCGAGGAAGTGGCCAAGGCTGTTTCCGGTGCGATTTGCATCGCTGGTAAAACTTCAATTCTTGAATCAACACAGATTATTGCGCGTGCGCGGTTATTGGTTGGAAACGACAGTGCCGCGTCTCATATGGCAGCGGCTTGCGAAACTCCGTTGATCTCGGTATTTGGTCCCACGGTCTTAAGATTTGGTTTAGAC
>JBCNNR010000034.1:0-42988 GCA_039594295.1 Bdellovibrio sp.
CGTTAAAAGTACTTGTGGTGATCCAAAATGGTCCGACACTCCGGGTTGCCAAAAAAGTTACGATGGCACTTTTGACCCGACGACGGATCTTATTCGCACCGGCCAGCGTTTAGATTTCTTACCGACACTTTCTTATCCGATTAAAGTTTCAGATGGTGTCGACGTTCTCCCACGCGTCAGCTACCGCGAAACTCACTATAACTTTGAAGTCGGTGACGAGAAAAACTATGTCCGCCGTTATGCTCGTACAGAGCTCACAGGGCGCATGGATTTCAGTCGTATTTACGGTGACCAGGTTGATTCCAAAGCCACGCGCTTGAAGCATGAAATCATTCCCGAGATCTCTTACACCAACATCCCGTGGATTGATCAGGGTGCCCATCCCTTCTATGGCCAAGGCCAGGTGAATGATGCTCCCTACACCTCCACGGACTCGATCTCGGATCTGGATTTGGCCTCTGATTATGGTTTGCAATTCGACTATACCGATCGTGTTTACGACCGAAATCTGGTGACATTCGCGCTGACCAATAAGGTGATTCGTAAAACTTGGATCAGCGATCGTCCCGAGTATCAACAAATCGGTTATTTAAAACTCGCGCAGTCCTATGACGGAACTCAAAACAATAAAGCCCAGGGTGAACCCTGGTCAGATTTAAGCGCGACCCTCGATGTGCGTTTGGCGCGCTTCCAGACCTATTCGATCTTCAACTACTACCCGTATCACGGTGTCACCAACGCTTCTTCACGTGTACGTGTCTTGAACGACATGGGTCAGTTCGCGCAAGTGGCGCTGACCAAGCAATATAAAATCTCTCCGGGTAAAGCGGTCGATCCAGCCACTCGTACGGAGGACTGGGCCTTCTCGGCAGGTTTCATTTCTCGCTATGTGAATTTGATGGGTCGCTTGGTTTACGATGCCAATGCCCGTGGCAGCACCGAAAACCCAAAATCATGGGCCTACATCGCGCAATTCAAACCACCCGGCGATTGTTGGATGATCACTTTGATTCAAGACCAGGTTACAGGTGGTGACACCAACTTGCGCCTCAGCGCCGAATTCAACTTCGACGGCACACCAAAACCACCAATGCCACCAGAAGCCTTGGACCAATTCGGTTTCTAAAAAAATTTATGTTACATCGTCGATGATCGTGATTTCTCCGAATCGGGTGACGAAGGCCCAATGCACCTCAACCAGACAATTAAATCTCGCCGCTAAAAAAGCTGCCGCCCCCATCAGACGATATTTTTGTCGAGGAGAGATTCGCGCATTGTAGAACGTGGCTTGATTCGCTGTTTTCACTTCGACCATCAGAAGATTCATTCGGTCAGGAGCTCGAAACAGCAAATCGATTTCCGCATACGGAGTTTTCACTCTCTGTTTCAATAATTGATAATTTCGATGGATATAATATTTAGAAACAAATTCTTCAGACTGAAGCCCGCGTTCGTGGGCCCAGTACGATTTTTTAACGGACGTATTCTTTAACACCGGCGAAGGACTTGCGGTGATGGTCACACGGTCCGTGTTCGACGATGGATTTTTTATGAACTGGCGTCGAGTAGCCTTTGTGTCCTTCGAATCCATAAACTGGAAATTTCACTCCCAACTCTTTCATCAAGTTGTCACGAGTCACCTTCGCAACAATCGATGCCGCAGAAATTGGAGCCACACGCCAGTCGCCTTTAATCACTGTGGTTTGCTGAAAGCCTGCAAGGTTCGGAATCTTTTGATTTCCATCCACCAGGACATGGCCTGACTTCACACCCAGCGCTTCGATTGCGCGTTTCATCGCAAGCAATGATGCCTGCAAGATATTCAGTTCATCGATTTCTTCCACACTTGCAGAACCGATACCGACCTTATGCTTTTCTTTAATGAGCAGAGCCAACTCTTCGCGACGCTCTTCGGACAAAAGCTTTGAATCAGTCACCAGATCCTGCAGATCTTCTGATTCAAAAATCACCGCCGCCGCATACACCGGCCCCGCCAGACAACCACGCCCCACTTCATCCACTCCGATCACCGGTGTAGGAGAAAAATCTCTCCACTCCACTTTCGGCAGATCGAGATTCTTTTTAGGCTTGGTGGTTTTTTTAGCTTTAACAACAGTCACGGACTTTGCAGACTTCTCCGCCGCCGCGTATTTGATCGCTGGACGTTTCGCCTTCGCAGCTTTCAATGTCTTCTTAGATTTTGCAGGTTTCGTCTTTGCCATGGCTGTCGTATCCCGTTGCTTGATGCTTAATTGTTAAAGCCCGGTGATTTTAGACAGAGGACATTTCTTCGGTCACTTCAAAACAGGATGCGCCAGAGATAAAAATCCCAGCTCAAAATAAAAAAAAAGACCTGACTCTTTCGAATCAGGTCTTTTGGAAATTTCATTGAGAAATTTAAATCGAAAACTATTCAGCTGTGTTAGCAACCAATTCAGATTCGATTTTCGCAGCTTTACCAGAAAGTTTGCGTAGGAAGTAAAGTTTAGAACGACGTACTTTACCTACGTTAACCAATTCAACTTTATCCAAAGCTGGAGAGTTGAACGGGAAAGTTCTTTCAACGCCAACGCCAGCAGAGATTTTACGAACTGTGAAAGATTTCGCAGCGCCTGCACCTTGGATTTTAGTTACGATACCTTTGTAAAGCTGAACGCGCTCTTTTTCGCCTTCTTTTACTTTTACGTATACGTTAACAGTGTCACCAGAGTTGAAAGCTTGGATGCTTTTGTTAGCAGCCTTGATGCTCACGCGACGAACTAGGTTAGTTTCTTTAACTTCAGATTTTGCTTTTACAGTCTTTTTTACAGCTTTAGCCATTGCTTAGTCCCTTATGCCCATTCAAATATTCAAAAAGTAAAACAAGGGTCTACCATGGACCCATTACGCGGTCAAGACAGATACTTACTGCCGATCTCACGGAGAGATGGCGATAGTCCTGGGGAGGTGCCCCTCGGATGCTTTCTAAAACGCCGGAGCAGGATCTTAGAAGCTCTGTAGTCATGCCGTTGCCAGTACCAAATAACATAAAGACGGGCTTTTTTTCTACGTGCATTTCATGACGCAGCTCGCCAAACGAGTATTTTTTCAAGCCCTCATCCCGCGCCGAAGTCGAAATTAACAAGGTTCCAGGAGTATTCCAATCCTCCAAGGCCTTTTCCACGCTCTCAATCGCTTTAACCGTCCCCAGAGCCGTTTTTCTCATCGGGTTGTACTTGGACCCCTGCCCGGTTCTCCAGTGATCCAGAACGCGGTCCACGAACATTAACTGCTCTTGCATGGGATGGATGATGTAATATTTTTCCACCCCGAAAGTTTGAGCCGCTCTCGCAATGTCGTGAATATCGAAATTTGTGATGTTGGTCGCGACAGTTTTATTCTGACGGTCACGGACCGGGTAATGAACCAGGCCAATTGCCAGACGTGGAACATAGGTTGAATGATCAGCCATTGAAATCTTCCTCACTGAGTTCAGCAAGCCCCAACGACTGACGCTCCTGCTCAGATAAATTCATCCAAAATTTTTTTAGCTCTTTTAACGGAGCTTCTTTTTTCTTTTTCTTAAGGGAGCGATACTGCTCGTTCTCTTTTTCAAGGTAAGCCTGAAACAAATCCGGGCGCTTTACCAAAGTGACCAAAGCCGAAACTTTGTCCTTCCACTCCCCGATCAATTTATGATTCCCACTTAAGAGAACTTCCGGAACCGCCCCACCTTGAAACTCGCGCGGACGCGTAAAATTCGGATGCTCCAGCAACCCCGAAGAAAAGCTGTCTTTATCCGCGCTCTCATTATGTCCCAACACTCCGGGAATAAAGCGCGACAAGGCGTCGACCACAACCAAGGCCCCCAACTCCCCGCCTGACAAAACGTAATCTCCGATAGAGATTTCCTCGTCGACGTAAGAATTAATAATGCGTTGATCAATCCCGCCATAGCGACCGCAAATCAGAACCAGATGTTCTTCATTCGCAAGTGCGCGGGCTTTTTCATCGGTGAGTACCTCTCCTTGTGGAGACATATAGATCACCTTTGAATTTTTATGTTTCACTTTTTGAATTGTTTTTTCCAGAGTCTCGGCCAGCATAATCATGCCGTCGCCGCCACCGAAAGGACGATCATCTACAGTTTTGTGACGATCCGCCGCGAACTCCCGAGGTGTGTGAGCTGCGACCGCCAGACGATCACTCTTCAGAGCCTGCCCCAGAACGCCGTAAGAGACGGCGCTCTCAATCATCTCTGGGAAAAGAGTGATCACATCGACTTTGAGCATTTACGCGTTCTCGAGGTCGAACAAGCCTTCTGGTAGGTCCATCACCACAGCTTGGTGTTTGAAATCAATTTTTTTGATGAAAGCATCGACGAAAGGAACTTCAACTTTTTTGCCGTTCGCTTCCACAACCAAAAGATCTTGAACGCCATTGCTGGAGAAATCCACGATTTCACCCAGGATGTTTTGCTCAGTATCTTTCAATTTAAAATTTTTGATTTCAGCAAGATAAATTGTCTCGCCTGGTTTAGAAACCATCAGGTCTTCTTCAATCAAGAATTCCATGTGCTCAACACCTTCCGCCGCCGTGCGATCCGCGATCTCCGCAGCCTTCACGATCAAACCTTTTTTAAAAGGTTTGGTGCGTTCAACAGTGTATTCACTTGTAGAACCATCTTTACCTTGAAGAACAAATTTCTTCATGCGTTTTGCCCAAGCAATCTCGCCCGAGAAAATAAGTACGTAAAGATCGCCCTTTAAACCGTGGGCTTCTCTGACTTTTCCAACCAATTTCATAAGTACCTCAAGAAACAGAAAGGGGTTGTGTAACACAACCCCTTCCCTAAGAATCTAAAATTTAATATTTCTGAATACTATTCAACGATATCCAAGTGATAGCGTTTATTCAGTTTAGTACCAGCTGCGCGAATGATTGTTCTCATCGCTGCCGCTGTTTTACCTTGCTTGCCGATAACCTTACCAAGATCTTCTTTATCTACTTTAAGCGCAAGTAGAGTCGTTTGCTGACCTGGAATTTCATCCACTTCAACATTCTCAGGCTTATCAACAAGGGACTTCGCCATGAATTCAACGAGGTCTTTCAAGCTATCCATTATTACCCCCAACAGCAGTTATCTAAGTGATATTTTATCGCATATCACTCAGATGCCAACTATTTATTTACCTTGGGCCAACTTAATAACGTGTTTCACACGGTCAGTAGGTTGTGCACCTTTTTTGATCCAAGCATCTACTTTTGCTAGATCTAGCTCGACTTTTTTGTCGTTACCGCGTGGAGTTGGATTGTAAACACCAAGGATTTCAAGGAATTTACCAGTAACATAGCGACGAGAATCCGCAACAGTGATGCGGTATTTAGGATCATGCTTAGCGCCCATACGAGCCAAACGAATTACAACTGCCATTTTTCTAAACCTCTTGTTCGAAACAGTAAGCTCAAGTGTGTACTGTGTTTAAAATAAAATATCAAGCCTTAAAATGGGAACTTCATCCCACCACGACCCATGCCCATTTTCATCATCCCGCTCATCATCTTCTTAGCGTCCTCAAACTGCTTAATCAGCTTGTTTACATCGGAAACTTGAGTCCCCGAACCGTTCGCAATACGCGTGCGGCGCGATGCGTTAAGAATCTTATGATTATTACGTTCTTGGATCGTCATCGAACGAATGATCGCCTCGATTTTTTTAATCTCATTATCAGGAGGGGTCATATTTTTAAGCTGTTTTGAGATCTCACCCATGCCAGGTAAAAATTTCAAGATAGTCTCAAAACCACCCATCTTTTTAAGCTGCTGAATCTGCCCCAGGAAATCATCCAGAGTAAATTCATTCTTCATCATCTTTTTAGCCGACTCGCGAGCGGCCTTTTCATCCATCACTTCAGCGGCTTTTTCCACCAAAGAAAGAACGTCACCCATATCCAGGATACGTCCTGCCAAACGATCTGGATGGAATACTTCAAGAGCATTCACCTTCTCGCCGACACCTAGAAATTTAATAGGAATGCCCGTGACTTCACGAATGGACAAAGCGGCACCACCACGGGCGTCACCGTCGACCTTAGTTAATACCAGGCCCGTCAGGTTTAAACGCTTGTGGAAGCCCTCTGCGACATTCACAGACTGCTGACCCAGCATCGCATCCGCGACCAACAAGATTTCTTGTGGAGCCCAGATGTCTTTCAAACGGCCCAACTCATTCATCAACTCATCATCAACCTGCAAACGACCCGCGGTATCGACGATAACCACATCGATCATATTGTCGCGAGCCCACTGCTTGGATTTTTCCAGAATCTCTTCTGGCTTCATTCCTTGAGGAGTTGGAAATGTTGGAATGTTGTTTTGTTTTCCTAATGTTTGAAGCTGATCAATCGCCGCCGGACGATAAATGTCGGCAGGAATCAAACCAGGTTTTTTGCCCAATTTCTGACGGATATACAGAGCCAGTTTTGCAGAGGACGTGGTTTTACCAGCACCTTGCAAACCGACCATGAAAATCACGCTGGGGTTTTCACGCACGTTGATATCAACGGCACCGCCACCCAATGTCTGCACCAATTCATCGTGCACGATTTTTACGAATTGCTGACCTGGATTGACGTTCTGAAGAACTTCCGCGCCCAGGGCTTTGGCTTTCACGCGATCCACAAAGTTTTTTACGACTTTAAAATTCACGTCTGCTTCCAGGAAGCTTAAGCGAATTTCTTTGATAACGTCCTCAATGTTGGCTTCCGTGATCTTATTTTGACCACGAACCTTTTTAAGGGACGCCATAATTTTATCAGATAAGTTTTCAAACATCGTTATGTCTCCGAGTGAGCGAATTAATTAACCCATCGCTCGCGAATCACAAAGAACTCGCGTTAACTATGGGCGTCAACTTGTCGAAATCAGGTTACCAGCGCTGGAATGAACCGCGTTTTAAGCTCAGATTTGCAAGTCCATAGAATACCATAAAGCCCAGCAATGAAACCGGGATGGCCACTTCCATCCCCACGTCACTGACCCCAATCACGCCATAGCGCAGACCATTGATCAAATAAAGAAGAGGATTCAATTTAGATAACATCTGCCAGAACGGATGAAGATGATCGATCGACAAAAACACCCCACCCAAATAAGTCAGCGGCAGCAAAATGAAAGCCGAAAACGCTGACAATTGGTCAAACGTCGTCGCCCAAAAGGCCACCGAAATCCCCAACAAAGAAAAGATCAGTCCCGCAATGACGATAAAGAACAACGTATAAAAGGGATGCACAATCGACATGATCTCGCCCTGTTGATACCAACAGAAAACAGAACCCACGATGAATGTGATCAAAGCCACGATAAAGCCACGCACCAAGGCCGCCAGACTCATCGCCCAGATGATTTCCTGGTTGCTGATAGGTGCCACTCGCAGATCTTCCAAATCTCCAGAAAACTTTGAAGAGACAATGGAAGACGACGAGTTTTGAAAAGCATTATTCATAAGACCCATCATCATCAAACCCGGAATCAAAAATGAAAGGTACGCCACCCCTTGATGAGTCGGCATGGTTGATCCCAATGACACACCAAAGATCAAAAGATACAAAAATGACGAAACAAATGGCGTCACGATCGTTTGCACGATCACTTTCAAAAAACGCGCAATTTCACGACGAAACAGAGCGAAAAACGGTGTCATCATTTGCTCACCACCTTCATAAAGGCTTCTTCCAGATTTCCTTCTTCAATTTTCACGTCCTTAATTAAACTCACCGGGACGCGCGTTTCTGCTAAGAACTCGCCCATGAGCTTGCCCGGAGGAACGATAAATTGAAACTCCAGGCCTTCCTGGAAAAACAGATAACTGGAATCAAACGCAAAAGGCTCTGACAAGGTCAGGCGGATTTTCTTTTGCGTGTACTTGCGAACCAACTCTTTGGTTTCACCTAAGGCTTCCAGATTGCCAAGATTGATAATCCCGATGCGATCGCAAAGCTGTTCTGCTTCTTCCAGATAATGGGTCGTCAGCAAAATCGACATGCCTTCTTTACGAAGCTCTTGCACGAAGTCCCACAGAGTTTCACGCAAACCAATATCCACACCTGCCGTCGGCTCATCTAGCAAAAGCAAGCGAGGTGTGTGCACCAGGGCTTTAGCGATCATCAGACGACGTTTCATACCACCGGAGAGCTGTTTCACTTTCTTGTGGCGATGTTCATACAGGGAAAGCTTATGTAACAGAAAATCAATACGGTCTTTATTCTGGCGAATACCATAATAGCCCGATTGGAAATTCAAAATTTCATCGACGCTGAAAAAACCAGAAGTGATGACTTCTTGATGAACCACACCCAGCTGTTGTTTGGTAAAGCGCGGATTTGCCATCACGTCTTGCCCAAAAACTTCAACAGAGCCACTGGAGGCCGTTTCTAAAGTTGTGATCGTCGAGATGATCGTGGTTTTACCAGCACCATTTGGTCCCAACAGACCAAAGATCTCGCCCGGTTTGACGTCAAAACTCACACCCTTGACGGCCTCTTGGCCGCCTGGATATTTCTTTTTAAGGTTATCAATTTTTAAAGGTAACATTAGCGCGCTCTCGAAATACTTGTTTGGAATTCCACATCTGGATTTTCACGTTTCAACCAGTTCAAATCCCACTCTTGGTTTACCAACACCACCGGATTGCCGATAAGGTCTTCCGCCATGTTAGCTCCGCCTTTAAGGCTGGAAACAGCTTTACCGTCTGCGGTACGTGGCCAACGGCACACACTGTAGGGCAGACGATTGAGCTTCACTTCCAAATTGTATTCATCTTGCAGTCTGTGCAGCAAGACTTCGAATTGAAGTTCACCGACCGCACCGATGATAGGATCCTGGGGACCAACATGTGGTTCGATGAAAAGCTGAATCGCGCCTTCTTCCGATAAATGCTTTAAGGCTTCTTGAAGTTTTTGACGTTTCAAAGCATCGCGCACTGCCAGGCGGCCAAACAACTCCGGAGCAAATTTAGGAATATCTTCGAACTGCACTTTTCCAGAGGAAGAAACGCAATCGCCGATCGCAAAATTCCCCGTATCGCCCACACCCACGATGTCACCGGCATAAGCCTCATCGACAGTTTCTTTATCAGCTGCCACGAATTGTGACGAGTATGACAAACGAAGCTCACGCTCCAAACGGTTGTGTTGCACTTTCATGCCACGCTCGAATTTACCAGAGCAAATACGAATGAAGGCAATACGATCACGGTGACGACGATCCATATTGGCTTGGATTTTAAATACGAATCCGGTGAATTTTGCATCCAATGGATCCATTTTCTGGTCATCTTTTGTCACACGCGGCTGTGGACCCGGCGCATACTTTGTAAAGAACTGAAGGAATGTATCCACCCCGAAATTTTGTTTTGCGGAACCGAAGGTCACTGGAGAAATCTGACCTGTTAAAAATTCGTTCACGTCAAATGGCGGAAGCGCGCCCTCGATCAAATCCAGCTCTTCCAAAACCTGGTCCGCGGATTCTTTATCCAGATAGTTATAAAGAATTTGATCGTCTTTGCCTTTTACGAACGGAATTTTTTGGTAGTCTTCCACTTCCTCACGGCGTTGATCGTAAATCCAGATTTCCTGAGTCAGACGATTGTAAATACCGCGGAAACGTTGACCGATACCCAACGGCCACGTCACCGGATAACATTGCATATTCAAAGTTTTTTCCACTTCGTCAATCAACGTCAGAGGATCTTTACCTTCACGGTCAAGTTTGTTGACGAAGGTGAAAATAGGAATTTTGCGCAGACGACAGACTTCGTAAAGTTTTTTCGTACGTTCTTCCACGCCCTTGGCAACGTCGATCAACATCGCCGCCGAATCCACCGCCATCAAGACACGATAAGTATCTTCGGAGAAGTCTTTATGTCCCGGTGTATCCAGAAGGTTCACGCGAAGATCATTGTAATCAAAGGTCATCACTGAAGACGTGATCGAAATCCCTTTTTGTCTCTCCAACTCCATCCAGTCAGATGTCACGGCTTTTGAACCTGACTTCCCCTTCACCTCACCGGTTTCGTGGATCACGCCCCCGTGATAAAGTAATTTTTCCGTCAGCGTGGTTTTACCAGCATCGGGATGCGAGATGATCGCAAAGGTACGGCGTCTTTGAATTTCTTTTTGAATCTGAGGAGTCGCTAACATACTTAAACCTTTAAATTGACTATAAAAAACCGTTTTATTCGATCATAACCAGAGGGGCAAGGGAATCCCCTCCCGGGATGGAATTAACGCCCGCTGTCTTTTTCCCTCTTGCGCTGAGGACCACCAGGGCATTATAACCCTCTTCGAACTAACAACTCCGCCTGGTTTGGAACCTGGTTTGGACAACTGAAGGTGATTCTATGACGACCGAAAATGCTCAGAAGCATTATGTTACGACTTTTTATAGCTTCCAAAAAATCGCAAACCCTGAACAAGTTAAATTAGATCTGGAAACAAAAGCTGAAGAGCTGAATGTGAAAGGTCTAATCATTTTAGGAACTGAAGGTTATAACTCCACGGTGTCAGCAGTGACTGAGGAATCTTTCGAAGCTTGGAAGCAATTCGTTCGCGAATATTTCCATAAGCCGACTCAATTCTATAAAGATTCTTATTCCGACAAAGCACCTTTCCGCCGCTTCAAAGTTAAAATCCGCGAAGAAATCGTGACAACAGGTATTCCTGAAATGCAACCGCCAGAAGGCGTGAATCATCATTTGACTCCATCTGAATGGAACAAGGTGATGAAGGAAGAATCTGATTACGTGATGATCGACACTCGTAACTGGTACGAATACAAAATCGGAACCTTCAAAGGTGCGTTGAATCCTAATATCGAAAAATTCACAGACTTCCCTCAGTACATCGAATCTCAAGGGATCGCTAAAGATAAGAAGATGTTGATCTTCTGTACTGGCGGCATTCGTTGTGAAAAAGGCATCTTGGAACTTCAAGACAAGGGCTATAACAACGTCTTCCAACTTGAAGGCGGGATTTTGAATTATTTGAACGAATATCCCAACGATCAATACGAAGGCGAATGCTTTGTTTTTGACCACCGTGTGGCGGTTGATCAAAATTTAGCTCCTTCAAAAAAATACGGCTTGTGCCCACACTGTGGTCAGCCTTCTGAAATTAAAATTGAATGTAAGCGCTGCGATGAACCAGGCATGGTTTGCGTGAACTGCATCGAGCTTGAGTTTAAAAAAGATACTTGTTCCAGAAACTGCGCGCATGGTTTGAAACTTCATCCCGGTAAAAAAGCTCGTAAGCAGATCGTTCCTTTCAACATTGAAAAGATGAAGGCCGAGGGCGCAACAGACATCCCCACGATTCGCGTTAGCAAGACCAAGGTCGTTACTTTGAATGAAAAGGGTGAAGCGAAAACTGTTTCTTCCAAAACATAAGTTCGCGACGTTAACCTTTAGAAACCTGAATCATTAAGGTCTCAATTTAGTATTCTTCTCGTTTTCCCGAATAATTTAGGGAATCAGGGAGTTTTTAAAATGAGACCTTTTGCAAAATTCATCTTAGCTTCGTTCCTTGTCGCTTTTTATTCTTCAGCTCATGCTGATCAAATCGGAACATATCTTAATGCCACCGCCGAACAACTAGTGAAAAATGGCTACAAATCCAGCATCACTGATGGCGTTATCACCCTGACAAAAAAAGACGAGAATATTAAAATCGTCTCTGAGCCAGGCAAAAGTGTCTCCATCAAACTTAAGAACTCTTCTTATGGTGCTTATGCAAAATACTTCGATCTTGATTCATCAGGACGGGCTATCAGCAAAACTAGATGCGGGACTTCAGATCCCACAAGTTCAAAATACACCTGCACAACTCAAACTGGCGAATACTGCAAGAAACTGATCGCAACAGTCAAAACCCAAGGATTTGGAGTGGATACTCTTAAAACTTGCGGAAAAATACTAGAGAAAATTGATAGCAGTCTCGCTCCACTTTATAGCATTCAAAGTGAAAATGTCGCAAAAATGAAGAGCAAATTGGATCTGGATACCACTGAATTTGTGACGCTTGAACGTCCTGCTCGCCGCTCCATTGAATCCATTCTGGAAGATTATAAAGAATGTAAAACTATGGAAGACAGTCTCTTGGGAGACAAATGGTCTGACCCTGCGAAACCGGCGGCACCTGCTGCCCCTGCAACTCGCCCTGTGGGTGCTCCTGTCAGCGGCCAGAACTAACTTTTTTGGAAACGTAGACTTTTCTTAATCACCCTGTCCATCATTCGGGTGGACATAAATCTCATCAGCCCCGCCTGGAGTTTGATATTCTTACCAACTAAGTAATTCACTCTGGGCAGACGACTTTGAATCGCATGCAAAATCGCCATCGTCACATTTTGGACAGGGACGGCTTCCTGGGCTGTCGCAACAACTCCTTCACGAAGGGCTGCCATCATCGGCCCATAGGCTTCACGCACCTCTGGGGAGAGTTTTTTTGCAATCTCGTCAGAGACGTCAATTGATTTAGACCAGATTTCCGTACGAATTGGTCCCGCTTCAATCAACGACACATGCACGCCAAAGCCCGCTGTCTCTCGACGAAGGCTATCTGAAAACGCTTTAACCGCAAACTTTGAAGTCGTATAGGGACCAAGAAAAGGGGCAGCCACTCGCCCACTGATCGAGCCCATATTTATAACGCGCCCTTTGGTTTGACGAATCAGGGGCAAAAACTTTTGCGTCATTTCGACCATGCCGAAAAGATTCACATCAAAAACTTTTCGCCACTCATCAAGACTCAATCCCTCAATCGGGCCACCACTGGCGATGCCGGCGTTATTCACCAAAATCAATTCTTGATCGGGATTCATTTCACTGTGCACTATTTTATAGGCTCTTTCGATGTCGTGGCTATTTGTCACGTCGAG
Organism: Bdellovibrio sp.; assembly: GCA_039594295.1. GTDB lineage: Bacteria > Bdellovibrionota > Bdellovibrionia > Bdellovibrionales > Bdellovibrionaceae > Bdellovibrio. The sequence goes on from JBCNNR010000034.1 coordinate 12,913, forward strand.
TTTAAGAACCGTCAGTTTGTCCGAGAAATCCTGAGTCAAACGATCCAGTGACTCAGGCTTGCGCACTCCCGCCCAAACCTTGTAACCCTTTTCACAAAGAGTCCTGGTTAGATCAAATCCAATTCCAGTCGAGGCACCCGTGATCAAAACTTGTTTCAAAGTGTTCTCCTTTTAGAACATACCTTTACTGACCAGTTCTTTCAGCCAACTATCTGTCACCATCAGTGAGTTTTTTGAAAACTCTGACTGAACATGAGCGCGGTATTTCGGGTCGAAACCAATTGATTTTGCGTCTATACCTGCATCTTGCAGGAATTTTTCCATTTCTTGAACTTGCTCTTCAACATTGAGGTTTTGATTTTCCGTCAGGCTCTTTTCCATTTGCTCACAGAAAGTGACAGCGGCATTGTCATTCGCAAGCTGAGGTTTCAAAGCCACAGCTTTGGCAAGCATATGAAGGTTATAAGACTTTTGGACCACCTGATTCATTTCCGCAGTATTATTGCGAAGGAAATTCGCCGCACGGTAGGCCTCTTTGTAAAACTCTGCCTTTTGAAAAAGGCTATCGTCACCTTGAGCATTCTGAGAAAGCTGAATCATTTCTTTCACTCCCGGAGCGCGGAATACATAACGTAAAAAAGGAGCGACAGATTCTAGCACGGGATCTTTTTGTGGCTTAACAAGAGAGTCTAAGAATTTAACAGCCGTTCTATCGGTTCTTTTTGGAAAAAAGCCGCTCTCTCCGGAACGCGCCAGATCTCGGCACGCGGAGACCACGGGAGCCTCTGGATTCGCCAAATCATTCAAGATGACATACATATCCATCTTGCTGGTCTTATGATGAGTGGTTGTTTCAGTTGGCGCTGAGGATTCCTCGGCTGCCTGCTTATCTTCGGCCGCATAAGTTTCTTCAATTTTCGTTGGATGTTTTAATTCCGCAGCCTGAGCTTTTTCTTCCAATTTACTCGCTGAGGAATCCAAAACTTGTTTGACCTGCGAAGGCCCTGGAAGCTTTGTTAAAAGCCAGACTCCAAGAAGACCGAACACGACGATGATTGATGAAACACTGATTGCTGTGATTTTGAGAAGTTTTTTCCAATTCATGCCCTTAACTAGAGCACAATCGTCCTTAGTGAGCAAATTCCAGGCAATGATACGAGGAGCCATTTCGGAAATACACAAATGATTCATTGACCCCGGGTGGTTAAGTGACTACAACTGACTGCTCAGACATTCACTTGTCACTGTCGCGGGGTGGAGCAGTCTGGTAGCTCGTCGGGCTCATAACCCGAAGGCCGTAGGTTCAAATCCTGCCCCCGCAACCAATAAAGGCTCCAAGGTAAACCTTGGGGCCTTTTCCATTTTTTGCCCTTTAAACAATCACTTAACTTGAACACTCAATCCTTAGGCATTTTTTTGAACTAAAGATTTTTAGTGCTGCAAGTATGCTCGTTCGTCCACCGATCGTCCACCAAGTTACGAACTCGGTAGAAAGTGATCGAAATGAACGAACTTTTTCGATGTGATATTGGGAGAAAAAAAGAAATTTTTTCTGGTGAACTCTTGAGGGATTTTAAGCCAAAAATTTAGCTTACTGATGACATCTCTTACTGCTGATGGCCTTTGCAGAAGATTGTATTGTTGGGAAGTACGAACCTTGCCGCATAAATGAAGGCATGACATAGAATATCGCGCTCAAAATATTAAAAACCAACAATCGAATCCAAATTTTCATTTAAACACCGTTACTTTTCCGGGCATTCTTCTAAAGGCGGACTTTTACTATTCAACAGTGACTCTTTCGACCACTTGCCGCTTCCGTCTTTTGTAAATTTAAATTGAAGGTGCTGGATTACGTAGCCTCCTTTTTCACAATAGATGTACCAGGAATCGTCTTTGTAATGACAAGCAAGATTTAAACGGGTATTCGGCCGAGAATCCACCACATCACTAAAGTTATAAGGCTCATGCCTATCAGCGATTTCAGCCCCACAGGCACTTAGTAATTCAGCAGGCACGTCGTTCTTCCTTTTAGAATTAATACTTTTAGCAACGCACTCTTGCTTCACACAGATTGGGTTATAGTATTCTACAGAATCATCTGATGGGGGATTCATACAACCAGGAACACCGTATGCCTTGAAAAGCTCCTTTGGCCTTGGGCGCGGAACTTTTGGAACAGCCATAATATCGCTGCAACGAACCTTAATAAGCTTACAATCGCTATCCTTCTGACAATCTGTATAGTGATTTTCTTCTTTTGCCTCAGAAAAAAAGACAACAAATAATGATGACGCCATCCAAACCGTTAGCGCCCTCCATAACCATTTCTTAACAAGATACCAAACAGCTTCATTTTCACCCATACCAACATCCTACAGATAAATGTCTCAAATCCTTAACTTCTACAAAGGCAAATAGGTAACACGAAGTCCAGCAGGAGGAGTTTTGGGACGACAATCAGGAATCCTCCGAGGATACATCCCAGAATTGAAATGAATGCCATGGGGTCTTTAGGCTTCGCATACAAAACCACTGGGATCAGCATTGCTGGCACAGTCATACTGATCCACCGAAATTTCAGATCTCTTTCAAAATTAGGCATTTAACGATTCTCTTTTCAGCACGTACGTTATCATTGATCGTAATTCGAATCTAAAGGATATGGCAGATTTTCAATGAACTGTAACAACTCATCTTTTTCATATTTTTTGGGCGGATTAATTTTTACAGAAAGGAGAACAAGAGAAATTACAACAGCCCAGATTCCGAGCCACGCAACCGGCAAAAATATCCAACTCCCTATGATTTTAAATTTCTTACGCCCCAAGAATATCGACAAATAGTAGATGACTACCGCTGGCGCACTCATAACAGCGCACAATCCGATCACAGAAAGTGCTTCAGCATTAAATCCAAAGCTATCTCTCCTGTCCAAAAACAAAACTGAAACCAATAGGACCGATAATAACCAGAACACGCAAATCTTAAATAAAAGTTTCATTTCTTTGTTCTTCAGGTCCATATCGACATCCTCATTCAACACTTTCCAATAAACATTATTCTATATACACCCCTTGCAAACAGAAGAAATATTTAACAATCTAGACTCACTTTTGTACGCACTTTTACTTTCACGCCTGCGACTTCCGTATTTACAACTCCGAAAACGGCTCATACACTTAAGTCATGAAAACACTTATTACTTCCCTCATTTTAGTTCCAAACTTCGCAATGGCCGCAATGTTGAATTGTGATTTCGTTTTTTATGGTTCACCGGCTGGTACCGTACGCATGGAAGTTTCGGCTGATGGAGTTCCTGCAGACCACGCCTCACTGGCTCTTTTTCAAACTCCGCCAAAGGATGCCCCTGTAACGGTGCTCAGTCCGGAGAACGGTGAGTTTTTAAATGTGGTTTTCTTTAAAGACGATCCTCAAAATGAGATTCGTATGAAAGTTCAATCCTCCACAACAGGCTCTATGAAAAGTAAACTGATCAATCCATCACTTTCTGGCCCTATGGGAGAAATCCCCGGAACTTGTAAATTCTAAAACCAAGAGGTGGTTGTATGAAAAGATTTTTAGCAACCTTTATGGCATCAGCAAACTCCCCCAAAAAACCAGAGTGGGATAAGCTGCCAGAAGAGAAAAGAAAATCCCTAGAAAAAGCCGGTATGGAAGCCTGGCAAAAATGGGCGCAAGAACACCACCAATCCATCGTCGACATGGGTTCGCCCATTGGAAAAACAAAGCTAACCAACGCCCATGGTGTATCAGACATTAAAAACATGATCACGGCCTACACCATCGTGAAAGCAGAATCCCACGAAGCTGCCGCAAAGATGTTCCTTAATCACCCCCACTTCACGATTTTTCCTGGGGACTCCGTAGAAATCATGGAGTGCCTTCCCATGCCGACACAAAAGTAAGCCTACAAATCAACTACTGGGACGTGTCGATACTTATTTGTGCTAGACAATGTTACAGTACAATCCTACCTTCGAACCATCGAAGGAGACTTTTATGATGTACGATATTCTGGTTCCGCAATTTACAAAAATGTTGGGCAATCTTACAGCTATCTTAGACAAAGGCGCTCAATACGCTGATGCAAAAAAATTCCACCCTGAAGTTTTGTTGCACTCGCGCCTGGCTCCCGACCAATTCCCCATGATTCGCCAAATTCAGATCGCTTGCGACACGGCTAAATTGGCTTGTGCGCGTCTGACAGGTGTAGAAGCTCCCGTATTTGAGGACAAAGAAACAACATTGCCAGAGATCAAAGAGCGCATCGCAAACACAGTTAAATATCTTCAAAGCTTGAAACCTGTGAATTTTGAAAACGCCAAGAACAAACAAATTACAAACCCAAGATGGGATGGCAAACACATGATGGGCGAAGACTATGCGCTTGAGCACGCGATTCCCAATTTCTACTTCCACGTAACAACTGCTTACGCGATTCTTCGCCACAATGGTGTTGATATCGGCAAAAAAGATTACTTGGGTGCACTCTCTTTGAAGTAATATCATTCATTACGAACTTAAAGCGCTCCGACTCTTAAGTCGGGGCCCGTTCTTGTAAGCTTTCAACTTTTCTTTGAATAGATTGCCGAAAACACCGATAGGTGTACGCTTGAAGCATGCAATCATCTACCCCCATCACCACAACGCTTCTAAGCTCTATCGTTATTCTTACACTGGGTTTAGTAAGCCTCTGGGTGCTTTCTCCCTTCGTTCCATCATTGTTTTGGGCCGCAATGATTACTATCACCACTTGGCCACTGCTGGACAAATTAGAACACCGACTTGGTGGCAAACGAGGACTCGCCATCACTCTCATGATGATTGCTATGGCGGCCCTCGTTATCGTTCCCGTGGGAGCCGCGGCCTATGCGCTTTTCACTCACGTTGACGACGGAATTGCGTGGCTGCGGGAGCTTCCCAACAAACAGCTTCCACCTCTTCCAGACTTCGTTTCGCGCATGCCCGTTCTTGGACCTAAAATAAGTGAGAAATGGGCCGAGTTCGGAACTAAGGATGCAAGTTATTTCGGAGAACAGATTCGTTCCGCATCTTTGTGGGCGATGAATTGGATGGCAACGGCAGCAAAAGAAGCCACAGTCTTTTTCGTCTATTTACTTCTTACCTTGGGTCTGACCGGTTTTCTCTATGTGACTGGAGAAACCGCCGCCAACGGCATTCGCAAATTTTTCATTCGACTCGCCGGCCAGCGCGGAGACCACGCTGTCATCCTTGCCGCACAATCAGTTAAAGCCGTCGCGATGGGAATTGTCATCACGGCGACGATTCAAACATTTTTAGCCGGTGCCGGGATGTTTTTGGCAAGAGTTCCTTTTGCAGGAGTCTTAACTGCCGCCGCATTCATACTGTGTATCGCACAAATCGGCGTGATTATTCCGATGTTAATCGCTGTCGGTTGGCTTTACTTCAAAGACCAAACTGTCGTTGCAACCTGCCTCTTGGTTTGGGCTCTTTTTGTTACGGCCATCGATAATTTTATTCGACCTGTGCTAATTCATAAAGGCGCCGATTTACCGATGATCCTGATTCTTGCAGGTGTCTTAGGCGGACTCTTTACCTTCGGAGCCATCGGATTATTCATTGGCCCGGTGATCTTGGCTGTCACCTATCGCCTCCTGGAATCCTGGGTCAACGAACAAAAAATTGAACTGGAGCTGGTTAAAAATATCAAACCACTTCCTCATCCGATTCGCCCCAAAGATATCCCCAAGGAAAGACCTTTGGATCATTAATTTACATGAGCGAAATAGTTATCAATACATAGGCGCTATGATTCAGACCATCCAACTGAATCTCTGAAACATTCTCTATACGAACAGAGTCTTCCGCATGAATCTCAAGATCCCGGATACTCAATTTTCCACGCAAACAATAAACAAAATGAATATCGCCATCCAGCTTAAGTAATGAAACATCAGAAAGATTGAGCACCTGCATTTCGGCCCGTACGGAATCTCTTTTAAAGATGACTCCCAAATCAACAACAGGCCCTTCCAAAAGCTCCGCTTGAATAGCCGTTTCACCTGCAAACGAAATCACCTGCAAAGGCAATAAATGACTTCCATTCAATGAAAGCCCTGTCCCCTGAGTCACCATCAATAGACGGTCATACCCTTCAAAGTTTGAAAAAGGATCATTGCTATTTACTTGCGCCGAACTCATTCTCCACAGAAAATTCTCAGGAAAACTTGCACCACGAGGTCCCAACGCAATTTGCGCCGTCTGACCTTTTCCATTTTTCCAGGGCATCGTCTGATAAGAATGTTTTGGCAGATAAGTGATCATGCAAGAATATTAGATCACAGATTCATTTCACGCAAAGCTTCTGAATAGGGCTGCCATAAATGACCCACTTCTTGACAGAACTGATCAAAGGTTCGAGGAGCCACTCCGCGAACTTGGCTATTACTAGGATGAACCATCGCCGTCATCCCTTCCCGTGCAGAACGATGTAAGCTCATATACGCTTCGATCATCCACGGTGTATGCCCTTCACGTAAAAGACGATGTCTCGTTGCCGACTCCGTGACTGAAACATAGGCGATACGGCGCCCCACTGTCTGGGAAATCTTGGATAGAATCTCTTCATTACTTAAAGCTTCAGGCCCGGTCAGATTTATGGTGCGATGCTCATAGAGCCATGGATTCTCTATAATTTTAATGGCGACATCGGCGATATCGCGTGCATCGACATAGGAGCTTTTTGCATCACTTTCAGGCAAAAATAGAGCTCCCTGACGAATCGATTCACCATGGCGAGTTACAAAGGTCTGCATAAATATATTCGGACGCAAGATTACCAAGGGAATGCGGCTTTCCTTGGCCATTTCCTCGATCGCACCATGCATTCGGTGCAAAAGAAAATTCGACTCCGGATCTGCTCCCATGATGGAATTCAGGATCATAAACTTTACGCCCGAATTTTTAGCAGCCAAAATCGCATTCTGCGCGTAAATCAGCATAGATTCAGAAATAGGCAAAAGCAGGAATAACGTATCCACATCCTTCATCGCCTCTTGCACTAAACTGCGCTCACCCAAATCTAATTTGAGATATCGCACCTCGGGTGGAAAGATAGAATCTTGATGACTTGCAGCAACAAAATGCGCCTGCCTATCCTGAAGGCGTCCCACCAATTCACGGCCAATCATTCCGGTAGAACCGGTTACCAATATTCGTTCTTTCATAGGATTTTAGTATCTCGAGATCGGAGTTACTTTGGGAGGTGTATATTAGCAAAGGTCCGCTTGACTCCCCTGTAGTTTCTCGATTTAGTTGGGTGGTGAAATTCTTTACCGAGAACCTCAAGGTTTTTAAAAAAGTCGCTTTCCCCTTATTTATCCTCGTGGTGCTGTCTAGTAACATCGATCAGTTTCTTAATATCAAAGTCGAAGATGCTTTACGTGACCCGATGGGAGCCGCTCCCCAAGTTTATTGGTTTGGCTTTTTGTCAGTTATCAGCAGCATTATATTTCCCATTCTGCTGATGACCACCACACTCTATGCCATGAACGCCAGTCGTTTTTCTGAAAGTCTGACAGACTTTTATGGCAAGTATATCAATCAGATCTTCATTGAAACATTGCGCACCTGGGGCAAGACCCTGATGTGGTCGCTGCTCTTTATTCTTCCTGGAATTTGGAAGTACTTGGAGTACAGCCTGGTACCGATGGTGGTTACAAGCTCCACACGCTATGATGATGGCAAGATTGATGCTCTGAAAGCTTCGGCATTTGTCTTTCGCAGGCACTGGCTTAAAATTCTTGGTATTTTGATTTTATTCCATTTATTTATTCCACTGATTCTGGCCAGCGTCTTTGACTCCTACCGCCTGCTTTGGAAAACTCCTGTTGCCAGTTTGATTTTAAATTTGCTGGACACTTACTTGTTAATTATTTCAACACAGCTTTTATTCAATGTATTTCAAGATGAGGTAAGAAGACATGACGCTCATGTTTAATTGGAAAGATATCAAATCACGCGGCAAAGGCCTAACCTTCGACGACGTTCTTATTATCCCAGCGCGCTCTGATGTGCGCTCACGTCGTGATCCTCAATTGACGACCAAAGTGACACGTAACTTTACGATGGACACACCGATCATCAGTGCCAACATGGACATGGTCACTGAATACGATATGGCTTTGGCGATGCACCAACTTGGCGGCCTGGGCATTCTTCACCGCTTCCTTCCCATCGAAGAGCAAGCAGCTCAAGCTCGTCGCCTTAAAGAAGCAGGTCTTAAATTGATCTCTGCAAGTGTGGGCGTGGGCGAGGAATTTAAAGCTCGTGCGAAAGCTTTGGTTGAAGCTGGCGTGAACATCATCACAATCGACATCGCTCACGGTCACTCTGTGCAAATGATGGAAACAATGAAGTGGTTGAAAGACCAATACCCAAAAGTAGATTTGATCGCCGGAAATATGGCTACTCCAGATGCGGCTCACGATCTGATCGAAGCGGGCGCTGATGCAATCAAAGTAGGTATCGGTCCCGGCTCTATGTGCACCACTCGCATCATCACGGGTTGCGGAGTTCCACAACTGACAGCTATCGCACTGTGCGCTGAAGTGGCGGCATCTCATGGCGTCCCAGTGATCGCAGACGGTGGTATTCGTACTTCCGGCGACATGGTGAAAGCCTTTGCCGCCGGCGCAAGCACTGTGATGCTAGGCTCTATGCTCTCAGGAACAATTGAAACTCCGGGAGAAATCAAAAACGGTAAAAAGCAATATCGCGGCATGGCTTCTAAGTCTGCTCAGGATTCTTGGCGCGGTGGCGTTCCAGAAGGCATGGCGCCAGAAGGTGAATCCACACAAGTAAATGTCAAAGGACATGTAAAGGATGTCATCCACGAAGTCACTGGTGGCATCCGTTCCGGCATGAGCTACATCAATGCAACAAGCATTGCTGAGATAAAAGAGAAAGCCCTCTTTATGGAAATGTCTTCTAATGGTATTTCTGAATCTCGCGCACACGGAGTAAAAGCATAATGGATTCCAGACCCATAGGGGTATTTGATTCAGGCATTGGGGGCCTCACTGTTCTTAAAGAACTGGCCCTGCAGTTTCCTCAGGAGAACTTTCTCTACCTGGGTGATACTGCACGCCTTCCCTATGGTTCAAAATCAGCTCACACCATTCGCAAGTATTCAGAACAAAACATCCAGTTTTTAAAAAAGTTGAACGTGAAAGCCATCGTGATTGCTTGCAATACGGCCTCCACTCAAGTTCCCGAACCCGAACTGGAAGGTCTTCCCATTTATAACGTGATTGGTCCGGGTGCTCAGCGGGCTTTAGAAGTCAGCGAAAGCAAACGCATCGGTGTTCTCGGAACAAGGGCTACAATCAATAGCAAAGCCTACAGTCACAAAATTTTAGAATTAGATCCGACAGCAAACATTATCGATCAAGCATGTCCTCTGTTCGTCCCTTTGGCTGAAGAAGGTTGGGATTCTGATCCCGTGACGAATCTCATCGTATTTCGTTATTTAAGCCAGATCCTGCAACATTCGATTGATACTTTGATTTTGGGCTGCACACACTACCCACTTTTGAAAAACTCTATTGCCCGCGTCACGGGTTCATCTATTGAGCTGGTTGATTCAGGTGAGGCTATAGCTCGCTGGCTGGAGCGGGATTTCAATAAAAATCGCCTACAAAGAAACGCTAAAGACAATCATCAGAAAATTGAAATCATGACGACCGACTCTTCAGCGCATTTTACCGAAATGGCTCTTAAAATCTTAAAACCCATCAAAGCCGACGAGTTCCGGGTTGTTGATTTAGTTTAGATGCAAACTTCCAGTGGCAGCTCTTGTAAATTATAAGTACTCGCCATCGAGTAGCCATAAGCTCCAGAGTCCATAATCGCCAAATAGTCGCCCTCTTTGACTTCACTCATTTCATAGTCCTTCAAAAAGAAATCTGACGACTCACAGATAGGACCGACCACATCACACTTAATTAACTTATTGGATTTCACCAAGGGCTTTATCAAATGCTCCGCTTCGTATAAAGAAGGACGAATCAAATGATTCATTCCTGAATCCACAATGACAAATGTTTTTGCCGAAGTTTTTTTCACATACTGAACTTGTGTTAATAAAGTTCCTGCATGCGCAACCAGCCAGCGTCCTGGTTCGGATTGCAATTCACACTTTAAATCACCCAGCACTCCCTGAGTGATCCCCGCGTACTCTTTCAACAGACGTGCTTCAAGCTCCAGGTCTTGCTTTTCATAAACAACTCCCAAGCCCCCACCGAAGTCAAATCGACGCAACGTAGGAAAATCTTTTTGCATCGATTTATATACCTCTTTGAGTTTTGTCAGAGCCTCTTGATAGCCCGAAAACTCCAGCATCTGCGAGCCCAAATGCAAACTCACTCCGACAAGCTCTAAAGACTGCGAATACTTTTTCAAGCACGCCGTGAGCTCAGGAATGACAGATAATTCCATTCCAAACTTATTATCGCGCAAACCTGTTGCAATGTATGGATGGGTTTGAATGCTTACATCGGGATTGAGGCGCAGAGCCACATGAGCTTTTTTGCCCATTTTTTCAGCGATCTCTCCGATGCGCTGAAGTTCTGGAAGACTTTCTACGTTGATTTGCAATACGCCCAATTGCAATGCTTCGGTAATTTCGTGACGAGTCTTTCCAACGCCAGAATACACAATGTCTTCAGGTAAAAATCCACTCTCCAAGGCCCGTTTAATTTCCCCCAAGGAAACGACGTCAGCACCTGCCCCCACTGACTTCAAACATTGCAAAACTTGTGGATTCGGATTGGCTTTCACTGCGAAATATAAACGCACTCCAGCAAGAGCCTCCGCCATTTGTTTAAATCGGCTGCGAATAAAATCGAGGTCGTAGACATAGATAGGACGAACATAGTTCGCACATAATGAAGATAAATTCTTTTTACCAGGCCCAAAATGAAGCTCATTATTGATGTATTCCACAAATACCTCGTGCTAACATCATCGCCGAACAAAGGACGTTTGTCATGAAAACTTCTATTTTTACTTACACCTCCAAAGGCATGCCTGTCTTGGCTTATGAATTTGGAAATGGCCCAGGTCCGGAACTGCTCATTCTTGGTGGCGTTCACGGCGACGAAATTGAAGGTGTCATCTGTGCTCAAGAATTATTGAAACACTTCATGAATTCCTTCGATCATAAATTCACTTTAACCATCGTGCCGCAATTCAATCTTGAGGGCGTGATCTATAAAACTCGCGGCAATGGGAATGGCGTTGATTTGAATCGCAACTTACCAACAAAAGATTGGTCGCCTGAAATCAAAACGCCCCGTTACCATCCGGGACCGAAAGCTGGAAGTGAAGTTGAAAATCACGGCCTGATGACGTATTTGGATCAGAAGAAACCAAAACTGGTGCTTTCACTCCACTCTTGGCAACCCGTTTTAAACGTCAATGGTGACTGCTATGAATTCGCCAACGTGCTGGCAAAACATACTGGTTATAAAATCGATGATGACATTGGATATCCGACTCCAGGTTGCCTTGGCACTTATGCCGGCTTGGAAAGACCGTCGCCGACACTGACTTACGAAATTGAACGTGGGCAATCAGCCGAAGACATCATTAAAATCCACGTCCCGGCAATTCTGGACGCTTTGAAAGTTTACGATAAGTAAGGAGACTCAAGATGCAACAATCCGTTGAACAACTCTATACAGAAATTCAAAATGGCAAACGCGTTGATCAATTGATGGCGAATGACTTAAAAACTATTTTTGAAGTCATCGAAGGCTTGGATGCTGGACGCCTGCGAGTCGCCGAAAAAAAAGATAAAAAATGGGTTGTAAACGAGTGGGTAAAAAAAGCGATCCTTCTTTACTTCCGCGTGCAACATATGACTGTGATGCAAGCTGGGGACTTTACTTACTTCGATAAAATTCCCGTCAAAAAATGGTCTGAAGAAGACGGCGTTCGCGTGGTCCCTCACGCTCTGGCACGCAAAGGTTCATTCATTGAAAAAGGTGCGATCCTCATGCCGTCTTATGTGAACATCGGTGCTTATGTTGGCGCTGGAACGATGGTCGACACCTGGGCTACAGTGGGCTCTTGTGCGCAAATCGGTAAAAACGTCCATCTGTCTGGTGGCGTGGGTATCGGTGGAGTTCTTGAACCCGTCCAAGCTTCTCCAGTAATCATCGAAGACAATGCCTTTATCGGCAGTCGTTGCATCGTGGTCGAAGGCGCCGTGATTGAAGAAGGCGCTGTTCTAGGGGCTGGCGTAACCATCACTGCCAGCACTAAAATCATCGACGTCACTGGTAACAAACCTGTAGAACTTAAAGGTCGTGTTCCGGCGAACTCTGTTGTGATTCCAGGAACACAAATGAAAAAATTCCCAGCGGGTGAGTTCGGCGTTCCTTGTGCATTGATTATTGGTCAACGCAAACCAAGCACAGATCTTAAAACATCTTTGACGGATGCTTTAAGAGACTTCCAGGTCAGCGTTTAATTTGACTTTGCAACACGGAAACTAAAAAGCCCAACCTGTGTTGGGCTTTTTTTTATTTAACTCGCAAGGCCTCTGACGGCTGCACATCCGAAGCCGTGCGCGCTGGAATATAAGATCCCAACCAAGCAATCAAAGAACTGACGACGATGACTCCCAAAACAAGCCACCAGTCCACCAGACTTGGAATACTCGTATCGTAAAACACCTGAGATGACCACATGCTGATGGGATTTTTTTGAATATACAAACTAAGACCCGTTCCGATAACTGTCCCAGCAAGCACACCCGATCCCGAGAGGAAAAACCCCATCTTGGTGAAAATTTTAACGGTTTCTTTTCCAGACAATCCAATCGTTCTCAGGATTGCGATGTCCCGGCGTTTTTGAGAAAGCAAAAGCGCCAATACCGTCAAAATAGAACTTGCCGCAATCATACCTGCAAGTCCTAGAAAAACCCCAATCGTCAGCTTTTCCAACTTCAAAGCATAAAACAATGCGGAATTGCGCTCCATCCATGTTTCAACCTGAACATCGGTGAATTTCATCAAATCGTTTTTGACAGCATCAACGCGCGCCTCATCAGCAAGCCACATCTCTATACCCATCTTTTTCAAATCACCACCGCCTAAAGCTTTCAAGGCTTTCCCGCGTTGATAAAAAAGATATTGAGAATCCACATCCGTCAGGCTGGTCGTTACCACCCGTTTTATTCGAACTCTTTCAAATTTCGGAGTCTCCCCTGGAGGCAGTAACAACCCCGTTGGCGAAACCACGGTAATAAAATCCCCTTCAAAAACACCCAGTGATTGAGCGAGATCAACTCCCAAGACAACTTCCCCCTCATCCGGTACGTCTTGAGGGTCCCAAGTAAATGAGGGAGGCCCACCACGAGAGGTTTGCGGCTTATCAGCATCCAATTTAGCCAACTGAGAAATAAAATGCTCAAGACTAGGTCGACTCACACCGCGAGCAAAGGCTCCACGAAATTGACCATCCTGACTGCGTAAAATCACATCTTGAGTTTCATAGACATAAGCTTGAGTGGTCGTATCTTCCTTGATGCGTGAAAACACCGGATGAGCTTCAAGGCCCATGGCATTTTGCATTCCCGGAACAGTGACATACAAGTGGGGCTCTAGCCCCAAAATGCGTTTACGAATGCTGGCATTCATCCCATTCATCACAAACAGCACCACCAAAAAAGCAGTCACACTCACCGTGATCCCGCCCATCGATAAAAATGCAATACGACGAATCAATGCGCCCGCACGTTTGGAGAAAATAAAATGACGAAAGAGATGCCCAACTAGCATCTCTTTATCTTATGTTTTCACTGAAGGGATTCAAGCGTTTTGTCGGCTATTTAGAATTGTCGTTGGCTGGGGCGCGCTGCGCAGCTTCTTCTTTACGAACCTCACGCACATTGCTTTCCATAAAAAAGCTTTTTTGCATTGCTTTCAGAGTCACGACCGTTTCATTCATGACTTCAAGCAAACGACGCGAAGCATGCGGAAGCTCGGGTTCAACCTCTTTCACCACAGGGCCCAAAGCATGAGTCATGAGCGCAAGGTTTTGAGTCATAACCGCAAGATCCTTGGCAAGTTCTGGATTTTGCTTGTTGAGCTCAGGTAAAATACGATTGATCTCGGTTGTTGTTGTCGCCAAATTGGTCATCAACACTTCCATAGAGTCATTTTTAGTTGCCTGCTTTGACAGCTTAATGACTTCTTGTGACATGACCGTCATATTTTTCATCAATGGGTCCATACGATCGATCACACGAACAAAACTTTGCGCACGATTTTTATCCGCGAAAGCTTCAACCAGCATCTGCATGTTTTCAAGGAGACCGCCCACTCGAGACATTGTTGAGCTGATATTTCGACTGGACAGCATTGTCACCACATCCATCGTCTCATGGGAACCGATCAAGCTATTGTTCGCAAGCATTGGCAGTTTTTCAGATCCAACCGAAACCTCAAGGATTTTCTCTCCAATGATAAATGGACGATTCATAGACACTGAGCTGTCTTGACGGATCCGTTCTTGAAACTTGCTCAAAACATAGAACTTCACCTGGATTTTGTTATCCGCACGAAGTTCAACATCTTCCACAGCTCCTGCACGAAGACCTGCCATTTGAACAGTCGTCCCCTGATGCAGACCATCTGCATTTTCAAAAGTCGTCGTATAGAAAACCTTTGAATCAAACCAACCCTGCTTAATAGCGATACTGATGGCCGTGACGATCACACCTAAGATCGCCAAACCCACAAACAGTCCTGCAATTCGTTCAAATTTATTGAACTTCACATTCATCATAAATGCACAACTCTCTTCTCTGGATCCACAGGTTGGAAATAAAGCTGTCCATCATCCAAATGAACAATTTGATAATTAAAAAGATTCATGAACTTCTCATCATACGAACTGATGAAAACATGCTGCAAACAACCTTCTTTACGCAATTGATGAATATAATCCACCAATGTATAGACACTGTCTTGCCCCAATCCGACGCTTGGATCATCCAATAGCAAAACCTGCGGACGCATGATCATCGCACGCAGCAAGCAGACCAACTTACGCAAACGACCTGGAACATGCGCCGGTCTTTCATGTGCAAACTTCGTCACATCAAAAAGCTTAAAGACCTCTTCGACACGTGCTTTGGCATCAGCGGGACTCATAGTTTTATGATACAAAAGCGGCAACATCATATTGTCATAAAGAGATTGATTATTGATCAAACCGCCATAATCAAAAGAGTACCCAATTTGCAATCTGTACGGCAAAAACTCCTCGAAAGACATCTCGCAGACATTTTGTCCGTTGATCAGGAATTGGCCCGATTGCGGCATTTGTAGACCCGCCAGGATCTGCAGCAAAGAACTTTTCCCTGCGCCTTCCTCTGCTTTAACCCATAGGATTTCATTCATAGGAAAATCAAATTCAACATTCGCAACGACGGGATCCTGACCTTCATGGCAGAAAGAAACGCCTTCAAACTTCAGACTTTCGATTTTCATTAAATGACCCCCAGGTTGCGTAACTGATTTAAATAAAACAAAGCTGTAACCACTAGATTAAAAATAATGACAAAGATGATACTGTTCACAACCGCTTGGGTTGTAACTTGCGGAACTTCCGTCGGACTCTTTTTCACTGAAAGCCCCTGATAACAGGACACTACGAAAATAATCATTCCACTGAAGCTGTTCTTTAATAGGAAAATCAAAAAATCATCCATTGCGAACGACGTCATCAACGACTCGGCATAAAATGCAAATGGCATATCCTGCACGAATTTGGTGACGAAAAATCCGCCAATCAAAGCAACAAAATTAAAATAAAATGCCAGACACAGCATGCTGATAACGCCACCCACGACACGCGGGAAAACGATATAGCTGAGTGGATTGATCCCCATCGACTCTAGGGCTTCAATCTCGCGATTTGCCCGCATATTACCGATCTCAGAAGCGACGGCTGTTCCGGATCTTGCGACAACAATCAGTGCCACCAGCAAAGGCCCCGCCTCGCGCAAAATCATCACGATCAAAAACTGACCGATCATTTGCGTTCCGCCGAACATAGACAGATTCGAAAGAGACTGAAGAACTAAAACGCTTCCTGAAGTCAAAGCCATAACACTCACCAGAGGCAATGCCTGCCACCCGGTAAAATAAATCTGCGCTAAAATGACTCGAATGATTTCACGCGCCCCTTGAGTTTGATCCAAAACGGTGGCACGTAGAGAAAGATAGACCATCAGGAGAACACGCCATGTGTACTCCACGTTCTTTGTCACAAATCTCCCAAGGGAGTCGATTTGCAAGAGTAAAGAATTCATCTAAAATCCCCAGTTTCCTAGGTGATTTATCGGATAAAATCGTACTTTCGTTTACATACCAAGGTCTGGTTTTAGTAGGCCCACAAAGAATAAAAGAAAGACTTTAATGCCTCAAAAGAAGTCTCCACGACCGAAGGCTCGTAACGACCTCCCACAATGGGATGTTTTTGAATGAAAATGTTCTCAGGGAATGCAGCCCGAAAAGTTTTATAAGAACGATACATGTGCAAACGTGACGTTACCAAAAGGATATCACGGCATTTCAAAGCTTCGACAATCGGCAAGCTCTGTTGAGCATTTCCAAACGTCGTTTCCGAACGGCGATCTAATACCACATCATTCTCGTTAAGGTTCCCATAAAATGGCCAAACCGGCATGATCTCGCGAAGTCTCGCATTGGAATACACTCCGGAGATCACCAGTTTTTTAACGTTTTGATTCGCTAAAAGATCAAAGCCCTCACGCACACGTCCCGCACCTCCGGTCAAAACCACAGCGCAATCTGCATTCTGCGATTTCGTCCACGAGATCATCGGTTCTTTTTCGATCTGATGGTACTCATGAACAAAGCGCTGAACAACCAGCGCTCCCATGACCACCAAGATCCAAAAAGTTCGTGTGCGAAGAAGAGCCTTAGCGGTGCGCAAGGACTTCAACCTCGACATTCACGCCTTTAGGCAATGCGGCAACGGCAACCGTTGAACGCGCTGGAGGTGCCGCTGTGAAAGATTTTGCATAGATTTCATTCACAGTCGCAAAATCAGCCATATTCGTCAGGAAAATAGTTGTTTTCACAACATTGGAGAAATTCATGTTGTTTGCAGCCAAAACCGCTTCAACATTTTTCATAACCATTTCTGTTTGAGTTTTGATATCGCCCGTAAAAACTTCGTTTGTTTTTGGATCAATAGAAATTTGACCAGAGCAGAACAAAAAATCGCCCATAGCAACTGCTTGAGAGTATGGACCTACGGCTTTAGGAGCATTGTCTGTGTGAATAACTTTTTTCATGAATCTATCCTTTGTGAATTAGAAATAAAAAATAATACCAGCGCGGAAAGGGCTGTCCGCGATTGTTCTAAAGCGAACGTTATCAGCTGAAATCACGCCGACGCCACCTTCAAATGTGAACCCCAAGGAATCAAGGCCTGCAAAGAAAAACTCTCCACCAAAAATAGCATCCAACTCAAAGCCGGATTTTTTTTCATTATTCCCAGCGGAATTGAGCTCTTCCCAATTCACCAACCCCAAAGTTCCACCCATGTAGAAGTTCATGTTTTGTTCTTTGAAGACGATACGACGAACACCTGCTGTGGCTGCAAATTTAGATTGGTCTTTTTGGGTATCAATTCCCAAACCACCTGACAGTTGAATTTCAGTGGATGGATTATAAACCACCGCAAGCTCTGGAAGATCCAAAGTCGAATGAGACTTAACACCCACACCCAAACGGTTCGTCAAATCCTTCGCTTCAGCCAAGCTGATACCGGCCAAAAACGCAAACACAACTGCCACAACTTTAAGCATTTTCTAGTACTCCTTATTAAGGTTTCTATTAAATGCAAAAGCTGAAATAGGAGCAAAAAGAATCTCACTCTTACAATGGGTGTCATGGGTAGAATGACTACTTCAAACTCTCAGAAATCTTTTCGAGGAAGTCTTTTGAAAAATTACCGGGGTTTTCCTTGGTTTCTTGCCATATTTTTTCTCTCAGGTAACGAAACCCAATAGATTGTTCGGCCATTGTCGTCCGCACTCCAAAATCGATCATTTCGCCAAAACGGATCAAAAAAGACTCCACAGGAACCATCTCGACAGGCGTCTGACTTGGATATCCTTTCTCATCAGCGCGCTCATGTACACAGACCATGATAGCTTTTACCGCCTCACTGACAGGAACTTTTTTAAATAGACAGCGATTCAAAGACATCATTGGATGTTTACGATATTCTTCCGTTTGCTGGGGCTCCAAAAAAGATTCCCCTAAAGATAAAAACTTTTGATAAGTGGCTTCGGGAATATCCAACAATCCAACATCGCAAAACAATCCTGCCATTAACACATCGACGGGATTACCAACGCCCGACTTTACCGAAATATAGGCACCATACGCAGCAACCCAAGGACTTCGCCATTTATCGAAAAGATCATTGTCCATGACCTCACAAAGAGCTTCCCACAGATTTTCATCGCTTTTATAAATGTCGACCATCTGCTCTGCCAACTGAGTTAATTGATTATATAAGGCGATGATTTCCTCATCCGATGCCGATTTAAATTCAAAAAGCAAAACCTCACTCAATTCAACCCAAACCGCGGCAATAGACAAAAATATTGCACGCATTCTTTTCTTTAACGACATGCCCGAGCGATCAAAATAGGTATTAATGTATTCTGCATAGGCCGGAGTCTCTCGACCTTGTATCAAAAAACCACCTTTGGTCAGCATCTTCTGATATTTAGAATCGGATAAAACCGCGCCCCGAAATGCGACCCCCATAATCCTCTGATTCATAGGCATCCGTACAAACACTGTGAATGGCAACGTAGTCATTGAAAAAAGATCCGAAGGCAAAATATCAAAAAATTGCGCTCGGCATTTTAGTAAAAGAATATATTCGAGTTTGAAATTCTGAAAAAAATCAAATGGCGTTACCAGGATCACGCGCGAAAATTTGGATCCGGAGAATTTATTTTTTTCAGGGGTTTCATGGGTCAGCGTCAGAATCGTCGTTAGCGGAAATCTTTCAACCAGACTTGAGATTCGCTCCGTAAAGGCGCCGATATGCTCCGATTCCTCCTGTGCAACAACAATGACGATAGCTCGCTGTCCTTCCAAGGGCCGAGTCTTTAAATCATCCAGTGCCAGGATTTGCCTGAATGTAAACTTGTGAACAGAAATCAATCTCTGTAATCGTGCTAAAACGTCCTCGCGCTGACTCATCAGCACAAGTTCTAGCTTCTGTCTAAAAAAAAGAGCTGGACGTTTTTCACCCATAAACACCAAAAATGTTACTTGATGCCCTTCCTGAGCGCCAACAAAACTTTTCAGCATTGACATATTCATTCGTAAACCGAATCATAATGCTATGAAAACAATCATTTTAACTCTCATTGTTTCCTTTTTGTCCATCACTGCCCAGGCCGCTCTTTTGAAAACAGAAGCTGGCACTCAAAAAATAGAGAAAGTACTGCTTTCCCCTTCAGCCACTACAAATGTAGATGGTGAAGAAATAAAGCTAACGGAAGTGGGCGCGGGTCTTCGCGCTAAAAAAGTCGTCTTCGTAAATGTAAAAGTCTATATTGGGGAACTGTATGTTTCTGATCTCACAAAGTTCAAAAAAGCAGATCCATTGAACTCTCTAAAAGATCAAAAAGCTGTGGCTATTCAACTTCACTTCCTACGCGGAGTGGATGGCGAGAATGTGCAAAAGTCCTTCAAGGAGGCTTTGACCGCCAACGCAGTCAATCTTGATGATGCTTCACTCAAACAATTCCTGGACGCTGTTTCTAAAGGTGGCGAAGCTCAAGAAGGAAAAGCACTCACAATTCTGGGTTCTCGCCTGAAAGATGGCTCAGAAAAAATCTCTTATGAAACAACTTCGGGAACAGTCACTGAGATCAAAGGGTCCACTGGATTCATCGAAAAGGTATTCTCCATTTGGTTGGGCAAACCAGCTGATGATGGAGTTGCAGAACTTAAGAAATCACTTTTGAAAGATTAATCAAGATCCAAAAGCCGGTATCCAACACCGGCTTCTGTACTAATAAGTTCAGGCGTTGCTTCATCCAACTTAAGCTTTTTACGAACCGCCCCCACATAAACGCGCAAATAATGCGTGTGCTCGACGGAATTAGGCCCCCAAATTTCATTCAGAAGCATCCGGTGAGTAACAACCTTCCCCTTATGCTTCATCAAAACTTTCACAATGTTGAACTCAGTGGCGGTAAGCTTAATCTCCTGACCTGAAACTTTCACGACGTGACCTGGAATATCCATCACCAAGGGCCCACTAGTAAATTGTGTTTTCTCCTGTGCTCCTCCCGAATGACGAAGGGCCACACGCATCCGAACCAAAAGTTCCGGAATGCTAAAAGGTTTAGTGACGTAATCATCCGCCCCGCCATCCAAAGCTGCAATCTTATCTTCATCTGAATCTTGCACAGTCAAGACGATGATCGGCACCTGAGACCATTCGCGAATCTCACGTAAAACTTCCAAGCCATTTTTATCAGGCAGTCCTAAATCCAAAAGAATCAACTCAGGTCGTTCTGATGCCGCCATCGAAACTCCCTGCTGGGCATTCACGGCTTCAATAACGTGATACGAATTTCCTTCAAGGGTGACTCTTAAAAGCTTTCGAATGGCAGCTTCATCATCAATCACCAGGACTCGACGCAAATCTTTCATATACGCCCCCCTGTCGTTAAAGCAGCAGGTGGATTTTCATAAGGCAATTGAATCACAAATTCAGCTCCAGTTCGATCCACGCGATTTTCAGCATAAACCTGACCTCCATGGGCTTCAACAAATGCTTTCACAATTGCCAGTCCTAAACCAACACCCCCGGCAGCAGATCCTGGAATACGATGAAACGCATCAAAAATCTTTTCCAACTGATCTACCGGAATTCCGCTGCCCTCATCTAAAACGCTCAAATTCACATCGCGTCCTTCATGCTGAAGCTTCAAAGTAATGTTTGACTGCGCCTTGGAATATTTAGCGGCATTCAGTATCAAATTGGAAATAGCATGCTCCATGAACTTCTCATCGATTTGCATTAAACACTGTTCTTCAGGAGTCTGAAACTGCAAATTATAACCCGCAACAAATGGTTTCATTCGTTGAGTCAACTCTGCGCAGAAATCCACCAGGTCAACCCAAACTTTCTTCGGCGTCAACACACCCGAGTTTAAGCGTGACATATCCAAAAGATTTTCAACGACCTGATCCAATCGTCGTGAAGATTCGATTACAGATTCCAGCAAATCATCACGCACTCGATTCTCGGCACTCAATTTTTCATCTTGCAACGCCGAGGCTGAACCAATAATTGCCGTCAACGGAGTCCGCAGTTCATGAGATACAGAATTTAAAAGGGCTTGATGTAGCTTTTCAGAAGCTTCCAATAGCTTCACATCCTGCAAGGTACTCTGCAACTTCAGCCGCTCCAGAGAGGCTCCCAGCTGCAATGCCACCGTCTCGATAAGATTATCTTGTTCCAAGGTCAGAGGATTTTGCAAACGAGGATAGAATAACAGCACACCTTCGAGGCTGTTTTTTCCTTTCAGCGGCAGACAAAGACATCGTGATTCCGTCAGAGTTTCTGTTTTCCAACCCGCCTTCTTACGGTTCTCAAAGGACCATAACGCCAAAGCTAAATCTTTTTCATCGAGTTTCGCAGCGTTGTACGGCCGACGTTCTAACTTCCCGTCTTGTGTTGAAAACAGAATTTTAATCTTTCCGTTTAAAACCTTTTCAAGATTTTGTTCTGCGGAATACGCCACTTCCGTTGAAGTAACTGCGGTCGACATGTCCTGAACCAACTCCAAAAGAGCTCTATTATATTGATCCCTTTGTAGCAAATCCCAATCCCGACGACGAATTTTCGCGGTTAAAAATCCCCCCATCATCGCTACAAAAAGATAAGCAAAGCACATCATCACATCTTCCGCGGAAGTAATATGAAACGTGAATAAAGGGGGAATAAATAAAAAGTTCCAAACCAGCACACTCAGGCAGGCAGCAAATAAAATCGGTCCCAAAGTGCTGACAAAGCCCATTAATAAAATAGCCAGCAAGAAAATAAATCCAACCGCCCGATAACCAATATAAGGATTCAATAACTCACTGACAAAGGTGATTCCGCCCACAAACCAAAACGCATTCCAATACGATGTCCCGGGTGCATACAAGACCGGAGGCGCCCACCGAAATCTCTTTCGGTTTTTTTGTTCTTCCTGGCGAATAATATGAATATCGACCAAGCTCGCCCTTTGAACAAGTTGATCCAAAAGTGAACCTCGGCGAAAAATAAAATCCCACCAACGACCGACAGGACGACCCATTATAATCTGGGTTACGTTTCGCTCGTGTGCAATTCGATGAATTGCCTCCACGATATTTGCATCACGGACGGCTACCACCTCAGCACCCAATTCACGCGCAAGAGCCAGATTCTTATTTAACATCGCCTGATCATCCGCAGACAATTGCTCGCCAGTATCAACATATAAAGCCAACCAAGGGGCTTCAAGACTGTAGGCCATTCTTCGTGTGGCGCGAATCAAGCGTGCCGAATAAGGACTATACCCTAACGCCACCATCAAGCGCTCTTGCGTGTTCCAAGGGCCACTGACTCTTTGAACAACCATTTGATCTTGAAGGTCCTGATCAACTTTTTCAGCGGTATAGCGCAAAGCCAATTCTCTTAATGCCAACAAATGAGTTTCTTTAAAAAAGTTCTCACCTGCTTTTGCAGCGCGATCACCCTGATAAACCTTGCCTTCTTTTAAGCGTTTGCGCAGATTTTGTGCGCTGATATCAACCAATTCAATTTGTTGAGCAAGATCGACAACCGAATCAGGAACTCGCTCAAAAACCCGAACCCCGGTGATTTGCTGGACCAGGTCCGCACGACTTTCAATGTGCTGAACATTGACGGTGGTATAAACATGAATGCCTGCATCCAAAAGCTCTAGAACATCCTGATATCGTTTTTGATGACGCGAACCAGGCGCATTGGTATGCGCGAGCTCATCTACCAAAACAATCTCAGGCTTTCTTTTTAAAATGGCATCGATATCCATTTCTTCTAAGACGGACTCTTTGTAGTTCATTTTTTTGCGAGGCAAAACTTCCAGACCAAGAAGCAGTCCTTCGGTTTCTTTACGTCCATGAGTTTCAACAACACCAACGATGATGTCCACTCGTTGTCGGGCTTGCTCTTGAGCAGCCTCTAACATGGCATAGGTTTTACCAACGCCAGGACACATCCCAAAAAAAATGCGCAGGTGCCCACGATATGTGGATTCCTCCGCCTTCTTTATGCCATCGAGTATGCGATCCGGATCGGGACGATAGTCATCATTCATAATTTCTGATCCAAAGCTAAATTAAGCTTTAAAACATTCACTCGGGGTTCACCCATAAAGCCCCAACGTTGAGGTTCAGTGTATTCCTGAATCAAGCGACTGACCAGCTCTGTCTGCTCGGCGTTCAATTTACGCTCCTTGGCGACTCGCATGACTTGATCCATTGCGGCCTCGGGACTGATCTCAGGGTCTAATCCGCTCCCAGAAGCATAGAGCATTTCTCGCGTAAAACCTTGAGACTGACGCTCAGCAATTGCTTTTTTTAAAGCTTCGCTCGTTGGAGACAGATTACTGGCTCCGGAACTCATACCGTTATAATCAACTACCGAGGGACGCGACTTAAAATATCCCTGCCCCGTGAACTTTTGCGCAATCAATGTCGACCCAATAATCCGCCCGTTTTGTCTTATCAAAGAACCACGCACCTGTTCGGGAAATACCGTCATACCGATGCCTGTCACCAGGAGCGGATAAGCAATTCCCGTGAGGATTGACAGAGCGGTAAATAAGCGAATAGCAATCCATAGATTCTTCATGACACAACTCCCATCGCCACAATGAATAGATCAATAAGCTTGATCCCAATAAAAGGTACGATCAAACCACCCACTCCATAATTGATGATATTTCTTCTTAAGATCACATTGGCACCCATCGGCTTGTATTCAACTCCCCGCAAAGCCAGTGGAATTAAAAAAACGATGATTAAAGCATTAAAAATCACGGCACTCAAAACTGCGCTCTGAGGCGAATGCAGTCCCATTATATTCAAATGCGCCAAAGGCCCTTTCACTGTTTGCGTTGCATAGAGTGTCGCAAACATTGCAGGAATAATCGCAAAATATTTAGCCACATCATTAGCGACACTAAACGTGGTCAGCGCTCCTCGAGTCATTAAAAGTTGTTTTCCAGTTTCAACGATTTCAATCAACTTCGTGGGATTAGAATCGAGATCAACCATATTGCCCGCCTCTCTAGCGGCCTGCGTCCCCGTATTCATCGCAACCCCCACATCAGCTTGAGCTAACGCTGGGGCATCATTCGTCCCATCTCCAGTCATCGCCACAAGATGACCACGACCTTGCTCTTCTCTGATACGTGCCAACTTCATTTCAGGCGTTGCCTGAGCAATATAGTCATCCACACCTGCTTCCGCCGCAATGGCTGCCGCTGTGAGTGGATTGTCTCCCGTCACCATGACTGTACGAATTCCCATTTTGCGAAGCTCTGCGAACCTTTCTTTAATTCCACCCTTAACGATGTCTTTAAGATAAACAACTCCCAGGACCCTATTTCCCTCGGCAACAACCAAGGGAGTTCCACCTTGCCTTGCAACACGTTCAACAATTTCTCGCGCCGCCACGGGATAATTTCCACCCAGTGATTCGATATGCTTTTGAATCGCATCACCTGCCCCCTTGCGAATCATCACGAGGCTATTTTGATTATTCACATTCACCCCACTCATGCGAGTTTGCGCCGTGAAAGGAACAAACTCCGCCATATGTGGTTCTAGAGATTTTGCGCGCAAGGAATACTTATGTTTCGCAAGCACGACAATCGAACGCCCCTCCGGAGTTTCATCACTTAACGAAGCCAATTGCGCCGCCTCAGCCAAGGCTTCTTCTTTCACACCGGGCACTGGAATAAATTCGCTCGCCATGCGATTGCCCAGCGTAATCGTCCCCGTCTTATCCAGCATCAGGACATCGATATCTCCGGCAGCCTCAACAGCCCGACCGCTTTTCGCTATAACATTCTTACGAATCATTCGATCCATTCCACTGATACCAATGGCACTTAACAACCCCCCAATGGTCGTCGGAATCAGACATACTAAAAGCGCAATCAATACTGTAAACGTCACAATCCCCGAAAGATCTTGATGAGCCGCCGCCGCAGAAAACTCTGCAAAAAATTTCAACGTCGACACCGCCAACACGAAGACGACAGTCAGAGCAATCAACAAAATACTCAGTGCAATTTCATTTGGCGTTTTCTGACGACTGGCGCCCTCAACCAGATTGATCATTCGATCCAAAAAGCTTTGCCCAGGATCTGCAGTAATACGAATAAGCACGCGATCACTAATCACGCGAGTTCCGCCAGTCACCGCACTGCGATCTCCGCCACTCTCACGAATAACCGGTGCAGATTCACCGGTGATCGCCGATTCATCCACCGTCGCAATTCCTTCGATGACTTCTCCATCTCCTGGAATAATATCTCCGGCTTCACAAACCACGACATCACCCGAACGAAGCTCTGCAGCCGCAAGACTGGTCTCATTCCCATTCACAATTTTGCGAGCGACACTGTGAGCTTTTGTTTTCTTTAAACTTTCAGCCTGCGCCTTGCCACGCCCCTCGGCCAATGCTTCTGAAAAGTTCGCGAATAAAACTGTAAACCACAACCACAAAGCAATTTGCAGTTCAAAAGAAAAGGCCTGCCCATGAGTAATGAGTGACACAGTGATTATCGTCACCACCACGGCGCCAACCCAGGTCACAAACATCACTGGATTTCCCCATTGCACCCGGGGATCCAATTTCAAAAAACTTGCCTTGATAGCTTCAAGCAAAAGGCCTTTATCAAAAAATGAATTCTTCATAATCCTCACCTAACCTTGAGTGACCATCAAAAGATGTTCTAAAATGGGTCCCAGAGAAAGCGCCGGAAAAAAGGTCAGCGCACCCACAATAAGGATGACTCCCGCCAACAATCCACCGAACAAAAATGAATCAGTCTTAAACGTTCCCGACGATGGAGGAGCCATTTTCTTCATACTCAAACTACCGGCAATAATTAAAACTGGAATAATAATAGCAAAGCGCCCGATCAACATCGCCAACCCCAACATCACGTTATAAAAAACGGTGTTCACTGTCAGACTGCCAAATGCCGATCCATTATTCCCCGCTGCTGAAGAATAGGCGTATAAGATTTCACTCAACCCATGTGGCCCCTGATGGCCTAAACCAGCAAGTCCGGCGGAACTCACCACTGAGACAGCAGCTCCTAAAAGAATCGTCGCACAAGGAGCCAGAACACCGACCATCACCCATGTGATTTCACGCGCCTCAATTTTTTTTCCAAGATATTCAGGTGTTCGCCCCACCATCAGGCCCGCCAAAAAAACCGTCAGGATCACATACAAAAGAATTCCATACATCCCGGCGCCCACACCGCCAAAGATCACTTCACCCAACATCATATTGAGAAGGGCAATCCCACCAGACAGCGGTGACAGACTTGAAAGCATCCCATTGACCGAGCCATTGGAAGCAACTGTCGTGAAGACGGACCACAGCACTGTATTCGTCATTCCGAACCGTGTTTCTTTGCCTTCCATAGATCCGAAGCGGTATTCAGACCATAGTGAAGCCGCAAGCAAGGCGGTCATCATAACCATCATCACACCAAACAAAACCCACCCTTGACGTCGTGAACCAACCATCAATCCAAATAAATAAGTACATCCCGCCGCGATCGCCAGAATCGCTAACAATTCTATAAAATTAGTCAATGGCGTTGGATTCTCAAATGGATGAGCACTATTCACACCAAAGAACCCTCCACCATTGGATCCCAGTTGCTTGATCGCTATTTGCGAAGCCGCTGGACCTTGAGGAATGATCTGCTCGTATCCTTCCAGTGTTTTTACATGATCATATGGAAGAAAATTTTGAATCACTCCTTGCCCCATCAAAATGACCGCAAAGATTGCCGACAAGGGCAGCAGTAAATGAACCGTCCCGCGAGTTAAATCGACCCAAAAATTTCCAAGATTCGAATTTTGTTTATTAGAAATTCCACGAGCAATCGCCAGTAAAACGCCCAGCCCTGTGGCCGCACTTAAAAAGTTTTGTACACTCAAACCAAGCATTTGCGTGAGATAACTTAAAGTGTTTTCCCCAGAGTAAGCCTGCCAGTTAGTGTTCGTCACAAAACTCACAGCCGTATTAAAAGCTAAATGCCACGACACATTCCCAAGCTTTTCCGGATTCAAGGACAGTTGCGCTTGAAACATCTGCAAAAGCATCAAAAAAACAAGCCCAATGAAATTAAAAATCAGCAGAGTTTTCGCATACTCTTTCCAATTCATTTCATCTGTTTCGCGAATGCCAGATAATTTATAAACAGTTTTCTCTAAGGGACGTAAAACCGAAATAAAAACATTTCGCTGCCCACTAAATATTTTGAACATATAAGAGCCCAACAAAGGGGTCACAAAGATCACAGCCACCAAGGCCACAATCACCTGTACAAGATCCACACCAGTAAATGCCATAAAACAGTCCTCTATAGTGGTTTCACTGTATGCCTGAGGACCTCAATCGATCGTAAAAACCCGCCTCTTTGGCATAAAGAAAACATAAAAACGTCTCTGAAAATGACTCATTTCCAGTCACTTAACCAACAAAATCCGAAACAATTTTGAAGAACAAGTTATTCTCACGCCTCATACATTCCGAAGGAGAACGGCAACAGAGTTGAATTCTTATGTTTCAAGCTAATGACCATTTGTCTCTTATTCAAAATAAACAAGCTCACTTACTAGTAGATCTCACTTCAATTTCTGAATTTACAAATGTAACTTGGCACCTTTAATCGATGAATTCTTATCGAATGCGCCTCCATCGGAGAAAATAGTCAGAGGCTTTCACAAAAAGCATTTTGCCGGTCGCTGAAAGTTCAATTGAAAGGATGCACCAATGAAAATCTTTTGCTTCGCTCCCGTTTTAAGAAAAGGATCCTTCAATAAAAAACTCATTCGAATCGCAAAAAAATACGCCGAAGAATTCCCCGGCGCGGAAGTCGAACTCTGCGAATTCAACGAATTCCCGATGCCAATTTACGACGGCGACCTCGAAATCGAAAAAGGCATCCCCGACAGCGTAAAAAAACTCGCCGAAAAAATCACCGGCGCCGACGCCATCATCATTTCCTCACCCGAGTACAATGGAAGCATCCCAGGACCTTTTAAAAACGCCATAGACTGGCTCTCAAGGCTTAAACCTGTTCCACTCGAGGCAAAGCAGATCCTGCTAATCGGAGCGTCTATAAGTCAATTTGCGGCGATTAAAGGAAACTTCCACAGCCGAGTCCCCTTGCACGTGCTAAAAGCTTACGTTTTCCCCGACTACTTCGGCGTAGCCTTCGCCGAAACCGCCTACGACGAAAACGATCAACTCAAAGACCCCAAACAAAGCGAACGCCTACAGAAGCTAGTGCATAGCTTTCTACAATACACCTCAAGAACCGAAACAACCTTCGACAGACTGGGAGAATTCTTCGCCGAACAAAAACAAAGTCACGACGAACACCACCCACATTGATTGATTGATTGATTGATTGATTGAGGAAATTTCCGCGCAGAACTGCAATTATTTGAGGAATTAAAACCAACGAGTGCTGAGCACAAAAAAAAGACCGAAGTTTCCTTCGGCCTTTTTCGTTCTCTATTTTGCTTTTTCTTATTCTAACCAGAGTTCCGATTCATTAGAGCAGTTCTCCCTGGCATCTCCACAGAGACGGGATTCACAACTGACGTCGAAGGAACTCGCTTAATTTCTTTTGCCTCGGTTTCAGCAGCTACTTGTTCAACAGCTTTGTGACCTGAGAAATTCAACATCACAACACCAAGAATGATCAGTGACGTTGCTACCACTTTTTGAATAGGCAGCGGCTCATTGAAAATAACAAGACCTACAACAGCCATAATAGCCGTCCCAACTCCAGCCCAGATCGCATAAACGAGACTGACCGGAAGCGTTTTAAGAGCAAACGTAATACAGAAGAAAGAAATAGCAAAACAGAGGACCATTAATACCGACGGAATCAGCCGAGTAAAGCCGTCCGCGTATTTCATACCGATTGTCCCCAAGATCTCGAATACAATTGCCGCCGCAAGATATGCATATGGCATAAAGCACCTTTTATGATGACCTTTCCAGTCGTTTATTCAGTTTTTTTATCCCGTGCCCCAGATGACTCTCTGGGAGATCTTTTTTTGAATCCATGCGGAAAAAAGACTTAAAAAAGCGAACAGGAAGAAAATTCCTGTCTTTGATATAACTAGGATACCATGGCGGATGACAAAAAGCTCTCGCGACTGGACTAATTTTAATTAATCACGTAATTTCAATAACTTAAATAATAAGACAATCTCAATTTGAATGCCTTACTTTGATAATTTAGATCGTACTTTTGATCGGAAAACCAGACTATTTTGAGGTCAAAACAAATAAGAACTTGTTTGCTTTTCAGACATAAAAAAACCCGATCTGTTTCCAGACCGGGTTCGAGTAAAAAAAGAGCTGGCGTCGTGCTACTCTCCCACATGGTCGCCCATGCAATACCATCGCCGCAAGAGGACTTAACTTCTGAGTTCGGAATGGGATCAGGTGTGGCCCCTCTGCTATAAACACCAGCAAAGCGTTTATTAAAACAAAGATGAAGTACGTTTATACTTCGTCGTTCTTCTTGGCAACTTACTTCCAATTCAAATGGAGAAGTTACTTGTTATTTCAGACAACTGAATGATTGATTTAATTGATTTTTAGCGAGTTATTGTTAGCTCCAAGT
>JBCNNR010000035.1:0-42534 GCA_039594295.1 Bdellovibrio sp.
ACCGGTGGGCAAGATGATGTGACCATTGAAAAATGGGCCGGCGACATTAAAGCCGAAGTGGGCGCTGGCAAATTAAGTGTTCTGGATTCGCGTGCTAAAATTCGTGGCAAAGTGGGGGTGGGTGACGTTATAATCACCGGCCAATCCCAGGAAATAAAAATGGATATAGGCGCAGGAAAGCTGGATGCCAAACTGCTTGAGAAAGTCACCGATGGCGATTGGGAATTTAAAATCGGTATGGGAAATATCAACGTCGAATTGCCAAACGGCCAGCTCGTAAAAGAAAAATACACGACGGGCATGGGTAGTAAAACGCTGTTGAACAAAGACAAAGTGGCATCGGATTTTATAATCAAAGCGACTTCGGGTGTCGGCGATATCATCACGACCACTCGATAAAAGGTCCGCTGGATCGGTTGAAGTTTGGCATAACTCCTGAATTATCTCCTTGCATAGATTTTTAATTGTTTTCTATTGCAAGGAGAACCCTATGGGCCTTTCTAAGGTGAATAAGTTTTTGACAGTGGGTGGCCTTTTGCTGCTTTCCTCCTTGGCACCGTCAGGGGCGAGAGCAGCGGCGGGGCAATGTTCCTCCGTTTTTGCCATGGATTCTCAGACTTCTCAGGTGCCTTTGAGCCCCATTTTAATCAGTCTGATCAAACAACAAATTCAAGCTCAGTTGGGCGAGTATGCGGCGCAAATCGTTAAAGGTGATGTTGCCGAAGTTTTAAAAACTAAATCAGTTTCGCCACTGAATGTTCGCGACCTTGGTGAACTTGGAACGGTTCGGCAGGAGATGGCTCTTTTAATGGAGCTGGCGAAGCTTTCTAATTCTGGGAAGTTAAGACCCGCCTTGGTTCAGGTGATGGATCAGATGAAGGCAATGTCTGAGATTGGTGGAAAACCAAATCCCCTGGCAACTTTGCCTGCGGAAAAGCAAGCTTACTTGTTAGAGACCGCAGTTGGCACAATCGAAGGTGTTTTGTCTTTGCGTGGCCTCACGAACTCTGCCGTGAAATACGTGGAGTGGTCCACTCTTTCGAAAACCATGACGGAGCGTTTGGATAAATCTCCAGCGGGTCTTGATAACATTTTGCATTTTTCAAAATCAGAATTCCTTAGAACCTCAGAAGCCAGACTTCTGATTGATGGCGAGCAGTCGTTTCCATTGCGTGACAAGCTGATGAGCGGGGCTAAAAAATCCATCGATATTATGACCTGGGCGGTTTATTCCGACAAAACGGGCTTTGAAGCGGCTGACCTTTTAATTAGCAAGCATAAAGGTGGTGTGAAAGTTCGTTTGATTGTGGATGGTCAAGTGGCCATGAAGCCTGGCTATACTGAAGCCGTGCAAAAGATGGAGCAAGCAGGTATTGAAGTGATTCGTTGGACCAGCTCTTCTCATGCCTTTCAAGGTCAGCATCGTAAAATGCTCATCATCGATGGTGAACATGTGATTGCTGGTGGTTTAAATTTTGGTGATGTTTACAGCCATAAAAATCCAGATACGAATGTGCCTCGCTGGAGAGATACAGACATTTATCTCCAAGGTGATGCCGTGAATGTCAGCCGTCGCCTCTTTGCGGAAGTTTGGAATCAACAAGTGAAAGAAAAAAATCTTTCCTTTAAAGAAATCAGAGTGCGTGAAAACAAACAACTTGCTCCAGAGTCAGGTGATCAAGTGGCCGTGCTTAATCACGATCCAGCCAAAGACCAATCTGGCAGCACGATTATGATGACGCTTTTAAAGGGTATCCGCGAAGCGAAAAGCACGGTGGATATTGAAAACGCATATGTCGTGATGTTCCCGGCACTTAAAAATGAAATTCAAGCGGCGGTGGCTCGTGGTGTTCGTGTGCGTGTTCTAACTAATTCAAACACTTCGGTGGATGAGCCGATCGTGAGTTTGCCAATCTTAAGAAGTGCCCATGATTTAGCAGCGGTCGGAGCGCAGGTCTTCCTTAAAAAAGGTGCGACTCTTCATTCGAAGTTAGCTGTCATCGATGGCGAATACTCCATGGTGATGTCTTACAACTTGCATCCGCGTTCTGAAAAAGTGGAAGGTGAGATGGCCATGGTCGTAAAAGGGAAAAAATTCGCAGACTCCGTATCTCAGGCTTTTGAGGCAGACATCAGTGCGGAGCGCGCAACGGCAATTCCATCTGCGGATGCGATTCAATTGCCAAGCGATCCAACGGTGATTCCAGTCCTTCGCGTGTTCTTTGATATGCTCTAGGTAACAATTCCCTTTTTGTATTGCGATGCGGAACCGTTGCGGTTCCGCATGGTAACAAAGATCTTGAAATGAATCTAAACCATCGTTTTTAGAAGGCCGCCTTCCACTCTCATGGCAGAACCGGTGATTGCAGAGGCCTCATCCGTCGACAGGAATGCCACCACATTGCCGATTTCTTCTGGGCGAATAAAGCGCTGAATGATGGAAGTCGGGCGAGCGGTTTTAAAGAAGCCTTCTTCGACTTGTTTCTCGGTCAGATTGTCTTTTTCAGCCAGCAGTTTTAAGAACGTGCCGACACCTTCAGATTTTGTGGGTCCCACCAAAACGGAATTCACTGTCACATTGGTGTGAGCGGCTGTTTCAGCCATGCCGCGGGCCAAGGCGACTTGCGCTGTTTTGGAAACTCCATAGTGAATCATTTCAGTCGGAATTTGCAGGGCCGACTCGCTGGAAATAAAGATCACGCGGCCGGAATTTTTTTTGATCATACGTGGGAAGTAGTGACGGGACAGACGGGCTCCCGACATGAAATTCCCATTCCACATTTTTTCCCAGTCCGCATCAGTGATGTCTGCGAATTCTTTGGGCTCAAAGATCCCAAAGTTATTTACCAGAATGTCCACTTCAGGGAAAAGCTCTGTCACCTTAGAAATTCCCGCAGTCGTCGTCAGATCAGCAGCCACGCCATGAAGGGACGCTTTGTTCGCGCCGGACTGAATAAGTTCGTTGATGGCGTTATTCACGCGCTCCTCGGTGCGACCGTTAATGATCACATCGAATCCTTTTTTTGTAAGACTGTGGGCGATCGCAAATCCAATGCCTGCCGTGGAACCAGTAACTAAAGCCAATTTATTTTTTTTCATAAAGCACCTATTTTTTTCTGACTAAAACGTCGACGGAGTAGTGATTGTAGTTAAGGAAAAATAAAACAACGGTATAAAGCAGGATATAGATCATTTGAATACCAACGATCTCCCAATTTTGGATCAGGCAGCTTCCGGCCATCAACATTATCATCACCGCAAGGCCCGCGATGGTTGTTGGCATTAAGAACAATCCTAAAATCAAAAGCAGTCCAATGATGGCTTCAAGGGGAGGGATGGCATAGGCAAATGCTTGAACCGACCATGTCGGCAGGGGCGCATCTTTGAATGTTTCCGTGATCCAAGCGATGAACTTGGGATAGTTCGAACCAAAGCGCACGATGCCGTGTAGGAATATGTTAATCCCCAATGCGATACGCAAAATCGAGATGGCTAAATCCTGGTGATTGAGTTTCATAAGGGCTCCTGTTTCTTGTGAAAGGTCCTGATGAGCCCAGAATAGACCTTTTCTAATACGATGATAAGATCTTGTTTTTGAGAAACATTGTTTCTAAAATAGAAATAATGAAAATTCAGAATATTGAAGACATTGTGGCCTTTTTATCAGTTGCCGATGCCCAAGGGTTTACCCAAGCTTCGCGTAAAACTGACATCCCTGTTTCCATTCTTAGTAAGCGTGTCGCGCGTTTAGAAGACGATTTGGGGGTGAGGCTGTTTCAACGGTCCACGCGGGCGGTGGCCTTGACCGAAGAAGGCAAAACGCTGATGCCGCAGGTTCGCCGTCTGTTGGGTGACATCAAAGAGATGGAAGAGCAATTTTCTGATACTGATGATCTGAAAGGTCCCATTCATCTGACGATGCCCTGGGGATTAACACAGGGACCGGTTGCCAAGATTCTGACGGAGTTCCGTAAGGAACATCCCCAAGTCGAAGTGGATGTGCATTTCAGTGATACTTATGAGCGCCTGGTGGAAGCGGGCTTTGATTTGGCGATTCGATTCTCCACACTAGAAGACTCGACGATGATCGCCCGCAGGCTGGGGCCGAATTATTTAAAAATGGTCGCGAGTCAGGCGTACTTGAAAGCCCATGGCACTCCTAAGACCGTCAAAGATTTGAAAGATCACCCGCTGCTGATGATTGGTATTCATCGTCATCGTAAATTTATGAAAAGTGGTTTGTCTTTAAATGAGATCGCAAGTTCATCCTCGATCGTCTCGAATAATGGATTGTTCTTAACGGAAGTCGCAAAATCAGGGGGCGGTATCGCCATTCGTTCGCATTGGGATGTGGCTGAAGCCATTCGTCGCAAGGAATTGATAGAAGTGGTGGTGAATGATCGTTTGGAGTCAGGTCATGATGCGTATATTGTGACGCCCTCGAATCGTTATATGTCAAAACGAGTGCGTGCCCTGATGGACACGCTCGTTAAGGAATTCCCTAAATTTTTAAAAGAATAATTGTTAGTAGGACGACATCATACCTTGGAAGTTCGTGTAGCTTTGGACGGGCTTGAAGTCGAACTCGCCCTTTTTAGTCAGGTCACTGGCAATGTAAGCGATGGAACCCGGAGACTGGGGATTTACTTTTGCTAAGTGATAACCCACGTATTTAGGCGATGTGATCGACATTGTATAGTTGTCGACGATTTCCCATTTCACATCCACTTCGAAATCCATGATCTCTTTGATCTTATCTGTATTGATCGCGATCAAGCCACCTTTGGAATTTTTAAACTGGAACAACATTTTATCGACACGCAAAGCTTGGCGAATAAAGCTGCCACCATTTTGCAGATAAGCGCGGCAAGCTTCTGACATGCCACTGTAAACCCACATGCTGAAGGCGATTTCATCGAGGTATTCAATTGAGGCCCCATCAATATGCACGTCCAAAGTTTTTAGCTGCGTGTAACTTGTTTTAAGTCTGAAGAGGGGCGTACCACTAGCGGCCAAGAAGTTTGCATCCATACCCGCACTGATCGACATCTTTTTAGAGATCTCTGGCAGTTGCGCATCCACCGATTGGTAAAGCTGCGTGTCGGCACCATTATATGAAGTTGGGAAGCAGGTTTTAGATGGCGAGATAATGCGTAGTTGATCAGGTGAACCTGCTAGCAAGGCTCCAACTCCCACTTGAGCGAGGGGTTGTCGAAATGGAATGTAGCCTTGATCTGAAATAAAGTTCTCGTAAGTTGTTTTCGGACTGCAAGCCACCAGGCCGCTAAAAAGAAATCCCATCAATAGAATTCGTGAATCTAAAACCATATATTCCTCCCGGACGAGGCAATTTATCGGCCGATTGTTTCGCGGCTTTAGTCCAGGGGATTGTGTCGAAAAAATTAACAAGGGCAGGTTTTTGCGGGCAAAAACGTGTTGATGTGAAGCAGATCTGTATACGAAGAAGACAAACTCCGCACTTGGAGTGCAAAGTAATCAATGCTTCCAAGCAAGATTCATAAAAAAACCCGTGATAGTTAACCACGGGTTTCTAAATTTTCTAAAGCTGACTTCGACAGATTAGAACGAACCTTCTGGCGCGCACAAGATAATGATGAACTTATTGCCAGTTTGTGCACCGGGGATACCTTTAGGATAAACACTTAAAGACCGCGAAGAGAAAACTGCCAAGCCCTGATTGCCGGAAGCAAGCTCCACTTGTTCACCTGATTTCGTCATACGTAAATCCGGCTGACCCTTGTTTACTGAAACAGTGTAAAGCTCATCGCTGGAGGATTGTCCTTCTTTGATTCTTTCCAGTTGGCCTAATTGCACGGCTTCACCGTTAAAGACATGACCAATACCTGCTGCATAATAAGCCGCACATTCCTGAGCCGCCTGGGAGTAAGAGGATGCCAACAGAGTCAGAACCAAAATCATTTTTTTCATAGAAATCTCCTTGTTTGTTATTTCCTCAAAGAGTTGCAAGACGAGGACCGTTCCTTTTTCTATTAGAATTGAAGAGGGCTGTCCAGCTGGATGACAGGGGCTGCAAAAGGGAGAGGTTGCGAACAAATATGTTCGCTTTAAGAATGAAGAAACCCGCGAGTGTTAACCGCGGGTTTCTTCACGTTAGCTGGGCCGGCGCAAAAAAAAGCCTGAACGGGGTTCAGGCTTTTTTAAGATTTTAGATTTCTAGAAGAAGTCTTTCTGGATCTTCCACAAGCTCTTTGATCTTCACTAGGAAGCTCACAGCTTCTTTGCCGTCGACGATTCTGTGGTCGTAAGTCAATGCCACATACATCATCGGGCGGATTTCAACTTTACCGTTTACGGCCATCGGACGATCTTGGATTTTATGCAGACCCAAGATAGCTGATTGAGGAGCGTTCACGATTGGAGTTGAAAGAAGGGAACCGAACACACCACCGTTTGTGATGGAGAATGTACCGCCACCCAAATCGTTTGGAGAGATCTTGCCGTCGCGCCCTTTTGCTGCCAGATCACGAACCGCCACTTCCACACCTGCCAAAGACAATGTGTCTGCGTCTTTGATATTCGGAACCATCAAGCCTTTTTCAGTCGATACCGCGATACCGATGTTGTAGTAGTTGTGGTATTCGATATCAGTGCCCACGATCCATGCGTTCACCGCAGGGAAAACTTTCAAGGCCTCCACAGAAGCTTTCACAAAGAAGCCGTTGAAACCAAGATTCAGGCCGAATTTCTCTTTGAATTTATCTTTATACTTCGCACGAAGCTCCATCACTTTCGTCATGTCGATTTCGTTGAAAGTCGTCAAAAGAGCCGCCGTGTTTTGCGCTTCTTTTAGTTTTTCCGCAATACGCTTACGGATCGTCGTCATCGGAACAAGTTTTTTATCGCCTTGTTTCGACGGGCCCGTTG
Source organism: Bdellovibrio sp. (assembly GCA_039594295.1). Taxonomy (GTDB): domain Bacteria; phylum Bdellovibrionota; class Bdellovibrionia; order Bdellovibrionales; family Bdellovibrionaceae; genus Bdellovibrio. The sequence goes on from JBCNNR010000035.1 coordinate 6,907, forward strand.
CTACTGGAACAACAGCAGGGGCTGCTGCTTTCGCTGGTGCCGCAGGGGTTGCAGAAGGAGCTGCTGCGGGAGCCGCCTCTTTACCTGCTGTGCCTGGAGTCGCCGCAAGAACATCACCCTTAGTCAAACGACCGTCTTTGCCAGTGCCGGCAACTTGTGAAGGATCGATTTGGTTTTCAGTCACAATTCTTTGCACCGCTGGTGAGAGATTTGGATTAGAACCCGGAGCATTTGCTGGAGCTGAAGAAGAAGTTTGTTGAGCAGGGGATGCCGAAGTCTGCTGTGCGGGTTGAGCAGGTGGTGGAGGTGGAACTGCACCTTTGTCTGCCGGAGCACTAGCGGAGGAGGAGGCTTTTGCATCGGTATCAAGTGTCGCCACTGTCGCACCAATTAGAACTGTCGCACCAGCTTCGCTACCTGGAAGGATTGTCAACACGCCATCATTTTCCGCGACAACTTCAACGCTTGCTTTGTCAGTCTCAAGAAGCATCAAAACTTCATTACGCTTAACGAAGTCGCCGGATTTTTTTGTCCAGCTACCGATCGTCGCTTCGGTGATAGATTCGCCCACTGCGGGAACTTTAATCTCTTGTTTCATGTTGCTTATCCTTTAGCTAAAGATGCTTTTAATAATGTCAGCTTGTTCCGTTTTGTGTCTGTGGATCGAGCCCACCGCTGGAGAAGCCTTTTCAGGGCGACCCGCGTACTCAAAACGAAGTTGCAATCCAGCTTTTTGAACCACTTCAATAAATTTGAAGTAAACATGTTGGAATGCGCCCATGTTTTTTGGTTCTTCCTGAGCCCAGATAAGTGTCTTCGCCTTAGGGTAACCCTTAAGAACTTCCGCCACTTGACGAGCCGGGAATGGATAGATCTGCTCCAGACGTACCAAAGCGATGTTATCCTTTTTAGATTTTTCTCTTTCTTCCAAAAGTTCGTAATAGAACTTACCGGAAACAAACACCACTGTATCCACTTTGGATTTATCAGTCGTGTCGCCAAGAACCGGTTGGAAAGAACCATTTGCCAGGTCTTCAATTGGAGAAACAGCTTTTGGATGTCTCAACAATGATTTTGGCGTCATGATCACCAATGGTTTTCTGAAATCACGGACCACTTGGCGACGAAGAGCATGGAAGATCTGCGCTGGCGTCGTCAGGTTGCACACTTGCATGTTGTACATCGCACAGCTTTGCAAGAAGCGCTCAAGACGGGCAGAACTGTGCTCAGGTCCCTGGCCTTCGTAACCGTGTGGAAGCAACAAGACCAAACCAGACATTTGCTGCCATTTGGATTCTGCCGCTGCGATGTATTGGTCAATCACGATTTGCGCGCCATTGACGAAGTCACCGAACTGAGCTTCCCACATCACCAAAGAGTTTGGATCGTAAGTCGTGTAACCGTATTCGTAACCCATCACGCCGTACTCAGACAGAATCGACTCTGCGACCAAAAGTTTTGCTTTTGGATTCGTATCAGCCAGAGGGAAGAAAACTTTATTGGTTTTGACGTCATACATGCCGGCGTGACGGTGAGTGAACGTACCACGTACGCAGTCTTCACCTGTCAAACGCACTGACTTGCCTTCAGCAAGAAGAGAGCCGTAAGCAAGAAGCTCGCCCATACCCCAATCCACAGGGTCTTTTCCTGAGGCCATGTTTTTACGGCCTTCCAAAAGCTTCAAAAGTTTTGGATGAGGATTAAAGTCAGCAGGATAAGAAGCGGCTTTTTCACCGATTTGTTTTAGCTTCGCCAAATCAAAAGACGTATTCACGGGTTTATCAGCATCGGCTTCAACACCTTTGCGCAGACCTGACCAGTTGCCCTCGAACTTAAAGTTTTTAAGTTTCGGTGGAGCTTTCTTAGTGTCTTCAAAGATTTGTTGCAGACGATCCATCGCTTGTTGGTAAAGATCATCCGCGGTTTTTTGATCAACGCTGTTTTCGCCCGTCAATTTTTGCGCGTAAAGTTCACGCACCGTCGCGTGAGTTTTGATCAGGTCGTACATCAATGGTTGTGTGAATGCAGGTTCGTCACCCTCATTGTGACCGTACTTACGGTAACAGATCAGGTTGACCACAACGTCTTTGCCAAATTGTTGACGGTAGCGAATCGCAATGTCCATACCGCGAACACAAGATTCGACATCATCACCATTCACATGAATAACCGGTGTGAAAGTCATTTTTGCCGGATCAGAAGCGTAACGAGTGGAGCGAGCGTCTTTACCGCTGGTTGTGAAGCCCACTTGGTTATCGATGATCACGTGGATCGTTCCGCCCGTTGTGTGGGATTGAACGGCTGCCAGTTGCAAAGTTTCCTGGATGATACCTTGGCCTGCAAAAGCCGCATCACCGTGAATCAATACGCAGACGGCAGATTTTCTGTCGCCGGCATTCAAGTCTTGCGCAGCACGAGTGATACCCAAGGCAACTGCGTTCACTGTTTCCAAGTGAGAAGGGTTGTAAGCCAAAGTCGCCTTTACAGACGAACCGTTGGTGGCTTTCTTTTCAGTTTTATAACCCAAGTGATATTTCACGTCGCCATCGAAGTCTTCGACAGCTTTTTCAAGTTCTAATGGACCATTGAAATCACCAAAGACGTACTCTTCGCCTTTGCCGAAAAAGTTCACCAGCATATTCACGCGACCACGGTGAGCCATCCCCATGTGAAGTTCTTTAATGCCCACTTGTGAACCACGGTTCACGATCGTGTCCATCATAGGTAGGATGGAGTCGGCCCCTTCAACAGAAAAACGCTTTGTTCCCACATAGCGTGTGTGAACGAATTTTTCCAAAGTTTCAGCTTTCGTCAAAGAAGCTAAAACAGTTTTCTTTTCTTCAGGAGTGAGTTTGAAAGAAGAGCTTTCAAACTCTTGTTGCAACCATTTGTATTCAGCTGCGGCTGCATCAGAAGCTTGAAGAGCGATTTTACCGCAATAAGCTTTTTGCAAGTGAGCGATGATTTCAGACAATGAAGCATTTTGTTTGCCCACGAGCGCGCCGATTTGGAATTTCGCGTTCAAATCTTTGTCACTCAAGCCAAATGTTTTCAGATTCAAAGCTTCGTTAGCCGTTGCTTTGTAAAGTGGGTTCAAATCGGCTTCAAGATGTCCTTGAGCGCGGTAAGCTTGAATCAACTGAAAAACGGAAAGCTCTTTGTCAGACATTCCGAACTTGCCGGATTGAGCAAATTCAACACCTTCAAAAAAACTTCTCCACTCTGGAGCAAGTGTTTCAGGCTTTGCTTTGAAGTCACCATACAGGGCTTCAATGTATTCAAGATTTGAGCTGTTAATACCATTGTTGTTCACGAATTCCTCACTTTGAGCAGGCCCTTGTTTTTTCCAAATTCTCGCGCGTTTGTAACGTGTTAATGCGTAGCAAAAATCGAGAGTTTTCATATTCAAGGATGCACGGTCATGATAGCTCTGATTTTATTGAAAATGAAGGAGTTTAAGCGTGTATAAGTTAGTGCTCGTTAGACACGGTGAAAGTGTTTGGAATCAAGAGAACCGCTTCACAGGTTGGCAAGACGTTGATCTTTCCGAAAAAGGTCGTGCCGAAGCTGCAAAAGGAGGCAAATCTCTCAATGACAAAGGCTTCAAATTTGATGTTGCTTACACAAGCGTTCTAAAAAGAGCTATCAAAACCCTCAATTTCGTTTTGGACGAGATCGATCAAGTGTGGCTTCCTGTCCACAAAGACTGGCGCTTGAATGAACGCCACTATGGCGCTCTTCAAGGTCTTAACAAGTCTGAGACTGCGGCCCGTCATGGCGAAGACCAAGTTAAGATCTGGCGTCGTAGCTATGATGTTATGCCACCGGCTATGGAAAACAATGATCCACGTCATCCTTCGCACGATCCTCGCTACAAAAATGTGGACCCAAGCCTTTTGCCCAGCACGGAATCTCTAAAAGAGACGGTGGCTCGCTTCCTGCCGCTTTGGAACGAAACTATTGCTCCTAAAATCAAATCTGGCCAAAAAGTACTGATCGTTGCCCACGGAAACAGTTTGCGTGCTTTGATCCAGCATTTGGAAAATATGACGCCGGATGAGATTATGGGCGTGAATATGCCGACAGGTATTCCCTTGGTCTATGAACTTGATAAAGATCTTAAAGTTATCGGCAAAGAATTTGTGGGTGACCCTGAAGAAGTGAAGGCAGCGATGGAAGCTGTCGCAAATCAAGGTAAAGCGAAGTAGACCAAATTACATGACTTTTCAAAAGGGAGATTTAAATAATCTCCCTTTTTTTTGACCTCGCCTTGACACTTTTTAGATCAATTCCATAGTTAATTATGAGAAGTGATCCGGAAGCTTCCTCGAACTGTAAGCACTCCAGTACCGCTGGAGGTAGATTCTCTGCACAGCAGAGTTTAAACGTTTATATAGGAGGATTTTATGTCAATGCGTTCATTATCACCATGGTCCGCTCGTCGTCCATCTAACGATCTTTTCAGCCAATTCGAAGAATTCTTTGGCGACTTGGATCGCGGGTACACTCCTGCGGCTCGCTCGACAATGGACTTTTCTCCCTCTGTAGATATAGAGGAAAAAGAAAATGCATATATAGTAACAACCGATTTGCCGGGCTTCAAAAAAGAAGACATTAAAATTGAAATGGCAGACAACGTTCTGACTATTTCAGGCGAACGTATGAAGGAAGCCGGAGACAAAAAATACTCTGAGCGCTCTTGGGGCAAATTCCAACGCACGTTCAGTCTGCCAGTACATGTTGCTGGAGACAAAATCGAAGCGTCTTATAAAGACGGTGTGCTTGAAGTGACTCTGCCCAAAGCAGAAAACGCTAAGAGCCGCTCGATTAAAGTTCAATAGCTAAAGTTTGGGGCTTGCCCGCCGAAGCCTTGGCGAAGGCGGGTAAGACAGAGGCTCGAGCTTCCCTCCAGGGGCCGCTTTGCTTCTTTGATTCCTCCCGAACCTCGACACACATTCTTTTCTCTCCTTTTTCGACCTTTTATTTCAAGGCCTCGAAGCTTGCGAGAATCTGCCTTATCAACCCGTCTGCGCCGAGGCTTCGGCGGGCAAGCCCTTAAATTTTTAGCTAAATTCCTCTCCTGTTTTGGGAGGGGAATGTTTTGTAAAGTGACTACCTTTTAGTCACGCTCTCGAAATGAACGACTCAAGAAGAGCATTTGTGGCGACTCCAAAATAGCTGGGGTACAGTGTTTCCTGTGCTTAAAGCATTCGCCAGGAGGGTGCATGAATACGTCGTTCAATAAACTTGTGATCGCAACCGGGATGGTTTTTATCGCTTCTTGCAGTCCGCAGTCTGCATCGAATTTGGGCTCTGATGTTGCTTCGTCGTTATCGATCGATCGTTCGCGAGAGGCTGCTGTAAATTTCAAATTAGTCGATGCCCCTAACAAAGAAATTAAATCTGTCGTTGTCGATATCGACCATTTAGAGGTCGTGGTTGCGGGCGTGAGTAAGGTCGGTCGCTTGATTTTAGCGAAGGGCCTGGGTTCAGTAGATCTTTTAAAATTACAAAACGGGATCAGTTTGCCACTGCAAGAAATCGTGGCTCCGCATGGTTTGCAAATTCAGCAAATCCGTCTGATTTTGAAAGATTCAGGTCACTATATTATTAAATCAGACAATTCAATCTGTGAGCTGAAAACTCCAAGTGCTCAAAAAACAGGTGTGAAAATCATCCTGACTAATAAAGTGCAGTTCGAAGCGGGTAATCAGTACAATGTCACTTTGGATTTTGACGCTAATAAGTCGGTTGTATTGCAAGGAAATGGTGGTTGTTTGCTGAAGCCAGTTTTGAAACTGCTGTCAGTAACAAAACAACAGTTACCAGATGTTGAACCGGAACCAACAGTGACGCCATCCGTGGAGCCTTCACCAACGGTTTCTCCTTCTCCATCTGTCGAACCATCTCCAACAGCAACGCCAGAGCCGCCAGTAGAAATCATCACGACTCCGGATGAAAACGATCCGACAGGTGACGGTTGGGATTACACACCCGTAGTTGACGGAGCAGAGCCAATCGTTGACCAAAGCCAGTTGTCGGATTTGTAAAATCACTCGCTATAAGTAAAACGATGGAGCCAGCTAGCACTGGCTCCAGTCTTTTGAGGAAGCAATGAAGAACACAGAAAAGAACATCATCTTAGGAACCATCGACGAAATTCTTGAAGAACATTTTGAACGGAAAAAGACGGAAGTGGCGAGCTTTATAGATCGCCATTTCAGCTTGCAAGAAGCTGTCAAGATTCAAAAGCAATCGGTTGCATTGGATTTGATTTATTATCCCCTGAATGCGCTTTGGGCGATTCCTTTTCTGGGGTTTAAAAAGGGCATCGAAGTTTTGGATAAGTTGGGGTGGGGCAAAGGTAATTTGCTTCTAAAAAAAAGGGTTCCTGCAGGGTTTAAAACCCGCTATCAAAAGGTGACGGAGGGAATTTTATTAAATGAATTTCTGGGGCCGTCTCAAACTGAAATTTTCGCAAGCTTGCAGAGTCAATTAAACTTGGAGACCCACTTTTCCTCTTCTGAAATCGAACAGATCAAGAAAAAGATTTCCGATTTGTACAAAGAGGAAGTTGATAAATTCTCCTCAGCCCAGGTGTTGGTAACGGACTTGGTGACCACGGTGTTGACCTTGGCGGTGGGAAAGTTTTTCTTTAATGATGGAGCCTTGGGGGTTGCCGGAATGGGCTCCAAAATAGCCAAGAATGTTGCCAATAAAGATGCTGCCGACCATTTTGTATTTGGTAAGAAACTGGGCTCGGCATTTTATAATGTTTTTCCTGTTGCCCCGACTCAGACGCAAGTTGTGACGGCGACTTTGGGAGTGGGATTGTTACTCACGGTATGCAGTATCGCAGTCGCCGTTTTCAGCGAGCCCTTGCGAAAAGCCCTGGGTATTCAGGGATACAAGCTCACAGCATTGATTCAGTCCCTGGAGCAAAATCTTTATATTCTTTTAAAGAATGAAGTTAAAAACAAAATGAAACAAAACAAGGTATCTGTCGCGGCTTAAAGTGAGCCATCTGCTTTGCCACAGTTGAACTGATAATTTGGTGCTGGATTGATATGAATGCGCTATCAATCAGATCAGAGGTTTACTGTGGAAAAAATGATGACTGAAAAAGAAAAAATGCTGGCGGGTGAGTTGTATATGGCCGATGCGGCTTTGCAGGCGCAGCAAGTTTTAGTGCAGCAAAAAGTCTTTGAATATAATCAATCCAATCCTGCAGATTCCGACAAACGCAATGCTTTATTGCAGGACATTTTTGACGACGTCGGCGAAAGAGTCACAGTTCGTCCGCCATTTCATGTGGATTACGGTATTAATACTTCCATTGGTGCTCGCACTTTTATTAACTTCAATGCAGTGTTTTTAGACTGCAATAAAATCAATATTGGAGAGGACTGCCAGATTGCACCCGGTGTGCAATTTTATACGGCGACTCATCCGTTGGATTCAAAAACTCGCAAAAGTGGTTTGGAGTCCGCGCTCCCCATTGTTATCGGTAATAACGTGTGGTTGGGTGGCAATGTCATTATCTGTCCTGGTGTGACGATCGGAGACAACACGGTGGTGGGAACGGGTTCAGTGGTCACGAAAAGCCTCCCAGCAAACGTATTGGCCGTGGGGAATCCCGCGCGTGTTATCAAGGAATTGAAATAGCCGGGGCTTCGTGGTCTACTGAGCCCATGATTTTAATTCGCGATATTTCGACATTGTTGACGATGGCTGGGGCGGCTTCTAAAGAGGGGCGCCGGGTGACGGAAGCTGATTTGGGAATCTCTCAAAAACAGGCTCTCTTGATCGATAAAGGTGTGATCCAATGGATCGGTGCTTCAGGCAAAGTTCCCAAACAATTTGCGAAATCGAAAATCAAAGAAGTCAGTGCCAAAGGACTGACCGTCTTGCCCGGTTTTATCGAATGCCACACGCATTTGATTTATGCCGGCAATCGCGCCGCTGAATTTGAAATGCGCAATCAGGGAGTTTCCTATCAAGAAATCGCTGCTAAAGGTGGCGGTATTTTGTCGACGATGAAAAACACTCGTCAATCTTCTGTCGCAGAGCTGGTGCGCACGGGGCAAGAGCGCTTGGATCACTTTGTTTCTCAAGGTGTGACCACAGTCGAAATTAAGTCGGGATATGCGCTTAATTTGAAAGATGAACTGAAGGTTTTGCAAAGCGTGAAAAAGCTCGAAGGCGCGCGCACCGTTGCGACATTCCTGGGGGCTCACGCCTTGCCGCCAGAATTTAAGACTTATGAAAGCTATTTGCAGCATCTGGGTGATGTGGTTTTACCCGAAGTAAAGAAAAAGAAACTGGCGTCACGCGTGGATGTCTTTATCGAAAAGGGCTTCTTTCCACTAGCAGAATCCGAAAAGTATCTGCGCAAGGCTCAGGAGTTGGGTTTTGACATTTTAATTCATGCCGATCAAATGACATTGTCGGGTGGAGCCGATCTTGCGGTGAAATTGGGAGCTCTTTCGGGGGATCATCTTTTACAAATCACTGATAAAGAAATCAGAAACTTGGCGAACTCCAATGTGACTTGTGTGATGTTGCCTACGGCGGATCTTTATACCAAAACCAATTATCCTAAAGCCAAAGAGTTGATCGAAGCGGGGGCCCGTGTGGCCTTGGCGACGGATTTTAATCCGGGAACTTCTCCAACGCAGGAACTGAATTTGGTCGGATTGCTCGCGCGTTTGGAAATGAAGATGACGCTGCCACAGGTGCTTTCAGCTTATACTGTTGGGGCCGCTCACGCCCTGAATCTTCATAAAGAGATCGGATCCTTAGAGGTTGGCAAATCTGCTGATATTTTGTGCATCGATCAAAGCTGGGATTGCCTGTTTTACTCTGTAGGCGAGCGCCCTCAAAAGCTCGTTTTCTCTCGAGGAAAGAAGATTTTCGACAGTCTAAAATAATCCATTGCGTCAGAAATTTAAGAATCTTACATCGATTATAAATTTTTGTTTGAACTCGGAGCTCTTTTCTTTCTAGTCTTGTGGTGTGTCCGGGGGGGAGCAACAAGATGAGATCATCATACACGACATTAATGCAGTCGAAGTATTTCAATCCTGCGTTTAACAGTGCCATCTTTGATGGTCCCGTTCGCATCTACTTTGCTCAGTTTCATGAAGCACTGGCTTTGAAAATCTATTTCATGATTCAACAGCAGTTGGCCGCTGAAACAGTGAAGGCCAAAGAGGCAGCCAAAGCTTCCGGGGCAAACATCTTGGTGATGGTTTACCCAACTTCTGATTCTTTCCAGCTTTCCTTTGAAAATGCCAAATCCGAAAATCCTTTGGAAGTGGAAAAGTGGGGCGAAGATGTGGTCCTTGGACTCCGTGGACCGCTCGAAGATGAGAATTTGGATCTATTAATCGATACATTGCGTATGACGATGAACAACTGGCAACCGGCTAGTCTGGTTCGTCCTAGCTCTCTTCAGGAACTGTGATACCATAAATACATGAACAAACGCGGTCAGATCGTGGTGGAGTACGTTCTCCTCCTCGTCATTGCAACAGGCGTAGCAGCTTTGCTCGTCAGTCAGCTTGTCAGTCGGAATACTGATAAGCCCGGCGTTTTAACGGCTCAATGGCAGCTCATTCTAAACGCCGTCGGCGCCGACATCCCAGACTCCAATAAAAAATAGGGAACTGTTACCTAGAGGAATGGATTTCCGCGTTTGTTGATTTCTTCTTCAATCGCCGCCTGCATTCTTTCTTGAATGTCTTGGGCAATCTCATGCACCAGTTCAGCGTCTTCGACAGCCTCAGGTTTGTAAGGCAGATGAATCGGTTCCAAAAAACGAATGCGCCATTTTGCTGGCAAAGGAATGATGTTCAACGGAAGTGGAATCACCGAGCCCTTTAAGAACTTGGTGAATTTCAATTTTTTTAAGTTGATGTGAGTTTCTTCTGCACCCAAAATCACAACCGGAACGATCGGGCTTTGCGTTTCTAGTGCCATCCGCACAAATCCGCGTTTGAATTCCTGCAATTGATAGCGTTTGGAAGTGGGCTTAAAGTTTCCGGCCTCACCCTCGGGGAAAAGGACGATGGCATTTCCTTTTTTAAGTGAGTTCACACCGTTTTCATATGTCGCTTCAGTGAAGCCCATTTTATGAGCGGGGATCGCCGTCGTCTCTGTCAGAAACCAAAAGTGGTGAGTTAATACGCGCGGAACGCGTTTGCCTTCTTGTTGTACGATGTGGCCCAGCAAAAAGGCGTCAAAGCCAGAATAGCCGGAGTGGTTGGGAGCAATCACGCAGGCACCACGGCGCGGGATATTTTCAGCCCCTAAAATTTCCATGCGGAAGTATTTACGAAGGATCTCCAGCAGAAAACGCGGAAGCACTCGAAAGATCAAGGTGTCCTTGTCGAGGTTCTTCAATCCGAAGATTTTTTCGTTGGGTTTCTGCAAGAAATTCATCATGATAACTGAAGGCCCCATGTTGTCAGCGATAGTTTTTCGAGGTGAATATGTCTTCTAGTTTTATCATGGCCATTGATCAAGGAACAACCAGCTCCCGAGTTTGCATAATCAATCAAGCCGGAGGTCTCGTTTCTGAAGCGCGTGAAACCTTCAAGCAAATCTTCCCTAAGCCAGGTTGGGTGGAACATGATCCTGAGGACATTTGGTTCACCACTCAACGTTCCATGCGCTTAGCAATTGAAAAAGCAAAAATCAAAGCCGCTGATATCAAGGCCATCGGAATCACCAACCAACGGGAAACTGTGATGGTATGGGATGGGAAATCTGGCAAACCGGTTTACAACGCCATCGTATGGCAATGCCGTCGTACGCAAGCCCAATGTGAAAAACTAAAAAAAGCCAAAAAAGAAAAAATGATCACCGCCAAAACAGGTTTGGTCTTGGATCCGTATTTTTCTGCGACGAAAATTCAATGGATCTTGAACAATGTGAAAGGTGCCAAGGAGCAGGCTCGTCGCGGAGAGCTTCTGGCGGGAACTGTTGATACATTTTTGTTATCGCGTTTGACTCAAGGGGAGTCTCACAAAACCGATGTGACGAATGCTTCACGTACGATGCTGATGAATATCCACACGGGTTGGTGGGATGAGGAGTTGATTAAACTGTTTGGAGTGCCGGAAAGTATGCTCCCTGAAATCTGTCCCTCCAATGCCGAATTTGGGGTGACGCGTGGTTTGGGATTTATGCCCGATGGAATTCCTGTCTGTGGAATTTTGGGAGACCAGCAATCTGCTTTGTTCGGTCAGGCTTGCTATGAAATCGGAGATTCGAAATGCACCTTCGGTACGGGCAGCTTCTTGTTGCTAAACACCGGTAAAAAAGCCGTTAAATCCAAAAACAGATTGCTGACGACGATTGCTTGGAAATTAAAAGATGGCGATATGACTTACGCCCTTGAAGGCGGAGCCTTTGTCTGTGGAGCTGCGGTTCAATGGTTGCGCGACGGTTTGGGACTCTTCCAACAGTCCTCTGAAATTGAAGCACTGGCAAAAACAGTGGAGACCACAGATGGAGTGGAGTTTGTTCCGGCTTTGACAGGTTTGGGGGCTCCACACTGGCAACCGGAAGCTCGCGGTGTGATCTGTGGTTTGACCCGCGGAACGACCAAGGCCCACATTGCTCGTGCGACTTTGGAGGCCATGGCTTTGCAAAATGTGGATATCTTAGTCACGATGGAAAAGGACTTGGGGAAAAAGGTCAAATCGGTACGCGTTGATGGCGGGGCCGCTGCCAATGATCTGTTAATGCAGATGCAGGCCGACTATACCGGTGTGAATGTAATTCGTCCGAAAAATTTAGAGACGACAGCCTTGGGCGCGGCTTTTATGGCGGGGCTTGGTTGTGGCTTCTGGAAAGATATGAAAGAGATTAAAAAAATCTGGGCAACAGATAAAGAGTTTAAAGTTAAAATGTCGACCAAGGAACGCAAAGCCCGCATGGTTCGTTGGGAAGAGGCATTGGACAGAGTTTAAAATGCAGTTAGGTCAAAACATCTTTAAGAAAGTTCCAGTATCGGAAAAAAAGTTTCTTTTTCGTGAACTGGCTCATGACAAGATTCAAGTCGCCGTGAAGGGCGACGATGATTCGTTTTTCAATTTGATTGCAGTACAAACAGAGCGCGACGAGGATTTGCTTTGTCATCATACGTCTAATTCCAAGATGTTCGATAAGAATCAATCCGTCGTTGTAAACTTCATGTTTAAAAATGAACGCTATTTCTTCCGTACGGATTTGGTATTTTCCACGGGGTGGGCGCATTTAAGAATCGATGGAGATTTATTTCAACTGCAACGACGGGCCAATGCCCGCATTGATTTGCCGCAAAAGTATGATGGTGTTTTTCATCTGATGCAGCATAACTCGCAAAAGTTTTTTATCGACAGTAAAATATTGGATATCAGTGCCGGTGGAGTGCGTATTGCCATGGCGAATGACATCCCAGCTTTGAAAGAGGGCGATAGCATTCGCGGGACTGTGCGCCTGGGGATTCGTCGTCCCATCGAATTTGAATTGGAAGTTCGCTTTTCGACGAACAAAGATGGCATTCAGATCGCGGGAATGCAGTTTAAAAATGTCGATACACGCATGGAAAGCCGTTTGCTCAGCCTGATGGTTGATTTACAGCGCGAGATTTTCATTAAGTATCCGTCACCCAAATAAATTCAAAAAGCTCTACCCATAACCCATGACTCCATCGAGAATGGAGTCATGAACGTCGAAGTTCCTCAACGAAAATTTACGGACTATATCGGCCCTGGGGTTCTGGTGGCCGTGGGATATATGGATCCTGGCAATTGGGCAACGGATCTTGAGGCGGGTTCCCGTTTTGGTTTCAATCTTCTTTGTGTCATTTTGTTTTCATCTATTGCGGCGATGTTATTGCAATCGATTTGTGTGCGGGTCGGCGTTGTCACAGGAAAAGATCTGGCCGAGCTCTGCCGGGATCAATATCGTCCGTGGGTAAAAAATATTTTATGGGTGCTCGCTGAAATCGCGATCATTGCCACGGATATTGCCGAAGTTTTAGGAACCGCCTTAGCGTTTAATATGATTTTAGGCGTATCGGTGGAAACCGGCGTTTTACTAACGGCTTTTAATATGGTCTTTATCTTTATCCTGCAGGGTAAGGGCATGCGCAGAATTGAAGCGATTGTTTTAAGTTTTGTGCTGATGATCCTGCTTTGTTTCATTGTGCAGGTTTTCTTAAGTTCGCCGCCGTGGTTTGAAGTTTTAAAAGGCTATATTCCAAAACCAAGTTCCTTTAATACCGCCAACGCCTGGTATGTCGCGATTGGAATTATGGGGGCAACGGTGATGCCTCATAATCTTTATTTGCATACGGCGGTCGTGCAAAGTCGGGTGGTGAAAGACACGCCCGCAAACTTGCAATACTCCATTCGCATGATCACCTGGGAAGTGATTTTAAGTCTTGGCATCGCATTCTTCATTAACTCGGCCATCCTGATTGTGTCGGCTTCGGCGTTTCATTTAAATAACTATCTGGAAATCACTGAAATCCAGGATGCTTATAAACTGTTAAGTCCGTTACTGGGGGCCAGCGCTGCCAGTTTTCTTTTTGCATTGGCATTGTTCGCAGCCGGGCAAAGTTCCACCATTACCGGAGCCATTGCGGGGCAGGTGATTCTAGAGGGCTTTATGCATTTTCATATGCCGGTGTGGATTCGTCGTGCGATTGCACGCGTTCTGGCTATCATTCCTGCGTGGATGGGTGTGCACTATCTGGGGGAACATTCCGTTGGAAAGTTATTGGTGGGAACGCAAGTGATCTTAAGTTTGCAATTGCCGTTCGCGGTTGTGCCTTTATTGATGTTTGCGGGATCAAAAACTCTGATGCGGGACTGGGTCTTGTCGGCTAAATTTAAAGCAGCAGGGTGGAGTATCTGCGCGATCATTGTCGCTGCGAACGTCTATATGTTGGCTCGACTGATTCAAGAATGAGAACTCAGCTGTTGCGCTAGCTTTCATTGAATTGCTTTAACAAATTTTCGCTCAACAATTCGATGGTGGCTTCGAGAATAAGCTCGAAAAGGAAATCGTCGGATATATGATAGATTTGCGCAACAGTCCGCACTGCTGAAATCGGAGGAATGGCTCGTCCTCTTTCCCAATTTGAAATGAACTGTGTTGAGCAGTCTAAGAGTCTGGCAACATCCTGTTGGCGGAGGTTTGCGCTGATCCGTGCGTTTAAAAGTTCTTGTTTTAATTTTTCTTTGGCTGACATGTTTACTTTGTATGAGCTTGTTTTTCTTTGCTCTGATAGCTTTCAAACTCTTGCACCAGAATGTCGTGGCCCTCACTATCGGTTATTCTTAAAACCATGTCGCGTATTTGTAAGTAGGCTTGCTTTTGATATTTAAGAATTAACTCAGAAAATTCATTTAACAGAAAGATCCGACGATTTTCTTGCGCCTCAACGTCGACCTCGGGGGCAAGAATTTGCAGAACATTTTTGTCGGGCCTTTTTTGAATTTGGATTGCGTGCAGTTTGTTGGTGAAAACGACTTCGGCGCGAGTGATTAAAAATTTGCCCAAATGAGGAATAACCGATGAGGAAGTTTTGGTATAGCGCCGATGAATGAAGTACAGCAAAGCATCTAATTGCTGGGCGGCTTTGTCCGGAGTTTCAAGAAGGTAACTGTCATCACCTGGAGCGAACGCTGTCGATTGGGATTTACGGGAATGTTTTCTCATAGTCTCCTCTTCGGAATAATATAATTGACCTATAATTGAAAATAGGTCAATTATATTCTCCACAAGATTTAGTTTGGAGAAAATGTCCACGAACTCGTGGACAACATGAAGGAGTATTAGACAAGAGCAAGAGGCTGTGTAATCTATTAGGTGTGGGTGAAACTAAGAAAGAAACCAAAAGAAACGACAGGGACCTGGAGAATATTGCGGCTTTGGCAAGAGAGACCTTCCAAAGTTTGTTGCGGGCCCATGTTGAAGACAAAAAAGATATAGATCAACTTGCTAAAGTTTTAGATAAAACTCCCAGCTTGGTTAAAAAAATGCTCTACAAGGGTGAGGGCGGGCTGGATGTTTGGATCAAAGCTTTGGCCTATCTTTATGGTTTCACCGAAAAAAGTTTCGTTTCCTTTCAGGAACAATTGCGCGAGAAAAATGTGACGGCAACGTCTGATAAGATATGGTTTTCAATTAAGAGTGAGATGGGAGCTTCCGAGGAAGACGCTCGTTATCTTGCAGAAATCGCTCGAGAGTCATATCGAATCAAAAAAGAACTCGAAGGCATCAAGAAGAAGTCGAAATAGTTTGGCGGATCCGGATACCGGATGTTGTTTCGGACGAAATCAAGGTCTTTGTCGATTTAATTCTACACATAATTTACATATATCCTCTTAGTTGATTGTCCAAAAATGGAGTGAACTAGGGGAGGCAAGATGAACAAAGCAAGGGTGCTTATAGCTGGAGATGTGGCTCTTTGGCTTCGTACTCGCAGAAACAATGTTCGCCTGACTATCAGTGAGGCTGCGGAGAGGTCGCAAATTCCTGCCGACTTTATTTCTCAGTGGGAGGATGGAATGCCAATTCCCATCTCAGATTTCTTTGTTTTGACAAAAATATATCAGGTCCCAGGTGTCGTTGTTGGAGCTTATGTTCAACGTCTCTATAAAAAATTTTTGGGAGAATAGCTTTTAAACTTGTTGGTCTTTTTGTTCGTCCATAATTTTTTTAAGACGTCCCACGAATGATTTCAACATGCAGTTGGCCCAAACTGGAAGATCGTTTAGGAGTTCTTTAAAGCCATCTTCGGAAACTCTGACCACGACCACATCGGTGACACATTTTGCAGAGGCGGAGCGAGGGGAGTTGTCGAGCATCGCGAACTCACCAAAAGACTCGCCGTCAGTGATACGGTTGATTTCAACTTCTTTACCGGCGCGGTCCATGGTGCAGATTTTGACGGTGCCGGATTCGATGATGTAGAAATGTTTTTCCACGTCGCCTTGAAAGAAAATAAACTCACCGGCTTTGTATTCTTGCTTATGTAACTGCTCGAGTGCTGACATCCGTATCGCCTCATTTTTGATTTTATACACTTAAGTTTACACAGAATTGTGATCAGCAAGCAAGAGAGTTGAATTTGCCGAGACTGCGGTCGTATCATGGACTCATGAAAATAAAGTACGTTCTTCCCCTGATGATGGCGCTCACTGGTTCCTCGGCATTCGCTTTTAATACGGTCTTTGTCGGAGACTCCCACAGTTATGGGAAGTTTGGGGAAGAAATCGATAGGTATCTGAGAAGTGTTTCCAAAAACGTCACCAGCATTGCCAGCTGTGGATCATCTCCGTCGACCTGGATGGCAGAGAAGGGAAGTAAGTTTAAATCCACGAACTGTGGTTACTGGAAAAAAGATACTAAAAGCCAGGAAACTCGCGTGCAAGAACATCAGGTGGATTCTTTCGCTCAAGAGCTGGGGAATTTACATCCGGATCTGACGGTGATCGCTTTGGGCACAAATATTTTGGGAAGTCCGACGAACATCACCAGTGAAAAACGTCATATCCAGGCGATGCTTGAAACTGTAAAAAAGAACAACAGTGAATGCATTTGGATTGGACCACCCGATGAGGGCAATAAGAATTTAAAAGCAAATCTGTCGGCCGGTGTGAAAGCTATCAAGGCCCTGGTTGAAAAGAATGACTGTGCTTTCATCGACAGTTCCACCTTAACGAAGTATCCAGTGGGGAAAGGTGATGGGATTCATTATGGCCCCCAGGATTCAGCGGACTGGGGAAAAAAAGTGGTGGCGAAAATGGAAAAGCTTCCCCAGGTTTCCCGGGCTCGAGAGCAGTCTTTGAGATCGACGATGGAAGGCGGGGACAGCGGATCGTCGCCAAACTCAGGCGGCGTCCGCGATTAAAAAATTAAATCAAGCGACTGAGGTCTTTGACATTTTTGATGTAAGAAATTTTCTTATCACCAGAAATTTTCAAATCCGCCAGGTGGCGCTTGTTGGAGTACGGAATCACAAAATGTTGGAAGCCCAGTTTATCGGCTTCTTTGATACGGCTTTCAACGAATGAAACCCCGCGAACTTCGCCAGTCAAACCGATCTCGCCAAAGAAAACAGTTTTAGCGTCAAGATCACGACGACCTTCGGTTGATAAAATGGCAGCAGCCACCGCTAAATCCGCAGCCGGCTCCACCAATTTTAATCCACCCACAACATTTACGAAAATGTCGTTGCTGGAAAGCCGTACATCCAGGTGGCGATCCAAAACCGCAGTTAATAAATGCAGACGGTTCACATCAATACCCAATGAAGTACGACGAGGCATCGCCATATTCGTGGAAAGAGTTAAAGCCTGCACTTCACACAAAAGCGGACGAGTCCCTTCCATCGAAGCAAAAACCGCAGAACCAATCAATTGGTCCCCACGCTCTTCCAGGAAAAGTTCCGAAGGATTCAAAACTTCTTCCAAGCCTTTGGAGTTCATTTGGAAAACACCCAATTCATGAGCGGCACCAAAGCGATTTTTCAAAGTTCGCAGCAAGCGGAAGTCATAAGACGTGTCGCCATCAAATGATAGCACGCAGTCCACCATGTGTTCCAAAACTTTGGGACCAGCGATAGTTCCATCTTTGGTGACGTGACCGATCAGGATCACCGCGATACCATCTTGTTTTGCAAGACCCATCAAGTGACCAGCGCACTCACGAACTTGTGACACCGATCCCGGAGCCGCCTGCAAATCAGACAAATACATGGTTTGAATCGAGTCGACGACCAAGACATCTGGTTTTTTATGACGAGCCAGTTCCATCACATTGTGCAGATTGCTTTCCGCACCCACCTCGATCAGAGGGGAGCGAATGCCCAAGCGATGCGCGCGAGATCCTGTTTGCGAAACACTTTCCTCGCCCGAGATATAAAGAATTTTACGCTTGTCGGAAGCCAAGCCTCCGGCCATTTGCAAAAGCAAAGTCGATTTACCGATACCAGGTGATCCACCTAATAACACGAAGCTTCCACGCGCGAGACCGCCACCCAGAACGCGATTCAGCTCTTGGAATCCCGTATCAAAGCGATCCAATTTAATCGCCTCGAGGCTTTGGTCTAGAGAAACGGGTTTGCCTGCGCCTGGTGTCGTGCTTGATTTTTCGACACTTCCTGTCGACCATCCTCTGGTTTTAGGCTCTTCCAGCTGCAATTCCTCGACGAAAGAATTCCAGGCGCCGCAGTCCGAGCACTTACCTTCCCAACGAGGTCGCTGGGCTCCACAATTTTGACAGGTATAGACAGTTTTATTTTTCGATTTTGCCATAGATATTCGGTATCATTGTTAAATGATGGTGACAAGGAAGATGCCATCATTGATTCGAGGGAGTGACGGAATGCGGACCACCACTGTTAAATCAGTTTTGCTTTCTATTTTGCTTACGGCGCCCATGGCGCTGGCTCAATCCAATAAGGAAGAGCTGGATTCTTTTAAGAAAGCATTAGATCAATTTAAATCCGGTAAATATGAGCAGGCGATTCCCGCATTTCAAACGATCGCTCAGAATAAATCTGAAATGGAAGAGTATGCGCGTTATTATCTGTCGCAGTCTTTCCTGAAAACTTCTAAATTGGATGAAGCCTATAAAGAGCTGGAGCAAATCCAAAAACTTTCTCCCAACGTGAAAATGACCATCGATGTACAATCGGTGATGGGTCAGATCGCGCTTGAAAAAAAGAATTACAAGCAAGCTTCAGATATCTTCACAAAACTTGAAAAACGCACGCGCAATACCGAAACCTATCCAGAAGTCATTTATAATTTGGCGGCGGCAGAGCAAGGCTTGGGCAAACGTGCCTTGATGTGTAAGTGGTTGGTGAAACTTTACGAAAAACATCCGGGCTATTCTAAAATCGCAAATTGGGAAGTGGATCTAGCTTCTTCAAAATTTGAAGGCAAAGAAACCGCTTGTGCAACCAGTACCGAAGACTTCCGTACTCGTGTCAGATATTTGCTTTTCGCAGGTCTTGATTCCCGCGCGCAGGCGGAAATCAACATCATGAAAGCCAATCTTGCCAAAGTGGACAAGTATCTTGCTGATAAATTGCAAGTTCAGTTCTATATGCAAGAAGGGGAGTTGGGTAAAGCCGTTGATCTTTTAAAGCCCTATTATGAAGAGAAAAAACGCGACTTCGATTATCTGATCTTGTTTGCATCGGCTTCCGCTCGCGCGGGTGAGGTGCAATTGGCGGTGGGTTCTTATTACTCGGCTTACAAATTAAGTCCGCGTTCAAAAACCGGTCGTCAGGCGTTGTATCAATCTGCATTCCTAAGTTATCAATTCCAGGACTATGATGGGGCGGCTCGCAGATTCCAGGAGTTCATGAAGCTTTATCCAACTTCGGGTCTTTCAAAAGATGCAAAATGGCACCTGGCGTGGTTGAAATATCTAAAAGGTGATTACACGGGTTCATATAAAGCATTCGCGGAAATGCAAAATGAAAAGCATAACAACAAACGTGCGTGGAAAGCTTTTCCGAATGACCGCGTGAATTACTGGATGGCGATGAGTTTGTTCCGTCAGGGGAAAATGCTGGAAGCCCGCAACCGGATGATGTCACTTTCTAAAGATCCTTTGTTGGGTTACTACGCAATTGCCGCCCAAGCGCGTTTGAAAAAAATGGAAGTGATTCCTTTGCAAAAAATGGCAACGACGAATTTGCCAACAACTCCCCGTATGATTTCGCGCTTTTCTGCGGGCGAGTTCTTGATGCCGAACATGGATGATATCAGTTTCCGTGGGGATGATTCTGAATCTGAAGAGAACTTGATGATCACTCAGTACTCCACAGATGACGAAAAAGAAAGTGACGAAGAAGCCGACGTTGAAGCGAATCCAGATAATAAATCTGTCGAAGTGGCTCAAGGGGATGATGCGGCTCCCGCGGAAGGTGACGACGCTGGCGATAAATCAGTGGCCTTCTCCAGTCCGGTGTTAATGAAGCGTTTTGAGCGGGCTCGTGATTTGATGATCATCGGTGAAAACGAATGGGCGCGTTGGGATCTTTATGACATTGAAAAGAAGACCCGCAACCGTGACTATTTGAAAACTTTGATGTCGGAGTACTCCACCGCGGGTCACTTCAATCGTTCTTCGTATATTGCGCAAGTCACCTTTGGAGCAACTCGTGCGGCTCAAGGTGTTGAGGGCGGCCGTGCGATGTGGGAACTGGCTTACCCACGTGCATACTCTGATTCAGTCGACAAATACACCAAGCAGTTCACCGTTCCAACAGAGCTTGTTTGGGGAATCATGAGAGCGGAAAGTTCGTACCGCAGAGACGCGATTTCTCCAGTCGGTGCTTTGGGCTTGATGCAAGTGATGCCATTCACGGGTTATAAAGTGGCGACGTTGGTGGGCGATAAAGAATTTAAACCACCACAATTGTTGGAACCAGATATCGCTGTAAAAATCGGTTCTCGTTATTTAAAACGTTTAATGGATCGTTTTGACAACACCATTCCTTTGGTGGCAGCGGGCTATAATGCGGGACCTCACCGCGTGAAAAACTGGCTGGTGTCTTTTGGTACCTTGGAAACGGATGAGTTCATCGAGCACATTCCGTTCTTGGAAACGCGCAACTACGTCAAACGCGTGATGTCCAATGCCTATGTTTACGCAAAATTGTACGGCAACAAAAAGGATCTTTTCCCATACCTATCAGAAGCAGTGCCAGTTAAGGTCAATGCGGAGCTAGTAGGTAAAGAAAACTGGGACGACATTTAGGTCTGAAAGTGCGGCATTGATTAACAACTGGGTGCGTTTTTTATTTAGTAAGGCGATCGAGATTATTGCGTCACTGGCGGTGCTGGTGGCGCTTAGTTTTTTGTTGCTGAAGGCGTTGCCCGGCGGTCCGTTTGATAGCGAGGCGGCTCTTCATCCGACGGTTCGGGCGGCTTTGATCGAGCAGTGGGGTCTTCAGGAATCAACGTCTTTGCAAATAACCAAGTACTTTGGTTCCCTGCTTCGCGGAGATTTGGGTTTGTCGATGGCACATCCTGATGTTTCCGTGTCCCGCATGATCGCCAATGGCTTTAGTAATACGTTGAGTTTGAATTTGATTTCGTTAGTCTTGGTGGTGGTGGGGGCGTTTATTTTGGCTCTTACTTCGCAGCGCTATAGCGGTGGCTTTTATGAAAAGACGGTGGATCAAATGATGATCACGTTTATTTCGTTGCCCAGCCTGTTCTGGGGCCCGCTGCTTATTTATCTCTTCGGATTCTATTTTAATCTTTTGCCGACGGCCTTCTTAACTTCTCCCGTCAATTATATTTTGCCGGTTTTGACTTTAAGTCTGCGTCCGATGGCTTCGTTAGTTCGTTTGTTGAAAACATCCTTGCAGGAAAACTATCGGCTGGATTACGTCCGTACAGCTAAGGCGAAAGGTGTGGAAGAGAGCGATGTGCTTTTGCATCACGTGCTTCGTAACTCGATGATTCCCTTCTTAAGTTATCTGGGGCCGTTGCTTGTGGGATTGCTTTCAGGATCCTTCCTGGTGGAAATGCTTTTTGCGATTCCGGGATTGGGTGGCCAATTTATCATGGCTTTGGGAGATCGAGATTACACGCTGATCGTAGGGTTGACTCTATTTTATGGAACGCTCTTGATTATCGTGAACTCTTTGATTGATGTTCTGATGCGCGCGGTGGACCCACGAATTCAGGAGGAAATGTGAAGCGTCCTTCTGTGATTTTGGCGGTTTCATTTTTAAGTGCTTTGGCTTTTGCAGTTGTGGTCGGGCCTTTTGTGTTCACGCAGGGCTTTGAACAAAACGTCGATCAAATTTTGCTCACGCCATCCTGGGCGCACTGGTTTGGGACAGATTCGTTGGGACGTGATCTGTTTGCGCGAGTGATTTTGGGCGCTCGGGTGTCTTTAGCTGTCGGTCTTGTCTGTGCACTTTTGACTTTCCTGATTGGTTTTATTTACGGATCAGTGGCCGGTTGGTTTGAAGGTGTTCTGGATAAAATGATGATGCGTTTTTGTGACATCATCATGGCGATTCCAAGTTTTATCTTGGTTGCGGTTCTGTGTTTAAGTGTGCAAGTCATTCTGCCTATCGCTGACCCGCAATGGGCCGCCATCGTCGGATTGTGCGTGGGGATTTCCTTCACTCATTGGATCAACATGGCCCGCGTGACTCGCGGAATGGTAATTGAAACCAAACGCAAACCTTTCGTTGAAGCGGCCATCGCTGTCGGCGGCAATCGCCCACATATTTTGCTTCGTCATATTTTACCAAACATTGGCAGCACATTGTTAGTGTTGGTCGCAATGCAAATTCCCACCAACATTTTGTACGAAAGCTTTATGAGCTTTATTGGTATCGGTGTTCATCCTCCGTACACAAGCTGGGGAATCCTGGTCAGTGAAGGCTGGAAAACTCTTTCCAGCTTCCCGCATTTGATTTTATTTCCCAGTCTGATTTTGTTCCTAACGGTGTGGAGCTTCCACATCCTGGTCGACAATCGCAAACAGCGTTCTTAGATTTGATATATAGTTTGTTTGATGAGTGAACTTTGGGTGAACAGTATTTGAAAGACCTTGGGCCTGTGTTCATTTGTGAGTACGCTACAGCGTTTGTGATTATCAATAATTCTCATATACTTAATTAAACGGGAGAAAATATGTTTAAGACAGTATTTGTGGGTCTTGTATTAACAGGAGCTGCTGCTCACGCGGTGCCATTTGATGCTTTCGACAATTCATACAATTGCGATGCGATGTTGAACACTCTCGTAGGTGGAGCGAATATCGCTGCTCCCAACAGTTATGACGAGATTATTAAAATTGAAAATGGTCGAGCGAAAACTAACAAGAATTCCCCTCGTATCAAAGCCTACAAAAGCGATGATAAATACGTGGAAATAACTTTTACCAAAGATGTCATTGATCACGGAATGCCTAAAACAGTGAAAGAAACTGTTCGCTACGAAGTCGATAAAGAAGGTTACCTTATCAATTATTATAACGACATGAGTGCGATGGATTTGCGCGATCCTTCAGTGGTTCACAGAACCAAAGCAAGAATCGGCAAGCTTGGAAATGGCAATTGCTCCTATGATCAGTTCAGCCAGGTCATGGGAACTCCGATGGGTCCTGTGGAAGTGGTGATCCAGGATAAACAATTTTGTGAATCCGTTAAAGGTTTAGTGGCTCAGATGGGACAAAAATCATTCAGCGAGTGCAACTCTTTGTTGGATAAAGCAGCTGAGGCGTACAATGCGCGCGCTCAAGAGCTTGCCAAGAAAAACATGAAGCTTTTGGTAAATGGTGATGCTCCGAAGAGTAATATAGCCGTGACTCTGCAAGCCCTGAATACATGTTCACCCGATGAGTGGTATGACCGGGCCTCGACTCCGATGGGGATGAAGAGAACGCTAAAGGCTTATCCAAATGTAGCTTCTAAGCCAGCGGCAGCAACGGGCTCTTCTGTTCAAAAAGGAATCAAAGAGAAGTAGTTCAGATTTGTGCAGAACTGCAGTTCTAAATAAAAAAGGCCTCTTCGCGAGGCCTTTTTTATTTAGTTGATCTTGATAAGTTCCGAAGCCGTGGGGATCATCACATCCACAGAGTTGAATTTCACGTTCACAGTTTCTTTAACTTCTTTTCCAAGATTTGTAACGACACCAAATCTAATATACAGATCGCCCCAAGACACGTCATAGTCCTCGTGCTGGCTGATGAGTTTGTAAATGTGCTTGCCCGGTTTTAGCGCCGTCAGCATAGAAGAACCTTTGCCTTGCAGAGTGGTGCAACGGACCGGGCTTTCGCAGATCGCGAATTGAACACCGAAAATCAGGTCTTTGCGTTTGTCGTTAAGTTCAATTTCAATTTGAACTTCGCGTTGTCCGCGAATATGAAATCCCGCGCCTCTTTGCAGTTTAAAGCCAAGATTGCTGGCCTCTAGCGGATGGCTGTCATCAAAATGAAATTTCAACGGAGTCATTTCAAAAAAAGGCAGTTCATTGCGACAGTTCTCAACTCCGTATGAAACTATGTAGCAGTAAGGCCCTAAATCATTAAGCTTATATTTAGCTGCGAGTTTTTCCCGTGTGGTTCCGTCGGTCACATAACTTGTCAAAACATTACTAAGCAGTGGCACATAACTGTGCCCTTCATTGTGGGCAAAGAAGTAATGGTGTTTCACGCCTTTAAGCTCACGAGCCAGATTGATAACTTCGCGACTGTCCTGATCGTCTTTGATACCGAATCCATAGAACATGATCACAGGAGTCTTTTTAAGTGCCTCTACAAAATCCTGTGAGTTTCGATTCAGCTGATCAGGGCTCAAAGTTTTAAGTTTTAGGTTGAAGATCTTGCGAGATCTCTCGACAGCTTCTGGTAACGTTTTAAGTTTATAAGCCGAAACGAGTGATGCGAAGGGCGAATTTTCAATGTCACCGGTGCTTAAGCCGCCATCCCAGTTCAGACCATTCAGATAATCCAATGCCCCCAAGGCATAACCATTGGCAGAGAGACTGTCTTGTGAGGGATTCCACGGACCACTGGCAGCAATCACCGCCAATAAATTTGGATGCTGAGTAGTTCCTGCAGCCATCGCCAAAAAAGCATTGTAAGACGTGCCCATGGCAATCACGTTTTTGCCCCAAGGGAATTGGCTCATCCAATCCAAACTGGATTTTGCGTCCTGCGCTTCACGTTTCCAATCCAGCCATTCGAATTCGCCACCGGCCAAGAATGTTCCGCGCGCGGGTTGCAAGATCACGGTAAAGCCTTGGGACGCCAGCGACATGGGATAAGCCCACATCTCCACTCCCAGGGCCATATAAGGTGTTCTCTCAAAAAGAGTGCCTCGGCTGGGTTGGTCATTCGGAGTCATGATGTAGGTCGGAAGAATCACGCCGTCATTCATGGTGACGGCCGCTTGTGAAATCTTAAAGTTGAATTTCGGAAATGAGTAAATGCTTCGCAAAGCTCCCTGGCGATCCACGTAAATCAGACCCAGGTTTTGATCCGCCTGGTACATGGAAAGGGGACCCACGTTTAATACCAATTTTGGATTGGCGCAGATTTTATCGAAATACGCAGTTCGTTTGGGAGAACTCAATTGCTCAAGGGCTTCTTTGCTGAAGGAGCCCTTGTTCTTTTTGACAATGAAGCCACAGATTTTTTCGATCATGGTTTGGGGAGCCGCCACAGCATTTTGCGCAGAAGAGAAAACACATATGAATGCAAAACAGATCACGAGCATATGGCGCATCTTGGACTCCACCGAATGAAATAGGAGGAGGCAATATACCTCGAGATCTGGTAAATCCAGGCAGATTTGAAGGACCATCGAATTAGTTTCAAGGCTGTCTAAGATTTATCCAGATCAAGAGAGGGAACAGAGGGAAAATGGCTCTTAAAACTTATAGGTTAGAGCTAGGTAATGACCAAAACCTGAAGTTTCGCCAGCGATGCCGCCGGATTTGAACAAGGCCATGTTCTGGTAGTACTTCAAGCCATACGCCGCCGCATACTGCTTGGAATGCCAGTAAATACCATTGAACCACTCCAGGGACCAGGAGGTGCGGTCGACATCGTCAGCCATCTTATTCGCGCCGAATTTATAATCCAAGTAGCCTTGATAGGACACGAAGGACTGATTCTCGAAATGCACTAAAGGCTTAAACCAGAACGTCGACAGGATATATCCATCCCAAGCTCCTTCGTCATCAGCGCCATAATCTTCACGCACGTGACGAGCCATCAAGTTTGCGCCCAATTTACCCAACCATGGAATCTGAATATCCGAACCCAGGCCAATGTACTCCTCGAACAAAGCGCGATCGCCCACGTAGAACAAAGTCGAGATATACCATTCCTGCACCGGACCCAAAGACAGATCGTGTCCTGTCATGTAATCCAAAGAAAAGCGCGGAGCGAATTTGAAAAAGAAATTGTCGTCCTGAGTGGTGGATTGAGAAGTATCTCCATGACGATCGCTTTTGGGAGAATTCAAGATATCAAAAATATCCAGGAAACCGTAAAAATCCAAAATCCCAGAACGTCCACCGAACTCCAATTCAACATAAGTGTCTTGCTGATTTTCGAAAGGTATTTTGTTGTCGATCGATTGAATCAGGTTGAATTGCATCCATTTGAAGTCGCCTTTGTGAATATCACCATCGGTGATTTTTGCAGCAAAGGCAGACGAGATAGGCAAGAGAGTAACCACCAACAACAACGTACTGAACATCTTTTGAATCATGAATTCTCCTGAGCAACGAACGAGTTGAGTGACTGTAGGTTTTTCCCTCAGACGCGGTCAAGGTTGTCAGATTCATTTCCGCTGCGGTTCCGCACTGCATCCCCAGAAAGTGGCAGGCACCTTTTGGGCAAACGGGATATTTTATTAACTTTTGTTGATTGAAGATGGAGGAGGTCAAAAAAACAAAAGGCTCTCAATTGAGAGCCTTTTGTGTAGTGAGTAAAGGAAAAGGTACCTGGTACCTAAACGTTGAAGCGGAAGAATAAAACGTCGCCGTCTTTCACGACGTACTCTTTACCTTCGACACGGTATTTACCCGCATCTTTTACCGCTTGCTCTGACTTATAAGTAAACAAGTCTTCGCAGTGATAAGTTTCTGCGCGGATGAAACCTTTTTCGAAGTCTGTATGGATCACGCCCGCTGCTTGCGGAGCTTTCGTGTTTGCACGAATAGTCCAAGCACGAACTTCTTTTTCACCGGCAGTGAAGTAAGTTTGCAGACCTAAAAGCGTGTAAGCTTCGCGGATCAAACGATTCAAGCCTGGCTCTTCTGCACCCAACGCAGCCAAGAAGTCGGCACGATCTTCTGGGGGCAACAACGCGATCTCTGCTTCCATCGCAGAACAGATCATGATCGTTTTGTTGTTCTCTTCAGCCGCACGAGCGATAACGGATTTTGTCCAGTCATTGCCACCCGCTGCAAAATCAGAATCAGAAACATTCATTGCATAAAGAACTGGTTTCGCCGTCAACAAATGCATTTCGCGCAAAAGAGGCGCTTCCATGTCATCCAAAGTCACAGAGCGCGCAGGCAAACCTTTGCCCAATGCTTCTTGAACTTTTTTAGCCACTTCCACTTCCATTTTCAATTTCTTGTCCGTGGAGTTCTTAGCTTGTTTTTCGATACGTTGAAGACGTTTTTCAACAGAATCCAAGTCAGCTAGCAAAAGCTCAGTATTGATGATTTCGATGTCACGGATAGGATCCACAGAACCCGCCACGTGCACGATATTTGGGTCGTCAAAACAACGAACCACGTGAACGATCGCGTCTGTTTGACGAATGTGAGAAAGGAATTGGTTCCCCAAACCTTCACCTTGAGAAGCCCCTTTTACGATACCCGCGATATCCACGAATTCCATCGTTGTCGGAATCACTTTTTGTGGCTTGATGAAGGTTGTGATTTTATCCATACGAGGATCTGGAACTGTCACCACGCCCACGTTGGGATCGATAGTACAGAAAGGGTAGTTGGCCGCCTCAGCCTTAGCTGAAGTCAACGCATTGAAAAGCGTACTTTTACCAACATTCGGAAGACCGACAATACCGACCTGCAAAGCCATGATAACTCCTAAGAAAAACTAATTATAACACGGGGGAATGTAGCTTACCCGTTGAATTTTGTCGAAGCTTTTTGAATACCATCTAGAATGATACTCTCAATAGCATCGATACCTTTGTTGAGGAAGTCCGGCATTTTATCGAACTCTTCCTTCGTAAATTTACCCAAAACATAGTCCGCGACAGGATAGTTTGGATTTTCAGGGCGACCCACGCCCAATTTAAGTCGGGCGTAGTCCTGCGTTCCCATCAATTGCGAGATACTTTTGATTCCGTTGTGACCGCCGTGACCACGATTTTTATGAATCTTCATTTGATTGAAGGGCTGGTCGATGTCGTCGTGAATAACGATCAGGTGATCCAGAGGGATTTTATAATAGCCCATCAAAGGCTGTACCGACTCACCGGACAGATTCATGTACGTTTGTGGTTTGCAGAAGTAAAGCGTGTGGCCTTGCCACGTTGCTTGCGCCACTTCGGCTTTGAATTGATTTTTAATAGATGGATTGCCCAGGCCCTGCATGAAATAGTCGACAGCCATGAAGCCAATGTTGTGACGAGTGAGTTTGTACTCGCCGCCAGGATTACCAAGTCCTACAATAAGCCATGATGACATATAAAAACCTCGTTAAGCCATGTTCAAAAAAAAAGGCGACTCGCATGAGCCGCCTTTTTGGAGAAAGAATAGTTTAAAACTATTTTTTCGCAGCTGGTTTTGCAGCAGCTGGAGCAGCTTTCGCAGCAGCAGCAGGTGCAGCAGCAGCAGCTGGAGCAGCGGCAGCAGCCGGAGCAGCAGCAGCTTCTTCTTCTTGAGCAGATACAACTGCGATAGTTGTGTCACCAGAAGAGATCAATTTAGCAGAGCCAGTGATTTTCACGTCAGATGCGTGAAGAGCGTCGCCTACTGCCAAGTTAGAGATGTCAGCTGTGAAGAATTCTGGGATCTCAGTTGGAAGAACTTCGATCTCGATTTGACGGTTAACTACGTTCAACATACCGCCTTCAGACAAACCAACTGGTTTACCTTCAAGACGAACTTCAACGTTAACGCGTACTGCTTTTTTAAGATCCAAAGCGTAGAAATCAACGTGTTGTGGACGGCGAGAAACCGGGTGAACGTCTACTTTTTTAACAAGTACTACGATACCGTTTGCAGATTTCTCAGTAGATTTAAGGTTGAAAAGAGCATTTTCGTAAGCACGAGTGTTGTACTTAACCATGTCTTTTTCAGATACAGTTACGTTAACTGGAGAGATAGCTCCGTAGATAACTGCTGGTACTTGGCGGTTAGAGCGCAATTCGCGGCTGTTACCTTTACCAGTTTGACGAGCTTCAACGTTTAGTTCGATTCTGTTTTTCATTTTGTCTTCCTTCTAGTCCGATAGAGGATTGGTTGTTTCAAATGCCCCTTGCGAGGGCGGTTATTAAATTAATCAAACAAGCTGCTGACGGAATCATTTCCGTGGATACGCTTAATCGCCTCAGCCAAAACTGGAGCTACGGAGACCACTTCGATTTTCCCGCAGTTTTTCGCTGCTTCCGATAACGGAATCGTGTCGGTGACCCACACCTTTTCGATGGGGCTGTCCTTCAAACGGGCGATGGCAGGACCTGATAAAACAGGGTGCGTTGCAACAGCGAACACACGTTTTGCCCCATTCTTGTAGAGACTGTCAACTGCTTGTGTAAGTGTTCCAGCCGTATCGATCATATCGTCCACGATAATGGCTGTTTTTCCAGTCACATCCCCGATCAAATGAAGCGCTTTTGCCTCATTTGGGCCAGAACGGCGTTTATCGATGATGGCCATGGAGGACTCGACACGTTTAGCGAAGGCGCGGGTTCTTTCCACCCCTCCAGCGTCGGGACTCACCGCAACAAAGTCAGAGCCAACACCATGGGAATCGCGCCAAGCACGAGCCAGGGTCGGAATGGCGAACAAATGGTCCACCGGGACGTTAAAGAAGCCCTGGATTTGTGCCGCATGCAAATCCACGGAAACCACGCGGTCGGCGCCAGCGGTGGTGATCAAATCTGCCATCAATTTCGCAGAGATAGGGGCGCGAGGAGCGACCTTTCTATCCTGGCGGGCATACCCGAAATAGGGGATCACAGCCGTGATGGAAGCGGCCGAAGCTCTGCGAAGAGCATCCAGCATCACGAAAAGCTCCATGTAGCTTTGGTTCACAGGGGGGCATGTACTTTGGATCACAAAGACATCCTGACCTCGAACACTTTCATGAATTTCTACTTGGATTTCGCCATCGGCGAAGGTGCTGACCTCGGAATAACCGAGTTCGATTCCGGCAGCCGCAGCCACCTTCTTCGCCAGCTCAGGATTGGAATTAGCGGTAAATAGTTTTAGGCCCTTCATCATTACTCAAGTCTCCAGAGTTGACCCGACAGTGTCGGAATAGGGTTATGTTTGGAGGACACTAACAAACCGTTATTTAAGAGTAAAGTTAGGAACGTTTTTTATTCGAAATAGCGGAAGAAATAAGCACTTTTACGGGTGTTTTGGCCGCGCTGAATAAGGAAACAGTGGACTTGTGGACCTCTCACATTCGTCAGCGGGGAGTGGAGAGTGCTAGCCCTTTCTCCAACGGCCTTGGTCTACATTTCGTGGATGAACACAAAACTTTCTCTGAAATATGTCAAGAAGCGGTAAAAATAGGACGAAACAAGCAAAGAAATCTTGAGTTGTGTAAAGGAACTTTGAAATGAAAAGTTTGATAACAAGTTTTGTTTTCGTCGCGATGACGAGCTTTTTAGCTTCATGTTCCTCGGGGAGCGATTCAAATGACGGCAAAGTCTCAACGCCGGATGAGTCCTCTCAAGCACCAGCACCGTCGCCGTCCCCAGCGCCGACGGTAACTCCAAGTCCCACAGTCAGTCCTTCTCCGACGGTCGCTCCCACGGTGGAGCCGTCACCAACTGTGGCGCCTACGGCAGAGCCTTCTCCTGCGCCCACTGCGACGCCAGCTCCGACGGTGAACCCGCAGCCAGCGCCGACAGTGACACCGTCACCGACGGTATCGCCGTCTCCTACGGCGCAGCCATCACCGAGTCCATCGCCAGAACCGACGGTTGAGCCTTCACCGACAGCTTCGCCGTCACCTACACCGACGGTTACTCCTAGTCCTACGGCGTCTCCTTCACCAGAACCGACAGTGACGCCAGCACCAACTGTTACACCGACGCCGTCACCAACTGTGACTCCTTCGCCGGAGCCAACGGTCACTCCTTCGCCTACGGTGACGCCTTCTCCTACAGTCACTCCGTCACCGACGGTGAGCCCTTCGCCGGAACCAACTGTGACGCCGTCGCCAACAGTTACTCCATCACCTACGGTGAGCCCCTCACCAAGTCCGTCGCCATCTCCAACGCCAGTTGTGCGATGTCCGACGAATTATGAATTGGTGGGCGCCAACATGTCGTTGGGAACTTCTGCGTTTTGTATTGCGAAGTTTGAAATGAAACAAAGCTCTGGGTCGGCCGTCTCAACGGCCTCAGGAAAACCTTGGCTTGCAACGAAGGCAACGGCCGCAGCGGCCTGTGCCGCGTTGGGCATCACCTATCGTTTACCAACAAATGCCGAGTGGAATGCGACGGCTTTGGAAATTTACAACCGCGGTGACAATTGGTCGAGTGGTAAAAAACTTTCGGGTCATCTGTATACTGGTTACTATTCTGGTTGGAGTGAACCGATTGCCGTTTCCAATACGGCGGATCCCTACGATGGTATGAAAGGTAAGGGCGAGGAACGTCGTACTTTCGTGCTTGCCAGTGGCGCGGTGATTTGGGACTTCGGTGGAAATGCTTGGGAGTGGGTGAGTGATACGATATACGGAAACTCTTACTCGCCAGATCTTTCTTCACCGTATGGCCGTAACTATCACAACAATACCTGGGACGTGAAACCAGGTTCGAAAGCGATGTTGGATTTTACGGGAATGGCCGATGTTCCTAAGAACGATGTTTACTTGGGGAATTTGTTCGGTGGCAGTTCTGGTAAAGTTATACGTGGTGGCGCGAACTGTGTGAACAACAAAGGAACCGTGGGAATTTTCACGGCGAATATTGGTGATATCACCGCGAATGAATTACAAGCACCAGCATCATGGGGGATCAGTGTTCAGAACGTTGGTTTCCGCTGTGTTGCTACACCGGGAGAGTATTAGAAATTGGAAATTAGAAATTAAATTTTAGGCGCGTACTGGAACTAGCGCGTTTTAGTTTGAACGTCCCAAGGTTTACCGCACGTTTTGGTAAAAGCCGATCATCGATCGGCTTTTTTTTATCTCGAAGAGGTTACTTTTTTTCGGGTGGTTTGTCTTCAAGCCACGCTAAGGTTTCGTTGTTCAGGGGAGTGTTTTTAAAAAGATCTTCGGCGGAAACCCAGCCGCCCTTGGTGGACTTTTGCCAGGTTTCGCCCCAGCTGTTTTGAAGTTTCACAGCATCGTAGCAATTTTTTCCAGCGGGATCACACATACGTCCATAGCCGACAACGACAGTGGAGTGGGTTTCATTGTACTCAACTCCCTTTTTATCTTTGCCCTTACACTTTTTCGTCACGGTTTCGGTGGCGCAGATCCCTTGGATCATGACGGGATAACCTTTATCCAGGACGCTTTTGATTTTTTCCATCGCAGAGTTATAGTTTTTGTCTTTTGCGCCGGTTTTATCCGTTGGCCACAGCCCGATTTGCATGCGGTCTTTGCCTTCGAAATAGGCGCGGTTTTTTGCTCGTTTGCATTCAGGTGGGGAAAATATATCGTCGAGAAATTTATCAAAAGTCTCCTCCGAGAATGCCTTTGCCAGGCGTATTGGATCGTTTTTGATATTGAATTTCTGACAGATACCTTGGGCATCTGTCTCGACAAATTTCGCAAGACACGTCTCGCAGTTTTTATCCAGCTTTTGCGATTTTTTATAAAGCTCTTGGAGCTCTTTCAACGCATCGATCTGATTCTGTTCTGCATAATCGGTGACGCCACCCAGTTTACTTAGAATTTTATCCAAAGACATGCAGGCTTCCGAAGCGGCAGAGCCCACGTGAAGGCCCACGATTTCCATCGCAAATGCGCCGGTGCTGCCATCCAGGCTGATTCCTCGATAGCTGGACTCATAAGAAATATCGCCGTCGCCTTTTTTGCCGAAGCGGGCAACATCCAGCGGAGAAAACTTTTCTTCATCAGGAATATTTTTGCAATCTTGATTTTTAATGCGGCAGTTATTGATTTGCAGCATGGTTGCTGCGGCCCAGGCGGCGCACTGGCCAATGGAGTCCTGTGACAAAGTTGCTGGCAAATTTCCGAGAACTTTATCGGAGCCCTCCTGAATGGAATAGTCGTCACCAAAAGTAGTAAAGGCCGGCATGGCGGCCTGACTCACGACGCTTGAAAATAAAACTGATAGCCAGATTATTCCGAAACGCATGAGTTCGTCCCTTTCCTAAAGTGTTGCCTTATACTTCTCAAGAAATTGCTTGGTCGCTTGAGCGCGGTGAGAGTGCTGAGCTTTAAAACCGCTCGCAAGCTCCGCCAGGGTTTGTGTTTGTCCTTCTGGGATAAACACAGGATCATATCCGAAGCCATGCAGACCCGCAGGTTTGCTGGCAATCGTGCCCTTCATTTCGCCCGTGAAAATCCATTCCTCACCGGTGGGAGTGTAGACCACAGTTGTACAAACGAATTTAGCGTTTTTATTGGCCATCGGTTTTAGCGTCATCATTTTCAAAAGCTTCGCGACATTTTCGCTGTCAGAAGCCTTAGGACCCGCATAGCGAGCGGAGTGAATACCCGGGAGGTTGTTCAAACCTTCGACCTCAAGGCCAGCGTCTTCACCTAAAACCCACACATTGTTTTTTACGGCCCGCAAAGTTTTAGCTTTGATGCGGGCGTTGTCCAAAAATGTTTTGCCATCTTCGGGGCGGGGAGTGAAGGAAGCGATCTCACCTTGGTGGTGAAGTTGCAGTTCCGCTATTTCATTGAGCAAAACGCGGTATTCAGAAAGTTTGCCTTTGTTACCAGTTGCAATCCACAATTCCATGATCAAACTCCTTAAACGCCAGCCAAACGGTAAGCTTCGCCCACGATCGCTGCCTGGTGAATGAAGAGTTCACGGCAACCTTTCTCGGCAACATCCATCATCTTATTTAATTGCTGGCGAGTGAACGGCATATGCTCCGCTGTGCCTTGAACTTCGATGAAAGTGCCTTTGTCAGTCATGACAAAGTTCATGTCCGTGCCGATAGCGCTGTCCTCGTCATAGTTCAAATCTAAAAGGATGTTGTCGTTATGAAGGCCCACGCTGATTGCGGATACGTAATTGATCAGCGGCATTGATTTAATTTCGCTCACAGCTGCTAGTTTTTTAAGAGCTAATGCCAATGCGACGTATCCACCTGTCACGGAAGCTGTGCGAGTGCCACCATCCGCATTCAGAACGTCACAGTCGATAATGATTTGCTTTTCACCCAATTGTTTCAAATCAACCGCCGCACGAAGCGAGCGACCGATCAGGCGAGAGATTTCTTGAGTGCGACCGGAGTTCAATGATTTTTCGCGTTTGTTGCGAGTGTGAGTCGCACGTGGAAGCATGCCGTACTCTGCTGTGACCCAGCCAGCTCCCGTGCCCGCTAACCATTGCGGAGCTTTCGCTTCATAACTGGCCGTGCAAAGAACTTTGGTTTTACCAAACTCCACAAGAGCAGAGCCTTCAGCATATTCAGCAACGTTGGGTGTGATTTTAATATTTCTTAACTGATCGAATAAACGTCCATCGCTGCGCATACTTGCTCCTTGAAGCGGCTGATGAAAAACATCCATCTACTGCGTTGTCGGTGGCGGTCCTCGCTCCGACGTGCCAGGAGCACGCCTACGCTGCGGTTCGCGCCCTCCGCCTTGCATCTGAATGTTTTTGATCAGCCTCTATAGATTTATAAAGGACCCCTAATTTAGATTCTTGGCTGACGCGTTGTCCATCTTTTCTTTGTATGAGACGAGGGCGTTATAGATTTTTTCAGCCAAATCTTTTTGATAGTCCTTCTGTTGTAGACGTTTCGCCTCGCGTGGATTGGAAATGAAGCCAATCTCGATGAGTACGGCCGGCATCGAGGTCTTTGAAATCACATAAAACGGAGCTTGTTTGATGGTGGCTTGCATGGCGTTTTCGTCGTTTTCCCAGATTGTCGTCAAAGCTTTGGTTAAACGTAAGCTTGAAAACATGCGATTTTGCCGGCGCAGGTCCTCAACAATCGCAGCGATATCACCTTTTTTGGAAAGCTCTTCGCCGCCTGAAATCGTGTGCAGGTCACGCGCATTCATGATCGCCTGGTTTTCTTGATTGGCCAGGAACAAACTGTCTTCGTCTGTCGGCATGTTATTTTGAAAGAAAAATTCGACGCCTTTGGCGCGCGAATCCAGGGCCGCGTTGGCGTGCAGGCTTACGTACAAATCGGCATTGGCACTTTCGGCCATTTTGACTCTCTCGGGCAGGGAGATAGCGCGATCTTTATCGCGTGTCATGGTGACATTGAAATTTGGATCTTTGTTAAGGAGAGCTTGCAGCTTTTGTGCGACAGTTAAAACGAGTTCCGCTTCGCGAATGGAATTGTAAACCGCTCCCTTATCGCTACCGCCGTGACCGGGGTCTAAGACGATGTGAAAAGAGGCAAAAGCGGGAGTTGCCCAAATTCCCAGCAGCAGGGCGCACAAAGACTGTTTCGTTATGAGAGAGATCATCTCCTATTAGTAGAAATTCTGGCGTCGCTTCTGTCGAGTCCAGGGAGGCCCCAAATTTTTGATCCAGTAAGAAGGCTAGGAGTTGGGCCGACAAAGGGCGCTCTCCGTCTAAAACCTCGACACAAGTCGTGAACTTAGAGCTGTTTAATTGGATTTGAACATAATGTGCGGTTGGCACCTCGCTTGCTTTACTACTAAAGCAACCCCCCCTTGCGGCCAGGACCCTCCCCCCCCATCCTGGTCGCTTTTTTTTTGCCCAAAATGCATATA
>JBCNNR010000036.1:0-41613 GCA_039594295.1 Bdellovibrio sp.
TTGGGATTCTTTTGAAGAGAATCCCGATCTTTAGGGGACAACTTTGCCATGATCTGCACCTTTTTTTAGACTTAAACTCAGGGTAGTCCCTTTTATTTAAATGTCTACTTTTTGGGGTACAGATCAGCGAGGTCCCTTTTTTTATTCGTAGTGATGATACTTTTTTCGGAAATCACTTTCAATTTTTTGATAGGTTCCGTTAGCAATAATGGTTTGCATTCCTTTTTCAAAGATGGCTGCGTATTTGGCGCCATCTTTGTGTTTTTTCGAGAAGTTGACGTAAAGTGAGTCCCTTGAAACGCGTCCCAGGGCTTTGACCTTTAGTTTAAGCTCGGGGTTTTTTTCCAAAATATCTTCCCCAGTCAAGCCCCATAAAACAGCATATTGCACACGCCCGGAAGCGACTTTTTGCAGTTGCGATTTTTCGTTGGGCCCGTCTTCAGTTTTGATGCTTTTGTTGGCAATAAAATCAGACGGGTAAGTATAGCCTACTGTGGTTCCAACTACTTTTCCTTGCAGGTCAGAAAGTTTAAGGCCGGTTTTTTCTGTCGCCTTTCCATAAATCAACATATCCGCCTGAAAGAGCGGGGTGTTGTGGAAGATATAATTGTCTTTGGTGTTTTGATTGATCAGGGTGTCAAAGCAGCCGATCGAATTGCCCTTGTCGACTTCCATCATGCATCGTGGAAAAGGCATAGGGCGTATGATTGCAGTCACACCTTGTGACTTAAAAGCCGCACGTACGATGTCGGGCGCCAGGCCCTGGACATCTTTGTAGTCACTCGTGGCTGAAGAATAGGGTGCCCAATCGTCTTCTCCGATAAGGGTGATGGTTTCAGCTTGGGTGGTTGCCGAAAAGAAGAATGCAAGAAGTAATAACCAACGTGAACAGATCATCAGGTTACGCTACCTCAAAATGGCGGCTAATTATACTAGTATTTGTTCATGGCTGGTTATACGAGCCATCATCATCTTTATAACTGATGTACAAGCTCTTTCCTTCGTAATAAGATGGCCGGCATGGATACAGACAATTCTCTTAAACGACCGGTTTATATTCCTTATTCAGGAACTTTTCTTTTGGACATTTCTTTGTTGAATAAAGGCAGCGCTTTTTCCGAAGAGGAGAGAGCCAATCTGAATCTTCATGGACTTTTACCAGAACATATTGAAACCATCGAAGAGCAAGCCGCGCGCGCCTATAGTCAATTTTCTGTTATTAAAAACAACCTGGACCGTCACGTTTTTTTGCGCCACTTACAGGACACGAACGAAACACTTTTTTATTATCTCGTAGTCAGACATATTTCTGAAATGTTGCCGGTTATTTACACACCGGTGGTGGGCGAGGCCTGCGAGCACTTTTCTGAAATCTACCGTGCGCATCGCGGTCTTTTTATTTCCTATTCTCACCGGGACCGCATTGATGAAATGCTTCGCAACGTGACCAAGCAAAAGGTTAAAGTGATCGTGGTCACAGATGGTGAACGAATTCTTGGTCTTGGTGACCAGGGCATTGGTGGCATGGGGATTCCTATTGGAAAACTCTCTCTTTACACCGCCTGCGGTGGCATTAGTCCTGCGTACACTTTGCCTGTGGTGCTGGATGTGGGGACCAATAATCAAACTTTGATCAACGATCCACTTTACATGGGTTGGAAGCATCCCCGTATTTCAGGCGATGAGTATTATCAATTTGTTGATGCCTTTATTGAAGCAGTTAAACGCCGTTGGCCCGACGTCCTTTTGCAATTTGAAGATTTCGCGCAAAAAAATGCTTCACCATTGTTAAAGCGTTATCGCGACGAGATCTGTTGCTTCAATGATGATATTCAGGGCACGGCCTCGGTGGTGGTCGGCAGTTTGATCGCCGCCAGCCGCGCAGCCGGGGGACAACTTCGTGATCAAAAAGTGGTCTTCCTGGGAGCGGGTTCCGCGGGGTGCGGAATTGCCGAACAAATTGTCGCTCGCATGAAGCAAGAAGGACTTTCTGATAAGGAAGCTCGTGCTCGTGTTTTCATGATTGATCGTTATGGTCTTTTAACTGATAAAATGCCAAATCTTTTGGAGTTCCAAGCTCCTTTGGTACAGCCAACAGACAGTTTGCAATCATGGGGACTTCCTGAGGGTGAGATTTCGTTGTTGGAAACTGTACGCCATGCAAAGCCCACAGTGTTGATCGGGGCCTCGGCACAACCGGGGTTGTTCACAGAAGAAATCATCCGTTTAATGCATAGTAATTGTGCTCGTCCGATCGTGATGCCTTTATCGAATCCAACTTCACGGGTGGAGGCCTTGCCTGAAGATATCATTCGTTGGACCGAGGGGGCGGCCCTAGTCGCAACAGGCAGTCCGTTTGCTCCGGTTGCCTATAACGATAAAATCTATCCGATTGCTCAGTGTAACAACTCTTATATTTTCCCAGGTGTCGGGTTGGGCGTGATTGCCTCGGCGGCTCGTCGTGTGACGGATTCAATGATGATGGCGGCCAGCGAAGCTCTTGCTGATTGTTCACCGATGGCTATCTCCGGGGAAGGCGTTTTGTTGCCTGAACTGAAAGACATTTCGTCGGTTTCAGTCGAAATCGCCTTTAGAGTCGGGAAAGCCGCTCAGGAGGCGGGTGTAGCAGTTAAGATGACGGATGACGAGCTTTTGGCAGCCATCCAACATAACTTCTGGAAACCAGAATATCGCACCTACCGCCACAGAGCTGCGACGTAAACTGTCAAAAAAATAGTCGAAAAAGAGAATTCAGAAATTTGGGACGAATGCTAGTAAACTGAAACCTATGATTCAGGAACTTTGGCATTCGTTTCCACGGACGTTAGTTGAAAGAATTAATTCTCTCTTGGATGAGGCAGAGCCCAGTGCGGCGAAGGCATTTCAGCTCTATAAAAGCTGTCAGGCCGAGGGGCTGTGGGAAGACTCTTTTGAAAAGTTTCAGAAAAAACTCAATGCCTTTTATGATTTGCCCAAGCACGATCGTCGCAAAAGCGCGTTGGATCAGATTTTAAATGCGCCCTTGCCCTCGGCCTCCTTTGCTGATTTTCATTTGAACTTTAGAAACGCAGCGATCGACAATCGGTCCTTGCAATCGCTTGCCAGTTGGACTCACCATCTTTTGCGGGTGGGCGGTAAATACACCAGCGTGGTGATTGCCGAAGATATCATTGCTAAGACTTTGAATTACATCACTCATCCCCCAGCTTTTGAAAAAGCTTCGAGCATCGAGTTCGATGATTTTTGTGAAGCGTGGAGAAAAACTGTTTTTAAAAATTACGGAAAAACTCATGATGCCGAAATGACCCGCATCGTGGGAGAGTTACGTTATTTAAACTCTCAGCTTCTGATCGAAGAGCAACAACAGCGCAGTCGTCCGGTGATGGTGCCGACAATTTATCTGACTCAGACGGAAATCGATTGGACGATGGCGGTGATGGAAGCCGCGGAAGAAAATTTGGAGATGCCCAAATATCCGCTTTCCAAAGGCCCGCAAAAACCGCGTCTGGTGGAGCTCTTAAGAGTCGTGCAGCTTTATAAAATCGTGCAAAACACTCAGTTGCCCGAGTTTGTCCAGCATCGGGAAAGCATTCGTGCGACTATTCTGGATCGCTGTCAGAGACTGCTTTCCGACAAAGCCAGTTGACGATAATATTTCTCTATTCCAATCAATAGGAACTGATGTTGGCTCTGGGCGTTATCGCCTGGAGTCATCTGTTTCCCTCCTCTAGAACCTGTGCTCTAGTTTTGAAACTTGAAAATCAGTTTCTCGAGGGGGAATCGTGACTAAAAAGTCCGCTCGTAAAAAGTTATCGCCACGCACGCAAGCCATTCACGGTGAAGCACTTTCCAAATCGTGGGAGTTCTCGCATCACTTGATTCCGCCGATGACGGCTTCAACAACATTCCGCCTGGGATCTCTGACTCGTGGAGCGGAAGGCTTTAGCACCTTCGCGGGCCCTCAAGATCCTGATAAGCCGATTTGGATTTACGACCGCTTGGAAGAACCGACGACGAAAATGTTGGAAGACCAATTGGCCATCCTGGAAAAAGGTGACTGTGCT
The DNA here is from genome assembly GCA_039594295.1 of Bdellovibrio sp. Classification (GTDB taxonomy): domain Bacteria; phylum Bdellovibrionota; class Bdellovibrionia; order Bdellovibrionales; family Bdellovibrionaceae; genus Bdellovibrio. The sequence continues at coordinate 4,065 of JBCNNR010000036.1, forward strand.
GTGACTTTCGGAAGCGGCATGGGCGCTATTTCTGCGACGCTAATGACCTTGATGAAGGCGGGGCAAAAAGTTGTTTCTCATAAAACTCTTTATGGTTGCACTTACAGTTTGATCACCAATTGGTTACCTAAATTCGGTATTGAGCATGCTTTGATCGACGTGAATGACTTCAAAGTTTTGGAACAGCAATTGAAGGATCCAAAAACTCGCGTGGTGTATTTTGAATCCGTTTCGAATCCTATTTTGGAAGTTGCTGATTTGGAAAAAATTGCGGAGCTGGTGAAAGCGGCGAATAAAAAACGTAAAGCTGACAACCGTATTTATACCGTCGTGGATAATACCTTTGCCACACCTTGGTCTTTGCGTCCCATCGAGTGGGGCATTGATTTCGTTATTCAAAGTTTGACGAAGAATATTTCGGGCTTTGGAACAGAGATGGGGGGAGCGGTGATTTCTCCGAAAGCTTTCGAAGGCCAGCTGCGTGTGGCTCGTAAAGACTTCGGTGCGATCATTCATCCGTATTCAGCATGGCATATCCTGGTTTACGGGATTTCGACTCAAGCCATTCGTTTTGAGCAACAACAGGCCACGGCTTTGAAAGTGGCTCAATTCCTGGAAAAGCATCCTAAAATTGAAAGTGTCACATATCCCGGTTTGAAATCTCATCCGCAAAGCAAATTGGCTCGCAAATATCTTGTTTCACCTGAAAACAATTTTGCTCCCGGCACGATGATTTCTTTTAAACTGAAAGGGGACATGAAACGCTGTCAGAAATTTGTCGATGATGTTGCGCAAAATTCCTATGCCATTACTTTGGCGGTCTCTTTGGGGCTGACGAAAACATTGATCGAGGTTCCAGGATTTATGACTCACTCGGCGATTCCAGAGAGCAAGCGCGGGGAAAGTAAGATTGATCCGCGCGCGATTCGTTTAAGTATTGGTCTTGAAAACGTGAAAGACATTATCAACGACCTGGAAGACTCATTGAAGCAAGTTTAAAAAAAAAGGACGGGAATCCCGTCCTTTTTTTTCTCTATTGGAAAGAGACACTACTCGGCGTTTGCCATGCGGTCTTCTTTGGCTTTCTTTTCTTCGACAGGCGTGACCAGGTTGAATTTTGGATCGAAAGTATCAAGCATGGCCACAAGTTCATTTAAAGAGTCAGCTTTTCCTTCAGATTTAAGTTTGCCACTTTTTTGCAAGTCTTCGGATCTGACCATTCCGCCAATAATGGAACCGAAGTCTTCCGAGGTCATGCTGTAAGTTGAATCCACACTCTCACCAGGATTCATCTTGCGCAAATGCAAAACTGAATTGTTTAACTCCAAGACCTGTTTTTCCTTGGAGTTATTTATTACTAGACCAATTTTCATAGATTTGCCGGCCGCTTTATCAGGGTTTAGTTGAATTCCGGTATATTCGATCAGCATCCCAAGTGGCAAGGTACGTGGATCGACAAATGGCTGCACATCGCCTCTGTTGGCACCGCGAAGATCCGCTGCGCCAGTAAGGTAAACGTCACGCCATGGACCGCTTTCAGCTTGGTAGCCTAGCTGCTCTAAGCTTGCCGCTTGAAGCTTTTTTGCATCCTTATTGTTGGGCTCTGCATAGACTAAATGATTTACCATTTCCGCAGCCCAGCGATAGTCGCCTTTATCAAATGCTTCTCGGCCCATTTTTAGAACTTTGCTGGCGCCACCCATGGCTGTCACGTATCTTTTTGCAACTTCCACGCGTGGATGTTTGTGAAGGGTGGCTGGATTTGCATTATAGAATCCCAAATATAGTTGATAGGTCGCTTTGACATTGTGGCTTAAGGAGCCATAGTAGCCACGATTATAGAATTCCTTCGCTAGGGAATCTGGAAGTTTTATTTTCTCGGCAATTTCTTCGGAATCATATCCTTGGTTTGCTAAGCGCAATGTTTGATCGTTGATAAATTTATACATGTCACGCTGTTTTGTCAGGTGCTCTGTTACTTTGGCGTTACCCCATCTTGGCCAGTGATGGGATGCAAAACTAACTTCAGATTTAGCGCCAAACATATCAAGAGTTGTCGTTAACGCTTGCGACCAAACATTAGGACTTCGCACTTTTGCACCCCTCAAAGTATAAAGGTTGTGCATAGTGGAAGTTGCATCTTCTGAAAGGCAAAGAGCTTTCATTTGCGGGAAATAAAAAAGCATTTCTGAAGGGGCTTCTGTGCCGGGGGCCATTTGGAAAACGATTTCTACCCCATCGACGGTCAGCTTTTCGCCGGTTTTGGAAATGGTTTTATTGGGAGGAATTAGTCCCACGGTACCCATTGAAGTGGCTGATCCCAAGCCCGTGCCGAGGTTGCCGACGGGTGAATTTTGCAGATAACGACCATACATAAACTCTGCTCTTCGTCCCATGGCATTGCCGGCATACAGATTTTCGCTGATCGCCTCTTCCAAAAACCCTTCTGGGGCGATGACTTGAACTTTTTTGTTTTTCGCATCAGCTTCAGTAATAACGCCGCCGGCTCCGCCAAAGTGGTCAACGTGGCTGTGTGTGTAAATGACAGCTTTAACTGGTCTCTTGCCGAGTTTTTCATTGGCTAGTTTCAGTCCCGCGGCCGCAGTTTCTGCGGAAATTAGCGGGTCAATTATAATCCATCCTGATTTTCCCTCAATAAGAGTCATATTGGAGATGTCAAAGCCACGAATTTGATAAATCTTATCGGTTACTTTGAATAAACCATGGATGCGAGTCAGTTGTGACTGACGCCAGAGGCTCGGATTTGCGGTGTCGGGTGCTTCAGTATCTTTAACAAAATTGAAGGCATTTAGATTATAAATCGTTTTACCTTCAGCATTTTTAATCACCGGATTGTCGAGAGTCGCTATGAATCCTTTATTGGCAAACTCAAAGTCTTCTTTGTTCGCAAAATCAAGCATCTTACTATAAGATTGGTTGATTTGCTTAGTATAATTTGTGGCTTTTCCCTCTGGAAGTTCAGCTGCGGATGTCAACGAGGTCGTAAAAGCGAATACCGTCGCGCTGAGCGCGGCGCTGCTAAAAAGTTTCTTCATAATTCCTCCTGGAAAATCAATTATTATCTGTTGACGGCCAGAGAGCTAATCTAGGGTGGACAATTTGTGGAAAATCACCCATAATGTTCGATGCCCATTCAACGGGACCCATTGACAAAGGACAAAGCGTGTTTCTTGCTCCTCTCAGTCTTCAAAATGTTTCGCAGCTTCGTCACCCGAGTGAACGTGTCCCAGTCGGCGAGCAGCGTGAATTCGCAGACGGGTTGGAGCTGATTGCCGATGGTGGCTTTGAGGGCTACGAGATGCATGCCAGCCCCAGTGGTTCCATGCAGCTTAAAATCTTCATGGACGATAAAAAAGATGCAGGACGATGCACTGTCAAAGTTTTGCAGGATGAGACTTCAGGAATTCTTGATTTCCGTTGTGACCAGTGCGGAACTCGCGGAGATACCAAGATCACTTGCGCTCATCAATTCGCAGCCTATGTCATCTTGTGGCAGGCTTTGACTCTGGAAGAGGATGCGCCCGCCGATCCTCGTATTGAAAAACTGGCCGAAGACCTGCGTGGTCCCAGCAGACGTTCGCGTCAGGGCGTGACCGCCGGAACTGAATCCGAAGCGACGGGATTCCTGCAATCAATTACTCTTTATTCTGAAGAAGCTCCCGTATTGCGCGGAGAGCCCCTGAGCTCCTTATTGCAAGAAACTGAAAAACCACATCGCCTCTTGGAAGTTTCGAAGGAACAAGAAAGCCTGGCACCGTCGTTATGGAATTTGCCAGATGTTTTTCGCAGAAAGCTGACGGCTTATTCTGAAAACTATTTCAATGAAGTGAATGAGCAAAACCGCATCGCGGGGATGATTCGTTATAACTTCAGTAACGGCGTGCAGATTTCGGCGAAAGATATTCTTCGTCATCCCCTTTACAAAAGTGTTCCTAAGGACCTATTGCCGCAGCCGCGTAAGCCGGATTCGGCCTTTGATAAATGGCCTTTGACGTTGCAACGAGACAGTTTATTCATCAGTCAGGGCTTGCGTGAGGTCGAAGAGATCATGCAAGTGGTTTTGGCCAACGTCGCAACCAAATTGAATCAGGGGCAGTTGGAAGTTTACTTGCAAAGTAAGAATTCACAAAAAACTCTGCCAGTTCGCTATATCGATTTTGATATGAGTCGTGAGTTTGAGTGGCGCGTGGATTTTACTGAAAAAGAAAATCTGATCGCGCATTTCGCGTTGACCAGCCCTGAACGCAAAAAACCATTCGCCTTTTTTGAATCCTTTGCCTTTGAGGCCGAGGAGGGGGTATTGGCCGTTCATCCTTGGTACCGTGAATGGAGCCAGTTCGTACAGGTTCTGACGGATGTTTACGATGATGCCTTGCAATTTTCTTTAAGCTCTCAAGATTACCCCCGGGTGGAAATTGAAGGGGAGTTAGAAGCAAAACGTATGGTGAAGCACCTGCGTTCGCGCGCGATCCCTGTGCATATCACAGGGGAAACCAAGGTTCTTCCCGAATCTCAAAGTGTCACGGGAATTTACCTGACAGAAAACGGTCACTTTCATTTGCAGCATGAGGCCCGCGTGATGGGGCAAAAAGATCTGGCACGCAGTGGTTGGACCGCTCGTGCGTCGTTGTACTTGCATGTCTTGTCTGAAGGCCTGCCGTACTTCTTGGGGGCGGATGCCAAAGACGTGGCAACCCGTGCGCGCGGCAAAAGAGATTGGGATTTAAAACTTCTGCGCCATTTGGGTGTCTTGCAGTACCTGACCCTGGAAACTTTGAACTGGCACTTTGCCGGCGAGTTGACGGATGGTCGTATCGTCGAGGAAGACGAAATCTTTAAATTGGTTCAAGACAATATCCAGGCCCTTTTAGTCAGTGGTACCGGGGTTGTTTTAGCTCGTGATATGTCATTGCAGGAACTTTGCTCTCGCAATGTCCTGGTTTACTTTGATGACTATGTTGCCAAAACCTTGGCGGCTTTGAAATCCAGCGAATCTTTTTATTCTGAATCGGGTGAAGTGATTTTGGAAGGCGCGGTCGAGCGGGAATTCCGTTTAATCTATGAAATGCTAAAACGCCTGGTCGCAACCACGAACGGCGATGCTTTCAAAAAATCACGCACCTCCTTCCTGTCAAAAATTTGGAATGGCGATCCTGAAAAAGATCCCACACTGCGCACGGGCTTGTTTCAATTCCCGAATGTCAGAAAAGATACGTCCCATACGCATGATACGATTGAATCGTTGCAGGCGCTCCTGCCATTTGGATTTAAAATTTACTACAAGGGCCAGGCTCTTCAGGAATTGAACGAGGACGACTTCCATGTTGATTTCCTTTTGACCAGCGATGCAGCGGAAAAGTACTTCAATTGGTTTGAATTGAATCCGAAGTTTTTCTTAAAAGGTCAGGAAATTGACGCCCAAGCCATGTCTGGCTTCGGTGGTGGTGGTGTGATCGAATACGACGGTAAGTTGTACTTGGTTCCTAAAAAACAAATGCCAAGTCTGCGTCGTTTGGAAAATTTCTGGCGTAAACTTCAAGGCGGCAAGACTGAAACCAAAGCCAAAGGCGGCATTGGCGAAAGAGTTTATAAGTTGCCTCGACATCAGATTTTGGAGCTCCTGGCTTTGCGAGCTTCTGGTGTTGCCATTCGTGGAGACCACGAGTGGAAAAAAATCTGTGATTTTTATGATAGTTTAGGAAAAGGCCCTCGTCCTGTGACGATTCCAAAAACCGTCAAAGCGGAACTGAAGCAATATCAGGAATATGGTGTTCAATGGTTGCAGGATCTTTACAATCTTCGCTTAGGGGCTTTGTTAGCGGATGACATGGGTCTGGGGAAGACCTTGCAAACCTTGACGTTCCTGGAGGATTTGCGCACGAAAGAAGAGCTTGGTCAGGTTCTGATTGTCGTTCCATCGTCCTTGATTTTCAACTGGCAAAGCGAAGTGCAAAAGTTCACTCCGGATTTGCCATTGGAAGTTTTCACCAATAAAGACCGCGATCGTCTGGGGAAAAAACTTTTCACCAAACAAGATTGCGTGATGATCACGACTTACGGTCTTTTGATGGAGCATGAGGACTTCTTGTCTCAAGTTCATTGGAAAACATTGATTTTTGATGAAGCCCAAAATCTGAAAAATATCACAACCAAACGCACCAGTGCGGCTCGGTCATTAAATGCGCAATTTAAAATTTGCCTGACCGGGACGCCGATGGAAAATCATTATGGGGAGTTCTATTCCCTGGTGGATATCCTGGTGCCAGGCAGCCTGGGTAAAATCGAGGACTTCCGTCGTCAGTTCGTGAATACGGAAATGGTGACTCGCGAAGAAATGGAAGATCTAAAACTTAAGATCAGACCATTGCTTTTGCGTCGTACGAAAAAAGAAATTCTGGATCAGTTGCCGGAAAAACAAGAAACGAAGATGAGCATCGCGTTTGAAGACAAGCAGATGGAAATCTATCGTGATATCGCATTGTCTTATAACCAAAAAGTTCAGGAAGCGATGAGCACCAACGGCGAAGCCAGCGTACAACTGCAAATGTTGACTGCTCTTTTACGTCTTCGTCAGGCGTGTTCAGACCCGGCGGGTTTACCGAACGTTCGGTACGAAAAAGTTCCGCCGAAATTGGAAACATTGCTTGAATCCATCAGCGAGATTGTTGAATCCGGTGAAAGTGCCTTGGTCTTTACGCAGTTCTTGCAAACACTGGAGCACACGGCAAGACTTCTGCACGATGCGGGCATCCCGGTCTTTATGCTTCATGGGGGCGTTCCCACAGCGCAACGTCAAAAGATCTTGGCTGAGTTTAATAATACTAAAGGTGGCGCGGTTCTGGTGATGACATTGAAAACGGGCGGTGTGGGTCTGAATTTGACCAAAGCCAGCTACGTTTTCCATCTCGAGCCATGGTGGAATCCTTCGGTTGAAAATCAAGCGACAGACCGTGCGCATCGCCTAGGACAAAGCAAAGCCGTGCAGGTCTTCCGCTATATCATGCATGAATCTCTCGAGGAGAAGATCGAAGTTCTGAAAAACCGCAAAGGCGTTAAGTTCCAAAATCTTTTCGGCAATGCCGAATCGACGACGGATTTGGGCGGCAGCGCGAGTGGTGCTCTTTCAAAAGAAGATTTCGATATTTTGCTGGGACTTAAATAAAAAACCTCTTCAGCTGTGAAGAGGTTTAACTGTTCTATTTCAAAATTTTGACCTGAAATTTTTGGGCTTTGATTTTGCCGTTACGAAGACTGTTCAAAGCATGGTTTGCGTTGTCAGAGCGAATCGCGACGTAAGAATAAGTGTCATACATCTCAATCTTACCGATATCCGTTGCTTTCAACCCACCGGAGGCCCCGGTCAATGCCCCCAGAATATCGCCAGGACGGATTTTATTTTTACGACCGCCTGAAATCATCAAGGTCTGCATTTTGGATCGTTTCCACTCCCAGTTCAGACCGAACTGATTTTTAAATCCTAAAGCAGGCTTTTGAAATTTTCGACCCGTCAGGTTTTCAATTTCGATGATTTTCAAAGTGTCCCGCGCAGACAGCAAAGTCACGGCAACACCCGATTTGCCAGCGCGCCCCGTACGACCCACGCGGTGAACATAGGTTTCTGGTTGTAAAGGGAAGTCATAGTTCACAACCAATTCCAAATTTTCAATATCCAGGCCGCGAGCTGCCACATCTGTCGCCACCAAAATTTTGGCGCTGCCATTTTTAAACATCGCCATCACGCGCTCGCGATCTTTTTGCTCCAGATCGCCATGCAAGGAAACCGCGCTGGCATTCAGATCATGAAAGCGGGCCATCAAGTCGTTCACAGCATTTTTAGTATTGCAGAAGATAATGCAGGACTCGGCTTGATGCTGCTGCAAAACACGCATTAAATTGTCAGCTTTGTTACTTTCTTCGGAATCATAGGTGACTTCCTCGATAAGCAAAGCTTCAGCGCCTTCTTCGATTGATATTTTTTGAGGATTTTTCTGATAGCGACGGCTTAAATCCAAAACTGCATCAGTAAAGGTGGCAGAGAATAAAACGGTCTGACGTTGAACAGGCAGCTCTTTTAACAGATTTTTAAGCTCAACAATAAAGCCCATATCAAACATCTTGTCGGCTTCATCCAAGACAACGGTTTTCACATCGCCTAAGTAGACACGATCTTTAGAAGCCAAATCCAAAAGGCGGCCAGGAGTGCCCACCGCGATCTGCACGCCTTTTTCAAGTTCAAGCTGTTGTTCGCGACCGGTTTGGCCGCCGCCAGTAAGGGCCATGGTTTGCAAACCTTCAAGCTTGCGGCCTAACTTGCGTAGTTCTGTCAAAACTTGTGTCGCTAACTCTCGAGTTGGGCAGATGATGATGGCTTGCAGAGTTTTTTGTTGCAGGACCAACTCATTTAAAATCGGCAAAAGAAAAGCCGCTGTTTTACCGCTTCCGGTTTTGGACTGACCAATCAGGTCTTTACCTGTCAAAAGCACCGGAATGCTCTGAGCTTGAATCGGAGTCATTTCGTTAAAGCCCAGCTCTTGCACAACGGCCAAAAGCTCAGGTTTTAGATTCAAAGCAGAGAATGAGTTCTTATTATTCAATTGCAGGCTCCCGGAATGGAGCCAATATAGCAGAACCTTGGCGTAAATTCCAGTACGCCTTAATTTTGCAGATTACCGATGGCTTGGAGCCAAGGGCTTGTAATCTTTGATAATTGTACGTTGCTCTCAACCGAAAGGTGAGGCGCAAGCTCGGTCAAAGCCAAAAGAGTGACGACTTTTTGCGGAAAATCCAAAGTGGTCCCATCGCCGTTCACATAGAATTGCTCCTTGGCGCTAAAGAGCTGCTTGTTCATGGCGTAATAGATTTCCTGGGCACTCCACAGGTAGGCATCGATCTTCGTCAGATTCCAGGCTGCCAATAGAGCACGAATTGCATAGGCTTGTTCATAGGCGCGGTACGGAATTTCAGCAGAGCGTTTGAATTCCTTTAATTTGTATTGAGATTGGACCAGGGATTGTTCGCTCACCAATTGATTCGAAATAAAGTTCGCCAAAGAAACGATCAAAAGTTTCAGATCATGGCGACCTTCGATCAATTCATCAAGATTTGTTCGGCCGTTCGCATCTTTTTCAAGCAAGATACTGGATTTGGTTTTCTCGACTCCCTCTGTGGCTTTCAAGAATTCTGTCAAAGCGAGCAAGAATTTTGAAACGTCCACGGAGCGAACGATATTGGATTTCACACCGTCTTTCATATCCACGATACCACCCATGATGGCCGTTTCATTGCTGGTGGAATATTGATCTGCCCAAATGATGTTGTCATCCAACGTGACTAAAAAAACCGGTGTCGCTTTTTTAGTGATGTCTTTCAAAAGAACCGCGATATCGCCGACATTCAAAGCAAAGAACATATCCTTTGGAAACAACGAGCGCTGAAACTCGGAGGACTGCATATCCTCGATGAGTTCTTGGGCTTTGATGTTTCCCAAATACTTATCGAAACTGCTGACTTTCCAGTCGGCGGTGATTTTAAGCATTTGACTTAATCCGTCGATTTGTTCGGCAAAGGAAGCTGCCGAGAAATCCTTGGCATAATCCATTCCTGGGTTCACATGGAAAGGATCCTTCAGAGTCACTTGATCGGGGATGCGGTAAGAGTACGGCATCTCCGAGAGCTTCATGATGTCCAAGGGATGTTTGACTTTTTCGACGGGCGAAAGCAAGGCCGGTACCAGACGATCATTGATATCGCGATAGCCACCGATGGTGATCAATTTATTCACCTGAGACAGAGCCGTTTGCAGACCAAGGCTTGCATCCTCGGTGTTTTCCATCAAAAGGGAGCGCGCCATAATCGACGAACCGGCCGTGTTGGCATTCAAAGATGCAGGGGAGCCAACACCTTGAATTTGTAATGGAGCGTTCTTGGTCAGTTGCAGTTGCACCGAAGGAGTTTCAAATCCAGCAACCTTACCTTCAAAGGATTTTAATTTCTTAAGCGACCATTTGTGCAGAAGATCTTGAACATAAGGTTCATAGCGATTTTGAACGTCACGGATCTCGGCGGCTTTTTTGGTGACGCCGTTATCAATGTTGTCAGCAAAAATGCCCGGAATATCTTTTACAAATCCCAAAGCAAAGTTTTCGACGGTCGTGACCAAGACTTTTAAAGCGGTGTCGTTCAAAGTGGTGCGGATCTTTAAAACTCCGAATTGTTCGATCTTTGGTAGAATAAAGACTTTCTTGGTGATGCCATTGATCAAACCGCCACGGCATCCTGGTGTGCGCAGACACTCGAGTTCTTTCTCGTCCTGTTTGCGAAGGAAATCGTACAAGGTCTCATTGGCCGAGGCATAGTACTCCTCTCGCTCCGCCGGGGTGAGTGTTCTCCACACATCTACTAAAACCGTCAAAGCCCCTTGAGCATCTTTAATCAATTCGATCCCACGACCGATCAACAATCCATCGTTCAGTTGTTTGTTGAAATCATCAGGCAGCGTGACTTCGAATTCTTTCAACAGCTGTTGAATCAGGCCCAAATTTTTATAGAAATTGCTCGACTCGTAGAAGGCTTTTGTGAAAACCGCGATCTTTTCAAAGTAGGGCTTGGTTTGTGCGGTGATCTCGTTGATCAATCCTTCCTCAATCGGAGCACTTAAACCCAGAGAAGGAATCAGGCTGATAAATTGTTCCGTGAAGTTTTCAACTTCTTTGATCAAAATCTCAACCCGCACCTGGCGCGTGGCCCAAGGGAACTGTTTACCTAACGAAACTAAAAGCTCACGCAGCTGAACTTTGGCGCGTGATAAATCACCTTGAATGGTTTCCAGGCTGGCAGTGACTTCAGTTTTTGTTTGCGCCGTTGCCAAAGCGGCATACGGAGCAATCGACAAAGACTGATACGACGTCGTTTTTGGTTGAGTATAGAATTTTTTGATCCAAGAAAGACCTTTAAGGCGAAGTGTTGGATTATTAGTCAACACTCCCAGATTATAAACGTTTTGAGCTTGGCGGAAGAAATTAGAAGTCGCAACTTCGCCTTTCCACGACATGTCCAATTTAGAGATATCAGATTCACGCAAACCATCGCGAAGGTTGATATCGGAAAAACGCGGACCAAATGCTTGAGTGCCACCGCCCAAATTCGGTGACTGAACCTTAGGAGCGCAAGCTGCCAAGAGGAACGTCAGAGCTAAAGAAATGCGCAACGCTTTTTTCATGAGCCCCTCCTAAAAGAAAAGCATCAGGTTTAACTCCTGAGCCAGTTGACGTTCTACATTCACACCCGCCACGTAGTCGGAAATTTCCAACGAGGCGATCATTGGCAGCAAAGACTTCTTTTTAAAGTAGGACGACACCGTCGAATAGACAATCTGAGCTTTCACTTTATGAAAGTTCGACGCTGTGTTCTTGGAAAGAAGGTCATAACGAAGTCCGCGATTTCCGTTGAAGGAGTCGGCGTCCTTATTTGCAAATTCATAACCTGTTCCCAAACTCAGCTGATCGTTCCAATCATAAAAAAGATTGCTGCCGATAACTTGGGAGTTTCCGATTTGCCGGTTGATGCGTTCTTTGTTGCTGGCATCTGGAAGAGTGTCGTCCGCATTGGAGGGAACGCGCTCGGTGATCTGATCTGGCACATTCAGGATATAGCTGACGAATGGAACCGCGGTCATTCTCCAGAATTTATAGGAGTATGCGACCGTGTTGTTGACGTTGGTGCGACCAAAGTTATTCAGCGCCGCCAAGTCATCACAGTCATACTGTGGACCTGTTGGCAGATTGATTTGCGCCTGATAGATCAGCGCTGTTCTTGAATCATCAAAGAATTTGTAGACGCTGACCAGTTGCACGTCCCCCACGAACGAGTCGTTGTGATCGGCCAGACGCTTGTATCCCTTTTGTGCCAAAGTATCGTTGGTTGCTTTCCCCAAGTCTGTATTCAGGGCTTCGTCGAGCTCCGTGCTTAAGCCGGAAAACTGACGGCGATAGTAATCAATATTTGAAAACTGCTGGGAGAGGGAAATTTTGTTGGTGTAATTCACAAATGGGACACCCACGGCCACAGTCCACTTGGCTGACATGCCGTGCGCGAATACCGGTGCGAAATAATTGACGTGGGGTTGAGTGTCTACGTGTAAGACACCCAGGTTAAATTTATCACCTAAGCCGGCGCCGCCGAACTTATTCAGGGCATTGATCAGCTTGCGGGCGTCAGCATTGAATTTTTGTAGAGTATTTGCATCAAAATTGATGGATTTATAATCGCCCAGAGTGATCAGGCTGCCATCGCTTGTATATCTTTCACCAATGCCATCAAGATTGCCATAGCGGAAAGAGGGGCTGCTGATTCCTGCGGGAAGAGTTTCGGTCGATAGCAGGGCGAAGGCACGGGGTGCACCCAAGAAAAGGCTACTTGCTATGAGTAGAATGGTCACTACTTTCACTTTTATCCTCACCAGAATGCGACCTGGGTGTTATAGCCGGAATGCATAAAAAAGTCTTGTAGAAAGGTATCTTTTTACAGAATGTAAACCACGAGTTCCCGGCAAGCTGGCTTATACGAGCAATATCTGCTAGAGTTCGTATACTATGACGACACTTAAGGTATTTCTTTCCGACTCATTCCATCCGCAATTAAATCTTGCGACAGAGGAATGGATCTTCCACAACCTCGATCCTTCCAGTCAAATTCTTTTCCTTTGGAGAAATGAAGAGACAGTTGTCATCGGTCGCAATCAAAATCCCTGGTCTGAATGTAATCTTGCGCAAATGAAAAATGATAATGTGCATTTGGCTCGTCGTACAACGGGCGGTGGCGCTGTATTCCATGATCTGGGGAATACGAATTTTACCTTCTTGTCTCCGAAGGATGGTTACCGTCGCGAAAACAATGTGCAAATTATCTTTAATGCTTTGAAGGAGTTTGGCATTTCGGGTGAAGCTTCCGGGCGTAATGACTTGATGGTTCCATTTCACGATGGTCCACGAAAGTTCAGCGGCAGTGCTTATCGCGAAAAGAAAGATCGCGCTTTTCATCATGGAACATTGCTTTTGCATGCGGATCTCACTCGTTTGGGAAATTACCTGACGCCGAATCCAAAAAAGTTGCAGGCCAAAGGCAAAGAATCCGTTCGCGCGCGCGTGACGAATTTAAATGAGATCGCCAAAGATATTAATCATCGCAATGTTTCAGAGGCGATGATTCGCTCTTTTGAAGAGTTCTATGGTTCAAAAGCAGAAATCATCATGCTGAATCTGGAAAGTCTACCCAAGATTCCAGAACTCAAAGAACAGTACGATATTCTTTCCTCGTGGGAGTGGTTGTACGGTTCGACCTTAGAGTTCACTCACAAAATGGATGAATATCTGAGCCTGGGGTTCTTTGATTTTCATTTTATCGTCGACGATGGTGTGATCAAAGATTTAAAGATCTATACGGATTGTCTCTATCCCGCATTGATTGAAAACATTCAACAGGCTCTGATTGGCAAACACTATACCGGGAACAGTGTGAAGATCGCCTTCAGTGATGCTGTTAAAAAGTTTCCCGACCTCGAGCCTCAGATCAACGAACTTGAATCTTGGCTGGTAAAGAATATTGAAATTTAAGGAAGTTACCGTGCAAGTTGAAATTGGTAAATTAAATAAGTTGAAAGCCGTCAAGAAGGCTGAATTTGGAATGTTTCTGGATGGTGGCGATGATGGCGAAATTCTCTTGCCTCGCCGTTATGTCAGTGACGATTTAAAAGTAGACGACGAAGTTGAAGTGTTCATCCACTTTGATTCCGAAGATCGCCTGATCGCAACCACTGAAAAGCCGAAAGCCATGGTGGGCGAGTTTGCCCACTTGATGGTGAAGTCCGTTGAAAAAGTCGGTGCCTTTTTGGATTGGGGTTTAGGAAAAGATCTGTTCCTGCCTTATGCTGAGCAAACTCGTGACCTGCGTGTTGGTCAGGCCGTGGTGGTGTTTCTTTACCTGGATAAATCGGATCGTATTGCTTCGTCTATGCGCTTGGATCGATATATTTCCAAAGAACCAGGCGATTACAAAGAAGGTCAACAGGTCGATTTGTTCATCGGTGCGGAGACGGACCTTGGGTTTAAAGCCATCATCAATGGCAAGCACTGGGGGATGATCTATGCGAACGAGATATTTGATCGCATAGTCCATGGCCAAAAATTGAAGGGTTACATCAAGAAAGTCCGCGAGGACGGGAAAATTGATTTAAGTTTGCAGAAAATGGGTCACCAGAGCTCCGAGGATATTGGTCCTTTGATTCTGGAGCGTCTGCGTGAAGAGGGTGGGTTTTTACCAATCAACGATAAGACCGCCGCCGAACTTATCTATGACATGTTCGGCGTCAGCAAAAAGAAATATAAAATGGCTTTAGGTGATCTCTATAAAAAACGCGTGATCACTGTTAAAGACGACGGAATCTATCTTAATAAATAGATTCCGTACCCGCTTTCGCCAGGGAAGGTTGTTTCACCAATCCTGGCGGGAAGTATTTGCCCTTCACCAAGTCTTTGGAGGGTCCATAAAATCTGAAAGTTAAATTGTAGTTGCTGCCAGCTGGCGTTGGCAGCCAATTGGCTTCCGCAACTCCCTCGGGCAGCTGATTCGCAAAGTACAAAGTCACATACCCATCGGCATTGGCTTTCAAATTTGTCTGATTGTTGATGATAAATTTGTTGGCGGTATTGGGAATGACTTTAAAGTTTTTGGAATCCACATTGGTAATGCTCCAAAAGTATTTTGCCTGACTGGACGGCAGCTTGTTTTGGGGGAAGGTGAGGGTGTACACATTACTTCCGTCCAAGAGTTCCCCTTTTGAATCCCTGATCGCACCGAAATAGACGGCTTCTTGAGTGTTATTAGCCCAGATGCCGCCATAATTGATGAAAGTACGGGCCTGGTAGTCCGATCCATAGTTTCCAAAACGTCTGAATAGGTCCCAACCATTTTTTTCTTTAGTAAGTTTGCCGCGAAGAGCGCCAATTGAAGGAATCGCTTTATCGCGAACAATTTTTGAGGTGGCTTCTCGCGTGTTCTTATTTTTGACCGTCGCTTCTACGGCCAGTACTTTTCGTTGCAGACCGCCCATGTTCGGATTTATATCCTTTTCAGATCCGAGAACAGTGGAGGCATCTTCAAAGATTTCCACTCCAGGAAGTTGATCGTGTTGAAATTCAACGACTTTAGGTGTTTCTTCGATCTCTGGATTTCCGGTGGAGTAAATTTTTATTTGGCGTTGCAGTTTAACGGCGTCCTCTGGATTTTTTCCAAGTTCAATCCGAGCTAATACACGGGATTTCTTCGAGGGCACAATAAATTTTTGCATGTCGGGTTCTAATTTGACGTTTGTGTCTTTTAAACAGGCGGCAAATTTTCCGTAAGGATGTTTGGGATAATTGCGATCATTCAGATTGGCTGTAGTTTCACCCCAGCCATTCAGAAATTGGACGGTATAATAACGATCTTTGATTTCCGGAATTTCGACGATTGTGCAACTGTTGTTGTCGATGGCCACCCAAGCCTCGCTGTAAGCGACATCCAAATTAGGATTTGCCCACTGAACTCCCCCGACATCACGATGCTTGATTTCATTCCATTTCATGCCCTCTTGAGAGAGATCTAATTTTTCCTGACGCAAAACTAAAATCCGCGCTAGGAAATATTGGTAGGCATCCACAACTTCTTTGTCAGTGATGTTTTTCATCGGTCGAGACACGGATGTCATGGGGAGCAGAAATAAAAAAACTGCGGTGAGGCAAGTGAGTGCAGAATTCATCATGTTTCGACTCCTTGAGCGGGGGATAATTTATTGTAAAAAATAATTTTGGATTTACATACATGCTTATTGGCAAGTGAAAGAAGTTCGGATGCACACTCGGATCAAAATTCTTCATTATGAGTTCGATAAACCAAGGGGGATTTCATGGTCCGATATCTATTGGCCGTTTGTGTGCTTTTTCAAAGTTGGATGGCTCATGCCGAAGTTTCGAATGAAGACATGAATAAAGCGAACAATCCCCTCACTCCTTTGGCGGCGGTGAATATTCATGACTATGTACAAAGTTCTGTCTATTCCACCGACGAAACTTTGAACACGGCTTACTTAAGAATTGCTTCGCCGATGATGATTGGGGGGTATCCCCAATTGGCGCGTATGACAATTCCTTATTCGTTCCACGCCCTCGAAACGCCGACAAGTACCACTTCCGGTGTTGGTGATGTGAGCATCTTTGACGTCTTTTTATTTAAAGCCATCACAGGCGTTGAGTTAGGAGTGGGTCCATTGATTGTGCTGCCAACAGCTTCAAAAGACGAAACCGGTGCTGGCAAGTGGCAGATCGGTGCTGCGGGAGTGATTATGGCTCCGCAATTCTGGGGTCTGTTAGGAGCGCTGGTCACCTATCAACATGATTTCGCCGGCGATAGCGATCGTCCCACGCAAAACTTAGCGACCGCTCAACCCTTTGCGATTTGGAATCTGCCTGCGGGATTCTATTTGCGATCCACAGGTATCATGATGTTTAACTGGCAGACGGGCGACTACAATGTTCCACTGGGAGCGGGTGTCGGGAAAGTTTGGAAGTTAGAGGGCGGTACCACAATTAATCTTTTTGGTGAACCGCAGTGGACTGTCGCTCACGTCGGTGATTACACACCTAATTTTCAAACCTTTGTCGGCTTGAATTTCCAGTTTCCGTTAAAATAATGAGTTAATAATTCAGCGACGAAGAATACATAAATCCCATGGTGTCGGAGTTAATAGCTCCGACACTGTCATTTTTAGTGTACTGATAATAAATTCCCAGATTGGCTTCATAAGTTCGTTTGTTAAAACTGATTCCCGTCGAAAAGAGAGACATGGTTTGGTCGGCGACTTTGGTGAAGCTGCCGCCAGCAAGGATGTTGATTGCTCTGAACGGGGCCTTTAGACCCATCGACACATTAAAGAGAGTTAAATTGGATTGCTGCTCTGAGGGGACTGAAGGCAGAGCATATCGAGGCGCATAGCTGACATCGAATAGAAATGAATTTTCGGAAAAACGAAAGACCTGTCCCAAGGTGACGCCAAGAATATCGCCGGTATGTGGAGTGTAGCGGCGAAAGGTTTCCGTGGCCTGCGTGTCACCCGTGCTTAACTGATTCTGATAAAGATCGCCTTCTGCATAAAGGTTCAAAGCCCGCCACTGCAAAGTGGCACCCAAGCTGTAGGTGTCGCTCACGCGCCAAGCGATGCCCGGATTTAGAATCAAATAATTTTCCTGCTCGAGGACTTTTTCATTAAGGGACGTCGTGCTGCCACCCGAGACGCTGTTGGTGATTTTGTTGTCATTGAGCTCATTCCATGTGACGCCGATGGAAAATCCCCAGGCCAAGGTTTCAGAAATCATCCCTCCGTAAGAAATTCCAGCCAAGGCCGCCTGATGCCTTATTTCTTGAGCAAGAGTATTTCCAGAGCCATCAGCGACGCGAAAAGTGTTTTCGGTATTCGCCGGATAAGAATAGTAAAACCCCATACGAATATTCTCATCGATACTAAAGATGGCTGACGTCAATAGTGTCGAAGAGGTGAGGGATCCGGTCTGGTTATAAAAAGCCGAGTCCGCCATCTCGTGATAGGCAATGGAAGTTCCGGAAATGGATAAGTTCACATGATATTGGCAAAAGGCAATTCCCGCAGGATTATACAGGGGACTGCCGTTGGAGCAAAGAAGTCCCACACCCGCATTCCCTAAGAATGCTTCCTGATTTCCCACGGGCGCAAAAAAGTAGGATGCAAGGCTCGCAACGGGACTGAGAAATATTAAAAGAAAAAAGCCATATTTCATTTCAGTCCCGTGCTTTGGTATCTAATCCAGTGAGAACATCACGTTAAGACCCACTGATTTATAATCAGAAAGTCCCTTAGCCACAGCCGCATTGTTCGCATCAAAATAAAGATCAAGCCCCCAACGGGACGAGAATTTATAAGTGGCACCAAATAAGAATGGGAAAGAGGGGGTATCGATACTGGAAACTTTGCAGTTCGGGTCGCCCGAGCAGGAGCTTGCAATATTGATCGAAGCAATGAAGCCAATATAAATACCAAAACGTTCCTGCGGCTTAAAAAGAATCGCAATTGGAATATCTAGGTAGTCCAGATTGAAATCGATTTTCGTGCCGTTAGTATCATTCTCTGTTTGTAACGGCCTTTGTGTATAAAGCAGACCCGAGCGGAAGTGGGCGATATTACCTTCCAAGGGCACGTGCACAAAGGCCCCGGCTTGCAAACCCGTGCGCGAGTTCGTCGAGATCCCCGGTCCATACGCATAACCGTTTTGTTGTCGTGCTCCCAATTCCAATCCATAGTCCAATGCGGCGTTTGCCGTGGACGTCAGTAACAAAGCTGCCACTAAAGTGATGAAATACTTTTGCATAAAAATTCTCCTTTGGTTAATTAACGACGAAAGCCACCACCGCCACCACGAAAGCCGCCACCCGCGCGCATTCCTCCGCCATTCAGCGTAGGTGCGCCGCTAGGGCGTTGCATGTTAGCAGCGGGTTCGCGCATCGGTTGTTGGGGTGCGCGGCCCTCATGGGCTTGTTCTAAACTTTTAATATTGTCGGGCTTGTTGACCGGAGTCCAAGTGTTGGGGCCGTTGTACTGAGACCAATCGCCTTTGCCATTACGACGATAAACGCTGCCATCGTGACCGGCATAGATGGTGTTGCTATCCAGACCGCGCGCAAATTTGGTGTTGCCGATGGTATTCACCGCAACCCCGTGACCGCCCGAGCCGGTGATGACCGTGCGTTTGCCCCAATTGTGATAGGAATTGTCGATATCGATGTTCACGTACGTAGGCCCCCAGCAACAAGATCCCCAACCCCACGGATACATGACCGCGCCCATTGAAAAGCCCATGTAAAATCCTGTATCGTAGCCCCAGCCATACCCCACACCAAAGCCATAAGTGGAAGGGGGAGGATACCATGCCGAGGAAGACGCATAGCTATTGTAGGCATAACCGGTTCCATAAACGATGGTGCCATCCGCAGAAACGAAAGTTCCGTGATAACCCGGGGTGTAGCCGACGGTGACGTAATCGGCAGTCGAGCCATAGACGCGCACATAGGTGACGTAATAGAGCGGAGAGGACGTGGGAATCTGATAAATCTGATCAGGTACTGCAATGGAAACTTCCCAGGGGCCCTTGGCATTGACCGAATTAAACCATACGCCATCTTGGACCAGGTAATACAAACTTGAATTCACCATCAGCAAAGGTGTGTTGCAATTTTCTGCGTATTGCAGAGAAGACCCGGGGATTTTTTGCCATTTGACGTCACCATCACAGAGGAGATTTTTGGGTTTCAAGTTGCGGGGGACTTGTGCTGTTTGCGGAATTTGACTGGTGATCAAAGCTTCCTTCGCTTGCGGAGTTCCCGGAACGGAAACTAAAACTTCCGCCACCTGACTGGTGACAGGAATTTTCGCAAAGTCTTTTGGCAGATCTTTACCGGTTACATAGTTCCAGGGACCTTCCAATTTTTTGGCACTGAACCAGCGACCCGAGATCAAAGTGTAAAAACTTTGAGTTGAGGATTCCAAGAAAATCGAATTGGGAGAATTAGAGACATAGAGCAATCCGGTTTTTTCCACCGCGGAATATTTCGGAGTTCCTTCTGATTGTAAAAGTTCCGAAGGACGAGTCGCAATAAAGATGCGTGGGATCACACCGGGAGGAAAAATGGAGTTGCCATCGGCGGTTTTTCCGACCAATGGATCCACGGTTTTTGCCTTTACCAACTCGTCTTTAGCCATCACAAATTTTGAAGACGGCTCGGACTTGGTCAGATTGAAAGGGCCGGTCGCGCTCGGAGCAGAAAACCATTTTCCCATGGCCCATAGGAAGTATTCTTTATCGCTGCTTTTCATAATCAAAGCGCTGGTATTCACCACGCGCTGAACATTTTTTTCTTTTCCGGCTGGGCCCAGAATAGGTTCGCCAGAAATCATAATGAGCAGACTTGGTTCGGTTGAAAAAATAACCTGAGGCGGATCATTTCTTAATTCAGGGACTTTTCTTTTTTTATCAGAAGAACTGGCTTCCAGATTGGCGACCACATTGTGATAGGGCAGAACATAATCTTTTTTGTTCAAAGCTTTATCCAGCGTCGAGATAATCTCTTCGCGTTTGACACCACCTTCGGGGAACTGAAGGTCGGTGACTTTAATCGATTGCAAAGTGATTCGGTCCTGTTTTTTGTCGATCAGACTGCTGGCTCTCATCACAAAGGAGCCAAAGGAGTCCTTGCCTTCTTTTTGATGCTTAAAGGCCGCGCGAGCGGTGATAACATTTTCTTCGAGAGATTCCACTTGCGGCTGGAAGACCGTGATTTTTTCATTCCCGGTTGTTTGCAATTCCCGGGGCCACGTCACTCCTTGAGCGGGGGCTTGTTCTTTGGTTTCGGGGGCGGCATGGGTGACCAGGCCACCCAGAAGTAAAACACAAACGGCAGCCGAAAACTCCAGTCTCATCGCGGTCCTCCTGATCGGTATTTCAATCAAGAGTACTGGATCAGACCGGAATTAGGGCGGTCCTGTGGTAATTTACAAATTATGGAATTTCTTCGAAGGTTCCCTTTTCGCGGTTTTTGCGAACATTAGGAACTTTGAAAATCTGGTTGTGGAAAGCGATATAGAATCCTGCCGGCAAAAGTTTGGCAGCCAGCATAGCTTCCGTCACGTTTTGTGTGGCGTCGCTGTCGTCGAACCCCATGGGGATCATGGCTCCGGTGAAAACCACGGGAACTTTAGGTGTTCCAATATCTTTAAAACAGTACTCCGCGGAAATATGCATCGTATCGGTGCCATGTAAAAGGACGATAGGGCATCCACGCTGCATTTGATCTTTGACGGTGGCCGCAATCAGGGCACGGTCTTCATCAGTCATGTACAGAGAATCTTTGCTGAGCAGCGGGTAAACCAAAATATTGGTGTAAGGCAAACGCAGCTTGGAAAGGATGCGATTCTTGATGCTGGTGCCACGATTTTCCAATGAGCCATCAAACTCATTGTAGGTTTTTTCAATCGTGCCACCGGTAGTGATAATGACGACGTCTTGTACTGGAGTTCCCATATGTCGGAGATCCTATGCTAAGATCTCCGAACTAGCTACTAATTTTCGCTAACTTGCTCTCCACAAGCTTCATCCAGACTCATGGTATCTTTTTTGGGATTAAAGATTTTCGCCAGTTTGCCTGTTAAACCGCCAGTGCCTTTTTTGTAGACTTGGCATTTTTTAATCAAACCAAAGTAGTCTGAAATCATCATGCGGTGCAAACCAACGCGCAATGTATCAAGGCTGGTCTGAGCCTTTACGCGGTTTGTATAAGCCACAGTCAAATTGTTTCCGGCGTTTAAAACATGCAGCAAATCTGTCATACCCATTTTGAACTTTTGCAGTTCATTTTCGTAAAGCGCTTCCAGATTGTCTTCAGCTTGTTTTGCCAGACTCAATTGCATTTGGCTTTCGCGCAAAGTTCCAACAGTCGTCTCAACCATTTTAATCTGGTCTTGGTCGATTTGTCTTTTTTGTAAACGGATCGCATCTAATTCACGGTTTCCGATTTTCAAGATCAGGAAGTTACCGAAGTTGAAGTTTGCAGAGCCTGCACCTTCTGCATCAGAGAAAGCCCCTGTAGGTCCACGAGAAGTACCCAAGGTCGCACCTGTCAGGAAGGACCAGAAGGCACTCCATTTAGCCGCTTCTGCTGCTTTCAACATGGAACCCAATTGACGAAGTTCTGGAGACTTGGCCAAAGATTGATCCACTGTTGTTTGCAGGGGTTGTTGCTCTGCCGCAGACGAACCAATGTGGAAGGCCTCGATTTTGATTTCTGTGGAAAGAGGCAATGTCAGCATGTCGCGGATCGCGGCTTTTTCCTGAAGGATCAAGACGTCCATTTGCGAAACTTGAATTTTAGACAACTGCGTTTGCGCCTCGGCCTGCATCAGTTCAGTTTTCTCTCGGATGCCCAGTTGCACGGCGGTTCTGATCATGCCTTCGATCTTTTTGTAGTTTTCGTATTGAAACTGAAGGATCGCACGAAGTTCCATATCGCCTTGGATTGTCGAGTACAGGGCGTAGGCTGAAGAATAAGTATTCAACTGAGCGATATAGTACGCTTCACCTTGAGCATTCAAAAGATATTGGTTTTCACGAAGATCCAACCATTTGCTAGGAAGCAAAAATGGCAAAAGCATCGTCACTGACGCCAAAGAGAAGCTGAAGGTGCTGTCGATAGCCGCGCCCAAGTTGATACCTGGAAGCAAGTTTCGGCGGGCACGATCCACGCTGTCTTTTGCTTTATAAACGTTATTCAATTGCACAGCCAATTCGATATTGCTTTCAAGCAAACGAGATTTCAATGTGCGTGGGTTGATAGTGATGGTAGTTGGTGCGGCTTTTGGAGCGGCAACAGCTGTTGCGGTCATGATCGTTGCAAGAGCCAGTGCTGCCAAATTTCTCATTTTGAACTGAAACATTTGAGTTCCCCTTCGAATGGGAGAAAAATTATTCGGCGCCTAACTATAAGTCAATTCTTCTCTGAAAATAAGAATTAAACGGCCCTAAACATCGTAAGTCATTCGCGTTTACGTACCCCTTTGAGAACCGCCGTCTTGAAGTCTTTTAAAGATTTAACGAGGTGCTAAAATGATCGCTAAGAGAACATCGATTTCGAGGAGCAGTACGTTGGAAGATCAGAAGTCGTTTAATTACAGTATAAGTCACAAGAATAAGATGCTTGTGGTTTCCTTCAGTGGTGAAGAGATGAGTTCCGTGGTGGTTCCGGCATTGGAAGCCGTTCGGGCCGAAATTCTTGCCAAAGAGGAAGTCCGCCAGGTCGTGTTTTATTTTCAAAATATCGATCGGATATCGAACGAAGCCTTGGCAAGTTTTGCCCAGCTACAAAGGGATGTTCGCGCCAAACCCGCCGACCTCCGACTCTGTTCACTTAAAGAGTCATTGCGTGAAAAATTATTAAGAATGGGTGTGGTGCGGGGGCTCGAAGTTGCCGAAGATTTAAAGAGTGCGCTCTTGTCATTCCCGCGGGCAGCCTGATATGTTTGACTTCTTCCCTGAAGGAGTCGGCTGTTTATGAAAGAGAATATCTATAGCTTTAAAAAGTATCAGCCTGCCAGCCTGCGCTGGTGGCACTGGTTGAACGCATTGGCGATCCTGGCATTGTTGGGAACGGTGCTTTTACGTAAGACCTTTTTTAGTTGGCGCACAAATGCCGCCCTGATTAAAACCAAAGTTGAAGAAGGGGCGGGTTCCATCACTCCTGAAGTGGCCGAGTCGATTGCCAAGGCCCTTCGCGATGTGATGTGGCAATGGCATTACTGGATCGGCTTTGCGTTGGGAGCTTTGTTGATCGGTCGTATTCTGATTGGCCTGTTCGTGGTTAAAAAATGCCCGGCAACCCAGGCCGTACAAAGCGCCGCGGGATTGTCTAAAGTCCCTCAAGAATCGCGCATAGGGGCCGTTCACTATACCTTGGTGAAATCCGGCTACGCACTTTTTTATCTGATCACCTTGTACATGGTCGTGTCAGGAATTCTTTTGTATTTCAAGAAAGATTTGGGGCTAGCAAAGGACCTGGTGGAATTCCTTAAAGAAGTCCATGAGTTTTTGATGTGGTTCTTTGTCGTCTTCGTCGTCGGTCACATTGCGGGCGTTTTCATCGCCGAAAACCGCGGGGACAAGGGCCTCACATCCGACATGATCAACGGTGGCGAATAGGTACGGACACACTTTTGGTAGCAACAACGCATTAAAAAAGGCTGTCGGGGAGACAGCCTTTTTTTGTTTTAGTTGCAGTATTTGTAGTCTTTGATTGCCAGACGGATAAACTCAGAACCATTTCCACGAAGGATTTTGACTTTACCGTCGGATGCCTGAAGTTTGAGGACGTATTTTTTCTCGGCATTATTTTGCATAACTTCCCAATAAGTTGCAGCTTGAGAACTTTGTGGGAACAGTCTCAATTTGCCCGGGATTTCGCCTGGATCCACACCTTTTTTTGCCATGCGCTTTGCATGGCTACTCATGTATCCATCTAACATTGAAAGCACACAAGGGATAAATCTGTTGGAATCTTTTGTGAGAGCATCACCCTTTCGGCAAAGGTAACCATGGTAAGATGGCGAATCCTCATGATTGACGTGAAGCTGGAAAGGGCCTCCCAAATTGCCGTTGGGTCCACCAGGACGTGACCCAAGTTGGCGGCACGTACTTTCATAGAATGCCATGGAGCCCAGGATCGTTGTCCAAACTTCTTCTTTCTCTTTTTGTGAAAGAGTAGGGTATTTCGGGCAGGCAGCAATCAGATCAGTTGTTCCTCGTGCTAGGTTTGGGAATTTATTTTTACTAAACGCCAGCTCGACGGACTTGTAGTAGCGTCCTTCTTCCTCTTGATTGACAACGGCTTTACAAACCTTGTCGGCACCGATTTTTTTTAGGGAGCGCGCAATATCAATAGCGGCGGCGTCTTTATCATTGACGTCGGCTTGCTCATAGATCTCGTCCGCAATGGTGGAGTCCCTGAATGAGCTTACGGAAGCGTGAGCCAACGTAAAGTTAGAAAGGATAAGGGCGGCTAAAATGAGTGATTTCGTGTTCAAGCATTTCATGGTCACCTTTTGTTGCACGACCGGTGCCATCCTTTTTTGGAGTCAAACTCAAATGTGTTGGAGTTGGGGCTGTCTAAGTTTGAGACACCGACACCTTTTGCGTCGCGGTTCCCTGAAGCACAAAAACAAAGGGCCGGTGATCTCTCACCGGCCCTCGAAGTCGCCCACAAAGTTGACTTGAAATATCTAATTAATCACGGAAACGACGGGAAGAAGACGCGCCACCTGGACGGCTTCTTTTGATCCCTGGATGATCGCCACGGTTGCCGCGGTTTTCATCACGGTCGCTGTTGAAGGAACGCTTGCGGAACGGACGCTCGCCACCGCTCACATTGAGCTCTTCACGGTTGCCACGGTTCTCATCGCGGTCATAGCGCTCTGTGCGTTCGCTGCGCTCGGCACGTTGCTCACCACGGTCGTTGCCGCGGAAGCTGGCACTTGCGCCACCCGAACGGCGAGGAGCACTCGCGCCACGGCTTGGGCCGTCATTTTGATAGCCGCCATCGTTGTAACGAGGACGATCGCCGTCTTCAGAACGATTACTGCGGAAGCCACCACGGTTGCCACGGAAGCCGCCACCTGTACGAGGACGGTCGTTGTAACCACCACGACCACCGCCATCACGGTTGGCAGTGAATCTGTTGTTGTTCGGATCACGAGGCAACAATTCACGAGGGATGCGGTCGCCCATGTAATCCAAGATCATGTCTTTTTTAACGAATACGTCTGGGAAGTACGCCACGATAAAGCGTGCCAGCAAGTCTTCTTTAGAAAGATCTTTGAAGTTAATGTCATCAGCTTGAGTCAAGTCTTGGATCAAGTCAGCGGCCAATTGCAGAGAAGAGTCTTCCTCTTTCATCGCGCCCACTTTATCCAATACGTTTTTGATCTTAAGACCGGCAACTTCATCAGCCGAAGGCACAACACCTTTAGTGAAAGTCGCTTTCGTCGTGTTCATCACACGGCGAAGAAGAGTCAATTGATCGGAGTTCACCAAAGTGATCGCAGTTCCTTTTTGACCATTACGGCCGGTACGACCGATACGGTGAACATAGGATTCAGCGTCCCATGGCAAAGAATGATTGATCACGTGAGTAAGATCTTTGATATCCAAACCACGAGCCGCAACGTCTGTTGCCACGATCACTTTTACCGCGCGCGCTTTGAATTTCTTCAAAGTCGCTTCACGCTCTTGCTGAGATTTATCACCATGCAAAGAATCTGCTGGGAAACCACGTTGAGTTAGAATGTCTGCAAGCTCTGCCACTTCCATTTTCGTTTGGCAGAAGATGATGCCGTAGAATTCAGGAGCGGTTTGCAACAAGCGAGAGATAACCTCTGTTTTGTGCATGTTTTTAACTGTGTAGTAAACTTGTTCAATAGTGTCAGCCGTAGAGCCCACTTTATTCACAGCCACTGTTTCTGGATTTTCCAGATACTTTTCAGTGATACGACGAACTTCTGTCGACATCGTCGCCGAGAACAACCAAGTTCTGCAAGCGGCGCGGTCAGAAGCACCTGTGTCTTCTGGGTGAGTGGCAGAAAGAATGAAATCCAACGCTTCTTTGAAGCCCATAGAAAGCATTTCGTCAGCTTCGTCCAGGATCACAGTTTGAACTTTGGAAAGCTTGATCATTTTTTGTTCAAGGAAATCAACCAAACGGCCCGGAGTCGCCACCACAATGTGGGCGCCACGTTTGATGCCTTCGATTTGTGTGCGGTAAGAAGCACCACCATAGATGGTAACGACACGGATGCCTTTTTTCTTACCAAGCAAAGCCAATTGCTCAGCCACTTGCAATGCCAACTCACGAGTTGGCGAAAGAACCAAAGCTTGTGTGTCTTTGATTGTCGCATCGAGGTTTTCGATCAAGGGAATACCGAACGCAGCAGTTTTACCAGTACCAGTAGAAGCGAGACCGATAAAATCGTTCGCACCGCCTAATAGCAAAGGAATAGCTTGTTTTTGAATGGGCGTCGGAGTTGAGAAGCCCATGTCTTTCATCGCGTCCATCAACGGAGCGCTAAGACCAAAGCTTTCAAATGTATCGACAGTAGTTAAAGGAGGAGTCACGAGTAGCCTTTCAGTTAGTGGAGCACTTAACCAAAGGGCCAAATTCGTTTTGGGGTATTGGTGTATGCTCTAGGAATGGCGCAAGATACACGATGTTGACGGTAAAAGCTCAGGATATATTCCATGTCTGTAAGAATAATGAAGTATTTGCAGAAGTTGAGGCTATTTCAGACACTTACATCGCTCTCGGCGATTATAGAGCTTCTCGAGGGATTAGAGGACATAAGAGCCCCTCGCAATAGGTGATTCCATTCTGGCACTCTTCCTTAAGACCAGTGCCTGGCTTGACCTTCAGGCGGTCTCTGCTCTTTGAGTTCTGAGGAATCCCGGAATTTCAGATATACTTTTGGAGTTGCCTAAAATCCTGGCAGGGAGGCCCTCGTGGCTTCTGTGGTGTAAATAATTAAAAATTTTGGCGCATCTGGCGAAAAATCGCGATATACAGGGGTCCATGATTCATTTATCAAATATCACTAAGCAGCAGGGGAACAAAGTTCTCTATCGTAACGGTTCATTCCAAATCAACGACGGCGAGAAAATCGGTCTGGTCGGTTTGAATGGAACAGGTAAAACCACTATCTTCCGCATTATCACGGGAGAGGAAGGTTACGACGGTACAGTTTCCAAATCCGACAAAACAGTGATCGGTTACTTCTCGCAAAATATCGAAGACATGCGTGGCAGATCGGCGATCGAGGAAGTGAAATCAGCGATTGGTAACATCGGCAACATGCAGGTGAAAATGCAGGAGTACGAAGCGAAGCTTTCGGACCCTGATTTGGATCCAGACGAAATGATGAAAATCCTGGAAGTCTACGGGGAAATGCAGGGGGAGTTCGAACGCCTGGGCGGTTACGATCTTGAATCCCGTGCGGCTGAGATTCTAACCGGTCTTGGTATTGGTCCTGATGACTATCACCGTCCGACGGAGAGCTTCTCGGGTGGTTGGAAAATGCGTATTGCTTTGGCCAAAATCCTGGTTTTGAATCCGCAAGTTCTGCTGATGGACGAGCCGACGAATCACTTGGATGTGGAATCCATCGTCTGGCTGGAAGAGTGGCTGGTGAATTTCAAGGGCGCGATCTTGATGACGTCGCATGACCGTGACTTCATGAATCGTATCGTTTCCAAAATCGTGGAAATCGCAAATAAGACGATCACTGTTTATGGCGGTAACTACGATTTCTATGAAAAAGAACGCGACATTCGAAAAGAACAATTGATTGCAGCAGCCAAACGTCAGGAAGAGATGTTGGCTAAAGAAGAAGAGTTTATCGCTCGCTTCGCGGCCCGTGCTTCACATGCGGCGCAAGTGCAGTCGCGTGTAAAAAAATTGGAAAAAATCGATCGTATTGAAATTCCTGAAGAAGAATCTGAAATCAAATTCGTCTGGCCGGTTCCACCACGGGGTGGGGATGAGGTTGTCAAGTTTGAAGGTCTTTCTAAAATCTGGAAGCGTGATGATGGCAAAGAGAAGCAAGTCTTCTCGGGTGCCAATGCCCTGGTAAAACGCATGGACCGCATTGCGGTGGTCGGTGTGAATGGTGCGGGTAAATCCACTTTACTTAAAATCATCGCCGGTGAAACCACGCCGACCGACGGAACTTGCACTTTGGGTGCTTCGATCAATTTGGGTTATTTCTCTCAAAACTCTTTGGACGTTTTGGATCCAAAGATGACGATCGTGGACGAAGTGCATTCGCGTATGCCGAATGCAGGTATGGGCACTGTGCGCTCTCTTTTGGGGGCCTTTAAGTTCTCTGGTGAAGAGGCGGAAAAGAAAATCTCCATCCTTTCAGGTGGGGAGAAGTCTCGCGTGGTTTTGGCGACAATCCTGGCACAACCGGTGAATCTTTTGATTCTGGACGAGCCGACGAATCACTTGGATATCGTATCCCGTGAAGTTTTGCTCGACGCAATCAAGCAGTTCCCTGGAACCGTCATGATCGTATCGCATGATCGTCACTTTTTGCGTGAAGTGACGACACGGGTGTTCGAGGTTGATAAAAATCAGCTGCGCATCTACGAAGGTGACTACGATTACTATATCCACAAAAAGAAATTAGAAGCAGCCGGCAAATAATGAAGCTTGCTTTTGATTTGCGCGATTTTAAAATTCCTGTGGACCGTCTGGCTCCGCAGGAATCTTTTCGCACCCGTCAAAAAGACGTTCTGTCTTATCGCTTTTATCCCACGCGTTCTGAAAATCTGGTCATCTTGTATCATGGTATTGGCGGCGACAGTCGTTACATGTGTGTGCTGGCGACAGCCATTGCCAAGGCGGGTCTAGCGCAAGTGGTGACACCGGATTTTCGTTGTCATGGGGTCAGTCGCGAGGCTTCGGATGTGATTGCCGCCAATCAATTGGAAATCGATCTTGAAGAACTGATCATTCATTTGAAAATGAAGTTCTCGATCAAGAACATGATCCTGTCTGGCCACTCCTTGGGTGGAGGGTTTGCTTTAAGAGTTGCGGCGTCGGATGTGGGACAGCAATTTTCCAGGTTTGTGGCTCTGGCGCCTTATCTGCCAGAATCTTTCCACGCCCTGACGCCTGATTTGGGTGGGTGGATTTTTAGGGACAAAGAAGGTGACGGGATCAACGTTAACTATCCGGAGATTTTTAAGACCGGAGAGGAAAAAACTCATTACAGCGCTGAGTTTATTCGTGCCGCAGTGGTGCCCGAAGACTTGCTTTTTCGTCTACAGGAAGAAAACGTTTCCGTGGCCATTGCCACGGGGGATCGGGACGAGGTGGTGATGGGGTCTCGTCATCAGGAGATCTTTGAAGGAATCGCGTCTCCAGTGGTTTTAGAGCGTGGTTTAAACCACCTGACAATTGTCTCAAAACCGTCAGCGATTTTGTCGCTGTATGAGTCATATTTACGACCTTAAATATGATTAATTTCGCTTAAGCAAACAAAAGTCCTGCCGATAAGTTCAACAGAAAATTAAAGATTACAGAAGTTATATAACCAAATCTTGAACGTAGGCGGGGGTTATGAATTCTGAACTAGGAGTGTTTGCACTCCGTCAGATTGTTTCGTCAATGGTAATACTGGGGCCCTTGGTGGTGATCACCGGTGCTTTCAGTTACGTTTTTAATCAAAATCGCAAAGCTGTTATCGCCTATGTTGTCGTCGGAGTTATTCTGACCGCAATTGGCGCTGGGAATTTGTACTATCAGTTTGGTGCTCGGAAAGACGGCGAAATCGCGCGCGAAAAAGAATAGGAAAAAGGCCCGCTCCGATGCGGGCTTTTTTTTTGACACGATGTGGGCTCCCATTCGGTAAAAATCTGTGATCTTCTTTTCCTATGGAAAATCGCAAAAAGAAAATCCTTAGTTGGGCCCTGTATGACTGGGCAAATAGCACCTACTCCACAACGGTGATGGCCGGTTTTTTCCCGGTCTTTTTCAAGATGTTCTGGAGCCAGGGAGTTGATGCCACCGTCACGACCGCTCGCTTGGGGACGGCGATTTCTATTTCCAGTTTAGTGATCGCCTTTCTGAGTCCTACCTTGGGCGTTGTGGCGGATCTTAAGGGCTTTAAAAAACTGTTTTGCCTGTCTTTTATGGTTATCGGTGTTTTGGCCTGTGGTTGGATGAGCTTTATTCCCTTGGGGGATTGGTGGAATGCCATTTTGGCCTACAGTATTGCGATGATGGCTTTCAATGCGAGCTGTGTTTTCTATGAGTCCCTGATGCCCTTTGTGGCAGAGCCTAAAGAAATGGATTATGTCTCCTCACTGGGATATGCCCTGGGGTATCTGGGTGGCGGGTTGCTCTTTCTGGTGAATGTCTTGATGCACTTGTTTCCTGAGTGGTTCGGACTCAGAGACGGCGTGCAGGCGGTGCAGGTTTCATTCATGACCGTGGCCGTGTGGTGGTTCGTGTTTTCAATCCCTCTCGCTCGCAATGTTCCGGAACCTTCTGTGGAAGTTTCGAACGACAATATTTGGAAGCTTACCAATCGCAGTATCCTGACGTTGCAGGCGACGTTTAAAGAGCTGGTTTTAAAGGAACGCAATCTCTTGATCTTTATGATGGCCTATTGGTTGTATATTGACGGAGTTTACACGGTGATGACCATGGCCGTGGATTATGGAATGTCGATTGGTTTGGGTTCCAAGGATTTGATTGCGGCTCTTTTGATCACGCAGTTTATTGGATTTCCTTGTGCTTATTATTTTGGAACGGTTACGAAACGTTTTGGGACCAAGGCGCCGGTATTGGTCTGTATCGCCATCTATTCGATCACCGTGGTGGCAGCGATGTGGATGAGTCAGGCATGGCATTTCTATTTGCTTGCAGTGATTATCGGCATGGTTCAGGGCGGAGTTCAGTCTTTAAGTCGCTCTTTGTTTGGGAAAATGGCGCCCAAACATCAAAGTGGTGAGTATTTCGGTCTGTTCAACTTAGTGGGCCGATTTGCTTCGATTTTGGGCCCTTTGATTGTCGCCTTTACGGTGACTTTGACCGGGAATTCGCGCTTAGGGATGGTGGGCTTGTTATTGCTCTTTGTTGTGGGCGGTGGGCTCTTGATGCTGGTCAAGGAACCCCGCGAACACGCTTAGTCTTTTTTGGTGGTTGTAGTTTCAGCTTGATTGGCTGTTTTAGTCTCTGGGGAATCTGAAGGCTGTTCGGAATGGGCGGATTGTTGGTCTTCGATGATTTTTTTGGCTTTTTTGCCAGTGATGCCCATCCACTCTGGTAAAAAGACTGCCACCGCCACGAAAATCATCGTGATAATAACAAAGAAGATACTCATACTCAGAACCAGTTCCATGTGGGGCCTCCAGGATGTATCTTTTTTAGTCCATTCACGTCCAAAAGGGAATGTGAAATTTAATAATGGACTTTGTCAGGTGAACACGACATAAACCTTCGATATGACTTACAATCCTCGCGATAGATACTTTAAAAAAGCAAAAGAAGAGGGCTTTGCCGCTCGCTCTGTTTTTAAGCTTGAAGAGATCGACAAGAAATACAAAATTTTTAAAGGCAGTGGCCAGACCGTTTTGGACTTGGGTGCTTCGCCAGGCTCATGGTCTCAATATGCTTCTAAAGTGGTCGGCGCGAAGGGTCGCGTGTTGGGTGTGGATTTAAGCCCGGTGACGGTTAAGTTGCCAAACGCCGTGTTCATTCAAGCCGATCTGCGTGATTTGAATTTGGAAGAGATTTTCCAAGAACACGGTTTTCATCCTCCATTTGATATCGTGATGTCAGACATGGCACCTAAGACGACGGGCATTCGTATGACTGACCAGGCCCGTTCCATGGAGCTTTGTGAGCTGGCGTTGGATGTGGCTCGCCGATTTTTGAAAAAAGACGGGCACTTTGTCTGCAAACTTTTTCACAGTGATGATTTCGCCAAACTTCGTGAAGAAATAAAAAAGTCCTTCGCGAAATGTGAAGTGATGAAGCCAGATTCCACACGCAAAATTTCTAAAGAGATCTTTTTGATCGGTCTTAATAAAAAATGATTCAAATCGTTTTTGAGAACTCCCACTTTGTGATCTGTGATAAGCCGGCAGGGGTGCTTTCCACTCCCAGCCGCCTGGGAGCCGAAGACGAGCGCAATTGCTTGGGAATCGCCTTGCAAAAGCAATTGGGTTTGCAGATTTATCCTGTGCATCGCCTGGATTTTGAAGTTTCTGGTTTGGTGATGTATGCGAAATCTGCAGAGGCCCATCGCAAAGCCAATGCTTGGTTTGAGCATAAAACGGTCAGTAAAACCTATCGCGCTTTAACCACCGCTCAAGATTTTTCCCATATTCCAGACAATGTTAAAAACACCCGCGAGAAGTTCACGGTGGTTGCTGGGCAAAAGTTCGAATGGAAGTCACGCATCTTGCGTGGCAAACGCCGCGCCTTTGAGAGCCCGGAGGGTAAGGACTCTTTGACCCTGGCGGAGTACCTGGGAACCAACGGCAATGGCTATTTGCAATGGGATTTACAACCGGTTACGGGGCGTTCGCATCAATTGCGATTCGATTTAAGCCGTCACGGCTTTCCGATTGTGGGTGACGTTTTGTACGGCTCTAAAGTTCCGGGCGAAAGCAAAGATGCGATTGCCTTAAGAGCTTATAAGATCGATTTCAGCAAAGCTCCTGGCGCGCAAGAGCTTCAATTGCCTTCTCTTATTCAAGTGCCCTGAGCTTGAGAGATCGGGGCGACGGCTTTCTTAGGATGGCCATCGACACGGAATTGGAACAGGAAGTAAGGTGGAACACAAGAGCCGCGGTTGCTTTCAAAACTCTCCGCGCAAATATAGTCATCACGGCACGGATTCAATTGGTCACAACCACGCAGTCCCACACCCAGCGAATATTCTTTTAAACACTGATCAAAGTTTTTAGTTCCAATGCACGCGTTGAAACCCGGGCGTGCTGCAGGCAGTGGCCCACAGCTGGCTTCCGCTGGTAAGTTGTCGCAGCTTAAAGTTCTGACGTTACCGTTTAAGAAACCACCTGTGCGAGTTCCCGGCATTTGACTTTGGGGTGAGCACATTGCGTTTGCAATTGTCACGGTCAACTTATCAGAAGTGCGAATGTATTTATCCTTACCAAAAGCGCTGGTGACGATTTTACCCATTTCACAGGGATCACCCACTTGCTGCGTTTCTGCCAGGCAAATCCCCAGGCCCAGGCTGTCTTCTTTTTCCAAAAGAGTTTTACATGTCAAACCGGGGGCACAAGTCCAACCTGTGAATGAGGGATCCTTACCCGTTGAGCAGTGCGCGCCCCAACCATTCATCAAGCCTGTACCCACAAGTTTTTGTGAGCGACGTTCCTGAGGACGAGCGGCGAAGCCACGGGAGTAGTCGATCTTTTCGTTACGGGCGAAGGCGTCGACGATTTCACGACGACGAGCCAAATCTCCCATGAAATGAGCAGAGCCGGGCAGGAAGACGGAGTTCCCAGCGTATTTTCCCATCGGATCACGACCGGTAAAATGGAACCCACCAATGGCGCGAGTTTGATGGCAGCCCACGCAAGTGGATTCGTTAAGTCGGCGCAAAAGAGCTGTACCGGATTTGATATTCTCAAGGTTTTGAGATTTTA
Organism: Bdellovibrio sp.; assembly: GCA_039594295.1. Classification (GTDB taxonomy): domain Bacteria; phylum Bdellovibrionota; class Bdellovibrionia; order Bdellovibrionales; family Bdellovibrionaceae; genus Bdellovibrio. Next base: position 37,919 of record JBCNNR010000036.1, read on the forward strand.
CGGACTCCGTCGCAACCGAAGGAAGTAAAGCATAGAACAATCGATTGCCGGAACGGTTGATACCGCCTGGAGCAATTGAGATCGCGCTTTTCGCCAAAAATTTCTTAGGCAGAATCATGGTGCCATCATCAATAGACTTTAGATTTTGCGGATTCGTGATCCAAGCAACCAGCTCGTTCATCAGAGCGGGATCCGCCTGAAGGCGCGCCCGATCGATTTGATTTTCCAAAGTTGTTTCTATGAAACCTTTGCCAGTCCATTCATAGGCTTTCAGCAAGTACTCAGCATGTCCCCCGAAATCGGGACGCTCCGAGGCCGCCATGCGGGAGATCTGCATGTTGATCTCAAGATCTTTTAGCAGGGCCGGGTTGAAGACCGAGGGATGTAGGGGACCTGTTGTTAAAGCATCTTGCGCCGTCGAATCGGCATTCATAGACTGCCAACGTTGAGCGATCGCCAAGCAACCTGGTTGGGAGTTCCTATTCCCTTGGTGAAGCAAAAGATTGATAGTAATTGGTAAACGAGATGCCACATTCACGCCTTGGCTTTCGACGTTATAAGCCAGACGATAGATGAAACGGATTTCTCCGCAGTGGTTGGGATCTTTGTAGCCGACGTCCATGCGATTGATCACGCCTACCAAAACGAAACGGGCCCGCGCATGGGTTAAATAGTTTAAATCAAAAAGTCGTTGTCCATAAGCCAAACCCACGCCAGAGCCGGGATTGTTCTTTTGATAAATGTCCAGCTCTGCTTTCAAACTGTCCAAAATAGCTTTGAAGTTGGTTTTAGAAAGAACCGCATTATCAACCACACCCAGTTTTTGACCCGGATTGACCAGATCGGCCAATGCGAATCCTTGCGCCTCCAGAGTTTTCAAAACTTCGGGCTTAGAGATGCTTAAAGCATCTTCTAAATTTTCCTGAGCCACTGCGTGGGCAGAGGTTGCGGAAAATATCAAGATCGCAATAAGGTGCAGAAGTGAGCGAGTCATATTAGAGACCATCTCCTTGGAGAGCTCTAAATCCGTTGAGCAGGTGCAAGTACTCTTGCGCTAAAGTCGTGGAGTTTTTAGAGATACGATTCGTCACTTCGCAGTTGTGATCGCCACAAGTCATCACCGCTTGGCAGGACTTCAATGTGCAAGCCAACTGTGCGTCGTTCACAACGTAAGAAATCAACATATTGCCACGGCCCGCTTCGATTTCATCAAGCTCTTTATAGCATTCATCAACGGTTTTTCTGGATTTATAGATGGGACACAACCACTCTTTGGCAACTTGGCTGAATTCGGCATAGCTTGAATTTCGTTGCAGAGATCTTTCTGCAAGGAATCCGTACAAGGAAGCCGCCATCGACTTTTCGCAGTCGCGTTCATTCAATTGGCAAAAGAATTTATAGTGACTGACCAAAGGGCCTTGGAAGTTACCCCATTTGCCCGCGTAGTGGGAAAACATGGGACGCATGCGCAGGCACCCACCTTCAGAGCATTTCACGTTTAAATCAGGATTAAATGTGGCCCAGTCCTGGTTAGGAGCACGGTTTTCTTCGTCGACATAAAAGTGACCATCACTGTGTAGGCGTTCAAAGCGAGTTCCTGTGAAGGAACCAGCCACCGCGATATTCCATTTATTCGAAAGACTTTGCGCATTCAACCAACCACTGTTGCAGCCATGAATGATCGCAAAGGCACCGGGAGCAAAGTGGCTGGCAATCGATGCAACGATAGGTTCACGGAAATCAAAACGGAAACCCAGGCCATCTGCTTGCGTCCCCAAGGATGGGGAGTTGTGACCAAAGAACTCCAGGGAGCGAATGTTGTTGAATTTTAAAATCTCTTTAGAGCCTGATTGGGTTTCAAGTTTTAAATCGTTGCTGGTTACAAAGCTCCAGCCATTTTTGGCAAGGCCCGCAGCATTGTAGGCATTTTCAAGAACTGAAATCAGAACGATTTGATCTTGAGGGAAATTGCGTTTGTAAAGCTGTGCGCGACCTAATGCCGACAGCTGCGGTTGGATTCCTAAGTCGGTCCCACGACCTGATAACAAAATTCTGACGGGACGATTGTAGTTGACGGGACCTTGTGAGGTGGGAACCGCGATAAAATAAGCTTGCGCTTGCGACAGCGTCGTCAAAGAAATAAAAAAGGCGATAATTGCAAATACGGATTTCATGGTTATTCCTTTGCCGCGTGTTTGCGGAGAGTCGCTAAGGTCATTGGGGACGCTGTGATTAAAAAGTTATGAACGTAATTTCCAGCAGCCGAGATCACGCGAACTTCCACGTTCTTTTCGCCAGCTGCGATGGCCAAGAGTTGGGCCTGGCTGATTTTCACATCGTGGGAGTGAGTGAGCAGAGCTTTGGGATCAAGGCGTGACTTTTCGATAAAGGCCTTGAATCCGTCGAGGTCGTAGGATCCTTGATCGAGCTCCGTCGTTTTTAATGTCACACCGTCAACCGGAGGTTGCTGAAGGGCTTTTAACGGGATCGTTAAAAAATGAAAATGCTCAAAAAACGGGGAGTCCTGGGTTTCAACTGAAAACTCTCCTGTATGCTCTACACAAAGAGCTGCAATCTCAGCAGTCAGTGCTGAAAATGTCTTTATGCTCAGGAAGTCACGACGAGATGAACCCATTGATTATTTTCCCGCACGACCGCGCTGAATTTTGACTTGGGCCGAACGAGAAGCCGTGAAATAGAAATAATGTGCGATGTTGCCCTTAGGAGTCATCACTGTGATTTTCACGTCTTTTTCGCCATTGGCGATACGCTCAAGTTCTTCTTTGGTAAACGTCACTGCATGTGAGTGAATGCGCAGGCTGGCACCATCCAAGCCTGTTTCTTTAATGAATTCATTAAAGGCTTTTTCATCCAAGGAGTCCTGATCCAGCACACTGGTGCGAGTGCTGTAGCCTTGCTCCGGTGGATTTACCAAAACTGCAACGGGAATGGTAAGAATATGAAAGTGTTCATATCGTGCAAAGTACGTCGCTTCTGCGCTGACCTGATCCATACGAATCTGACAGGTGTCTTCAGGCTGTGCTGGCGTGGATACAGCCAGGGACTTGTTAGACAAGGCAAGCGTGGCGCCGGCAACTGTGGCATTTTTTAAAAAGTGACGTCTGTTCATGGCCCAGGTTTTACCAGAGGGGGCAGACGTTCTAAAGTGATTTCAATTCAAAGTGGTGCCCACTGGTTACCACGTAACAAGTTCACAGTGTTGACCAGCGTTTTGACAGCTAGATCTCGCGTTTAATTTGCGCCAAATACTCTTTAATAAAGGCCACCCGATGTTCGGCTTCCTTTTTTGCGGTGTCGGTATTGAGGTGGTCGATCAACTTAAAAAGCTTTAAATAGAAATGATCGATGCCGTAGCTTTTATCATCCAGATCTCGCTGTTCGGCCCACGGGTCTTCCTCGGAATAGAAGGGCCGACTCATAAGGGATGTCGTCGCAAAACAACGGGCAATACCAATAGCCCCCAAAGAATCCAAACGGTCCGCGTCCTGCACGATCTTGGCTTCCAGGGTTGTAGGTTTGATATTGGCACTGTAGCTGTGGGCTTCGATGGCATGGCGAATATCGTCGAAATACTGTTCAGGGTACCCCACCGATTTCAGGTATTCGATAGCAGCCTCTGCAGAAAGAGCCGAAGCATAGGGTCTGCGGGGATCGCCTTTGGGCACATTGAGGAA
>JBCNNR010000037.1:0-40938 GCA_039594295.1 Bdellovibrio sp.
ATTGATTGATTGATTGATTGATTGATTGATTGATTGATTGGTTGGTTGGTTGGTTGGCAGACTGGTTGGTTGGTTGGCAGACTGGTTGGTTGGTTGGCAGACTGGTTGGTTCACTAAATAAATAAATAAATAAATAAATAAATAAATAAATAAATGAATGAATGAATGAGTGAGTGAGTGAGTGAGTGAGTGAGTGAGTGAGTGAGTGAGTGTTGTGCACGAGTGACGGACTTTTGCAGCTTTTTGCCTCCGAAAAAGCACAGGCAAAAAATACCAAACCCCAAAAGAGAAAAACTCAGGGCTAACATTTCATGCTGACTACAGTCTTAAAGCCGTTGGGATAAATTAACCAAATCTACTTTCAAAGCGGGATCGACGGCACCATTTCTTGGTAATTGATTTCTAGCATTAGTGACGATCATGGTTAACGACTCCGAAGGCAGCAAATCCATCGTCCGTAACGTTTCAGTCAAATAAGGCAAAACAAATTCACCACCACTGGGACTGACCACGAACAAAACAACCTTCTTTTTCATCGTTTCTTCACAGATCAGCCACTCAAGGGCGTTTTTTAAAATACCAGGAATGCCGTGAGCGTATTCAGGAGTGGCAATAACGATATAATCACAATCCTGCGCAAACTTTCGAACGCCGGCAATCACCCCAGGCACACCGTCAAATTGATGATCAGGATCAAAATATGGCAGAGACTTTAAATCAACATCATTCCAAACAATTGAATCCGGAGAAGACTGCGATATGGCAGACGCCGCCACCGGCGAAGATTCAGTCAAAACTTCTCGAAATGCCTTCAGTAACAACCCGCTGGAGGAGCTCTCGCGAATACTGCCGCACAGACTTAAAATTTTCATAATGAGCGCTCCATCCAACAACCCGGATCAACGCAACCGCGAAAATCAAAATTTCACGAAATCAAGTGGCAGAACTCCACTCCGATACAGCTTTAAATAACGGCTTGTTGAAATTCAATAAAGCTGTCTTTCACCTGAGGCCAGAACCATTCAAGGCTTGGATCCGCGGCGATAACGTCTTTGATTTGCACTTCGATGTCTTTGCGAATTGCCACTTGCTTGCGCAACCAGAATTCTACTTCGTCATAACCCGGTCCAATCACCGTGATTTCGACTTTGTCCATGAAATGCAATAAATGAAGATCTTTGGTAGCGACGGAGGCACCCGCCACTTTAGCATTGATAAAATTGTGCACGACGTTCTTTAGTTCGTCTAAAGAACGATGATTGATTCTTCTCAGAATCAAATCCGCACGCTGATCTCGATTGACCCAGCGTTGGTGTAAGCCTCTTTGCACAAGGTTGATCAAAAGAGTGCGTAACACACTCGGTATCTGACGAAATTCATCATCAGACAGTGACATTACCTGCATCAAGTCTACATAGCGAGCCTGCTCCTGGCCGCGACGTAGCGAGGTAAGCACTTCGGGAATACGCAAAACTGATTCGCGAATCCCTAATAGATCAATTCCTGCTCCATCCGTGAAGTAGAGAATTCTCATAACTCTATCATGGCTTATCTTTCCGTTTTTAAAATGAAAATCAGAGCGTTAGGACCATGGTCTAGCATGTATTTTTTGATGCAGCTGCCCTACCTTTTTGGTACGATAGTCTGAGGCCCAAGGACTAGGTGCTGGAAAAAACAAAGGATTTGCAACTGTGATTTCACGTAACCAGAAAAATCAACGTCCACCATTCGAAAAATGGTATGCGTATATTCTATTCATCTTTATCGGTTACTGCCTTGCTGACCTGGCAATTCTTTCATATCGCGATCGCATGCTTCCACAAAGCGCTCCCCCTGCACATCCAAAAGCTCCACCCGTTACTTCCAACGTCAGCTCTGGGTTTTACAACAATATCACTTCCAGAAATATCTTTGCTTCCAATGGCCTGATCCCTGATCAATTGATAGATAAAAACAAAGGCGCGGAAGCCCAAAAAGAAGCGGAACCGGTTCCGTCTCAGTTGCCTCTGAATCTTATTGGTACATTGGTGCATTCTATTCCTGAAAAATCCATCGCCTCTATCGAGATGCGTGGCAAAAACCAAGTGATCTCTTATTCTCCAGGCAAAGAAATCGAAGGCATGGCCAATATCATTCGTATCGAAAGACAAAAAGTGGTTTTCAGAAATTTGAACACCAACCGTCTTGAGTACATTGAAATCAAAAAAGAAGGCGCTAAAGTGAGCTTTGCCGCAAGCAAACCCTCCACAGCAACAACGGGCCAAGAAGTTAAAAAGACTGGCGACAACACATTCGCGATCAAACGCACGGACTTGTTGAAGTACACGAACGATCTTTCCAGCATCTTGATGCAAGCCCGCGCGGTTCCAAATCGTGAACCCGGCACTGGCAATATCAATGGCTTCCGTATCTTAGACATGCAACCTGGCAGTATTTATGAACAGCTCGGCATCCAAAGAATGGATGTTATTAAATCCGTTGACGGTAATCCCGTCGACAGCCCTGCCAAGGCCATGGAGTTGTACCAAACTTTGAAGAACAACAACAAAGTTGTCCTGCAAGTTGAGCGCAACGGTAAAACTGAAAGTATGACTTATAATATTCAATAAACTCCCTCAGGAGGAGAGAGATGAAAAAACCCATCAAGCCCGTCAGCATAGGAATTGCTTCTTTGATGACTGCATCTCAGTTGGTAGGAACCACTGCGCATGCTCAATTCGACAATTTCCCTCCGCCACCACCGCCACCGGATTTTGGTAATTCGGACAACAGTGGTTTTGCAGCACCCGATGCTCCATCAGCTGCCGGCACACGTGGCGGCTCCCCTGGATCGCATTCCGCAGATGATGCTGGCCAAGTTTTGAATAAAAACCAAAAGCAAAAATTTGCCAAAGCCCCAACTGAAGACATCAACAGTGCGAACTTCCCACAAACAATCGAATCATTCGATTATCCGAATGTGGAAATTTCAGAGTTGGTAAAAGCCATGGGTGAATTGACTGGTAAGAACTTTATCGTCGACCCCGGCGTGCGTGGTAAAATCACGATCAGCGCTCCTTCAAAAATCACTGTGGCCGAAGCTTACAACGCTTTCTTGTCTGCCCTGGCGATCAACGGTTTCACCGTGGTTCCTTCTGGTGGCTTCTTGAAAGTGAAGTCTGCAAGAAATGCCCAACGTGACAATATCGAAGTTTACTCTGGCGCTTATTATCCAAATACGGATCAAATGATCACTCGTATCATTCACTTGAAACACATCTCCGCGGCCCAAGTGAATCGTGATCTGCGTATCTTGCCTTCCAAAGATGGTGAGATGAATATCTACGAACCAACGAACTCAATCATCATCTCCGACTATGGCTCTAACATTGACCGCGTGATGAGAATCATCAGCCAGTTGGACGTTCCAGGGTTTGAAGAACAACTTGAAGTTATCCCAATTAAGTTCGCGAAAGCGAAGGACTTGGCAGACTTGGTTGATAAAATCGTCAACAAAGGCAACAAGTCTTCGGGCTCTGCTCCGGGTACTTTCACAGCGGGCGTTCCAAGATTCTCTCGTTCTTCTGGCACCTCTGCCCAGCAAGGCGCAAGCTTCTTTATGGCGATCCCGGACGACAGAACAAACTCCATCATCGTGGTGGGTAATAAATCTGGTATCGTTCGTATTAAAAAATTGATCTCTCAGTTGGACTTTAAGATCCGCGCTGAAGATTCTGGTGGCGTTTACGTTTATTACGTTAAAAATGGTGATGCCGAAAAAATCGCGCAAACATTGTCTGGCGTAACCAAAGATGCAGCACCAAAACCAAGCACAGGTCCAAGCTTGCTAAGTCCAATTGGTGGTCAAATGCAGGCTCCGCAGGAAATTTTCGGCGGCGACGTGAAAATCACCGCGGATAAAGCAACCAACTCCCTGGTTATCACTGCGAGCAAGCAAGACTATGAAGTCGTGATGAATATCTTGAATAAAATCGATATCGCCCGCGACCAAGTTTACGTTGAAGCGATCATCATGGAGATGAGTGCTTCTGATCTTGATTCTTGGGGTGTCGGTTACTATCAATACGGTGAGAACGGTTACGGAAAAGTCGGTTTCAACGGCGGTATCAATCTTCAAGAGATGCTAAATCCAGTTGGCGGTACGGGAGCAATCTTAGGTTTCGGTTCTGGTAAGGTGATCAAAGTCACTCCTCCGGGCGGAACAGAAGTTTCCATCCCAAGCCTTGTGGGTTTCATCAACTTCTTGAAACAAACGAAAAAAGCCAACATCCTTTCCACTCCTACGATCATCGCATTGGATAACAATGAAGCGGAAATCGAAGTGGGTGATAAAGTTGTGACCAGCATGCAGCAAAACGTTTCCGGTACCAGCGGTACGGTGACGACGACGCCAACGATGGAAGATGCGACGATCAAACTTCACATCAAACCATTTATCAGCCCGTCTTCAAACTCGATCCGTATGGAAATCAAACAAAGCGTGACTCAGCTTTCCTCTGTACAAAAACCGAAAGACTTCGAGAACAGCACGCAGCCGCTAGCAAAACGTACGATCAATACCATGATCAACGTGAAAAATGGCGACACGGCGATCCTGGGCGGTTTGATTAAAGAAGACGACGTTGAATCAGTTGTGAAGGTTCCTCTCTTGGGCGACATCCCTATCTTGGGCTGGTTGTTCAAATCTCGCAGCATCAGCAAGACAAAAACGAACATGGTTTCATTCCTGACTCCCAAAATTATTCGCAATTCCGGCGACGTAAATGAGGTTGTCTCGAAACGTCTTGAAGAACGTATTGAATATATCAAAGGCCAGGGCGGAAAAGACCCATATGGTGCTAAGATAGATCCAATTTACAGAAAAGCGCAGGGAGCCGCCGCTCCTTCACAAGACGTGCAAGAATAGTTTTTAGCGGCAGTTCCTTAAACCGGAACTGCCTTTTCGATACCAAGAAGGAACTTTAATGGCCACTGTGGATGTTCTGACAATTCTTTCAAAAGCAACTTCGTTATCACAGGATCAATTGCGTTCTGTGCTGGCAAACCCCTCTGTGGTAAGACCCGTCACAGTCGGCGAAGCTTTGAATCAAAAAGAATTCTCCACAGCGGATGAAGTCGTCGGTGATTTGTGCAAAGAGTTGGGATTGGATTTTATCCGCGACATCCCGGTTGCAGACATCAACGCTGACTTGATCCGAGATATTCCAATCAACTACGCGAAACAACACCAAGTCCTCCCCTACAAGGACGAGCCGGAACAGCTGACTGTATTGACCAGCAACCCGGTGAACCTGAAGGCTTTGGATGACTTGAAAGTTTTGTTCGGCAAAAAAGTTCGCCCGCTGATTACAACCGTGATTCGCGTTCAAGATGCGATCAATAAGGTTTACGAAAAATCGACAGCGAATCTTTCGGGCCTGGATGAAATCGACGAAGAAGATTACGATTTGGATGACCCGATCGTGGATCTTTTGGAAGCTGGCGAAGACGACGCGCCCGTGATCAAAATGGTGAACAGCCTTTTATTCCGTGCGGTGAAAGAAAAAGCGTCAGATATCCATATCGAACCGTATGAAAAAGACATGGTCGTGCGTTTCCGCACGGACGGTGTTTTGATGGACGTCTTTAAACCACCTAAAAAACTGCAAAATGCCGTCACTTCTCGTATCAAAGTCATGGCGAACTTAAACATCGCGGAAAAACGTCTTCCTCAAGACGGTCGTATCCCTTTGAAAGTCGGCGGTAAAGACATCGATATTCGTCTCTCCACTGTACCAACCGCTCATGGCGAGCGTCTGGTGATGCGTATTCAGGATAGATCGACAGTCATCTTGGAGCTTGAACAACTGGGTTTCTCGAGAGAGAACTTAGATCGCTTGGATGATCTTTTGTCTCGTAATGACGGCATCATGCTTGTCACCGGCCCGACAGGTTCTGGTAAATCAACCACTCTGTATGGTGCTTTGACTAAATTGAATAAACCGGACGTAAACATCCTGACCGTAGAAGATCCGGTGGAGCAACGTATCCACGGTATCGGTCAGGTGCAAACCAATGCGAAGATCGGTTTGACCTTCGCTGCGGGATTGAGATCTTTCCTTCGTCAAGACCCCGACATCATCATGGTCGGTGAGATTCGTGACTTGGAAACAGCCGAACTTGCGATTCAAGCGTCTCTTACGGGTCACTTGGTTTTATCCACTCTGCATACCAATGACTCGGCCGGCGCCTTCCCGCGTTTGATCGACTTCGGGGTTGAGCCCTTCTTGATCGCCACCTCTGTTATGGGTGTGGTCGCGCAACGTCTGGTGCGTGTTCTTTGCCCTCACTGCAAAGCTCCACACGAGCCTTCTGATTTTGAATTATCTCTTTTGGGCATCACTCGCGAAGTGGCTCGTAACAGCCACATCTGTAAAGCCATGGGTTGCACAGAGTGTGGGCAAAAAGGCTATTCGGGTCGAACGACGATCAGTGAGCTGATGGTCGTCACCGATGATATTCGCTCTCTTATCATGCAGCGTAAAGACGGTGCGACTTTGAAGAAGCAGGCTTTAGCTAACGGAATGAAAACTTTCCGTGACCATGGTATTGCCAAAGTACTAGCTGGTGTGACTACAATTGAACAGCTAACTACGAATACGCAACTGGATCTATAATATGCCAATTTTTGAGTACAAGGGCTTAACCCGTGACGGAAAAAACACCAAGGGTGTGATAGACGCAGAAAATCTGCGCGCGGCTCGTACTCGTCTGAAAAAAGACAATATCTTCGTGGTCGATATTCGCGATAAAAAGAAAATCGACACGAAGAAAACCAAAGGCCCAAAGGCAACCAAGGCTGTTGGCGTAAAAGACCTATCCCTGATGACTCGTCAATTGGCGACTCTGGTCAAAGCCAATATTCCCTTGGTCGACGCCCTCGCCGCCATTGCGGAACAAGTTGAAAATCCAACTCTTTCCGAGGCAATTGCTGACTGTAAAAACATGGTCAACGAGGGTTTGCCCTTCGCAAAATCCCTGCAAAAGTATCCAACGATCTTTACTAAAATCTACGTTTCAATGGTTGAGGCCGGGGAAATGTCAGGCTCTTTGGATGTGATCTTGATGCGTCTGGCAGAATTTACCGAAGCTCAAGCGGACCTTCGTGCGAAAGTTTCCAGCGCCATGACCTACCCAGTAATCATGTTGGTGGTCACCACAGCTTTACTTTCTTTCTTGTTCATTTTCTTGATTCCAAAAATGGTCACAGTTTTCGAATCCACTCCCAACCTGGTTTTGCCGTGGTACACGATCGCCTTGATCAACTCGTCGCAATTCATGGTGAACTATTGGTACATCATCTTCGGTATCCTAGCCGTCGTCATTGTGATGTTTAGAAACTGGAAATCCACTCCTTCTGGCCGAAATCAATGGGACGCTATCTCCTTGAAACTACCGATCGCAGGCCCGGCAGTAAGAATGGTCGCCGTTTCTCGTTTCACCAGAACTTTAGCCACACTATTAACCGGTGGCGTTCCGATGCTGACAGCTTTAGACATCGTTAAAAACGTCGTCGACAACCACGTCCTCGCAGTCGCCATCGACGAAGCCCGCAGCAACATCGCAGAGGGTGAATCCATCGCCGGCCCACTGAAAAAATCCGGCCAATTCCCTCCAATCGTTATTCACATGGTCAACATCGGTGAAAAAACCGGTGACCTGGAAAACATGTTGATGCAAGTCTCCGACGCCTTCGACTTCCAAGTAAAAAACAAACTAGAATCCATGACCTCCCTAATGGGCCCGGTCGTCACCGTCCTCATGGGTATGGCCATCGCCATGATCGTCTTCGCCGTCATGATCCCAATGTTCGAAATGACCAACATGGCCGGCTAAAAACAAACACCGAACAAAATAAAAAGGGACCTAAAAAAGGTCCCTTTTTCGTTCGCAACACCAATCACAAAAGTTAAACCAAAACTTCAAGCCCCACCATCTCCCCTAATCCGAACTTCAAACTCAAGTTAAAGTTAAATCAAACAAAACCCTCTATCCCCTTGTTTCGATTCTGAATTGGCTCATTCTTTTGTCTTTGTTACCCCAGACATTCTTCTCCGTTCGGTGTTGGTTTTGAAGGTGCGCGTCCGAGTTCCGCAGGCCATTCTGAAACACACGAAGCCTCAAAATCAAAATCGAGCCACCCACCAATTTATCAACCAAACAAAAAAACGAGCGAGGACTGTCAGAGGTAAGCGCACCTTCAAAACCAACACCGAACGGAGGACCGAAAATCTGCGATACAACAAGACAAAAGAATGTGCCAAGTCAGAACCGAAGCTTTACCGTGATGCCCGTTTCTGTTATGATTTCTAACTGTTAACAAGGAGTTTCGAATGTTCATTAGCAATCGCAAGGGTATGACTTTGATCGAGATCATGATCGTACTTGCTATCATCGCCGGTATCTCAGCTCTTCTACTTCCTCGTATGCAAGGTGCTACAGATAAAGCAAAAGTAAAAGAAACAAAAATCCACATGGGTCAACTTTCTAATGCTTTGCAAATGTACTACACAGACTGCAACAAATATCCGCAAACGTTAGAAGGTCTAACTAAAGCTGATCCAAACTGCAGCAACTGGGGTCCAGAACCTTATATCAAAGTTATCAAAGATCGTTGGGATCATGACTACGTTTACGAAGTCAACGGTGGCGAATATCACTTGAAGTCTTTGGGTAAAGACGGTCGCGAAGGCGGCTCTGGTTACGACACTGACATCACGTTGGAAGATTTGAACTAATCGTGAATCGCAGGGGCTTCACCCTCATTGAGGTGATGATCGTTCTAGCAATTATCGCTGGATTGGTTGTTATCGGAGCCCCTCGTCTGTTTAAGAAACAGACCAATATCAGAGCCACGACTCGTCAATTCATGGCTCTCACCAAAAGCGTGCGCAATAAAGCCCGCATCTACAACTCCACTTACCGTTTGGTTTTAAATTTGGATGGCGAACATGCTGGAACCTATTGGGTCGAAAGAGCCAATGGTCCAATCCCCGTTGATCCCGATGCTGCGGAAAAAGAGCGCGAAAGACAAAAGAACAAATCAAAAGATGAGGACGCTCCTCCGCCAAAGTATGCGATAGATACTTCGGTTATGAAAAAAGAAGCCCATCTGCCCGATGGATTTCGTTTCACGCAAGTTGAAACTTCCTCTACTAAGGAACCCATCACCACGGGATCCGCATATATTCACTTTTTCGCCGAGGGCTTTGTTGAAGCCGCTGCTGTGCAGATTTCCGGTGGAAATAATTTAGTTTGGACACTTGTTTTTAATCCTTTAACGGGTCAAGCTGATATCATAGAGAAAGCTCAGTCGTTAAAGGATATTCAGCGGTGAAAAATAAAGGCTTCACATTGATCGAGACCGTCCTTGCGTTGGTCATCCTCTCTTCAGGTTTGGTTTTGTTAGCCAACTCCTGGGGCGGAAGCTTTATGTTCGTGCGCAAGGCTCAGTTTGCGACAGAAGTCACAGCCCTCCTTGAACGCAAAATGGCCGAGATTGAAATCGAATACGCCGGCAAATCCCTGGATTCCATCCCCGAAGAAAAAGAAGACGATTTTGGTTCTGAATTTCCGCAATACTCGTGGAAAATGGAATCCAAAGAATTTGAAGTTCCCGACATTTCTTCCACTCTGACAGCTCGTGATGGTGGCGCGGATGAAATGTCTCTGACTTTGATGAAAACACTGACTCAGCATCTTTCTAAATCCATCAAAGAAGTCAAAGTTACTGTTTTCTATAAAGGTGGCAAAAAGCCCATGAACTTTTCTGCCACCCAATACTTTGTCGACTATGATCGCGAAATTCCAATGCCGGGCGCACCGGGTGGAGCGACTCAATAATGAAACAGTCCAATCGCGGTTTTACTTTGATTGAAATGATGATCACGATCTCGATCTTGAGCGTGATGATCATTCTGGTGGCCCAATCCATTCAACAAAGTATCAAGATGAAAACCAAAGTGACCACGCAAATTGATGAGGTCTCTCACTTGCGTGATGCCGTTCGTCTGATCCAAAAAGACATCAACATGGCCTACCACTATCGCGACGTGGAAAAAGAACTGTCCGAACTTTTAGCCAAGAAAAGCCAAAGCCAAAATGCCAACCCCAATTTGAATCCAGGCTTGGGACAGCCAGGCTTCGTCAATCCGGGAATGCCACAACAACCCAATGCCTGGCAACAGCAACAACAAAACCGCGAAGTTCCCCGTAAAGATCCCGAAACTCATTTTGTCGGCAACGGCGAAACTTTGAATTTCGTCACAATGAACAACGCCCGCACCGTGCGTAACACGCAACAAGCCGATTTCATCGAAGTCGGCTATGAACTGAAAGAATGCAAAAGCCTAGATCCTTCTGGCGGCACTTCAAAATGCGTTTGGCGCAGATCTTCGCCGTGGGTGGATTTGGATGTCACCAAAGGCGGAACGGAAACGGTTCTTCTGGAAAACGTCACCGAATTTAAATTTCGCTATATGGGTAAGGGAAAACAGGACTGGGTCAGCGAATGGCGTACTGATCAAGGTGGCGACGGGGCAACCAAAGGAAAATTCCCTCAGGCCGTCGAGCTTTCCGTCACGGTCACGAAAAAGGTCGGCAGCAAAGATCGTAAATACTCGATGCAGGTTATCGTCCCGATTCATTTTACCAACAATCCTGACGACACAAGTACAGGCCAAGCGACTCAGCAGGGGCAACAACAAGGCCAACAACCGAACCAGCAACAGCAACAACAGGGGTTCAAATGATGAATATATTTAAACCTCTTCGCAACAGACGTGGCATGGCTTTGATTGTGGTGACCGCGTGTTTGATGTTCATCATGTACTTTGCCAGTGAACTGGTTTCGGAAACGCGTATCGAATACGAAGTCAATTCCGCAGGACTGAATCGCATTAAAGCCTACTATGCCGCAAAGTCAGGAATGCAATTGGCTCTGTTGCGCGTGAAAATCTATCAACAGGCGCAAACTAAATTTGGCGCGCAACTGGGTAACAACAGTCCACTTTTGAATATGATCTGGCAATTTCCTTTTGCCTGGCCCCTCCCCGTTCCCGATGAATTAACAACCATCGACAAAGACTCTTTCAAAAAGTTGACCAAAGAATCAACGATGGATGCCAGCTATATCACAACCATCGAAGACGAAGGTTCAAAAATTGATATCAACGATTTGATTTCTCCGTCAGAGTCTTTGCGCAAAGTAACCAAACAGCAAATTTTAAATATCTTCCAGCAAAAGATGAAGGAAGATGAGGCCTGGGCTCGCGAACACTCCAATACGAACTTTGAAAAGATCGTGAACAACATCGCTGATTTTATGAGTGATAAGGCCGTTTCGCCAAATGGAGGCGACAAACGCGCCAACTATGCAAACTTGAATTCTGAAGCTCAGTCGGACTATTTTCCACCTAATCGCAGCTTCCGCACTCTTTCCGAGCTGCATTTCGTCCCGGAGTTGACCGATGATTTGTACGATTTGATCGAGCCGCGTATTACTATTTACGGAATGAAGGGCATCAATCCCAATATCGCCAGCAAAGAAGTTTTAAAATCATTGGATCCGGGAATGACCGAAGAAGTGGTCGTTGAAATCATCAAACGCCGGGATGATAAGAATCAAGGTGGTCCTTTTAAAGACGCCAATGAGTTCTGGAACTTTGTCACAACCAAAAATGTTCGTCTTGAAGGTAAAACGGACGAGATTCCTTTGGTTTTTGATTCTGTCTTTAACTTCCGTATTCGCAGCACCGGTGAATTTGCCCGTGCCACCAGCGAGATCACTGTCATCACCATGGACTTCAATAAAACGGTGACGAAAATCAAGGACTACGTCGATAAAGACAAAAAATCTCAAAACCCGAACGCCAACGATCCGAATGATCCGAACAACCCAAATAAAGGCAACCCCAATCAACCGGGCAATCAAACTGGCAACCAACAGCAAAAAGCCGATCCCATCGCGAAAGGCCCTCCTCGCATCGTTTATTGGTCAGAAAGATAGTCCTTGGTCGAGTCCCTCGACCGAGGAATGATTTTACTTAAGTCCAAAGACATCTTATACTTAGACCATTATCTCGTTCATGGAGGAACGGTCTTTGAAATCACTTGGTATCGACATCGGGTCAAGCAGCATTAAAGTTGTCGAAATGCAGTCAACGACGAAGGGCTTTCAAGTCGTTCAGTTCTTTGAGCATGTTCTAAGCACCAATCCGCAAAGTGATTCGGAATTGGAGATCATTGAATATCTTCGTGATCTTTTGCCTCGTTACGATCACTCGCAAACCCGCTTCATTCTTGGCCTACGCCAGGATCGCGTGGCGATTCGTAACAAATTTTTCCCCTTTAACGATCGTATTAAAATTTTTAAAAGTTTGGCCTTTGAGTTGGAAGAAGATCTTCCTTTCTCTTCGGACAATGCTGTATTCGATGCGAAAATCATTCGCACCGTGGGTGGTGGCGCTGAAGTTTTAGCGTGCGCGGCTCCGAAAATTCACGTACAAAATCTGGTTGATCGCGCGAAAGACATTGGTGTTGAACCTTACTTGATCTCCACTGAGGGCGCGGCGTTCAGCAATATTTTTGAGCGCTGGAACGAAGCTCCCCCAACCACGATCAGCAATCCGCAAAACTATGATATCTCTGAATACAAACCTGTTCGTCATATTCGTCTGGTTCTGAATATCGGCCACACGCGCACCCTGGTCTGCGCCGTCGAAGGCAGCTCAGTTATTGGCATCCGCTCGCTTTTATGGGGTGGAAAAAATATCGCCGAAGCCATTGCCAAAAAATACGAAATTCCTTATGTCGAGGCCTTGCGTGAACTGCAAACCAAAGCCTTCATCCTGACCAATAAACAGGGTGCCACTTTTGACCAAGTGACTTTCTCGGAAACGATCGCAAAATGCGTTCGTGAAATGACTCGCGATTTACAACTTTCCATTTTGGAAATTAAGAGCGAGTTCAACGTCGAAATCATGAACATCGGTTTGACCGGTGGGACGTCGCAAATTCAAAACTTGGGTCCATTCATGACTCAGGCCTTGGAAATTCCTGCCAACCGCCTGGCGATTCTTGACACCATTCCAAATGTGGCTTTTGAACGCTCGCAAGCCAACTCGGCAAAATTGGGTGTGGCGATCGGTCTGGCGATTGAAGGCTTCAAAAAGCCCCGCAATCCTCCGATCAATTTCCTGCGTGGCGAATTTGCCCGTCAGAATCATCAGTTCAAAGCAATTTGGGAAAAATGGGGCCACACTGCCAAACTCGCAACCGCGGCTTTGTTGGTTCTATTCGTATACTCGTACTTGCGTGAAGACTTTGCTTTAAGTCTGGCAGAACGTTCTCAGGAAGTTTTGAAAACTCAGGCAAAAAATGTGGCAAACCTCAAAGGTAAAAACGCCAGCGAAGCGGGAATCAAAAAATACATCCGTGACAATAAAAAGCGCGCCTCTGATTTGAAAACTTTGGCGAGCGTCGCCAACATGAATTCCGCCTTGGACATTATGAAAAAAGTCACAGACGCCGCTCCTGCTAAAAATGCAGTGACAATGGATGTGCGTACTTTCAATATCCGTGATACACACGTGACGATGGAAGGTTATGTCAATACGCCTCAGGAGTTAAGCCTTCTGCAAAAATCGCTTTCCAACATCACCGCAGATGGGCAAATCAAAAGCCAGACTCCGACACTGGGCACTTTACCAGGTCGCCAGGCTTTCTCTTTCAGCTTTAACGTAGACCGCGGCATTCAGAAGGTGACGAGATGAATTTCGACGATTTAAAAGACAAATTATCGACGGAGGCCCGCGCCACTTGGGATCGCATTCAGGAAAGTGCGACCTATAATCAAATGCGCGACCGTTACGAAAACATGACACCAGCCATGCAGCAATTGACCATGTATGGTGGTATCGCCGTGATTACGTTAATGGTTCTGTCTATTCCCTATGGTTACTTCAACGGTTCTTCGGAAGCGGTCAACGAATTCGAAGGAAAACGCATGACGATTCGCGAGCTTTTAAAAGTTTCTCGTGAAGCCGCCGAAGTCCCGGCCATCCCCCCGGCTCCCTCTATGGATATGCTGCGTGGGAATATCGAATCCACAATTAAAGCGGCGAATCTATTGCCTGAGCAAATCAAAGGCACACAACCTTCAAGTGGTTCAAACTTGATTCCGTCTAATTTAAGTGAAGGCGGCTTGCAAATTCATCTGGCGAAATTGAATCTGCGCCAGGTGGTGGATTTGGGCTATAAATTCAGCAATATTTCTTCCAGCGTGAAAATGGCCGACATGACGATGACCGCAAATCGCGAAGACAATCGTTATTTTGATGTGGTTTATAAATTGGTGGCATTGGCTGTTCCCGCTGCTCCGGTTATCTCCGCAGAACCCGAGCCGATCAAAAAAGGCAGCTTTAACCGCAATAGAAAATCCAGAGAAACGGAAGAGTAATGGAATACGTCGCCAGGTTTTTCAAATGGCTTAAAGAAAATAAAGGCAAACTCTTTATCATGGTGGTTTCAGCCTTCGTCTTTCTTTTTGTTCTTTTCCCTTTTGACGATTTGAGCGATTTGATTTCCTCTCAGGTAGCGAAAGTCACCAACAACTCTGTCTATGTTCAATTTGATCGTTTGAAAATGAGTCTGTTCCCGCAACCGGGCGTACAAATGGATCACGTGTATATCGAATCCCTGCGCACGCCGGCCCTTTCTGCCCAGGAGTTGGTGATCACTCCGTCCATTTCCGGTTTGATTCAACAAAAGCCTTATGGTTCCGTGTCGGCAAAGGGCCTACTGAAAGGCGACGTCAATGTTTCTATGGGTAAAGGCACTCGCAGTGACAATGGCGTGGAAAGACATCGCATCGAAGTCAGCGCGAAAAAAGTGGCCTTGAATGATATCCGCGAATTTGCCAACCTTCCGATTCTTTTAAAGGGTCAGTTGAATTTGGAAACGACCGCATTGGCTGATTTAACTTTCCAAGAACAACCTGACGTCGAAGTGAACCTGACCATCAATCAGTTTGAACTTCCGCCATCCAACGTGAACACTCCGATGGGTCCGCTGACAGTCCCTGAATTGAAATTGAGTTCTATTGAGCTTAAAGGCCGCTTGGCTGCGGGTCGTCTGGTGATCGAAAGCGGAACTATCGGCAAGCCCGGAGACGAGCTTCAAGGCACGGTAAAAGGCGATATCGGTCTGACGATCGTAAATCGCGGTGGTTCTTTCGGCCAACAAATCGGCGCTTACAATTTCGATATCGATTTGCGCGCCAAAAAGAGCTTCCAAGACAAAGCCGGACTGTTCCTGACGTTCATCGATGGTTTCAAATCCCCGACCGCCGACGGTGCCCAATATAAGTTCAAACTTTCAGCATCAAATCCAATGATGCCACCGAGCTTTGGCGCTGCGCGGTAGTCCGCCGCCCAGCCCCCACCCCATCTCTTATTGAATTAATCTGACACAGAGCTGTGCTTAAATGTTGCTCAGCTCCAAATCCAAATAAATTAAGGGAGTTGTCGATTGTTGACATAACTCCCGATCTGACAAAAAACCATAGGGTCATCTATTTTGGAGGGGACAATGTCTGGAGTAAATAAAGTTATTATCGTAGGTCGTCTTGGTGCTGATCCAGAAGTGAAAGCAATCGGAAGTGGGAGCACTGTAGCTCGCCTTAACATCGCGACAAGCGAATCATGGGTTAAAGACGGTCAACGTCAGGAAAAAACTGAGTGGCACCGTGTAACTGTCTGGGGCAAATTGGCAGAAATCTGCGGCAAGCACCTTTCTAAAGGTCGCCAAGTTTACGTTGAAGGTAAACTTCAAACGCGCTCATGGGAAGACCAACAAGGACAAAAACGCTACGCGACTGAAATCGTGGCTAACACTGTTCAATTCTTGGGTGCTGCTGGTGCAGACGCTGGTTCTCGTTCTAACAGCAATTCAGGTGGCGGCGACGATTTCAACTTCAACGATTTCGGTCCGGAACCTAGCTTTAACTCAAACGACGAAATTCCTTTCTAGGAGTCTTCGTTCGTTGATTACGGTACGGGCTTTTCCCTGTGTGGGAGAGCCCTGTTCCGCTCACCCGGCCTTCCAGGCCTTGCCGGGCTTTGATACCGCATCCTGCGGGCCCGGAGGATTCGCTCCACAGGGCTCTCCCACACAGGGAAAATCCCGAAGTAATTTTCGCTCTTCGCTCCTAGAAAGGAATTTCGTCGTTTGAACCTGCGCGACGTTTGTACTTTCATTCGTAGCTTTTTCAAATTCAGCACTCTCCCAAAGATCGCTAATCATCCAATAAAATCGGCAACTGGGTAACATCCATTGAAATCATGTTTTTCCCTCTTCAGTGCGAGCGGAGAAAAGAGAGACAAATAAACACAAAGTCTCGTGGTTCCTCCCCCGTCTCTTCTCCGCGCGGAGCAAAAGTAGAGGCAACGGTTGAGAAAATGAATCCCTACTGGGATTCATTTTCGAAGGATATGTCGTTACTCAAACAAAAATTCCCTTCTGAAATCTGAACTTGTTCAACCGGCGGGGCCGAGACTGACTTGGGCACAGGGGCCTGGGGTTGTGAATGCAGCGACCTCCGTGGGCGCATGGATGCGCGCACCCGCCAGAGGCGGGCCACGGTTGAGCCACGATGGCGTGTCGCGGAATTCGCAACCCCAGGACACTGGGACCAAGGCAGGCTCGGTCCCGACGGTTGGGCGAAAGCCCAGATTACCGAAGGGGTTTTTGTGTTTCGAGAGGGGGAACTTTATACTTGGGGTATGAAGTCGGCAGCTTTGATTCTTATTTCTTTAGTATTTCTCGAAGGTTGTTCCGTTTATAAATCGGAGGGGCGCAATCAGTTTGAGGCTGCGGCTCCGGGGAAAATTAAAGGTTCTTCTTTTGTTTCCACTTCACCTTCTTCAGAAATTTATTCTCTTCTGGGATGCAAAACTCAAAGTCGTATTGAAACTTGGTTTAATGATGAATTTCCGCGCACCAATTATGAACTGGTGGTGATGGAAAATGATCTTGAGATCTGGCGCACCACTCGCCCCGGCTCTGTGGAAGTAAAAGCCATTCAACGCAGTGATAAAAATGTGCAGGCTTGTTCCTATGAATTTTCCAGCATCGCTGTCTGGGATCTTTATAAAGAGCAATTCATCCGTGAACTTGAAAACAACTTGATGATCAACGAATGAATAAATTCTTAACGATTCTTTGCCTTAGTTTTGCTTTCAGTCTCTCGGCCCTGGCTGCCGAAGTGACCGCCGTTAAAGGTGGCAAAGTGATGGTGAAACTGCAAGGCGCCGAAGTTCATGCAGGCGATGAATTCTTTTTGATCGATCCTGCGAGCAACAAAAAAGTCGGTGTCATTCGCATCAAGCAAACCAAAGATGACCGTGCCGTGGCCGAGATCCTTAAAGGCCGTGGCGTCACCGGCAACACTCTTCAAGCAAAAGGTTCCAGTGCGGGCACTTCTGCCGTAAAAGGAAAAGCGGCAGCAAAATCAGACATCTCTCGCCAACAAGAAGCTTTAAGCAAAGCCTCCTCACCTGATGAAGAAGCATCAGTATTTGATAAAGCCCGCGACATGAGCTTTTTAAGAACACTCAAAAATTCTTACGGCGTTTTAGGTCAGTACGGCATGGACTCGATGAAACCCACCATCAAAGAAAATCCAAAAATCAATGACCCCGAACAACCCGATCTCAAAGGCTCTGGATTGGGAGCTGGCGGATTTTATGAATGGGTTCTCACTCGCAACATCACCTTGCGTGGCCTGGGCATGCTGGAACAATACAATGTGTCGGGACAAACGGTGGCCAACGTCGGTTGTAAGGGCACGAAAAACTGTAGTGCCAACATCACTTATCTTTCTGGTTATGCCTTAGCGAAATATTACTTCACGACAACTCAACTGCGCACATGGGCAGGATTGGGTGGTGGATTTTTGATCGCAGCCTCAAAGTCCGCGACGGCTTTGGATGAGAATCAAATCGCAACCAACCAGGTTCTAACGATTTCTGCCGGCGGCGAATATCAGTTAAACCGCAAAAATTTTATTCCCTTCAGCATTGAGTATGTGTACTTCCCGCCTTCTGATACGGTGACCGCAAGCGCCCTCCTGTTCAGAGTCGGCTACGGCTGGCAATAATTAAGTGGCTAGATGAGGTGTGTGGGGCAACCAGACTGTAAATTTCGTCTGGAGTGACTGACTGTCTAAAAAGAATTTTCCATTGTGTGCTTGGATAATCCCCATACTGATACTGAGTCCCAACCCCACACCTTTACCAACTTCTTTCGTAGTAAAGAACGGCTGCATAATCTTTTCTCGCAACTCCGGAGGCACACCGGGGCCCGAATCAATCACACTGATTTCAATGCCACCAGCATTGTAAGACGCTTCGATACGCACTTTCTTAACCGGCGCATTGCTAACAGCATCAAAGGCATTATTCAAAAGATTCAAAAGAACCTGAGAGATCTGATAAGGACGACATCTCACCGTCAGACCCGGTTCAATGGAGGCCACCAGTTGCACATTGTTGAGCTTAAATTTTTCATGGCAAAATGCCAGAGTGTCATCGATGATCGTGGAAATTTCCACCTCTTCCATATCATCCATCACTGGTTCATGGGCATAACTGCGCAGCCCTTTAACGATCTTTGCGATTCGTCCCACCATAGATTCGACAGAATCAATACGGCGATTCAAATCCACATCCTCGCCCATTCCCTTAGTGACCAGATTCTTACGAAGCACACTTAAATATCCAATAATCACAGCCAAGGGATTATTGATCTCATGCGCGATCCCAGCGGCCATCTCCCCCAAGGTCGCCAGACGAGAAGAAACCAAAATTTTCTCTTCGCGTTCTTTTAGCAGGCGTTCACGTTCTTTTCTTTGGGTGATGTCTTCAGCGACCACCAGGTAACCATTCATTTCACCCAGATCATTCGTCACTCGGTGCAATGACAGCGCCATATAAAAAAGTTTTCCGGATTTAGAGACAAAGGTACGCTCATAACCCGGGTGCTCTCCCATTTCGAAAATAGCTTCCAAGTACTCACCGCCCACCGGCAATGCTCTTTGAAGTTTTTCTTCCATGCGTCCACGATGCGCCATCAGATCAGAATACTCGCCCAACACAAACACTTGCTTACCAATGAGTTCCTGTTCCGAGTACCCCAAAAGATCCACGGTGGCCTTATTCACACTCGACACATTCCCAAAACGATCTAACTGCAACATTAAGAGCGCAATACTATCGCGTCCCGCTTTATGCCAATCAAAAGAGTCTTTCATACGACGTTCTGATTCACGCGAGCGCATGTAAAATACCAAACTGACAGCAAGTAACAAAGATACGCTGATACCGAACACGGCGACGACACCTGGCAAATACGATGAATCCCGCTGCACCACCTCTGGCATCGGCGTCACCGTAAATTCCCAATCGGCATTCAGCGCCTTGTAAATGGACTTATTGCCCCAGTCACGCATATAGACTTGGCCCGCGCTTCCGGTATTTAAGAACTCATGGCCATCATCGTCTTTGATTTCCACAAAATAACCGGGAGCTACGGCGGCTTCACCAAAAAAGCGATCCGCCTCCAAAGCCACACTCAAAATTCCCAGGAATTCCTCACCCCTGAAAACCGGATAGTAGATCACAATGCCATCCCCACCCGTGATCAAAGGAATAACGTCTGAAATGGCAGGCTGTTTGGTTTTAAGAATGGTATCCAATATCCCCGCGGCCCCGCGCTGCTGGGTCAGCTTCATTCCCACGACTCGTTCGCCGTGGTGATTCATCGGGTAAACCCATTTTGCAATCAGATCTTTTTCCGCCCAGATGACCCGACGCACGCCTTTAAAATCGGAGGAGTAAATCTCTGCATCAATCACCCACGACTGCTGATTTTTATAATCGTTCATGATAAATCTCTGGCCCATTCGTGCCAGAGATTTAGTCAGAGGTTTAAAAAACGCATCAAAGTTTTCCAAGATAGCCGTGGTCCGAATTTCAGTGATCGCGCGATTCTTTTGATAATCTTTAATATACAAAAGCTGCATCAATCCGACCGTCATAAAAATCCCGGCGGTCAAAACGTAAAAAGGAGCAAAGCGATTGCGGTGCATTCCCAATCGCCCCATACGATCACGCAATTGCAGCATCAAAGAAATCGCCAAAACGATCAAACAGATGGACGTATGCAGGGCCATGCGAGCGAAACTGCCCCAGCCGTATTGCGAGTTGACGTTAAAAACATATCCCGCCATCCCCACCAAACCCACACAGCAGACAGTGGCCGCACAAGTCACCCGCACAAATTGGCACAGCAGTGTCCCTTTATTAAAGAACACTCCCAAACTTAACAAAAAAAGGGCAATACAGGTGCTCGCCGCCATTCGCCCCGGAAAGGGGTTGCTGGCTTCGATAAAGTAATTCACGAAAAAGGAATCAATCCCCAGATCAATACCCAGGGGATATTGAGAAAAAACCAGGGACGCGCCTAACATCACGATGACGGCGCAAAAGCGACCGATCTTAAAGTAGTCCCGATCGGAAAAAAGAATACCCATGGTCAGAAAGCACAACAGGAATGCGGTATTGAATACCATCGGCGTGAAATTCGGACTGATACGAATGGCGATGGGATTTTGCAGAATCCACCCGAGCATCACAATCACCGCAATTATCAAAACGAAGAAAGCGAGCAGATTGTGAAGTTTGGGTAGATACTTATTGAATGACACGCGTGACACCGATAATGCCTTTGATTTTTTGAATCTCGTAAATGGCCTGGTTCAATTGTAAGGCATCCTTCACTGAGACTTCAAAATTACAAACGGCTTTTTTATCCTTTGTCGTGCGAATTTGCGCGGACTGAATATTGATGCCCTGCTGGGCAAAGGCCTCGGACATGGATTTAAGCAATCCTGGATTGTCTTGAGAGATGATTTTCAGACGCACGATGCGCTCCTGACCTTCTCCCGCCACTTTCACATTCCACGCGACATCCACTTTGCGAAGCTGATCAAATTCAAAAGCTTTGCTGCAATCACTGCGATGGATGGTGATACCACGACCACGGCTGATAAAGCCCACAATCGGATCACCAGGAATCGGATGGCAGCATTTCGCGTAATGCACCAGCATGTCATCCATGCCGTCCACGGAAACCAGGGAATTGGTTTTACGCGTCTTATGAGTCGCCGCACGCATGACTCTTTCCATAAAGGTCGAGTCCTCGGTTTTTGCAGCTTCTTTGGCGATATTTTCCGGCGAAAGTCTTTCCACCAAAACGCGCGTTTCAAGCTTGCCGTAACCCACGGTTACATAAAGCTCTTCGACATCTTTCAAACCAAAATCTTTTAAATACTGTTCAAAGGCTGGGCCTTTCAAATACTTCACGGCAGCCATACCGAATTTGCGGAATTCTTTTTCCACCAACTCTTTGCCCAACAAAATGGAACGACGACGCTGCTCTTCTTTAACAAAGGCACGAATTTTAGCTTTGGCTTTATTGGTAACGACAAACTTCAACCAGTCTTTCGATGGTTCCTGCCCTTTACCGGTGATGATCTCAACAGTATCCCCGTTGTTCAGCTGATGCTTCAGCGGCACCATCTTACCATTCACACGCGCGCCGACACACTTATTGCCAAGCTCCGTATGAACCGCGTAAGCAAAATCGACTGGCGTCGCCCCTTCAGGGAATTCACGCACTTCTCCCGTCGGAGTGAAAACGTAAATTTCCGTTTCAAACAAGTCAGTTTTAACTGTATCCAGGAATTCATCAGGACTGCGCACCTGCTGATGCCATGAAACCAGATCACGCAACCAGTTCGCCTGTTGCAAATCGTCTGATTCCATTTTACCGCGCTCTTTGTACTTCCAGTGAGCGGCGATACCCATCTCGGCAACAAGGTGCATTTCATTGGTACGAATCTGAATTTCAATGCGCTCCCCGCCAGGGCCCACCACCGTCGTATGCAACGACTGATAGTTATTGGTTTTAGGCATGGCGATGAAATCTTTGAAACGACCTGGAATGGGTTTCCATAGAGAATGCACCAAACCCAGAGCCGCATAACACTCTGCCACGCTTTCCACGATCACACGGAAAGCCAGAACGTCATAAACCTGATCGTAATCAAGGTTCCGACTTTGCATTTTGCGATACACTGACCACAAGTGCTTTGAGCGCCCATAAACTTCAAATTTGAAGCCGACTTTGCTGAGCTCTCTGGAAATCAAATGCTTCACATCCTCGATATACCGATTTTGTTCAGCTTCAGTTTTCTTCACCTGTTGAATCAGTTCGTAGTACATATCCGGGCGGTAGTATCGGAAGCACAAATCTTCCAGCTCAATTTTCAGAGCACTGATACCCATACGCCCCGCCAGAGGACAGTAAATTTCCAATGTCTCCAGAGCGATGCGCTCTTGTTTATCGAACGGCATGAAATTAAGCGTGCGCATGTTGTGCAAGCGATCGGCCAACTTCACCAAAACGACACGCACGTCTTTACCCATCGCCACGATCATCTTGCGAATATTCTCGCCTTGTTTTTCGTGGGAGTTTTTAAACTTCATCTGACCGATTTTCGTGACACCGTCGACAAGATGCGCGACCACATCGCCAAATTCACGGCGGATATCCTCGAGAGTGGCATCGGTGTCTTCAACCGTGTCATGCAAAAGACCTGTTGCAATCGTATCCAAATCTAAATGCAAATCTGCAAGAATGGCGGCGACGGAAAGTGGATGAGAAATATACGGTTCACCACTGCGACGGATTTGTCCCTCGTGATGTTTCTCGGAAAAGTAGTAGGCTTTTTCAATGAATTTGAGATCAGCACTCGGCCAGTAGCTGCGAATGCGACTTAAGAGATCATCAATTGTTTTGACTGGTTTATGAGAGAGACCAGTCTCTTTTTGGGGTTCCGCCATATTCTCATCAGTTTACCTGACAAGAATATGGGCTCCAAATAGATTCGCTTTATAATCGGAATTTATTAGTATTTTTAAGAACTTAAGACCTTCGTCCTAGACTATTTATTCAAATCTTTTTCGATTTGAAGAAGAGCTTCCTTCGGATCCATTGCCACTTCATAGCCAACGTTTCCGATAGCAACTTCACGAAGTGCAGATACGATGTATTTGTTTGAACGAGTGGAAACTGTTGCTTCAGCACCTTTAAGAAGTTGCTTCGCTCTTTTAGCAACCATCAATACAAGAGCAAATCTGTTAGGAACTTTTTCCAAGCAATCTTCAACGGTTACACGAGCCATTTAATGCCTCCGGGCGCAAATAATTCATCGATTCAAACGAGGAAATTACCCTTAAGCTAGTAACTTTTCAATGATTTTCTTAAATTCGGCATAGGAATGCTCGAAGTTGTCGTTGACGATCTGGAAGTCGAACTTGGAGGCTTCGGCGATCTCTTTTTCGGCATTGGCCATGCGAACTTCGATATCAGCCGGCATAGCCCCATCACGCTTTTCGATTCTGCGACGCAGCTCGTCGATGGACGGCGGTAAAATGAAGATGGTTTTAGCATCTGGATACTTGGATTTGAAGGTCTGCACACCCTGGATGTCGATATCCATGATCGCGCACTTACCGGCTCTCCACGTGGATTCCAAGGACTCATAGGACGTTCCATAGAAGTTGGTGTGAACTTTTGCCCACTCCACAAAGAAGTTTTGCTCGATTTTTTGTTTGAACTCATCGTGAGAGATAAAGTGGTACTGCAGACCATCTTTCTCCCCTTTGCGAATGTTGCGAGTCGTAAACGTGACGATGTCCACGAGCTGTGGAAGCTCTTCAATCGCCTTTGCTACGAAACTACTTTTTCCTGCGCCGCTGGGAGCAGCGACAATAATCATTCGCGTTTTCATACTATTGAACGTTTTGAACCTGTTCTCTTAATCTTTCGATGAGGGTTTTCGCTTGTACCACGCTTTGAGTGATCTTGGCTACTTGAGACTTTGAACCGATCGTATTCACCTCACGCAGCAATTCCTGAGTGTAAAAATCAAGTTTTTTACCTTCAGCATCCTGGGAAGCAATCAGTTGGCGATAGTTCTTAATATGTTCAGTCAAACGACTCAACTCTTCGTTGATATCGGCCTTTTCCAGCTGAATCACGATTTCTTGAGATAAACGAGCCGGATCGATTTCGTTGCCCTTCATACGAGAGCGAATCTTAGTTTCGTATCGCTCCTGAAGTTGCGCATTCGCTTCTTCACGAAGATCGTTGATCACTTTGATCTCTTTATCCAAAGACATTAAAAGTTTTTCCAGGTCTTTACGCAGGGATTTTCCTTCGCGCACACGCTCTTTGTCACAGTTTGCACAGGCTTCCGCGAAAGCTTTTTTCAAAACCTTCTCTTCACCCGTGAAAAGTTCATAGCTCTCTTCCACTTTAATCACATCCGGCAAGCGAGCCATGGCTTCCAAGTGAACTTGGAACGGAATGCCCATTTCTTTCGCAAGGTGCTTATAAGCCGCGACGTATTTTTTTACCAAAGCATCGTTGACGGTCATCTGGGCTTTGCCGGAAGCCGTGGCTTTCACTTTACGTGAAACAAAAACATCCACTGTTCCGCGCGACAGAGAAGCACCCAGAGTTTTTTTAAGCTCCCCTTCAAAGGCAACGAATTCACGCGGCAAATGAAAACGTGTTTCCAAAAAACGTCCGTTCACGGCACGAATGCTTACTTCAACAGAAACATCTTTTGATTGAACTTTCGCAGTTCCATAACCCGTCATACTTTTCATATAGATCCATTCTTGTCGGCACTAGTATTTGTGGTCAAAGAGTTCAAGAATTTCTCGACCACGGCCCTTGCTTCTAAATACCCTCTCGCTCCATCGAACCAATGAATGTCCTTGTCTCTTTGGAACCAGGTTTTTTGGCGCTTCGCCAGCTGCCGAGTATTTGTCGTAATTTGTTCTAAAAGTTCGTCTTCGTTGATATGGCCTTTGACGAACTCGATGGTTTCCTTATAGCCCACACTGCTCATGGGAGCCCACCCCTCCAAACCTTGGTCGAGGAGTTTTTCCACTTCGTCGATCAGACCTTCTTTGAGCATTTTGTGAGTGCGCAAAGCGATGCGCTCGCGCAGCACTTCACGCTCCCAATTCGGACCAATTTTCAAAAGAGGAAAGGCAAAAGGAGTTTTAGTTTCATCAAATTCTTTTTGAATTTGCGTGACACCTTTCCCTTGCGTGCGAATCAATTCAATGCCGCGACCGATACGATAGTGGTCCGCGATATTGATCTTGGCAGCATATTCAGGATCTACTTGAGTAAGCTCTGCATGCAAGCGCTCAGCGCCACCCGGCTCCGCCAATTCTTTGGCCACTTGCACTTTCATTTCCTCTGATACTTCCGTCACCGGATACATGCCTTTTTCGATGGCCATAAAATAAAAACCCGTGCCGCCGACGACAAATGCCGGAACACCTTCTGGGAGATTATTCATAACCTCACTAAAATCACGGCAATAACTGCCCGCCGTGCTTTCACTCGGAGGATCGACATAGCTTAAAAGATAATGAGGGACGAGTTGCAGTTCTTCTGGCGTCGGTTTCGCTGCACCGATTTGAACTTTGGAATAACACTGAACCGAATCGCAGTTAATGATAATGCCTTTGAATTCCTGCGCAAGTTTAAGCGCCCACTCGCTTTTGCCAGTGGCGGTCGAACCTACTACGAAAATGACCGGCTTGTTTTTATTCATTAAACGATTCGTCCAAAGTCCTTTTCGAGTTTATAGAAAGGATACTCCACACTCACCGGTCGTCCATGAGGACAGAAGCTCGACAGAGGGAAATGATCCATTTCGCGCAAAAGATTTTTCATTTGATCGTGGCTTAACGCTTGTCCGGCACGCACCACCGAATGGCAGGCCATGGTCGCACAAATGTCGCCCACGGCGCGCTCCAGAGAGTAACTGCCTCCTTGATCGACAACTTCCGTTGCCATGCGATCCAAGACTTTACCCAACACAGATTCTTTAATAAATAACGGCGCGCCTTTTACACCCACAGTACCAGGGCCCAGGGCTTCGATAAAGACGCCCAGGCGCTCGATGTCTTTGGCTAGCAACAAAAGACCTTCGACTTTTTCTGGAGACATATCAATCGCCAGAGGAAATAGGAAATCTTGAATATCAATTTTTCCACCCTTCCAGGCGTTCATCAGTTTTTCATAAGCCACACGTTCGTGGGCTGCGTGCTGATCAACGAAAACCATTTTATCGCGATGTTGAGTCACGATGTACGTCAGATTTGCCTGACCCAAAACTTCCAAAGAAGACCAATAACCACCACTCACAGGAGCAACGGCTTCAGCACCAACAGCTGAAGATGTCGCTGTCTGATTTTTTTCTGGCGTCTCAAAATTCTGACGGGACTCTGCCGCCTCGGCCAGAGTTTGATAAGTCATCTGCGGCTGTTGCACTGATGACTTAGGAAAGCTGAAATCTTTTTTCTGAAACTGCGTTGTTTTGAAAGTGGAATCCTGGAATGCCAGATTTTCTTTTGGCATTTCTGGTTGCCCTTCAGCTGCAACGGATGGGATGTTTGCGAAATTCGGCAAACCTTTCGCGGATGAGTACGTTGCCGAAGGATCAGAATAATCAACTGAACCACCCGCTTCGTTAAACTGTGCTTGCGAACGAAGTTGGCCGCTTTGTTGAATCCACGGAGCTTTTTCTAAAGTTCCGCGCAAAGCTCCCGCCACCGCACGGAAGGCCAAGGACGGATCATGGAACTTCACTTGCGATTTCGTCGGGTGAATATTCACGTCGATATATTCTGGATCCGTTTCCACCCACACTGCTGCGATCGGAAATTCACCGTGCATCAAAAGACTGCGATAGGCTTCGTTGACTGCTGCTTGCAGACTGCGATCTTGAACCCAACGGTTCTGCGCAAATAGCCAGATATTTTTTGCGGTCTTAGAAACGTTATGAGGATCGGCAAACACGGCATACGCTTTGACGTATTCACGAGATGCCTCTCCGACGAAGAGCGGTTTGATTTCAAGAATTTGCTCCGCACGTTCTTTACGATCTTTGCAAGCCGGCCAAAAATTCACCAGCTTGCTATTTTCCTGAATGCGGAATTCCACATCGTGATGAGCCAGGGCCATGGCTTTCAAAGTTGTTTTGATCGCGGTGTGCTCGGCCGCGTCTGATTTCAAAAACTTCAAACGCGCTGGCATATTTTCAAAAAGATTTTCCATCAGCACCGTCGTGCCTTGGGATCCTCCAACTCGGTCGATCGGTTGTTTCTTGCCGTACAAGCTCACCAATTGGAAAGCCTGCTCGTCACCTTCACGACGAGTCGTCAAAGTCATTTTACTGACCGACGAAATACTCGCCAAAGCCTCTCCACGGAAACCGAAAGTTTTTAAACTCCACAGATCATCTGATTTAGAAATTTTGCTGGTCGCAAACCGATCCAAAGCTTTCGGCAAATCTTCAGGCGACATGCCCTTACCGTTGTCGATCACTTTCACAATGCGACCGCCATCAAAAAACTCCACATGCACACGCGTCGCGCCCGCATCGATAGAATTTTCAACAAGCTCTTTAACAAGATGAGCAGGACGCTCAACCACCTCGCCCGCGGCGATTTGGTCGACTACTTCCGGAGATAAAACTTGAATAGACATGGGCGAAAAGATGCCCTAAAAACCAAAAGGGTGCCAGGTCCTATTTACGGATGCACCGCATCCCCAAAAGGTGCCTGCCACTTTCTGGGTGTGCGACGCGTAAAATTAGTGCTGAGAACTAGGACATTCACCGTTTTGTTGGCACTTTAGAAGCATCATTCTTAGCTGATGAGTTTCTTTAAGAGTCAGATCTAACTCGTACGTAAAACCTTTGGCCACGGCGCCTTGAGGCCCCACGGTATAAACTGGAGTATCTAACGGAAACTGGGCTGCGGAATACTTCACGCCGTCATAAGAGTTAAACGACATAGCCGCTGGGTTTTGCTGCAAATTCCAGAAGAAGCGCATCATTTGGGACTTTGCCTTCATCAACGCATCATCCATGTTTTTCCAGCATTTCACTTCGCCCAAAAGGACGACTTTGCCGGTGGAGCGATCAATCACGATCGTGTCTAACTCCCCAATCGTCATCCCACCTGTGCTGTATTCGATATCGCCCGTAATATAGAACTTATCGGCTGGGTAAATTTGCGCAAGACGAACGCGTTCGAGTTGCTCGCAAACAGTCCCATCTGGATCAAAATTAGCTCCGGTATTTTTTAAAGACTCGAAGGCCGCATTGATATCGCCAGCAAAAGCCAAAGAGGAGAAAAGAACCGAAACCAGACCGATAAGATAAATAGATTTAAACATGGACGGCATTGTAACCCACCCGCGTCCAAATCGTCACTACTTTACTGCGGCTATCAAATTCATGTGACGCACTGGCTTCTTGACTCCAGCCAGCGGTTCCGCAGGGCAGCACAAAAAGGGATGTTACCTTCAGAAGTCCAAGCCGACGTTGATGCCATAGCCGAGGTAACTTTCTTTCTCCCAATAAAACTTAATATCTGGACGAATGGAAACCCGCTTAATTCGGTAAGCAGCACCCACGTTAAACAATACTCCCAACGTCATATCATCTGCCGAGTACGCATCCGCGGAACCATTCAAATTCAAGTCAAAGTGCGAGTATTTAAACATCGGCCCGAAGCCATAAAAGAAAATCAGATCTTTTCCCTTTGGCAAAACTGTTTGAAACAAGAAATCCAAAATCACGATGTAACCACTGCCCTCATGACCCGTATAATCTTTGTAGTAAGACGGAGCACCTGAGTGAAACAAGATATTGCTTTCAGTGTACATGTCGCCTGAAAACAAAGTGTTATAGCCGTTAAATTTTAAACCGTAAAAGAGCGTCTGAGCATTGCGACGACCCCCCATGGTGTCTTCCGCAAAATCGATAAAATCCAATGACAAGCCCCGATAGCGAGACGCAAAGAATGGTCTTTTCCCTCGAGCAGATACCTCTTCCGCTTCCTCGGCTTCTTGTGCGGCTTCGTGCATATCTTGCTTTGTGATCACACCCGGGCGAACTTCGGCGTCAGAAATCCAACCCGTTTTACCGGGCTTTAAACGAATTTTATAAAAAGGACCTTTTTTGCCTTTGGAAATCTGCACGACCTGACCCTGCTTTAAAACCGTCATTACCGGAGCATCAAAATCAGGGTCTTTGTAAACTTGCGCCTCGTCGGCAATGACAGTTCCTTTTTGTGCCTGCGCCAGCACAACCGTCGGAACCAGAAAAAGAAAAAGCAGAGCCGCAACACTTCGAGAAGCTCGAAGTGCAGCGCCCTTACTTAAAGCGCATAAGCCAAACACGCCAGAAAGCCTCAAGCACGATTTTCAAGGACATTTTACTTTGTCCCACGCGACGGTCTTCAAACACGATTGGAGACTCAGCACCCTTGAAGCCTTTTTTCATGGCTTTGTATTTCAATTCAATTTGGAAGCTGTAACCATTGGACTCAACCGTTGCCAGATCAATACCAATCAAAGTTTCCTTTTTCCATGCATTGAAACCACCCGTCCAATCATTCAAAGGGAAACCCAGGATCAAACGAGAATAGATACCACCGCCGCGAGAAATAATCTTGCGCATGATACCCCAGTTCACTGTGCGACCACCCGGAACATAACGAGAGCCCACAGCAAAATCATTTTGCTTCAAGGTATTCAAAAGAGGTCCCAAATCCTCGGGACGATGCGAGAAGTCCGCATCCATTTCCACGATGGCTTCATACCCTTGATCGATCCCCCAACGGAAACCCGCGATATAAGCTTTGCCCAAACCTTGTTTGCCAGGACGGGAAAGCAGGTTCAGTTGAGGAAGGTTTTTTTGCATTTCACGAACGATGGAGCCAGTGCCATCTGGAGAGTTGTCATCAACAACCAGAATATCAACGCCCAAATTTTGAGCAAAAACGGCAGGCACGATGGTCTGCACATTTTCTTTTTCATTGTACGTAGGAATAACAATCAGAGTTTTCATGCCCCTAAATTGGCATAAAGGTCCCCGGCTGGCAACAACTCCGAAACGCCTCGGAGCTGCAAAATGACTCTATTTATTAAATTGAACGGGAAACCAGCTTGCCTTTGCCCTTCGACTCAAGAGCTTCGACCTTCTTAGGAGTGATGGTCGGTAAATTCAAAGGTTTCGTCAGCAGATACTTAGGATCTTGCTTACGCAGGTCCAACTGAAACTTTACTTTTTCAGCCGCAGCGGCAGAGTCCTTCACATACAAAATCGGATCAAATCCGCAAGTGCGGCAGACCACCGACAGGCGCCAGCGAATTTGCACAAACACTTCAGAGATCGCCAGGCACACGACGAAGACCACCATCACGCGGGGATCGTACTCCTGCCAGATCGCGAACATCACCACGATCGAAGCCATCGCTGCTGCAATAATATTCATCAACCCAATATTTTTCTTACGATAAATATTACGGGGCGTTTTGCAGAAAGCGCAGTAACAGTTGTGCTTGGATTTGAAAAAAGAAAACATATATCTAGTCTGCCGGAAACAAGGTCCAGAAAGAAAGATCAATTTTTGAGAAATGACAAAGCCTTGCTAGAATCACTTTATGACTAAACTAAAAACGTTCCAATTCGCTTTAGTATCCCTTTTTACAATTTGCTCCCCTACAATGGTCTGGGCCGCTGCTGGTGCGGATTACCAAGAAGTCAGTTATGACGATCTGGTGAATGAATTAAGCCAAAAGAAATCGACTTACGAGCAAGTGAAAAAAGATGCTGACGGTCCTCAGTCGCACATCGGCATTGGTTACGTCAATGGCTTCACCAACATCTCGACGAATGGTGAAAACTTCAATCGTCGCACCACTGGTATTCAGTTGTCTGCGGGCCGCGATTTGAGCTCTCGCAATCTTTACGGCGAAGTGATCTTCCGTAATTATGGTTCCAACGACAGCGCCAGCGACGAGTTCTCCTTGCGCGAACTTGAAGGCAAGTTCGGTTACACCAATGCGATCGAAGGCGTGTGGAATTATTCCTTAAGCACAGGTCTTTCTGCCCGCATGATGAAGTACGACAATGCATCTCAAAACCTGCACGTGGACGAGACAACGCCTTCTTTGGTTGTTGCCAGCGGTCTCTTCGCCCAAGTCAGCCGCAATATCTCTGTCGGAGTTGAAGCCAGTGCGCGCACCGCCTTGGTTAACAAACCCTCCGATAAAGATTCCTTCGACTTCGCGTTTCGCTTGAACACTTCTCTTTAATTCGCAATACTGGGCGAGTGGATACACTCGCCCTTCTTCTTAGCCTCTTTGTCACTCTTGTCGCTTTAGCCGTTTTGACCAACAAAGCGCGCGCGCAAAAACATTACGACCAAGCTCTTCATCCCAATTGCCTTTTAACCCGTTGGCCCCTGTTATTCGTCACGGGCCCCCGCAGTTTTTTCTATTTCGCTAACTACTGGAATATCTACCCATCTTATCTGGCCGAGCACGGCTACGAAGTCTTTCACTTAAGACTCCCATGGAGCAACCCAATCCTGCGCAAATCCCGCTTGATCGAATTCCTAAAATCACAAGACGCAGCCAAAAGAAAATTCCACATGGTCATGGACTCGAGCACCCTGAAAGAGTTCGATGCTGTCTTAAAAGATCTTCGCCCCGAATGCGTGATGAGCATCACCGAAATCAGCGGCCCTGAAACGACAGCATCTGAAAAATCCCTCGCCGCTCCCTTTGTTCCCCAAGCCACCATCGAAACACTGCCCTCCCAAAAAGGCAGCTTCTTTATCAAATGGGCCTACGACCTCCACCGCCTTATCCTCTTCGGCCGCCCACTCCCATCCCTCAGCACCCTCGGCGCCATCGAAGCCACCCAACTACAAAACGCCCGCCTACTCCTAGAGAGGGCACAATCCCTCGCCGAAATGGATCTTAGAGAAGGCTAACAACCAAATATCCTTCAATGACCGAGAACTCCGATGCGGATTTGCCCGCTGCACACCCTGAACGCAGCGACCTCCGTGGGCGCCACGATGGCGCGCACTCGCCGAAGGCGAGCCACGGCTGAGCCTGGATGGCGTGTCGCGGAGTTCGGGGTGTGCAGCGGACAAAGCCGTAGTGGGGGCCTCGAGCATTGTTAGATGAACTTACTTGCTTAGCCTCCCCCGACATGTTGCAATAGGATTATGACTGACTATCGTGATGTGACACCAGGCAAAGAGACCAAACTGCAATCCGCTAAAGAAGTTTTCAATTACGTGATTGATTACCTTCGCCATCCTGTTCAAAAAATCAAAAACCTGCCTGACTGGAAATGGTCGACATTATTAATCACGATCATTGTGATCTCGATGATTTCGGGTGTGATCACTGGATTGGTTCCACCGAATATCTATCGCATCGGTTCCGGTTTGATTTTCGCACCCTTTATCGCCGTGGTGATGGCTTGGCTGGGCGCAGTCTTTATTTATTATTACTTTCAAGTTTTCGAAAAAAGAACCTGCTCGCTTCGCCGTATTTTTACTTTGATTTTGTTCTCAAACATCCCATTCTTTATTTTCCAAGCGGGCTCTGAGTTGATTCCACCAATCACATTAGTGGGATTCGCATTCACAGCGATGTTGATGGCTGTGGGCCTCAGCGAAAACTTCCAGATGGAAAAACGCCGCTCTTTAAGATTGGTAACGATTCTTTTCGCCTGCGTATTCTTTCTGTGGCTTTACAACCGTATCGAAGTCGCAAGAATGTAATCACCGACCAAAGTTATCGGTTCTACTTCCGCTACGGTAACCGATTGCGTTAATACAAAGGCACCTTCAGGGTGCTTTTTTTTTCGGGTAACTAATTCAATTTCACGTCCGAAGCCCATTTTCACCATCCGAAAACCTTACGGTAAAAAACCAACGCGCGCAGTTGCTGCCGGCAGCACATTCAAAAAGCAAGTCACACCATTCGCAATCGTTTTCACATAGGCTCCGGCAATAAAAAAAGGCATCCACTTAGATGCCTTTTTTTTGTTCGCTCAAACGGATAATTTCATCATCCAACGAACGAGCTCTCTGTCTGAAAAAACTCTTACAATTTATCGAAAGCCTTGATCGTCTCGTCCGTCAAATCAGAATCTGGAGTCGAGAACAAAATCCCATTATTGCTTTCCATCACCATGGTATAACCTTTGTCTTTCGCGATTTTTGCAATCACGTCTTTCATTTTAGTTACGATCGGTGCCGTCAACTCGTTTTGCTTTTTCTGCAAATCCATTTGGCTTTTTTGAACTTCCTCACGGTATTTCATCATTTGCGATTGGAACTCAGCTTGTTTTTTGCCCAAAGCATCTTCAGACAAAACAGCTTTTTTCTTTTCCATTTCCTCGCCCATTTTTTTAAGCTCGGCTTCTTTTTTCTCGATGTCTTTTTTCTTTTTGTTGAAATCAGTTTCTAGTTCCGCTTTGGCTTTTTTACCCGCAGCCGTTGCTTGAACAGCTTTTTGCATATCTACGAAACCAACTTTGCTGTCCGCTGCTTTTGCCGCAGATACCATCAACAAGGCACTCAAAATCATCATCACATTTTTCATAAAAACTCCTCTAGATGAGTAAGCCTTTCCTATTCCCCTGACCTTGGCAACTTGAATTATGCAGCAGCAATTTCAAACATTTGAAATCTAGCTTGCATGAAGCGCGCGCCTTTTCACCGCGTGTGCCGGGCCCTACCTTCGTAAAAATAAAAAAGCCACGGCTCAAACGAACCATGGCTTCTATTTTCTTAAATTTTAACCGAACCTTTTTGCCTTAACTGTGTTACTTCAACACGGTCCGACAAGAAATAGGACCTGGCACCTTTTAAGCGCGTCCTGTGGAGCCGAATCCGCCGGCACCACGTTCTGTTTCACTCAGCTCGTGAGCCATAATGAAATTGGCTTGGTAAACCGGAGCAACCACCAATTGAGCACAACGTTCCTGATCACCAATTGTCACCGCTGCATCACCCAAGTTGATCACGATAATCTTAACTTCACCGCGATAGTCAGCATCGATTGTTCCTGGTGTGTTCAAAACAGTCAGACCATTTTTTGCCGCCCAACCACTGCGAGGACGAGCTTGAATTTCAAAACCCATTGGAATTTCAAAGCTTAATCCCGTTGGAATCATCGCACGTTGACCTGGCTCCAATACAACAGGGCCATCAAGTTGTGCGCGAACATCCACACCGGAAGCGCCTGCAGATTGATACGCTGGCAATTCACCCTTAAAGTTTTCAAGTGTTTTAATTTTTACATTTACTTTATTCATAGCTCAAACCCCTCCCACCAGTCTTTGAGTTCCTCAACACCGGTACCCAGCAAGACGCCAGATGTTTTGTCAGTCTTAAGTTCATTGCGGATATAGTCATTCACTGTATCCACCGTCACTTCGTTGATCTCTTCGATCACGGATTCAACCGATCTGTATTCGCCAAATACCATTTCATTGACAGCCAAAGATGTCATGCGATTTTCAATGTCGTCGGAGCCCAGCAAAATGGATCCCTTGACCTGAGTCTTAAACATTTCCACATCCGCGCGCGAAGCGCCTTTTGTGCGAATTTTTTGGAATTCCTTGGCAACAAGCTCGCCGACTTTTTTGACACTCTTCAACTCCGAAGCCGCGTAAATATTCAGCATGCCCGAATCAATGTTCGTATTCAGACTTGAGAAAATAGAATAAACCAAACCGCGCTTTTCACGCACACTTTGGTAAAGCTTTGAAGTCATTCCCCCACCCAACAAAGTGTTCGTGATCACCGCTTCAAAGCGGTATTTGTCACGGAAACTCGCGGTCGGTAACCCCAAAAGCATGTGCACTTGTTCAGATTGTTTTTCCATCACACGACGACGACGCAACCAATTTGGTTTTTTACGCGTATTCTTCAACGTGGATTTCTTCTTTTTACCCAAGTGCTTTTCCACTCCGGCCATAAACTCTGCGTGATCCAGGCAACCTGCAGCACTCACGATGATGTTTTTGCCCGTGTAGTTTTTCTTATAGTAATCCATCACTTGATTTTGCTTCATCAAAGCAATCGAAGCTGGCGTCCCTAAGATCGGACGACCCAATGGATGTTTGCCATAAGCTTCATCATAAAGGACATCGTAAATAACGTCTTCATGAGAGTCCTCTGACATCGCGATCTCTTGCAAGATCACACCTTTTTCCAAAGCAAACTCTTTTTTGACCAGATTCATATTGGAAACCAGATCAGACAAGACATCCAATGCCTTCTCCCAATGATCTTTCAAAACAAGAGCGTGATAGCACGTGTATTCACGAGTCGTGTAAGCGTTGAGTTCACCACCCACAGACTCCAAAGATTTCGCGATTTGATAGGTATTACGAGTTTTGGTGCCTTTAAAAACCAGATGCTCAAGCAAATGAGACATCCCAGCAATAGCGGGAGTCTCGTCACGAGTCCCGGTTAAAACCCAGATACCGATAGAAACGGCACGGGACCCTGGATGAAACTCGCTCATCACTCGGATCCCGTTTGCTAGTTCAGATTTTTTGAACAAATTAGCCAATATACTCTCCCACCTTCGCCAAGGCTACGGCGGACAGGCCGCTATAGCTTCGGCGAACAAGGCTTTACTGAAGTAGAGCCTTGCGCGAAAGCTTAACGCGACCTGCACGGTCCACTTCAAGAACTTTCACGTCGATAGTTTCGCCTTCTTTAAGAACATCTGTGACCGCGCGAACGCGCTCGTTAGAGATCTCAGAGATGTGTAGCAAACCTTGAGTGTTCGGAAGGATTTCAACGAAAGCACCGAACTCAGCGATTTTTACGACACGGCCTTTATACGTTTTACCAACTTCAGCTTCTGCCACGATGTCGTTGATCATGCCGATAGCTTTTTTAGTTGCTTCAGGATCAGCGGATGCAATGTGGATAGTCCCGTCGTCTTCGATTTCGATCTTAACGCCAGTCGCTTCTGTGATACCACGGATAACTTTACCACCAGATCCGATAACTTCGCGGATTTTGTCTGGACGGATTTTGATTGTCTCGATACGTGGAGCAAATTCAGAGATTTGACCACGAGGAGTTTTCATCACTTTTTCCATTTCATTCAAGATATGGATACGGCCGTCTTTAGCTTGAGACAATGCTTGTTCCATAACTTCGAAAGATACAGAGTCAATTTTGATATCCATTTGAACTGCGGTGATACCGTTTGCAGTACCCGCAACTTTAAAGTCCATATCACCCAAGTGATCTTCATCCCCCAAGATGTCAGTCAAGACAGCCACACGGTCGCCTTCTTTGATCAGACCCATTGCCACACCGGCAACGTTGCCTTTAACAGGAACACCGGCATCAAGCAGAGCCATCAAACCAGAACATACAGTCCCCATGGAAGAAGAACCGTTAGATTCCAAAACTTCAGATACGATACGGATTGTGTATGGGAATTTCTCATGGTCAGGAAGAACGGCTTTAAGAGCGCGCTCTGCCAAGTTACCGTGACCGATTTCACGACGAGAAGTACCGCTCATACGACCCACTTCACCAACAGAGTATGGAGGGAAGTTGTAGTGAAGCATAAATTTGCGTTTTTGCACGCCCAACAATGAATCAACCATTTGCTCATCGTCACCAGTTCCCAAAGTCACAGTACCCAAAACTTGAGTTTCACCACGAGTGAAAAGACCCGAACCGTGCGCACGTGGCAAGATACCAACTTCATTCGATACAGGGCGTACAGTTGTCGTGTTACGACCATCGATACGAACCTTGCGATCCAAGATCATAGCGCGAGCTTCTTTGTACTTAAGATCTTCAACGATTGTGTTCAGATCTTTTTTACGCTGTTTCAAAAGGTCTTTGTCAGTGATGGAAGCCAACAAAGATTTTTCAGCATCTGCTGCAGCTGTGTTTGCTGCTGCATAACGATCTTGTTTTTCTTTGATCGCCAATGCCGCGGCAATTTTAGGCTGCAAGAAAGCTTCTGCAGAAGCTTTGAAATCCGCATCGATAGACGGCGGAGTGAAAGCACGTTTCGCAACAGAACCTGTTTTTTCACGCAATTCGTCTTGCGCGTTCAAAAGAGGCATCAAAGATTGGTGACCGAATTTCAAAGCTGCCAAAGCGTCTGCTTCAGAGATGAATTTCGTTTCACCTTCAACCATCAACAAACCATTGCGAGTTCCCGCAACGATCATATCCATGTCGGATTTTTCCATTTGTTGTGGAGTTGGGTTGGCGATGAATTGGCCATCAACGCGAGCGATTTGTACTGCCGCTGTTGGACCGTTGAATGGAATATCAGATACGTGAAGAGCGGCAGAAGCACCCAAGCTCGCCAAGATCTCTAGAGGGAATGAACCGTCAGCAGAAAGAACTGTCGCAACGACTTGAGTTTCGAAGCGGTAGCCTTCTGGGAAAGAAGGGCGGATAGGACGGTCGATCAAACGCGCAATAAGAACCGCGTCGTTCGTTGGTTTAGCTTCACGTTTGAAGTAACCACCTGGGATTTTACCAGTTGCATAGTATTTTTCGATGTATTCAACAGTCAGAGGGAAGAAATCAGCCTCTGAAGGTTTTTTAGAAGAAACAGCTGTTACGATAACCATGTTGTTACCAGAAGAAACAAGAACTGATCCATCAGCTTGTTTTGCCATACGGCCTGTTTCGATTGTGATCTGCTTTCCACCTACAGAAGTAGTTACAGTCGTTTTCATTAAATCTCCTTATTTAGCGAAAATTCGTTTTCGCCATCCGTTTGTGGAAGCCATCTCAAAATTCAATCTGACTTTGAGCACTCCGGCTCCGCCGGAGTAGAGCATTAAGCCTTCGTGCCTTTTGCTCGTGAAGTCAGCGCGATTTCTCAGCTGGCTTCCTGTTTTTTAAAGTTCGAAGGGGCTATTACGCCCCTTCTTTAGTATCTTATTTAAGATGAGATTACTTACGGATATCAAGTTCTTTGATAAGAGTTTGATAACCTTTAACGTCTTTACGGTGCAAGTAATCCAAAAGCTTACGACGTTGATTTACTAGAGTCACAAGACCACGACGACCGTGGAAATCTTTTTTGTGAGTAGTGAAGTGAACTGTAAGGTCATTGATACGTGCTGTAAGCAAAGCAACTTGTACTTGTGCTGAACCAGTATCTAGGCCTGCAGTTTTAAACTTGTTAACGATCTGTGCTTTTTGTTCTTTAGTGACTGCCATTAGCGTCTCCTGTTTTGGCGTTGCCGCCGGTTTGTAAACTCCCCGCCTCAGTCGTCATGGCTGTCGATCCTAGGCAGGTTTGGTAAGGTTCTATCTGAGCCCGCAAGCGGGGTCAAGTAGTGAAAATAATTAGTATTTGAATACGCGCTTCAGGACAAACCCCCGTCCCGGCTCCAGGCCCACAATGGCCAAAAGCTTGCCACCATCCAGGGCAAGAATTTGCACGTATTGGTCTTCTTCAGGCTTAAAAACGGCTATAAGCTGACTGCGCAGGTCATGGCTGATTTGACCATTCCCCAAAAGGACCTGATCCTGCCCTTTCACGCGGATGCGCTTTACCATCGGCAAAGCCGCCTCCATCGCCACAAAAGCCCCCGAAAAAGTGCTCTTTTTTACACACTCCTCAATGG
Source organism: Bdellovibrio sp. (assembly GCA_039594295.1). Classification (GTDB taxonomy): domain Bacteria; phylum Bdellovibrionota; class Bdellovibrionia; order Bdellovibrionales; family Bdellovibrionaceae; genus Bdellovibrio. The sequence continues at coordinate 38,714 of JBCNNR010000037.1, forward strand.
CTTCCAGAGTCTGCCCTTGCTCCAGATAATAGGGAGCTGAATAAGTCCTGCGCAAAGCACTCATCGCCGCACCACAGCCAAGAGCCTGCCCCAAAAGGTCGACCCACGTGCGGATATAGCTGCCCTTGGAACAACGCAGATCAAATTCGGCCCAATCCACACCCATTCCCAGGAATTTGATATCCCAGAAATTCATGACTTTTTTAGGGATCACCACGTCTTTATCCTGGCGTGCGTACTCATAAAGCTTTTTACCCTGAACCTTGATCGCCGAGTAAATCGGAACTTCCACTTCCATTTCACCCTGAAGCTTCATGGCTTCAGCAAGCAAAGTTTCCTGCACCAGATTCACCGGCTTCGTTTCCAAAGTTTCTCCGGTGGTATCCAGGGTGTCGGTGCGAATTCCAAATTGAATGCGCACACGGTAACCCTTGTCACCTTCCAGAATGTATTGAGAAAGCTTGGTCCCTTCATTGATCAGGCAGGCCATCAAACCGGACGCCATGGGATCCAAGGTGCCGGAGTGACCGACCGATTTGGTTGCCATAATTCGACGCAAGCGTGCGACCACGTCATGACTGGAAATGCCTGAGGGCTTATCAACCAATAACAGGCCATGGAAATCGACGGGCTCCCGCTTTGCCGGAGTCGTTTTTGAACTTTCAGAATTATTCGTCATCAGACTCTGAGTCTTCTTTAGGCTCTTTAGATTTTCTTTCCAATTCAAGATCAGAAAGGATGCGTTCCACTTTCAAAACCTGCTCTGTCGCATGATCGACATAAAAAGTCAGTTTTGGGCAGTAACGCATTTTAAGTTCTTTGCCGATAAAGTTTTGGATTTCAAAGGCGCGCTCCTGCAACAGTTCCAATGCCAGCTCTTGGTCCTTATCAGAACCCAGAACACTGACGTAAACTTTTGCGGCACGCAAATCCGCTGGCATCTTGACCGAAGCCACCGTTACCAAACCTGGCAACGGCGTTTTAAAACCACGGATCAAAAACTGAGCGATGGTAGCTTGAATTTCACGTTCTACGCGAGCGACTCGGCGCCCATCACCCATGTTTTTCATTATAGACCCAATTCTCTAGCAACTTCTTTTTTAACAAAGGCTTCCATCATATCGCCGACTTTAACGTCGTTGTAGTTTTCAATGCCGATACCGCACTCGTAGCCCTGAGCCACTTCTTTGGCGTCGTCTTTGAAACGTTTAAGCGATGCAATTTTGCCTTCGTAAATGATCTTATCTTCACGCAGAAGACGGATCGAATTGTTACGCTGAACTTTACCATCGATAACGAAGCAACCCGCAATCGTTCCAACTTTTGGTACGTTGAACACGTTACGAACTTCCACGCGGCCCATAACTTCTTCAACCATATCTGGAGTCAGAAGACCGGACATCGCCGCTTTCATTTGATCGATCAATTCGTAAACGATCGAGTAAGTTCTGATGTCGACACCCAATTGTTTCGCTTTAGCTTGTGCGCCCAAGTCAGGACGTACGTTGAAGCCCAAAACGATACCTTTGGAAGTGTTCGCCAAAGTCACGTCATTCTCATTGATACCACCGACAGCGGCGTGGATCACACGCACTTTCACTTCCGGAGTCACCAATTTAGAAAGCATGCCGTTGATGGCCTCAAGAGAACCATGAACGTCTGCTTTCAAGATGATCGCAAGCTCTTTCACATCGCCAGATTTAACTTTAGAGAAGATCTCGTCCAAAGACATTTTCGACGCTGGAGTTGCCGCAGCTTTCGCCGCTTGTTCTTTTCTCAAAGTAGACATTTCTTCAGCTGTTTTTTCGTCTTTAACGATATCGAACTTATCACCGGCAGCTGGAACACCATCAAGGCCCAATACTTCGGCTGGCAGACCAGGACCGACGGATTGAACTCTTTCGCCTTTATCATTCGTCAAAGAACGAACGCGGCCTTTCATTGTACCTGCTACGATGTACTGACCCACTTCAACAGTTCCGTCTTTAACCAGAAGTGTTGCCACAGGCCCTTTGCCTTTTTCCATTTTCGCTTCGATCACAAGACCTGTGCCGGAACGTTTCGGATTGGCTTTAAGCTCACCCATCTCAGCCAACAATTTGATTTGCTCAAGAAGCTCTTTCAAGCCGGTTTTCTTAAGCGCTGAAACTTCCACGAAGATCGTGTTACCGCCCCACTCTTCTGGGACGATTTCAAGTTCAGTTAATTGTTGTTTGATACGCTCC
>JBCNNR010000038.1:0-40095 GCA_039594295.1 Bdellovibrio sp.
TTCGCATCAGGCTGACCCAGCGGTCAAGTCGCGAACCCAGCCGACGCGCCAGCTTATCATCCTGCCAGAAGCTGCCTACGATAAAGACCCTGTGAAACATGCTGATGCGAAGAAATTCGACAAGATCAGCTATATCGAAGTACTAAATCGCGGTCTTCAAGTTATGGACTCAACTGCGATCTCTATGTGCATGGATAACAAACTTCCGATTATTACTTTTGACCTTTCAGTTCCGGGTAATATCCTTAAAGCTGTTCAAGGTGAAAACATCGGCACTCTAGTTCACTAGAGCGCAACCAAGGAGATTCAACATGGCAATTGCTGACATTAAAAAGAATGCTCAAGCTCAAATGGATAAATCTGTTCTTGCTTTGGGTGAAGAACTTAAAAAGATCCGTACAGGCCGCGCACAAGTTTCTATGCTTGATGGCGTTCGCGTAAACTACTACGGAAATCCATCTCCACTATCTCAAGTCGCTTCCATCTCTACACCAGATGCGAAATCTTTCCTTATTGCGCCTTGGGAAGTTTCAATCCTTAAAGACATCGAACAAGCGATCATCAAATCTGAATTGGGCATGGCCCCAATGAACGATGGTAAAGTGATTCGTTTGAAAGTTCCTGACGTAACTGAAGAGCGTCGTAAAGACCTTGCTAAGCAAGTTAAGAAAATCGCTGAAGAAGCACGCGTAGCTGTTCGCATGGCTCGTCGTGATGCCAATGAAGCTATCAAAAAAATGAAAGCTGACAAAAAAGCACCTCTTAGCGAAGACGAAGCTAAAAAAGGTGAAGCAGATATTCAAAAAGTGACAGACGATATGATCAAAAAAGTAGATCAAATCGCTGATGAAAAAGAAAAGTCAATTTTGACTATCTAGGTTTTGGGAGCCCGGTGACTCTACCTAAGCATATTGCAATCATTATGGATGGTAACGGTCGTTGGGCTCAGCTCAAACGAAAGCCACGTACTTTTGGTCACATCAAAGGGACTCGTGTCGCAAAAAAAATCATCACAGCTTGCTCCCGTAAAGGTATCAAAAACCTTACTCTGTACGCTTTCTCCACTGAAAACTGGTTCCGTCCTCAAGCCGAAGTTTCATTCCTGATGAAAATTCTGCGCCGCTATTTAAGCAAAGAAACCAGCAACCTTGTGAAAGAAAACATTCGCTTCTCTGTGATCGGTGATCTTTCAAAAGTTCCATCCGATGTTTACAATGCGATTCAACAAGCTCGCGAAGCTACAGCTAAATGCACAGGCCTGAACTTGGTCTTTGCCTTGAGTTATGGCTCTCGCCAGGAAATCACTTTGGCCGTGCGTGATATCGCGCAAATGGTCGCCAAAGGCGCAATTAAACCTGACGAAATCGATGAGGCTTTGATCAGCACTTCGTTAAGCACGTATCCGACTCCAGATCCTGATTTGATTGTTAGAACAAGCGGCGAACAAAGACTTTCAAATTTCTTACTATGGCAGGCCGCTTATTCGGAATTCTACTTCACGGAAACTCTGTGGCCTAACTTCACAGAAGCTCATCTCGAGGAAGCCCTGACTGCTTTTTCCGTGAGACAACGCCGTTATGGCAAGGTCTCAACAAATGACAACTTGGAAAAGCTTTCTAATTAGAGCGGCCTCTGCCCTGGTGGCATTGGCAATCATCTTTGCACTTTACTATTTCCTGAAAATTCCAGGTCTTAAAATCATTATCGCGATCGCTGTGGCGCTGAGTGCTTGGGAATTGTTGGGCATTTTATTTAAGTCTGAAACTTCAAAAACATTAAAAGCTTCCTTTTTCATCCTCGCCTTTTTTGTCTTCGCCGTTTCCACGATGGCATTAAATCTGGGTGCGATTGTTTATGCATTGTCTTTGATTTTGCTGACGATCATCAGTCTCTTGAAACTTCATAAGTCCGGAGATTTACAGCGCATGATGAAGTTCCAAGCGCATTCTGCTCTGGGCTTGATGTACGTGGGTTTGCTGCCGTCGTTTGCATTCCGATTGCTTGATCAAGAACAAGGAATCTTCTGGTTTATTTATTTGCTGGCAGTGGTATTTGCGGGCGACACGATGGCATATTGCTTTGGTGTTCTGTTCGGAAAACACAAAGTCATGCCTTCCGTTTCTCCCAAAAAAACTTGGGAAGGTTCCTTGGGTGGAATTTTGGGCTCCGTAGTTGCGGGGACTATTTGCTGGAAGTATTTGCTTCCGGAATTCTCTGGATATTTCATTGTGGGACTGGCAGCTGTCTCAGGATATGCCGGTCAGTTCGGAGATTTCTTCGAATCACTTCTGAAGCGTGTTGCTGAGGTCAAAGACTCAGGCAAGATTATGCCGGGTCATGGTGGCGTCCTGGATCGAATTGACGGCGTCCTATTCGCAAGTCCTGTTGTGTTGCTTGGAGTTGTGATCCTGTCTCATCTTTTGTCGTAAGAATAAAGTCGAGCACATCAGCATAAAGTATGTAATTTAGTAGCTCCAGATACCTCCCTCCAATTAGAATAACCGGATGGAAATGCTATTAAATTTCGCTGATAAAATCGTATCGTTCGGGGTCCCTTTTGTCGTCTTGCTCGGAATTTTGATTTTCGTGCATGAGCTTGGTCACTTTCTGGTGGCTCGCTGGTGTGGCGTAAGAGTCGAAGTTTTCAGCTTGGGCTTTGGTAAAAAAATTCTGAAGTATAAAAAAGGCGATACAACCTATGCACTTTCCATCGTGCCACTGGGTGGTTACGTCAAAATGTTTGGTGAGCAACCAGGCGATAATATTTCCGAAGAAGATAAAAAAGTTTCCTTCACTCACAAGACTGTGTGGCAGCGTATCGCCGTGGTACTTGCGGGCCCGCTGATGAATTTCTTCTTTGCGATCGCCGTATTAATGGTTGTCGCCCTTGTCGGTGAAGACGCCAAAATGCCAATCCTTGGCGATATCAATCAGAAAACAGCTGCCTATGAAGCTGGCTTCCGTTCTGGCGATAAAGTTATTTCCATCAACGACAAACAAATCGCAACTTGGGAAGAGATTCAAAAAACTTTAAGCTTGAAACAAGATCAAGATCTTCATCTTGATGTCGTGGTTCAACACCAAGGCAGTACCGAACCGTCAAAAATTTCTATCGTTGCCAAAGCTGAACCAAATCCAAATATCCTGAGCTCTTACAACTTTGTCGCAAATGTTGAAGGTCTGACAGCGATGTCAGCCGGAACAACAGTGGGCGTAATCGCAAACTCTCCACTTTATGCGTTGGGCATGCGCACGGGTGATTCCATCGTTTCCATCAATGGCACGAAGGTCTCTTACTGGAGAGAGCTAGAATCTACTCTTGCGAAAATGAACGCCAAAGACACTTTAACTTTGGAAGTTCTGGGCAAGCGTGAAGGCGACAAATCAGATAAACCATTGACGGTGACAATGGCTCCACTTGAAAGCATGAAATCTTTCAGCCTTTCTGCTTTGGGTCTGGAATCTTCAGAACTTTACTTGAGTAAAGTCATGGACAACTCTCCAGCGAAAGCGGCGGGCCTTAAAGAAGGTGACCGCTTGGTTGCCATCAACAGCGTGAACCTGGTGAAGTGGGACGATGTTATTGGTAACATCAAATCTTTCGATGGCAAGAACCCCGTCGATATCAAAGTTTTGCGCGAAGGTCAGAATGTTGATTTAAAAATCACTCCTAAAATGACGACGCAAATGACTGCCGCAGGAGGCGAAGAAAAACGCTACACGATCGGTATTGCACCTGTGGTAAACCTGGCTTTGCCAGACACATTGGTCGTTCGCACCAACAATCCCATTGAAGCCCTTGTTCGCGGGACTGAAAAAACCTGGGACTTCACTGTGATGACGGTGATGAGCTTTGTTCGTTTGTTTGAAGCTAAAATCTCTCCGAAAAATATCGGTGGTGTGATCTCTATCGGTCAGGCAGCGGGTGAGACTTATAAAATGGGTATCACGCCATTCTTGCAGATGATGGCGATCATCTCTGTGAACTTGTTCATCTTGAACTTACTGCCGATTCCAGTTTTGGATGGTGGTCACTTGGTGTTCTATGTGATCGAAGTGGTCAAAGGTGCGCCATTAAGTCTTCGCAAAATGGAAATTGCTCAACAAGTGGGTATGGCGCTGTTAATGAGTCTGATGGTCTTTGCCTTGTTCAATGACTTTACTCGCCTATTTGGTTTATGAAAATTCTAGCCATGGAAACCAGCACTCTGCTTGGTGGAGTGGCTGTCATTCAAGACGGAAAAGTTGTCGCTGAGGAATCCTCTCAGCGACAAAAGTCTCACACCGAAATTATCTCACCTTTCGTTGAAAACACTTTGAAGGCGGCGGGCTTAAAACTCGAAGATATCGATGTCTTTGCCGTCGGTCAGGGTCCAGGGAGTTTTACAGGTATTCGTGTGGCAGCCAATGCCGGCAAAACCTATGCGTATAGCTTTAATAAGCCCATGGTGACGATAGATTCGTTGATGTTGCTGGCAGAACAAGCCCGCCCGTCGAAGCTGCCAGTTCTGGCAATCATGAATGCTTACAAGAACATGGTTTACCTGGGACTATTTGATTGTTCAGGTGACGAGCCTGTCTACTTAAAGGGTCCGGCTGCTATTCCCGTTCGTGAACTTTCACAACATATCGATATGGAAGTCATGGTTGTGGGTGATGGTTGGGAAACCTATCATGAATATTTCCCGGAAAATATGAAGAGTAAAATGCATCGTGATTCGAAATTTCCGGATGAACCGCAAGCGCGCACTCTTGGTTTGATGGCTGAAAAGCGCGCCATTCGCGGACAAACTTTAGACTGGAAATCGTTTATTCCTCTTTATATTCGCGCCTCTGAAGCCGAAGAGACAAAAAAAGGGATTTTAATTTCCCCGTTGAAATAGGACAGTCCATGGAACGCGACTTCGAAAACGACAATGTTGAAACTTTAAACTTCAAAACTTCTTCCAATGAAAAATCCCGCGCCAAGCTTTGGGTGACGGCATCTGGAAAAGGTGGCGTAGGAAAAACATTTGTCTCTTCAAGCCTTGGCATCACTCTTTCAAAATTGGGTCACACCGTCGTGATTGTAGATTTGGATTTGAGTGGCGCAAACATTCACACCGTTCTTGGCGTAAATCCTTCTCACATGAATATTCGTCACTACTTCGAGGGTGTAAAATCTCTTCAAGAGTTGGTGATTCCCACTCAATATTCGAATCTTTCCTATGTTCAAGGCTTCTGGGATTCCTGGTCACCAATTGATTTCACCATGCAACAAATAGAAAACTTGATCCCACAAATTCATGCTCTACGCGCGGATTATGTGATCGTTGATTTGGGTGCTGGTGCTTTGGAAGCCCATTTGGAACTATTCAAAGCCGCTGATGAAAAGTTTCTGGTCACTTCACCAGAACCAACCAGCATCGAAAAAACTTATCGCTTTATCGAAGCTTTTGTTTGTCACTCGCTCAAACAAGATGCCACACCTGATGCTTATGGAAATATGCTGACGACTTTACGCAGTCATCGCCAAAGAACTTTGGGTAAGCCGTTTTCATTCCGTTCTTACTTAAAAGAGCAAACGGGCTTGAACTACGACTTCTTTGAAAATTTGACGGCAAAACCTGTGCGTTTGATCGTTAACAGTTGCCGCTATCAAAATCATTCTGAACTTGGATACGGAATGAAGAGTGTCTGCAATAAGTACTACGACTTTAGTATTGATTTCGCTGCCTCGATCGACTTCGACAATGCGGTGTGGCAGTCGGTAAAGGGCCGTGAACACGTGCTATTTGCTCAACCCTTCACCGGGCTTGCGGGACAATTTTTGACCACGTGCAAACAACTTATTGATCCCGAGGAACTTCGCGCCGTAGTATAATAGGTGCATGGAAGCGACAACACGTTCTAATTACTATGAAATTCTTGAATTACCTGCGAACTCACCTCAACACGAAGTGACCGCTGCGTATGAACGTGCGCGCAACACCTACTCTGGCGAAAATCCAGCTATTTACACTATCTTCTCTGAACACGAAGCCCGTGAATTTCTAGTCCTTATCGAAGAAGCGTATCAAGTTCTTGGCAACAAGATCCTAAGAAACATCTACGACCAAAGACTGTTGAGCGGAATGGCTTCTCTTAATGATCTAACTTACGCGTCGATCGTCGAAGCGAGCAAAAAAGTAACTCCCGTCGAAGTGAAACCGACAGAGAAAAAACCGGCTGCCGCTTATACGAAAGACGAAGCTTTCGAAGCAGAGATCAAAGCCCAAGAAAATTGGACTGGCGAGTTCATCAAGAAAGTTCGTGAATACAAAGGCATCACCGTCGAGCGCATGAGCGAAATCACGAAAATCAATGCGTGGTACGTGAAAGCGATCGAAAAAACAGAGCCTGATAATCTTCCTGCAGTTGTGTTTGTACGCGGTTACGTTGTGCAAATTGCAAGAGCCTTGGGTGTTGACGACAAAAAAGTCGCTGACTCCTATATGAAGACCTTCAAAAAAGCGCTTGGAAAATAAATCCAACTCTAAAAATACGGAACAGATAATTCAGACTCCCGCTCTGCCCGAGATGGTCGGCTTGCGTCTGGATAAAGCTCTCACTCTGTTGCCCGAAGTGGAAACCCGCTCGCGCGCTTCTCATCTGATTGAAAACTCCCTGGTGAAGGTCAATGGCAAAATTGCCAAAGCCTCTTTGGCTCTTAAAGCCACAGACCAGTTGGAGATTACTTTGCCAGCGCCAGTTCCAACGGAACTTCAGTCTTACGATTTAAAATTGGATGTTTTATTTGAAGACTCTGACGTGATCGTGATCAATAAACCTGCTGGTTTGGTAGTTCACCCGGCAGCAGGACATGCTCATGATACGCTGGTGAATGCTTTAATTTCTCACACCGACGATCTTTCCATGAAATTTGGCGAAGAACGTCCCGGTATCGTTCATCGTCTGGATAAAGAAACCAGCGGCATTATTGTCGTTGCCAAGAACGATAAAGCTCACGAATCACTAACGGCACAATTCAAAGAACGCAGCACACATCGTATTTACTATGCGGTGACTCTTGGGACCGCTCGTAATTTAAGTGGAACAATTAAAAGTTTTCTGGCTCGTCATCCCGTTGATCGTAAAAAATACGCTTCCGTTCTGGGAGATGATCGCCGACCTTTGCAAGATCAAGAAGATCCTCCGATGATCGGTAAATGGGCTGTCACCCATTATGAAACAATCAACCGTAAAAGCGGTCTTAGCTATATGAAGCTAAAGCTTGAAACAGGTCGCACCCATCAGATTCGCGTGCACCTTTCTGAACATGGCTTGCCGATCGCGGGTGACACCCTTTACGGAGCTGATCGAAAAATCAAATCCGTCGAACAACGGCAAATTCAAGAAGACCTTCGCTCTCTTCCCAGATTCTTGCTCCATGCAGCCGAGCTTGGTTTCACGCACCCACGCACTCAGGAGCGGATGTTCTTTAAGCAGGACTGGCCCGAAGATATTCTGACGCTGATTAAAAAATGGGGGCTGGTATGAATATAGAAAAAACTCCCCTGGGCTATGAAATTAAAAACGCTCACGTGACCTATTTCTTCGGCGGCAAAGAATCACTGCTTCAAAATCTCAAAGCGGCTTATCCGCATTTTGATTTTGTGCGAGTCAAGCAAACTCACAGTGATATCGTCGTCGAATCTAAAGATGCCAGTCTTGATTATCAAGTCAATGCCGACGGACATATTTCAACAGCTCGATATTTGGCTTTGTGTGTGGTTACGGCCGACTGTGTTCCCGCTTTATTTTATCACGCTAAAAGCGGCACCATTGCTGGTGTTCACGCCGGTTGGCGTGGAGTTGCAAATCGGATTTTGATCAACACTATTCGCGACATGGTGAAGCGCGGAATTCCTCCGCAAGAGATAGAAGTCGCCATTGGACCCCATATTCAAAAAGATAGTTTTGAAGTCGGCCACGATGTGCGCGATCAAATTCTGGCAAGTCTTCCGGAAGTACCTCGTGAAGACAAAGAAATGTTTTACACAGACATATCCACAGAAAAAAGCCTGGTCGATATCAATTTGGTCGTAAAGGCCCAATTGGAATCTCAGGGAATTTCCCTCGAGAATGTTTCAACATTGCACATTGATACTGTAAAAGATCAATTCTTTCACTCTTACCGTCGCGACAAGGAAAATTCCGGTCGTCAAATCAGCTTTGTGGTACGAACTCCATGAGCATAATTCCTCAAGATTTCTATTTTGAGGATACAACTTCCGTGGCTAAATCCCTGCTGGGAAAAACTCTGCACATTAAAACCACCGGCCAAGAACAGCTTGCACGTATCGTTGAGGTGGAAGCTTATTTGGGAGTCAAAGATCCTGCATGTCACACCTTTGGTGGGCGTCAAACTCCCCGCGTGAAATCCATGTATTTGTCTGGCGGTCACAGTTACGTCTATTTCATTTACGGAATGTACAATTGCTTAAACATCGTGACTCGCACTGAAGAGCACCCCGAAGCAGTTTTAATTCGCGCAGTGGAGCCACTGCCGATCCGTGAACCATTTAATAAATCCATGCTGGTCTCGAACGGGCCCGGTAAATTGTGTCGTCACTATGGAATTACCAAGGCCGAAGATGGTTTAGCACTGTGGAGAAAAAATTCTGCACTTTATCTTACTGATGACGGCTTTAAAGTTCCTAAAAGTCAGATCATCGCTAAGCCACGGGTGGGCGTCGACTATGCTGGTGAAGCGGCACAGTGGCCTTTGCGCTTCTATATTGCCGACAACAAATTCGTTTCTAAGAAGTAACTTTTCCCACTGAGTCGCATTTGATTTTCATTTCAAACATGTCGCTATTTGTTCTAAGATAAGTGGCGCCATAGGAGGCATTGATGAAAATTAATATCGGTATTAACGACAAAGACAGAAAAGAAATCGCTAAAGGTCTTTCGACTCTTTTGGCTGATACTTACACTCTTTATCTTCAAACTCACAATTTCCATTGGAATGTTGAAGGTCCGATGTTCCAAACTTTGCATCTGATGTTTGAGACTCAATACAACGAATTAGCGTTGGCAGTTGATTTGATCGCGGAACGTATTCGTGCTTTGGGACACTATGCTCCAGGGACTTATGCTGAATTTTCGAAACTTTCTTCTATCAAAGAAGTTCCGGGTGAAAAATTAAGCGCGACAAAAATGATCGAGACCCTTGTGCTTGGCCAGGAAACTGTGGCTCGCACAGCTCGCGGTTTGTTTGCTGTGGTTGAAAAAGCCAGCGATGAACCAACAGCAGATCTTTTGACTCAAAGACTTCAAGTTCATGAAAAAACAGCGTGGATGTTAAGAAGCTTGCTTGAAAAGAAATAAAGAAAAGGGTCTCGAAAGAGGCCCTTTTTCATTTTTCAGGGCAAAAAAAATCCCGCCTTGTGAGCGGGATATAAATCTTAAAAAATGGTGGCTTGAGACGGAATTGAACCGCCGACACAAGGATTTTCAGTCCTCTGCTCTACCAACTGAGCTACCAAGCCATTCGGAAATCTCTAGACTGTCGTTAAGAGAGACATTGGTTTAACTTTTGCCCCCCTTGCCTGTCAACAATTAGACTTTGTCGAATGCAGATTTTAGGTCTGAAAGCAGGTCATTTAGGTCTTCGATACCCACAGACAGTCGGATCAGGCTGTCGTCGATGCCTAGAGCCTTGCGGTTTTCCGCCGGCACGGAGGCATGCGTCATAATGGCTGGATGTTCAATCAAACTCTCAACCCCACCCAAGCTCTCGGCCAACGCGAAGATTTCTACGCTTTCCAAGAACTTACGGGCCGCTTCGATTCCACCTTTAATATAGAATGTGATCATGCCGCCGTAGCCATGCATTTGCTCTTTCGCCAAAGCATGTTGTGGATGACTTTCCAAACCTGGATAAATCACTTTGTCGACTTTCGCGTGACCTTCCAGGAAGCGAGCCACTGCCATCGCGTTTTCTTGATGGGCCTTCATACGTAAAGGTAAAGTTTTCAAACTTCTTAAGCACATAAATGAATCAAATGGTCCTTGGATCGGGCCCATAGAGTTGCTTAAGAAAGCCATACGTTCTGCGATATCTTCACGAGAAGTTACTGCGACTCCGCCGACCACATCACTGTGACCACCGATATATTTAGTTGCCGAGTGAACAACGATATCTGCTCCCAATTCCAAAGGACGTTGGAAATAAGGGCTCATGAAAGTGTTATCGACAGCAACGATGATGCCTTTTGCCTTCGCGATAGCAGAGATTTTTTTGATGTCTACCAACTTCAAAGTAGGATTTGTCGGTGTTTCAAGCCAAACCATTTTAGTATTCGGTTTGATGGCTTTTTCAAAGTTCTCCACTTTCGTCAAATCGACGAATGAAAATTCCATGCCGTCGTGTCTTAGGACTTTATCAAAAAGACGGAAAGTGCCGCCGTACATATCGTCCATCGCAATAACATGATCGCCACCTTTGATAAGATGCAAAATCACAGTCGTCGCTGCGCAACCAGACGCAAATGCAAATCCGTATTTTCCGCTTTCAAGGCTTGCCATGCAGTTCTCATAAGCACGACGAGTTGGATTGTGAGTACGAGAGTACTCCCATCCTTTGTGAACCCCTGGTGATGATTGTACATAAGTCGAGGTCATATAAACCGGCGTCATGATGGCGCCAGTTGTAGGATCCGGAGATTGACCCGCGTGAATCGCGCGAGTAGCAAAACCAAGTTTAGAATTCGTGTTTTTCATGTCTGCACCTGTTATTTGGAAAGATTTTTTAGGGCTTCTTCAGCGGAAACGACTCGGTTGAAGACAGTTTTTGTATCTTCTGCCTTCAAGAAACCATTTTCCACCATCCATTGATCATTAAATGCTTTGCTCAAGTACTGACGACCGCTATCTGGGAAGATCACCACGATGTTGGATGGTTTTTCCAACGTCTCGGCGTACTTCATAGCTCCAACCAAAGCAGCAGCACTTGATGGACCTACCAACAAACCTTCTTCAGAGACCAAACGACGAGTCAGGGCAAAGATCTCAGGATCGCCGACACGAACGAAACCGTCGTAAATATCCAAATGAACATTTCCTGGAAGCATATCCTCGCCAATTCCTTCAACTTTATAAGAACCAGGGGGATCTACGATTTTCTTATGGTAGTACAAATCGTAAAGAATCGAGCCAATCGGGTCAGCGCAAATAACTTTGATATCAGATCTTTGCTCTTTCAAATATTTTGCGCAGCCTGAAAGTGTTCCACCAGTGCCAGCTCCGCCAACAAGAACATCGATTTTGCCATCTGTCTGTTTCCAGATTTCTGGACCAGTTGTTTGGTAGTGGCGTGCTGGATTGTCTGTGTTGAAGAATTGATTCGCCAAAAAACCGCCCGGAATGCCGTCTGCGATCTTTTTTGAGACAGTATAATGGCTCAATGGATGTTCTGGCTCAACCATCGGAGTGATCACAACCTGAGCCCCATAGGCCTTCAAAATCGCCCTTTTTTCTTCAGACATTTTTTCTGGCATCACAAAGATACATTTGTATCCTTTCACTGCTGCTGCCAAAGCCAGACCCACGCCTGTGTTACCAGAAGTCGCCTCAACAATTGTGCCACCCGGCTTCAAATCGCCGCGTTTTTCCGCTTCTTCGATCATCGCGATGGCCACGCGGTCTTTAATGCTGCCACCTGGGTTGAAATACTCAACTTTGGCAAAAAATTTGTGTTTAGAACCTTTAGTTACGTTGTGAAGCGCCACCATCGGTGTGTTCCCGATAGTTTCCAGAATCGAATTATAGATTTGTGACATGATTGACTAGCTTTCTAAGTCTCTTCTTCTGTTGGGTTGAAGTAAGACTGTGTTCATGGACTGCAAAACTGTATTCATTTGAGTCATTGGATCCACGGAATAATCCATTCCAAGCTCTGAAGTCAGCTGTTTCACAAGATTGCCGTTCGGTTGATCTTTCATCAACTCACTTACCAGCTTTTCCAGCGTCACAGTTTTCTTTTTTGTTTCAAGCTCTGCCATGGATTTCCCCCAACTCGGCCACTCTATCACCCCCCTCCCAAAGAGTGAAAAAAATTTTGCAACAGCGGACCAAAAAGAAGCAGCAAGAACGCAGGAAACTGGAACAAAAGCAGCGGAATGAGCAGTAAAAAAGGAAGCCTCGCAAGCTTCGTACCAATCTCCTCCTGGCAGGCCTCAATCAGCTCTTCTTCAAGGCTGACAACAACATTATATATGGCCTCACCGCGCAGACCACGCTCCAAAAGCTGCAAGACAACCTGGCGATGAGGAGATGAAATCTCTTTAATGAGGCCATGAGTGTCCTTTCCTTGCTGCATGAGCGCCAACCAGCGGCTCACCTGCTCCGGAAACTCACCCTGATATCGCTTAATATAATTGAGCACGCCCGTTTTTGCGGGCTGCCCCTTCTCTAAACAACGTTTCACACAAAGCAATAGCGATAATGGTGGCGCTACACCTTCCATTTCATCCTCCGACCCACGCTAAAAATAATAAACAGCCCCAAAACGAACATAAAAAGGGATCCAAGAATTAAAAATCGGTGGTTCATAAAGCCAAATTGCGCAAATACAAATGCCAAAAGCGCGCCATAAAGGGCGGTGACAATTATCGCCTGCATTTTTATTTGTTGGGTCACTTGTCCGGACCTACGTCGAAAATTTTCTTCCACTTTATACTGCCGACGAAGTGCTTTTGCCTGATCAAAAGCGCGCACTTGCGAGCGGTCAATTTCCAACAGCTCCACCTGCAAATCCTTTATCAGAGCGGATTTCGTGGCGATGATATTTTCCGAAGTGATGATAGAATTATAAATTTCGCGTAGCTGATTTCGCTGCCAACCGCTTTGACTTTCGATTGCCATATGCAGGCTCTGACGAAATGATTTTCCCGCCTGAATTCCTAAAATAAGGTTATCAAGCATGGGGATCACCGCTCTTGAAAGCCGTTGGATAAGAAAAATGCGGAAAAAATCCGGAAAAAACTTTAAACTTATTAAAAGAATGCCGAAGAAAAGCCAGAGCGATACTGTTGAGTCAGAAATCGCGGCGATTAAAACGATCGCAAGGAAGTTTAAGATCATCAAAGATCGCAAACTTCGTTGAGAGAT
This sequence comes from Bdellovibrio sp., assembly GCA_039594295.1. Lineage (GTDB taxonomy): Bacteria > Bdellovibrionota > Bdellovibrionia > Bdellovibrionales > Bdellovibrionaceae > Bdellovibrio. The sequence continues at coordinate 13,135 of JBCNNR010000038.1, forward strand.
CGCAAATTCCCGCGCGATGTTGGCAAGAGAACGCTGAACAAGTGCTTGTCCGATCATCGAAAGCGTAAAAAAGGTGATCAAGAGGTGCCTCCACGGATCTCGTTGATCGCAAAAATTATGCAAGCAATTTTTTTGTTGACGGCGGTGGTCGATTTGGGAAGACTTAGGTTAAGTAAGGTTTTTTACAAGTAAGTAACAACAACAACGTTTGCATCCTAGGAGGAGCACATGGCAAAGAAAGCAGCAAAAAAAGCTACTAAAAAAGCAGCAAAGAAAACTACAAAAAAAGTAGCTAAAAAAGCTACTAAAAAAGTTGCTAAAAAAGCGACTAAAAAAGCTTCTAAGTAGTTAGACGCTGTACTAATTTAGTACACTGAACCCCAGAGGCAACTCTGGGGTTTTTTTATGCCCGAAAACCGCCACCAGAGCGGATTTCAAAAGAAAAAGGCCCACATCACTGTGAGCCTTTTCCGTCTTAAATTTGTTTTCAGATATTAGAAATAATAAAGAGCGCCGACCGTGCCAGATGGAATCAATTGTGCGCGCTTCACTTCATACATTCCAACCACTTCCGCAAAGCAGGAAACGCCGGCTAAATCTCCGGACAACTGGTTGTACTGAAGACCCAAGGACGCATTCAAAAAGTCGGTTCCGAAGCGGCCCGTTTTCTTTTCGTCATCCGTCAAAACGCGGTCCAAAATGCCCGATTCTTTCCAGGAACCGGAATTTCCCATCGAATTATACCAGCGAGAATATCCCGCCGTGTAATAAGGTGCGATATAATCACCATCAAAAGCATGCTTCCATGCGAATTGAATCGAATTATAGCCTGGACCCGTGCCAAATCCCGCAATCACACCATTTTCATCCTCAAAATTGAACTCGGTTGCGATGCCGACAAGGCCCAACTGACCTCCGACGGTCATTCCCACGCCCACTTTGCGGGACTCACGCATTTTTAATGTCGAAGAGTAGGTCATTCCGAGACGTTCTGCGCGCATCGATTGGCTATAATCCTGTTCGATACTGATCGCTTTCGTAGAAATAGAAGAAGAGTCAGCACTAAGATTAGACGTGGAGATTTCTGCCAGAGAAGTTGAAGACGCCAACAAGACGATGGCAGCAACACCTGTGAAACGTGAAAACATAATAGCCTCCTTTTAGCTCAGGATCTAAAAGATGCGGGCTCTGACACCTTCTTCTTGAAGAAACTTTTTGATAGCCGGGGCATCTAAAGGTTCCAAGCGGAAAAGAAGTTTATGAACCAAGTCATACGTGTCTTCAGCCTTTTTAGATCGAAGATTCGTCGTAAAATATGCCATGTCATCGCTGATTTTGACTGCATTATCAAGCAATCTAGCCACTTCGCGGTTTTTTGTCGTTTTATCCAATAAAACCAAGGTGCGATTAAAGTTCGTCGTCAAAGAATCCAGCTGTTTGATCACGTTTGTTGCTGATCCTTCATTTTTTTCCAGGATTTCGATCACTTTTCCGGCCAATCCATAACCTTGAGACAACAACTGATCGATTCTTGGAGGATCTTCACCGCGAACATAGTCCCCGCTGTTAAACTCCCCCGCACTGCCCGGAGAAATTTCCAGGAACTTTTCCCCAATCACCCCGGCAAGATTGATAAAGAACTTGGAGTCTTTACGGACACTCGTCCAGGCTTTCTTGTCGATCGTTATGGTCAAGCGCAGTTTAACTTCCTCACCATCAGGCATTTTATGATCAGGATCAAAAGTGATCGCCTTAACTTTGCCAACTTTAATACCCATCACGCGCACGGGTGAACCCTCTTCGATTCCCCCAGCAAAGTTGAACATCACATTCAATTCTTTTGTATTTGAGAACGGAGCGATAAAGCCCATGGCATACGCAAATGCTGCGACCATGATTAGACTTACTAGAGCTAACAAACCGACCTTGGTTTCCACTTTCATAAACGCTCCTGAAAAGACTCAATAAAGATAACTAAAAGTATAAGACAAAATAAAATCGATAACAATAATTGCAATCGAGGCCACGACCACCGTGTTTGTTGTCGCTTTGCCAACTCCTTCGGCACCTTGTTTACAATTAAATCCGAAATAGCAAGCGACCAAAGGAATCACGCCACCGAAGCAAGCACCTTTTATCACAGCAAATAGGACGTCTTTAAACTGCACAAATCTGTGCATCGAACTGACAAACATACCCGGTGTATATCCCAAGTACGCTTGACTGATCATCATCGCCGCAAACAAACATGTCATATTAGAAACAACCGTCAGTAAAATTCCCCCGATAACACAGGCGAAAAATCGCGGAATGACCAGATAATTGATTGGATCAATTCCCAGCATTTTAAGTGCATCCACTTGTTCTGTGATCTGCATTGTTCCCACTTCAGAGGCATAACCCGCCCCCACACGAGAACATAACAAAAGTGCCGTCACGATCGCCGCCAGTTCACGCAATATCAAGACCGATGCAAAACCCGGCACCATAGCATCGTTTTGAATGACCATCTTCATATGAAAAGATGATTCCAGGATGGTCACAATCGCCGCAAAACAGACGCAAAAGACGATGATAAAAAGACTGCGATTTGCGACGAAATATAGCTGCTGAAAGAACTCTTTACGACGAAAAGGTCCAGTTAAAGCTCCCCAAAATGTATCCGCCAACAATGTCATCATGAGCGATATCCCCTTACCAGTTGAAGAATCACATCACCCAGAAAACTTGTGAACCAATCCATCACGACAATACAAATCATCGTTGTCACCGCCGTTGCCACCACCGCTCGCCCCACACCTTTGGCACCACCACTTGCGGTATAGCCTTTGTAAGTGCAAATAGTGGCTAAAACGACCGCGAAAACCAGACTTTTTATCATGCCACTAAGTATGGAAAGAGGATGAACAATCGTAGGAATATGTCGCGCATACTCTTCAGGACTGACTCCGGCAAAGGCTTGCGACAAGGCCATTCCGCCAAATACAGACATCATCAAGCCCGCTGCCAACAGAAAAAAACTTGAGATAACAATACCCACAAACCGCGGAACAATGATTTCCTGCATGGGATCCGCACCCAAGCAGCGAACGGCATCGATTTGCTCGGTTACACGCATCGTACCCAACTCTGCCGAGGTGTATGCGCCCACTTTTCCACTTAGCATAAACGCAATCAACATCGGTCCAACTTCACGGAAAGTGGCACTCGTTGCGAGTCCGCCCAAAAATCCCAAGGCACCAAACTCACGAATGGGCATTGCGAACTGAACGGCCATGATTGCACCCACAAAAAATCCCGCCATTGCAGTCGTGGGAAAAGATTCGGTTGAAACCTTCCAAATCTGCACGAATATCTCATGTGATTTTAGTTTTTTGACAAAAATCGTCTGCAGAATTTTCTGCAAAAACAAAAGAGTCCCGCCGATTTCATCAAGTATATGAACTGCGAGTGTCATCATGCCAGAACCTCTTCCAAAAAGTCTTGTACCAAAGGAACTTTTGAAGCTTTCAACTCCGTCGGCGTACCCATGGCGACAATCTGTCCTTTATCCAAAACGATAATTCGGTCTGCGATGGATAGGGCACAGTTCATGTCATGACTGACAACAATCGAAGTCGTTTTCAACGTGCGCGAAAGATCCAGAATCAATTGATTCACTGCTGTGGTTGTCACTGGATCCAGCCCCGTCGTTGGCTCGTCGAACAACAAAATTTTTGGATCTAAAGCAATCGTCCGAGCAAGACTCACGCGTTTTTGCATTCCATAGGAAATTTGCGCTGGCAGTTTGCTTTCGACGTCTTTCAAATGCACCAGGCGCAAGGCTTTCATGACCTTTTCCTGAATCACTTCTTCAGAATAATTATAATGGCGACGCAAACCAAAGGCGACATTTTCAAAGACTGTCAGAGAATCAAAAAGGGCGGGATGTTGAAACACCATTCCGCATTTTTTACGAATAGGTAGATATTGTTCCTCGGTGAATTTTGAAACCTCTTCACCATCGATCCAGATTTCTCCTTCGTCAGGAGTTAACAGGCCCACAAGATTTTTCAGAAGCACGGACTTGCCCGTCCCAGAGGTTCCCAGAATAAAAACGATTTCGCCTTCGCGAATAACCGCAGAAAGTCCATTTAGAACTGTGCGGTCTCCAAATCTTTTGACGATCTTTTTAAACTCAATCACTCCGAAATTTTACGGGTTCTTATAAGACAGGGTCAAGCGCCGTCAGGGGTCCTTCCAGAAGACCGCGGACAAACTGTCGCACTCGAGGATCAGAATGATTTTCGGTGTCGCTCGGTGAACCTGTGATGATGACTTCACCATCTACAACCATCGCAATTCGATCAGCCATTTGATAAGCACGATTCATATCATTCGTGATCGCCACAATCGTCGAGTTATTTTGCTGCTGGAGTGTTTTAATTAACGCAATAATTTTCTTAGATGTGATCGGATCCAAACCCGCAGTCGGATCATCATAAAAAATGATCTTGGGATCCAAAGCCAAGGCCCGCGCGATTCCCAGGCGCTTTTGCATGCCACCGCTGATCTCATCAGGATATAAGTCACGCGCGTGCGGAATACCCACAGCATCCAAGAAGCTCTCAGCTTTCTTTGTTATTTCCCATTCCGTCAGTTCCGTGGTCTCACGCAAAGGAAAGCAGATATTTTCAAGGCACGTCAGGGAATCAAAAAGAGCATTTTTTTGAAACAGAATTCCCATCTTTTTAAGCAGCGGTAGGCGCTCCTTATTGCTTAGCGTTATCCAGTCGCTTTGTTCAACAAAAACTTTGCCATCTTGAGGGGTTACGAGACCTGCTAAGGTCTTTAGTAGAGTCGTTTTGCCCTGCCCGCTGGGGCCAACTATAACAAATGCTTCGCCGGACTTTATATCGAGATTTACGGAGCGCAAGACCACCTGTGAATCAAAAGTCACAGAGACGTTTTCCAAACGTAAAATACTCCCCATATTCCCTACCTTCCAACAGTCCTGCGCCGAGCGGTAATCCTTGTTTCTCTCTATGATTTGATATTGAATGAGTCATCAAACGCAAGTGTTAAATATCTGGAGTAAATAATGAATATTCATGAGTATCAGGCCAAAGAAGTCTTGAGAAAGTTCGGAGTCGCAACGCTTAAAGGTAAGCTTGCTCACTCTCCTGAAGAGGCAGTTGCTGCTGCTAAAGAAATCGGCGGATCTGTTTGGGTTGTAAAAGCTCAAATCCACGCTGGTGGCCGCGGTAAAGGCGGTGGTGTTAAAGTTGCTAAGTCTTTGGATGAAGTTGCTGACTACACTAAGAAAATGATCGGCATGACTTTGGTGACTCACCAAACAGGCCCAGAAGGTAAAGTTGTTCAAAAAGTTTTCATCGAACAAGGTTGCAACATCGCTAAAGAATACTACGTTGCCTGCTTGATCGACCGTGCAACTGGAAGAGCTGCGATGATGGCTTCTTCTGAAGGTGGTATGGATATCGAGGAAGTTGCTGAACACAATCCAAACGCGATCAAAAAAGTCGACATCGATCCAACTGTTGGTTTGATGCCTTTCCAAGCACGCGAGTTGGCATTCCAAATCGGAATGGCTCCAGAGATCGTTAACAAAGCTGTTAAATTCTTCTCTGGTCTTTACAACGCGTTCATCGCAACTGACTGCTCAATCGCGGAAATCAATCCTTTGGTTGTTACTAAAGAGGGTGATGTTCTTTGCTTGGATGCAAAAATGAACTTCGATTCAAACTCATTGTTCAGACATCCAGACATCGTTGAAATGCGCGATCTTAACGAAGAAGAGCCTTCTGAAATTGAAGCTTCTAAATTCGACCTCGCGTTCATCAAACTTGATGGTAACATCGGTTGCTTGGTAAACGGTGCGGGTCTGGCGATGGCGACTTTGGACATCATCAAATTGCACGGCGCTGAGCCTGCAAACTTCTTGGATGTTGGCGGCGGCGCTAACAAAGAGAAAGTAACTGAAGCGTTCAAAATCATCCTTAAAGACAAAAACGTTAAGGGCATCCTGGTTAACATCTTCGGTGGTATCATGAAATGTGACATCATCGCAGAAGGTGTGATCGCTGCTTCTAAAGAGCTTGGTTTGAAAGTTCCACTTGTTTGCCGCCTTGAAGGTACAAACGTAGAACTTGGTAAAAAAATGTTGAAAGAGTCTGGCTTGAACATCACTCCAGCAGACAATTTGACTGATGCAGCTAAGAAAATCGTTGCTGCGATTAAAGGATAAGCGAACATGGCAATTCTTATTAACAAAAACACAAAAGTAATCTGCCAAGGTTTCACTGGTGCTCAAGGGACTTTCCACTCTGAGCAGGCATTGGCATACGGAACTAAAATGGTTGGTGGCGTGACTCCGGGTAAAGGCGGCACGACTCACATCGGTCTTCCAGTGTTCAACACTGTGAAAGAAGCAAAAGCAGCTACGGGTTGCAATGCTTCTGTGATCTTCGTTCCACCTCCATTCGCGGCTGACTCTATCATGGAAGCGGTTGATGCTGATTTGGATCTTGTGATCTGTATCACTGAAGGCATCCCGGTTCTTGATATGGTTAAAGTTAAAGAATACATGAAGGGTAAACGCACTCGTTTGGTTGGTCCAAACTGCCCAGGCGTTATCACTCCAGGCGAATGCAAAATCGGTATCATGCCAGGTCACATCCATAAGCCAGGTCGTATCGGCGTTCTTTCACGTTCCGGTACATTGACTTACGAAGCTGTTGGTCAATTGACGGCTTTGGGTATCGGTCAATCTACTTGCGTAGGTATCGGTGGTGACCCAGTGAATGGCACAAACTTCATCGACGTTTTGAAATTGTTCAATGAAGATCCAGACACTGACGGCGTTATCATGATCGGTGAAATCGGTGGTTCTGCAGAGGAAGAAGCTGCTGAATACATCAAAAATCACTTCAAAAAACCTGTGACGGCGTTCATCGCTGGTGCTGCGGCTCCTGCTGGTAAACGTATGGGTCACGCCGGCGCGATCATCAGCGGCGGTAAAGGTACGGCTCAAGCAAAATTCGCAGCTCTAGAAGCTGCTGGTTGCAAAATTTCTCGCTCCCCTGCGGACATGGGAACGACGATGCAATCTATGCTTAAGAAGTAGTTTTTGGGGTACAATTTAAAACTAAAAACCCACGGTGATGAACCGTGGGTTTTTTTATTTCGAGCTAATCTCAATCATCACAGGAAATTTTGTTTCCGTAACACCATCAAACTCGTCGCTTAAGGATTGCTTGCAAAGAGTCTCTAAAGCAAAAATCTCCTTTTGAGGGATCGCATTCGTTTTATCTTTGGAAAGTTCAATTTTGATGTACGCAAAGTTTTGAAAGTCATCGGTCACGGGTCGAATAGTTTCAATGATACGAATTCTTAATTCATTCGATCTAATGCTTAGAATGTGAATTAGACTTCCACTGATTAGATGAATAAATCTATGCAAAATTTCTTTGGAATAAACGTCTTTTGGAAGATCGATAGTCACGTCAGTCATGGCATTTATTAGGTCTGTTTGGGTAATGGAATTTCTGGCAAAATACCAAACTCGTCCATCTCAATTTTTCGACCGAACCAGATAACTTCCCCCGCTTGATACTCGCTCGAACTGACAATCCTCACTCCGATAGCTTTCAGCGCATGAATTAAGGCCTGAACTGCATCCACTCCACTTGCTCTCTGAACCAACCCATCGCCGATTCCTACGATTTGATACGGACAGTAGTAGTCATTCGCGCCAGTAAATCTCAATGGCTGCCCAATGGAGACCACTTTCTTTCCATCTTTCAGGCCATACTCTCTTACAGCTATAACCGCTCCCAGTGCGTTCTTATCTTTCTCGTTCAAGTTTATTTCCTCTTTAAATGTCGGATCAAATAGTCGACTTCTCTCTGGGTGTTTATATTCTTAAAGTTATTTTCCTGAACGCATTTTGCGCATTAAAGATTTGGTCAACGCCGGATGAAACTCAGCCTCAAACGTCATTTCGTTATCGCGGCACCTTTGCCTTTACGGTTTTCTCTAGAACGAGCAAATACATTACGATCAGTATGATCAAGTTTGGCGTAGAAGAAAAAACGTCTAATACTCTATAAATTATAGGTTTCCAGGCATTAACAGCGATCAAGAAATTCACGAGCGCCGAGGAAGAATCGATATTCTCAAAAATCGCCGCTGAGGGACTCTTGGGCGCTTTATAAAATATCTGCTGTAATTGGAAAATGGCCATCGAACAAATCGAAGCATTACCCCAAAACTTCACCTTTTGTCTTCCACAATTAAGTTTTCCAGCGCTGTAATAGAATCCTGCAAGAGAAAAGTTAGCACAAAGATTCAATAAGGCGGATATTCTCGCTATCGAGACAACTTCCAAATTAAACGCAAATAACTGAAATAAAATTATCGCCTCTAAAGATATCAGCACAATAAAGGCTGCTACTTGATAATAGAATGAATATTTAATCATTCGCTCTAACACGAAATCCTCCAGATTAATTCTTTGGACAACATTGCAAGATAGGATTGCACTTTATCACAGGCGATGGTGATGGCTTTGGTTCCTCGGGGAGAGGAAATCCATATTTCTCGTGACATAAATATTTATTTGCTTTCCCCTCTGAACACAGTTTAATCAATATCACATCCGCTATCGCCGACCCAGCATTGGGTTCGGGAATTTTTGGAATAGGCTCGTCATCATCGTCGTCGTCTCCACTTGGCGGCAACGGATATTTTTTTGAAGCCAGACCTCGGGGATCAATATGGTTAATCGGATCTTGGGACACATATCCGAAAAGATTCGAATCCCCACCGTCGAATTGAATCGGATCCTTCTCAATCCATCTTCCATACTCAGCCGAATAATCCCGAGCACCGAACTTCACAAGGTTCGTATTCGTATCAGTCAGCCCCCCAGCATACCCGAAAACCTGGAACCCAGGATTCGTATTCTCGAGAACCACACCAAACTCATCATAAGTAATTTTCTGAGCAATGTCTCCAGTTTCCATATCAACAACCAGACGAATCGATCCCAGTTGGTCTTTCACGAACATATAGTCGCGACCACCCTTGAACATATAATCAGGGCTATGGGTACCGGTCACATAGACGTATTGTGCGATCAATTGTTTGTTTTCATCCAACTCACCAACAAGCTCACCGTAGGTATTATAAAGATAGCCCTTGTTAAAAACACCATCCACAAACTTCGCGACACGGTGATTTTCACCATCATATTTGAATGTCACTACCGGTTTATTGGATTTCGAGACTGAGCGAAGCCCCCCGAAAATATCGTATTGGAAGGACGAAATCTCCCCGGTGGAATTATTGATCTCCGAAGCCAAATCACCAGTTGGTGTATGCGTGAATTGCATGCCGCTGTATGAAACCATTCGATCCTGTTCATCATACTGAGCAGAAATCGCCTTATTGCGAACAGTTCCACCAATACGATTTCCGTTGTCATCGAATTGATAGCTATTAATTTGCCCATCTTTATTGACCGATACCAAGCGGCCCGCCAAATCGTAACCATAGATGAAAGTCGAAACTTGGCCCAAAATATTTTCTTTTTTGGATTCAATACGACCCAATTTGTCTCTAGTGTAAATCGCACTATAGACAACCGATCCACCGACCAATGTGTTCTGCTCGTTTAATTCGCCGTATTCAGAATACTTGTAACTTGAATTGATGTTGCTCGAATTCAGATTCGTAAGGAGTCCCGTCGGACGATCATACCCAAGTGAAAGCAAACTGAAGCCATCACGATAAAGATTAGAAATCTTATCTAAAATAGTTATAGCTTATACAACGGGTCCGCTTTGTAAGTAGAAAACGGATCGAACTCCTGCTCGCGGAGTTTTTTGCGTTTGTTGTATTTCTGCCAGCGTTCTGTCGCTGCGAAAAGATCGTAATCCACTCCGCCGTTTAGTAGGTGTTCTTTTAAATTGGTAGGAATGGTTTTTTCAGATGTTGTCCGAGTAAACTTCAACACGGGTTTTGCAAACGCTGTTTGCTTTCTGGAATTGTCACCGTATTTTTCATACAGAAAACTGAACTGCGCCTGAAAGATCTGACTTTTCCCAGTGGGATTCCACTTGGTTTTATCAAAAGTCTCGCGCAGGCCCTTAATCAACGCGCGAAGCGCATGAACTTTTAAAATCGCGTCGTCAGCAGTGACTCTCAAACCCCGCTCGACAAAGTGACCTTGCTCGTCCACTTCAAATTCAACATAGACATTTCCAAAATGCCCATACTGCGCCAACAATGAATCAAATAGCAATTGCTCGTCGATTTTTTGAAAGACTTGTTGAAAGTAAGACCACTGGTTCCCGTCGGAAATAAAACCTTCGGCGTCGCCGATATAATTCGCATGATCAGTATAATCTGATTCCGGCCGCTCCATATCAGAAGGTTTGATTTTAGAGTCAATCACATAACCGGAGCCAAACAGATTAGGACTCTGAGCCTTGGTATTTCTCTGAGTCTGTGAACCCTTATGAACCTGACCCAGACCCGCGACACTTTTCGGAACAGCCTTCTCGATCACTTCGATTTGCACAGTTTGGGGTGCTGATTTTTGCTCCTGAAAAGCAACAAACGCGGCCATTGCGCCAATAAGACCATGGATCAAAAGTGAGAGGACTAAACCGCGTTTCATGCGCCCAGCTTATGGTCGAGTTTTACTTATGTAAACAACAAAAAAACCGATAACGGTTTTATGCGAACAATCTCTTATCTTTGCAAAATTCTTACGTTTAGTGCGGTTTTTAGTTCAACAGCTTTTGCGGTCGACCCAGTTAGCCTTTATGGCTTCGGAAAATCGGGCTTGGAGTTAGGCGCGGACGGCTATAAGTCCGTTGTAAAATCCACTGGAACTGAAATCTACGAAAAGAACAAAACGGGAACTTATCCCTATTACAAAATCGTTTATAAAAAGAAAGATAAAAAGCCAGAATCTGTCAGCCGCATATATAGCGACAGCAAAGGACAATCTCTTCAGTACACCAAGCTTGATCAAAACGGCAAAGTTCTGGGACAAGTTCAATGCAAAGTACTACGAACGGCACTCGTCACATCTTGTGATGGACAAACAGCCAACACTTGCAAAGAGCTCATCGGCAAAGTCGAATCTGAGGGATTCGACGTAGATCTAAAAAAGATAAAAGAGTGTGCTGATATTTCTAGTAGAATCAATTACAGCCGCGATGGTGTCGATCAGTTGATGGATGAGAGCAGCAAAGAGTTGGCCTACGCAAATGGTGGAGCTATTCCTCCCGTCATGAGAAGCACTCCAAGCTCGCTTCAGACTTTATTGAAAGACTATAGCGCTTGTAAAAAAATCGAGTCAGAACTTTCAGATCAGTTAGACCCAAATCAAAGCTCAGCCACCAAATCAGCAGCTGAAGCTAAAAAAGGACGCCACTAGTTTACTGACAAACCAAACCTGGCTCGCGACCTTCGCTGCGGAAATCAAAGTAACGGCGTTGATCCAGGTCATTCACAAACAACTGTCCTGTGTATTTCCCGGTCGCTTGGCCATTCACGATCTGTGGATAAAGTTGTAGATAAACCCCGCCCTGAGAAGCATCGCCGCGCATATTCAAATCAGTGCTGTCTTGAATCGGAGACAGTACGATATCGGTTTTATATGGGTTGTTTGCGCGAGCTTCTTTAACAGTCAGGTGCGCATTGATCGTGCTAAATCCAATCCAAGGATGTTGCGGATCAACACCACGATCCGTCTGAATACGAACAGCATCACCCGTGATTGTCGAACAATTCAACTGGGTAAAAGACGCCAATGCAAATACTGGAAACTGCGCCAAAACGGCTAGGATCAATGCTTTCATAGGGACTCCTTAACTTAACAACCCGTTTATCCCCTCTCCACTCCAGAGGCAAGAGGGTAATTCCAAATAAAAACTCAATGATATTGTTGAACGTCATAGTGCTCTCATTGTGCGAGCTGTTGTATCCTTTAAGCAGAGTCAGAAACCTTTGCAGGAAATTGCTGTGATTAGAAATGTTCGGCAGACTTACAAAGAAGGCGGATTTAAAGCCCTCCGTAAAAAATACGGCTGGAAGATGTTCGCTGTCATCGTCAGCTACTACCTCGTTCGAGACATCACTCTTTACGTCGTGATTCCCTATTTCGTCATAAAATCCTTCTGATCTCTGTCGAAAACAAAAAGTTTCTAGGCCCAAAAAGTCACTCTGAAAACAAGAACAAATACCTTCCTCGCCAGGGCGGTTTTCCACGGCACAACGCTTGCTTTTATATTCGTCGATGAAGGCCCTCTCCATTTGTTTCATTTTGAGACAACTCAGTTTTCGTGCCGCTGCGCTCGTAGCCACGCTGTTTTTGATTGGGCCCGCCCCTGTCTTCGCCACAGACTGGTCTGAAATTGCAAATTCCCAGCATTCTTTGAAAAATTTAGGTTCGGAATTTTATATCGATGTTCCACTGGCTCCTGTCGAAGGCGCACGCCTGGTCTTATTTAACAAAGATGCCGCGAAACGCCTGGGCTTAGAAATTCCAGAAGATCCAGCGGCCCTCGAAAAAATGATCTTAAAAAATTTCGCTCTGTTTGTGAATAAAGAGCACCCCACGACTCACATGATGGCAACGTACTATCTGGACAGCGGAAAAAAAGAACCCGGCGGAGCCCTGGGGGATGGTAGAGCTGTGTGGACCGGGGAATCTCGCTCGGGTAACTTTGGCGTCGATTTCGTTTTGAAGGGAATCGGCCCCACTCCCCTCGCTTGGGAGAATCATTCAGACAGTGGTCATAAAGACGGCCTCCAATCCATGACTGAAGCCATTCACAGCTTTATTCATAGCGAAGCTAATTTCCGCAATGGCTTAGATAGCACCGTCGATTTAGCAGTGATTGAAATTCCTCAGCAAAAGCTCAACAAATACACCGGTAAAATGGAAAATGCGACGATCACCTTGCGCGCCGGGGACCAATTACGAGTGGCTCATTTATCCTATCACGCAGACAACCCCGAGAACTTCAAAAAGATATTCAACTATGCGATGAAACGAGAGTTTGGAATTAACGACGACATCCGCGAATTTATGAAAAAATTCACAGTAAATTTGGCGGAGGAATCAGCAAGATACTTTGACCTTCATGCCGTCCACGGCAGTCCTACCCATGGCAACCGAACACTTCGCGGTGCCACGATCGACATGGGTACCTTCCGTTACTTGGACGCCAATCATCAGCAATATAGTTATCTGTTCAAACGTCTAAAATACAAAAATCAAACAGATCACTTTAAGATGTCTCTTGATAAAATTTTGTACTTGTCCGAAACAGCACAACTCATTTCCCGAAAGACTTCTAAAGAAATCAGCTCGTCCTCGGAAAAAATATTTCAGGAGACCTATGAGAACACTCTCAAAGACATCTGGTTGGGACGCTTGGGTTTAACCGAAGTGCAAATGCAAGGATTGTCCCCTCAATTGAAAGATGAATTCTACAAAGCGACTTTGGCTTTATATCAGGACGAAGCCATCAGCAATACCGAGCTATCGGGGCAAAAAGTAACTCGCACGGCGTTCTTTGATGTTCGCTCCATCTTTCAAAACGTCCTGACAAATATTGCAACGAACGCTGCGACATCTAATCTTATTGTTAAGAGCCGTGAGTGGCAAAACTCCAGTTTAAAAGCTAAGGTCTTTTTCGATAAGATTTCTGGTGGCCAATTCGTGGGCCCACTCCATATGCACAAATTAGCGAACTTCAAAAAAGTCGCTATGGAAGTAATCCAGTCTTTAGAGTTGTCACCCGTTGAGTGGTATCAACTGTACACTCGCAGTAAAGCGGCAAACCACAGCAAGCGCGAGGTGCCCGTCGATGAGATTTTCTTCAACAAAGAAAAAGAAGTTGCAGCATTGATTGAAAGCAAAAAGAGTTTCCTTGAAATATCCAAAGTCGCTTTGGACTCAAGCGAAGATTTAGTTGATACTGTGCCCGAGCGCCGCTCCCAGCCACAGGGATATCAGCTTATGAAGGGTGTTCAACAAAGCCTTGGCGGCATCCGCTGCGAGAAAATATTTGCCCTTTAATTACTTATCGGATTGAATCCTGAGGTATCGCTATAATCCGTCGAAACCCAGGAATATTTATGTCAAATACCGTTTCTCAAAGAATCGAATTTTCCAAAAACTGGCTTACACAAAATGTTTTTCCACTGTGGAGTGAAAAGGGCATTGATCGAAAAAATGGCGGCTTTGTGGAAAGTCTGACCTTTGAAGGCGAACCGATGGACCTTCCTCGTCGTGCGATGGTTCAGTCGCGACAAATTTATTCTTTCCTGACGGGTCTGCGCATGAAAACTGTTGCGAAAGATGTTGCAACTTTCGCTGTTCAACAAGGCACCAAATACATGGTTGAAAAATTCTCGCAACCCTCAGGTGCATTTATTTATTCGGTTAACCCCGATGGCTCTCCAAAAAGTTTAAATCCCGATCTTTACACTCAAGCTTTTGCTTTGTTCGGCTTGGCACAAGCATATCAAATGGATCCAAAACCCGAATACAAAACGCGCGCAAAAGAATTGGTGAAATATCTTTATCGCGAGCGCAGCGTAAAAGCGGGCGGTTTCACAGAACTGGATGAAAAGGGAACTATTTCCTATAAATCAAATCCCCACATGCACATGTTTGAATCTGCAATCGCCTGGATGCAAATTGATAAAGATCCAGAATGGTGGAAGTTGGGCGATGAGCTTGCTCAGCTTGCCCTTAACAAGTTCATCGATCCAAAGACCGGCGTCTTGGGCGAGTACTTCGATGAAAACTGGAATCATCTTCGCGAAAATGGTCGCTTTATCTATGAGCCGGGCCACCAATTTGAATGGTCTTGGTTGTTCTCTCTTTATCAAGATCTGACTGGCAAAGACTGCAAGGCCACTCGCCATGGTCTTTTCCTTTTAGCTGAAAAACACGGCACCGATCCTGTTCGCAAAATCGCTTATGATGAAATGTGGAGTGATTTCACGCCTAAATTGACCTCCTCACGTTTCTGGCCTCAATGTGAGCGCATTAAAGCGGCGGTTCGTCTGGCCACGGAAGTGCCGGCTTCTGAAAGGGCTGCCTACCATAAGGGGGCCGACGACGGCATGGACACTCTGTTTAAATTCTTTGAAACCCCTAAAAAAGGCATGTGGTACGACCAGCTTTCAGCTCAGGATACTTTTTCTGGAAATTCTTCTAAATCCAGCTCTTTGTACCATATTATCAATGCCTTAGAGGAATACGTAAACTTGCGAAACTAGGACGGAATGCTTGACAGTGGGGTCCCCGAAAGGCTAACAAGAGGACCTTAAAAAAAGGGAGACCACTGTGAAGAAGCTTTTTGTCATGGCTTTGCTTTTGGCATCGACGACAGCTCATGCAGGCGCCATCAAGGAAGTTGCTATTATGGCAATGGACGATGTCGAAGAAACTTTGAATCTATCAAATCCTGACTTCCGTTACGTCGTTAAGGGGCAAGGCTTTACAACAGCCGATGATTCCACAGGAACGGCGATCCAAACATTGGTTGAGATCCGCAATTTAATCACACTGCAAGTGCGCCAGTGGGACTGCGTAACTCAATTCAACAAGACACCAGAATTTTTTGAAATCACTTACACAATTTGTAAATAACAAGGAGATACCTAATGGCTATCGAACAAACATTCTCAATCATTAAACCAAACGCTATGAAAAAAAATGCTATCGGTGACATCGTAAGCATGTTTGAAGCAAACGGTTTGAAAATCGCTGCTGCTAAAATCGTTGTTTTGTCTGCTGATAAAGCTGGCGAATTCTACGCTGAACACAAAGCTCGTCCATTCTTCGGCGAACTAGTTTCTTTCATGACTTCTGGTCCAGTTATGTTGATGTGCTTGCAAGGTGAAGGCGCAGTTTTGAAAAACCGCGAAATCATGGGTGCAACTGATCCTAAAAAAGCTAACGCAGGAACTATCCGTTCTAAATTCGGCGACAACGTTGGTGAAAACGCAGTTCACGGTTCTGACTCTGTTGAATCAGCTGCTCGCGAACTTGCATTGTTCTTCGAAAAACACGAAATCTGCAACGTGTAGTCTGTGACTGCAAATTCTCGCATCCCAGTTAAGATCGAGAAAATGGCCATCGGAGGCGCGGGCATTGCCCGCCACGATGGCCTTGTTATTTTTGTGCCTCTAGCGGCACCCCAGGATGAACTTTTAGTCGAAATCACCACAGCTAAAAAAAATTTCGCCGAGGCTCGCATCGTTGAAATTCTAGAACCTGGCCCCTCTCGGCGAGCTCCTCCGTGCCCTGTTGCCGATGTCTGTGGTGGCTGTAATTGGCAACAAATCACCGAAGACGAGCAAAGAAATCAAAAAGAAGCGTTGGTTCTGGAAACTCTAAAGAAATTCAATCCGGAATTAAATTTTGAGTATCTGCCCTTGCAGGCAAGTCCTCGCTCTTTCAGATATCGCAACCGCATTCAACCAAAGTTCCACAACGGTCGCTTCGGTTTTTTTGCAAGAAACTCCCATGAGATCGTCGAAATCGACGACTGCCCTATTACCGAAGAAGTTCTGACGGAAAAATTCTCAGAAGTTCGCCAATGGGCCGCCGACAAAAAGTCCCGCGAATTGCTTCGTCTGGAAATGTATATTTCTGAAAACGAGGAAGTTCGTTATGGCTTGATCACCGACGAGGACGACGGGATCGGCTTTTCTCAAGTAAATCGTTTCCAGAATCCACATTTGTTAGAGACCACTTTAAATTGGGCCGGCGATTTTGAATATCCACAGGTTTTTGACCTTTATGCAGGATCAGGAAACTTTACCTTTCCGCTGATGCAGAAATATAAATCCGCCCAGGTGACGGCGGTTGAATTGAATCCAAAACTCGTTGAGCGAGGTCGAGGTTTAAACAAGGACAAGCGCCTTCGTTACTTCATGTCTGATGTTGAAAGCTATATGCGCAGGGCGACCATTCAAAATCAGGACCTTGTCGTCCTGGACCCTCCCCGCGCGGGTGCCAGTGAGTATATCATGCGCTCTTTGGCCGCTGCGGCTCCTAAAAAGATCATTTACATCAGCTGCCACCCTGTTTCCCTGGCGCGAGATCTGAAATGGTTCTTTGCATGGGCGCAAAAGCTCGGCAAAAAATTCCGCCTCGAGCGAGTGCAAACATTTGAGATGTTTCCTCAGACAGACCATGTAGAGACTATTGCTGAGCTCAGGGTTGACTCTTAGCTCTCTAATGATACCTTTTTAGACATGCGTAAATGGATTATCGCTGCTTGCATGCTTGCCTTGGCTGGCTGTGCAAGTTGGAGTCAGAACAAAGAGAAGTCAGAATTGTATCTTCGAATGGGCAATGCCTTTATCGAAGAGGGCAACTATCCAAACGCCATTTCCGCTCTTCAAAAAGCTCAGGAACTGGATTCCACGAATCCCGCGATCCCCAACAGTTTGGGACAGGCGCTCTTCCTGCGCGAACGCTATGATCTTGCAGAAAAACAGTTCCGCAAAGCCGTTACCATGAATCCCAAGTACTCGGATGCCCGCAATAATTTGGGACGCGTGCTTATTGAACAAGGCAAATTTGCGGAAGCCGACAAAGAACTTACACTTGTTCTGAACGATTTGACTTATCCAGGAATCGACAAGGCCTATACAAACTATGGGCTTTCCAAGTTCAATCAAAAGCAATATCCGGCAGCACAAGACGCTTTTTTGAATGTTTTGAAAGTTAAGTCTGACGATTGCTGGGCCAATTCATACTATGGTCGAGCTTTTTTTGAAGAAAAAAAATACGCACAGGCCACAGAAGCTTTAGATCGCGCTATTGGCTTCTGTCAGAAACTTCTGATCGACGAGCCTCATTATTACAGCGCTTTGGCATACTACCGCGTTGGCGACAAATCCAAATCCATTGCACGTTTTGAAGAAATCGTTCGTTACTATCCTGATGGCAAATACCGTGACAAAGCCAAGGGCATGCTGGATCTGATTCGAAAGGGACAATAATGAAGAAAACAGGTGAGATTCTAAAGGCAGCACGCGAAGAAAAAGGCCTCTCTCTGAATGAAGTGGCTTTGTCCCTTAAAATCAGCAGCAAAGTTTTAAAAGCCATCGAAGAAGGCGACGAAAGCCAACTGCCTGCGAAAACGTTTTTACGAGGCTTCGTAAAAAGCTATGCAACATTCCTTCGTTTGGATGCAGATAAAATTCTGGAAAGCTTTTACGAGGAAATGGGAAGCACTCGCCCTCAGCCCTACATCCGTCCAGGCACGACTCCGGATAAAGACCTTCTGGTTGAAAGCAAAGGCGACTCCACTGAATCCACAGAGGCGACTGTCACACCGATTCGTAAGACGGCGCCCGCATCAACTAGCAACGACTATTCCCCGTTGAACAAAAAGAACAACACGAAAACAATCGTCGCTGTTGTTCTGTTGTGCGTACTGGCCGGTCTAATTATCTTTACGAAAAAAATGATCGATAAATATTCCAAAGAGGCCGAAGTTCCACCATCTGTTGCACAAACTATGGAAGGCGTCACTCCAGTTGACGGTGAAACACCGACTCTGACCGAGCCTCTAACGTCGCAAAGCCCTACGCCAAACTCCTCCTCGATGGAAAATATGACGAAGGCTGATTCTGAAAAATTAGAACCTCTTAGCAAAGCGACTCCGGTTGCCACACCGAAGGCCTCACCGTCAGTAACTCCATCCGCTACAGAGACAGCGAAAGCATCTCCAACGCCGTCTGCGACGCATACTCCGTCAGCAACACCTTCGCCTTCGCCAACAGCTAGTGCATCTGCGACGGCTTCGGCCTCTCCGTCACCATCGGCTTCACCAACTCCAGAAAAGCCAAAGCCAGTTGAATTGATCGTGGAAGCTTTGGATACGGTTGAAATTGAATATTCTTCTCCGAATGGCAAACCGCAAAAGATTAAACTTTCTGCGGAGCAAGTTCACACTTTCAAAAGCAAAAGCGGTTTGAAAATCAGCTTCTCAAACGGTGGTGCGGTTAACTTGATCCTGAACGGAAAAGAATTGGGTATCCCGGGTGACCTCGGTAAGCCCATCAAATTGAGTTATTAATCTTGAAAGACCTGAAACGACTTTGGCTGATCAGCCTTTTCGTCAAATTAATCCTTGCGGCACTGATTCCCCTCAGTGCCGATGAAGCTTACTACTGGGTTTGGTCTCATCGTCTACAACTGAGTTATTTCGATCATCCCCCGATGGTGGCTTGGCTTTTTTCCCTGGGACATTTTCTTGAGCCTTTTATGAATGCCGTTCGCTGGCCCGCAGTGATTTTGGGTCATGCGGCTATTTGGGTCGGCATTAAGCTTTTGCACAAGCATCTTGATCTCGAAAAAATTCGTTTGTGGGCTTATTTGGTCTTATTCTCGCCCCTTTTAGGGTTTGGCTCCTTGATCGTGACTCCCGATTTACCTGTGATTTTTTTCTGGATTCTCAGCCTTTACTATCTGGATCAAGTGCTTGAGAAAAAAGACCTTCATAGTTACGCCCTTTTAGGCGCAGCTCTGGGATTAGGCTTCTGTGCGAAATACCATATTGTTCTCTTTGTCCCATGCCTTTTGCTTTATCTGCTGTTGGAAAAAAAGTGGAACGACGTGAATTGGAAATGGGTTCCAGTAACACTCATCACAGGTTTGATTTTCTGTTTACCGGTGATCCTGTGGAATTATCAAAATGACTTTGCCTCTTTCAGGTTTCAACTTGAGCATGGCCTGGAAAGACCCCATTACGATCCAGAGTGGACAATTTCTTATGTGCTCGCTCAAATTCTGATTATCTTTCCATTGGTTTTATGGGCAGCGATTCGCGCCAAACCGGCAAAACCTGTTCGCTACATGATTTATTTTGCCTGGCTGCCTTTGTTGTTTTTTTTCGGAACTTCGTTCAAAGCACTGGTTGAAGCAAATTGGCCAATCATTGCCTATCCTGCGGTCTTTATGCTCGCGGCAATGCATCCTCGTACGCTTCAATGGCAAAAGTACTATATTGGATTTTTTGGGACTATTACCGCAACCGCAATTGTGATTTTATTTGTTCCCCAGTTTCGCACTATCAACTCTAAAATCAGCGAACCTTTTGATTTTCAGAGTCTGGCACAAGAAACTGCTAATTATCAGCCGCTGTATGGCGACTCTTATCAAATGTCATCTTCTCTGTGGTATTTCAGCAAGACGCCGGTATTTAAGCTGAAAGACATCAGCCGATTCGACTTTTTCGACACTCTTCCCGAAGCAAAACCGGTGGGGAACAAGTTTTATTTAGTGAAGCACGAAGGCAATGGTTTACCGCAATGGCTTTCCGAACAACAATGGACTTATCAGGAGATTAGAAAAATCGCGCCTGACTATGTTGTTTTGGAATTCACACGACCATGAAATCACTTGTCGCTTTTTCATTCTTACTGGTTTGCTACTTCCTGTTCGGATTTTATTTAAATCAGTTCGATACGTCGATTGTGCCCAGACAACTCAGCGCTGCTCATTCTTCAAGTTACTATGATTACAAGGGCGTATTAAATGTGCACACCGACCTCTCCTCGGGATCTGCCACGCCCAGCTTTGTTATTACTTCTGCAAAGCTCGCCAACCTGGATTTTTTGATTTTCACGGATTTGAATTTATTCAACATGCCGACCAGCTTTGAATCTTATCACGGAAACTTGATGGTGCTTTCCGCTGGTAAGTACAGCTATCTGGATTCACGACTGATTTACTATTCACTTTCTCAGGAAAGCATTGGTAACAGCTTGGGCGATGCCCAAGTTACTTTGTCTGATTTGCTTTCTCAAAAAACCGGCGCCAACAAAGACTCTTTGACGATTCTTGCCCACCCCTACAAGGCGGGTTTTACCTGGAGTGGTGAAATTCCTTCGGGCCTGGACGGATTCGAACTGTGGAATTTAAAGAGCCTTTCCAATCGCGCCTGGTATGATTCAAAACTTTCCACGATCTGGAGTTTTTTGATTTATCCTTTCAACCCGCGATTGTCTTTTCTGCGCCTCTATTCGGAGCCGACTGACGAAATTGCTTTGTTTGATAAGCTCTCCACCCAACGTAAAATCGTCGTCTATGCGGGAGCAGAGGCCTCGGCTCGCGCCATTCCTTTGGCAAATTATTTTATCCGCTTTCCAAGTTATAAACGATCCTTTGAGATTATGAGCAACCACGTGATGCTGAAATCAGAGTTAACAGGTAGCTTTAACGGCGATCGCGCGAAAATTTTCAATGCCCTGAAGCAGGGGAATTTCTATCTGGCGATGGATATCTTGGGTGATCCCAAAGGTTTCGTGGCAACGATTGATGATGACAAGCAATCGTACATGATGGGTTCTGAAGTAAAGTTTAAAAAAGGCATGAATTTAAAAATCAAACTTCCGGCGACGCCGAAAGAATTTTTTGAAATCGTTATTTATCGCAATGGGGAATCTGTCGCCCGTATCAATCAACCGGAAACTTCATTTCCTATCACCGAGCCCGGTGTGTATCGCGTTCAAGTCCGTGTGATTTCGCTGTTACCAATTCCCGATGCCAAGAAATGGTTCACTTGGATTTATACTAATCCGTATTACGTGCATCCTTAGTGGGTCTTTCAATCACCAACCCATCCAAAGGCTCTGTCTGACACGCCAACCGCTCAAAATCTTTAAAGCCGCGGTCTTCAGCTATTTCGGCCTCAACTTCATTTCGTGGAGGCAGTTTTTCGAGTCCTTTTCTAACAAAAATGCGACAAGTACCGCATGTTCCAAAGCCGCCACAGGTATGATCTAATGCCAAGTCTTCACGCACAGCCACGTCCAACACGCTCTGGTCCTTTTGACTCACCAAGACATCAATGTTGTCCGGCAAAAAGGTTATATATTTTCCAGACTTAGGCTTCACGGCGGAAATCTCCTTTAAACAGGCAGTCTTTCATTGAAAGGCCCTCTGCCATTTTGTATCAATTATGCCATGAGATTTGTAGCTTTTGACTTCGAAACAACTGGAACTGTACCTGGCGTAGACCAAATTATTGAAATCGGAGCCGTGCGCTTCATTAACGGAGAGCCTGAGGCCGTATTTGCGACTCTTGTCGATCCTCTTCGTCCGATTCCTCCAGGCGCTTCTAAAGTGAATGGCATTTTTGATGACATGGTTAAAGGCAAACCGACAATCGATACATTGTTGGATTCTTTGGCTGACTTCTGCGGCGACGACATCATGGTAGCGCACAATGCTCCCTTCGATGCTCAATTCCTGACTGCTGACGTAAAAAAGCATGAATCGAAAGCACCACGTGGGATCGTATTGGACTCCTTGCCAATCGCTCGTAAAGTATTCCCAGGTCTTCCAAACTATAAATTGGGAACTTTGGTTCAACACCTAAAAATTCCAACAACTGATTTCCATAGAGCAGAAGAAGATGCGACTTACTTGGGTCACATGTTCACAGCCATGCTTAAAAGAATTTCCATCGGCGGCCAGGCTCCTCAAGTTGCAAACTTGGTGGCTTTGACTGGTAAACCTGAACTGCGTTTCCCGCAAATCGTGCGCCAGCCAAAACAAATGGATTTCTTCGGCGTTTAATTTTCATTTCAAATTTTAAAATAAAAAAGGCTGTGGTGACACAGCCTTTTTTATTTCAATTACAATATCTCCGGTATGATTCGTTATGCTTTGTGAGCAATCGGATAGCGGCGACCGCGACCGAAAGCATGCGGCGATACTTTCAAGATCGGCGCCGCCTGCCAGCGTTTGAATTCCGTGCGCATCAAAATTGGAAGTAGCCATTTATCTGAAGACGTTTTTGGTTCTTTGAATTGCTCAATCAAGGAAACCACTGATTTATCCAATTCATCGTATGGCGGCAATGAATCCTGATCCTTTTGATTAGGACGAAGTTCCGCCGAAGGAGGGCGAGTGATGATTGTTTCAGGAATCACTTCGCCTTCTTTGTTATAAAGTTCGGCCAGCGCATACACTTGCTTTTTCGTCAGATCGCCCAACGGCGCCAAACCACCACACATATCTCCGTACAAAGTGGAATATCCAGAAGCGTATTCGCTCTTATTCCCGGTAGTTAAAAGCATACTGTTGTTTTGATTTGAATAGGCCATCAAGGTCAAACCACGAAGGCGTGCCTGAAGGTTTTCATTCACAACGCTAAAGCCTTGCAAGCTAATGCCCTTTTCCAAAGACTTCACCACTTGCTCATACATTGGAGCAATCTCCACAACCTTGAATTCCACACCCAAATTTTTTGCCAGGCTCTGGGCCAAAGACAAACTCATTGGCGCGTTATATGGCCCCGGCAACGCCAACGTCGTAACATTTGCAGGTCCCATTGCATCAACCGCCAAAGCGGCTGCAACCGCAGAATCGATACCCCCACTTGAACCTAAGTGGACTTTCTTCATTCCGGTCTTCGCACAGAAGTCGCGAATGCCCAGCACCAAGGCACGACGAAGCTCTTCCACACCTTGAATTTTTGGATTCTTAGTCCAAACTTCCTTGGTATCAAGATCAATAACATTCAAGTCTTCTTCAAACGGAAGACATGTCATAAGCTTTTTGCCCTTTTTATCCAGAACAAAGCTTGCGCCATCGAAAATAATTTCATCCTGCGCGCCGACCATATTGGCATACAGAATAGGAGCATTGAAATACTCGGCCGTTTTTCGAGTCACATATTCACGTTGCTTCATCTTGTCGACAAAGTACGGGGATGCGCTCAAATTTACGACCATATCAATTTTCTGTTTTTTTACTTTTGCCAAAGGATTCACTTTGTAAGGCGAGTGACCTTTCGCATCCGGCCACGCCCAGATGTCTTCGCAAATTGTCAGGAAAAACTTTCTGCCTTTCCAGGTAAAATAATTTTTTGAAAAATCACCTGGCTCGATAAAGCGAGCTTCATCAAAGACATCGCCCGTAGGCAGCAGCTGCTTGTGGAAAAAACGTGGTTTCTGACCTTTAACGGCAAATACCGCGGAATTGAAGTAAGGTCGGCCCTTTTTTTCTGGATTGCGAGTGATCACACCAAAAATAACGGCGATGCCTTTGGGAATTTTCTTCAACAAATCCCGCATTTCCATTTCTTGCCTTTTGACTATTTGTTCACGCTCCAACAGATCGAAGGGGTGATAACCGAAAAGTGAACATTCGGGAAAGACCACCATATCGCACTTTCTTTGTTGCGCTTGGTGGACGTAGTCCAAGATCTTTTCTTTATTGGTTTTAAAATCGGCAAGAGTGGGGTTGATTTGCGCCAGAGCTATTCTCATGCGCTCAATATACGCTGACCCCTTGGACTTTCAAGTCGGGTTTTTAATTGTTGATCGGTTTTCTTCCAGAAAAACCGTCGTGATAGCCGTGAAAGTGACCCACTTCAGTTTCAGGGAATTTCCAACAGAAATAGCCCTCGCCGCTGTCAAAATCGGCCATCCAAAGCCCCTTTGGCTCTGCGCCCAACTTCTCAATCTTGGCCTGCCAGCGATCAATAATGCCATTGATTTGTTCTTCGATAATCACAACGGATGGATGCGTTTTGTCGGAATACGCTTCAATTCTGTTAACATGAAGCTTTACTTCACGATTGGCCTCATCAGTTAACCGATAAATAATCGGTAACAACTGACGTGCTTCTCCAATTGTGAAGAATTTCTTGCGATTGATTTCAATCACATTTTCCAAGAATGGCCCCCTCCGAAAACAGCGAGTGCCTTGTATGCTCGAAACAAACGATTGATTCAAGAACTTCCGGCTGGTGACAGACAACTTAAGATTTAATGTGGAATTTTTCTAAACGCGATGCAGACTATTTTTCACCACTCTTAGAGAATTGCAGTGCTTGACCTCCGAGGAAGATCACAAGCGCAATAACCAACGCAGCGATGAATAACCAACGTATAAAATTTCCAAATGTAACTGGCTCTTCCGGTGCTTCTGCAACTGTTCTTGCCTCTGGTTTTTTTACTGCCATTTTCTTTGGCTTCGTAGGCATATCTCCAGAAACAATCGTGGATTTTTTTCCTGACTCAGCTTTTTTTTCCAATTTTTTTCGCTCTTCTTCAGTCATTCCGCTCACAGGAATAGAAGCCACGCGACGCCCGCCATCCACCGAATAGGAAGCCCCATTCTTGGCTTTGTACAAAGTACCTGCACCACCGCCCTCAAGGGTGATCTCAATCACTTTTCCGCCGGTATCGGAGTCACCGGAAACACCTTTCGTGGGTGCTCGTGCGCGAGTGATCGCATTGCTGCCACGCGGACGAGAATTGGAGCCAGCATAAGTACCACTGCTTGAAGAACTTGAACTGGATTTCGAACTGTTTTTATCAGATGACGAAGAACTATCACTCTTATTGTCAGATCCTGATTTGCTGGAATTGGAGGAGTTCGATGCGTTGCCTGAAACGCCTTCAAAACTAAATTTACACTCGCTATCTTTCTGCGTATCGGCGCCAAGCTTTGGAAGTTCGCCGGTCTCCAGCAAACACGCCATATAGTCACCCATGAACGACTGAACAAATGCTTGAAACGGCTTAAAGATCTGGGACATCAACATCAATACGAGTGAGACAGAGATGACCAGCATCAATACGTACTCAATGACAGCCTGACCGCTATTGCTTTTTAGTCTAGCTGAATATTTAGATTTCTTCACTCGCATGCGCATTTAAGTCATAATACAACATATGAAAAGCAGACTGAATTTCAAACACATGCTCGTGGTAATCATCTTGCCTTTTGTCTCATTATCAACCATTGCTGGAACGGTCACCTCGACCTCTGGACAGGAAAAGGTTGAGCAACTGAAAGCAGCCATAAAAAAAGACCCCAAAAACACCAAGCTGGTGGTGCAACTGGCTGAAGAATTCTATGCCCAGAAAGACTATGAAAAAGTCACCCTGTTGTTATGGAAACAAATCGACAAAATTGACCGACCATCGATCTTGCTATTGGCGCGCGCACACGAAGCACGCGGTGAAACAGGAGACATGATCCGCGCATTGAATAATTTGATCAGCAAAAACGATAAGGATTTCGAAGCCTATTCACTGCTGGGCAACGCCTATACGATGCAGAAGAAACCTAAAGAAGCTTTGGAGAACTATAAGCTCGCCATCGAGGCAAACCCAAAGTACGAACCACCTTATCTGGCGTTGATGAATATGTACGGCACCCGTCAGCCACCCAACTATTATGAAATGCGTATTCTGGCGCAAGACATGATCGATCACATCGGCAAGCGCGCTGAATATCTGGCAAAACTTTGCGAAATTAACACCAACGACGGCACCTATGAGGCTGGCGTCACCTCCTGCAAAGAAGCGATTCAAAAAGACGCCAAAAGCGCTGACTCCTATGTCAATCTGGGTCTAAGCATGAAAGGCATGGGTGATGATGACAAAGCCAAAGTCACCCTGAAAAAGGCTGCGGATACGTTCCCAAAATCTGAATTCGCGCAGTACACCTATGGACACCTTCTGGAAGAGGATAAGAGCTCCATAGAAGCCTTGAAATACTTTAAGACAGGGACAGAGGCAGACCCTAAATCCGCGCGCTCCTGGCTTGGCTTGGCGACGACATCGTTTGATCTTAAGAAATACGAAGTGGCTTTAGTCGCCTATCGCAATGCCTGCAAGTTTGATAAGAAAAATGCACCAGCATTCAGGAAAGCGACAACCGTCCTTAGAAACTCGCGGGCAACCGAATGGATTGGAAAATTTGAAAGCGCTTCAGAAAACTGCACTTTCTAAATAAAAAAAGGCTCCTCTTGTGATCTGTACCCCAAAAAAGGGACGGATTAAAAAAAGGGAACTTCTAAGGAACCTCGGCATTCTGTCGGGGTTTTTCCTTTTAGGGCCCACTGAGGTCGGTCGTTGTTATAGTAATTGATGTATTCG
>JBCNNR010000039.1:0-36399 GCA_039594295.1 Bdellovibrio sp.
ATTGGGATTCTTTTGAAGAGAATCCCGATCTTTAGGGGACAACTTTGCCATGATCTGCACCTTTTTTTAGACTTAAACTCAGGGTAGTCCCTTTTATTTAAATGTCTACTTTTTGGGGTACAGATCAATGAGGGACCTTTTTTTATTTTGGATCGCGGAGGGCGCGTCTTAGGATTTTGCCTACGTTGGTTTTTGGGAGTTCGGTGCGGAACTCAACCAGTTTTGGGATTTTGTAGCCGGTCAGGCTCTTTCGGGCGTGAGCGATCACGTCTTCTGGTGTGAGGTTTGGATCTTTTTTAACGATCACGACCTTCACGATTTCGCCGGAGTGTTCGTCGGGAACACCGATGGCTGCGACTTCCAGAACACCTGGATGAGAGGCAATCACTTCTTCGACTTCGTTTGGATAAACATTAAAACCGGAAACCAAGATCATATCTTTTTTGCGATCGACGATTTTAAAGAAACCATCCTGATCGACAGTGGCGATGTCGCCCGTTTTTAACCAGCCATCAGCTGAGAGTACGGCTGCTGTTTCTTCGGGACGATTCCAGTAACCGCGCATCACTTGCGGTCCCTTGGCGCAAAGTTCGCCGGCTTCGCCTTGTTTTACTTCATGCCCTTCCTCGTCGATCAGTTTGACGTCAGTGCTTGGCATTGGCAAACCAATCGTCCCAACACGGTCTGTTCCATCGATCGGGTTGCAGGACACTACCGGAGATGCCTCCGTCAATCCATAACCTTCAACCAGCACAGAGTTCGTCATCTTCATCCATTTTTCCGTCACGGTTTTTTGTAAAGTCATTGCACCCGCAACGCTCACACGAACGGATTTGAAATCAATCGTCGCGAACTCAGGATTGTTCATCAATGCATTGAAGAGTGTATTCACTCCCGAAACCACCGAGAAAGGGCGGGCTTTCAATTCTTTGATGAAACCTGGAATGTCTTTGGGATTCGTGATCAAAATATTCTCGGCGCCCATTTTCAAAAGAGCCAGGCAATTCACGGTCAAAGCAAAGATATGGTACAGCGGAAGGGCAGCAATGGCGATCTCACGGCCTTCCTCCAGTTTTGGTCGCATCCACTCACGGATTTGCATCATATTTGAAATCACGTTCCTGTGAGTGAGCATCGCACCTTTGGCGACACCTGTTGTGCCACCGGTGTATTGTAGGAAAGCCAAGTCTTCGTGATTTGTTTTTACATTTTGGTGCGGGCGCATTGCTCCCAATTCCAAAGCCTGACGGAAAGTGTAAGCTTGTGGAATGTTGTATTTGGGAACCATTTTTTTGATGTACTTCACAACCGAGTTCACCAAAATTCTTTTTGGTGTTGGGAAAAGATCTGCAAGTTCTGTGATCACAACACTTTCAATTGCCGTGTCTTTGATGATTGCTTCCAGGTGACTTGCAAAGTTCGCCATGATCACGATGGCTTTCGCTCCGGAATCTTTGAACTGATGTTGCATCTCATGGGCGGTGTAGAGTGGATTTGTATTCACAATTGTGAGACCCACGCGAAGGGCGGCAAAGGCCGCGACCGGGAATTGCAAAAGGTTGGGCATTTGAATCGCAATGCGATCGCCTTTTTTGAGTTTTAATTCGTTTTGCAGGAAGGAGGCGAAGTCATTGACCTTTTGGTCCAGCTCGGCAAACGTGAGGCTAACCCCCATGTTCGTGAAGGCTTTTCTCGAGCTAAATTTGCGAACGGCTTCGTCATAAATGTCCGTCAGAGACTGGTAATCATTTGGATCAATTTCAGGTCCAATACCTTGAGGGTAGTTCTTGAGCCAAATCTTTTCCATGATGCCTCCTGATGACGTTCTCAATTGTGCTGAGTCTCTATTCTAGAGTAAAGGTTCGAGACGGGTAAAGGAAATTCTTGTGTTCAGACGGGCCCTTTGCAAGACTTAAGGGATGAACATTTGTAAAATCCTTCTCACTCTTGTGATCTCCTTTGGTTTGTTAACCTCTTGTGTTCGTAAGAAGGATGCGGTCGAGGGCATGCCGCCGGCGGCGACTCCAGCCGTGGTGAATATGTCAAAAAAAGTGGTGGTGAGTCCTCAGGACAAAGCGATGGCTTTGTTTGCACATTTGATGGAGCAAGCTGACAGTGTCCACAGAGAGGCGTGGTGGGTTTTAACCAACGAGCGTCCCGCACTTTTAAAATCTCCTTTCGGAAAAGTTCAACGGGCGATTTTGTCGCAGCAAAATGCCAAGCTCGGGAATAAATCTTTATTCAGTTGTGATCGCTACGAAGTTAAGCGCGATGTCCTGTCGACGACAGGCTATCCGCAAAAGCTCGACATGTATGAAAAGTGCTCCAGCAAAGCTCCGGCGAAACACATGGCCTATTTGAATGCGCAAAAAGAAGGGGAATTCGAAGTCACTTTTTACCCGGAAGGATTGCAGGAAGTTTTGGGTATGAGCTCGGCGATTTTGAATAAGGCCATCGTTTGCCGTGTACGCACCAATTCGGATGAACAACTTCTGGGATTGAATTGTAAAGACTGGGCTCAGGATAAAAATAAAACTCAAATGATTCGCTTGGATGTCTATGATTACCAAAAAGAAGGTAAGGACATGATCAAGCTGCGTGGTAAGATTTTTGAAAACCTCACAGATATTCGAAAAATTGAAGCCGATGTGCCGATGAGTGGGAAAATCACGGTGACGGAGACCGAGCTCTATGCACCAACGCCGTCGCCCACTCCAAAAGCATCGCCTCTGCCTTCGGTAACGCCGCGCCAGTCGCCGGTTGCTGAAGGGGAGCAGGCTCCCGCAGACGGACAACAGCAGAAAGCCGCCGCCAGCCCCGCGGGCCCGGTGGTGGTGCCCATGGATCAACCGACTGTGTTGTTACCGGGTGGGGTGATTGGTGGTGAGGGGGCGCCGTCTTCGGATGCGCCAGCTGCAGAGAGTGCAAATCCTGAAGCGACTAATCAAGGCTGGCCAACGGACGAGAACGGGAATATTATCGAAAATCCACAACCGATGGAGGGCGAGGGTGATTCTGGGCAGCCAGATCAGCCGCAACAACCGGGGCCGGGGCAGCAACCGCAACACCAGCAGGTGCCTCCGCAACAGCCGATCCTGCATGATCAAGGAGCACCAAGTGGCCGCTAAAATTGAATTGGGTAAGAAAGTTCCCGCATTTAAAATTCCATCTTCCAGCGGAGAGACTTTTGCGTTGTCTTCGCTGAAGGGTAAAAAGATCGTATTGTATTTTTATCCCAAAGACAGCACCCCTGGTTGCACAACCGAGTCGATTGAGTTTAATGAGTTGCTGCCAAAGTTTAAAAAGGAAAATACCGAGGTGATCGGTGTTTCCCGCGACAGCTTAAAGTCGCATGATAAATTTATCTGTAAGTACGACTTTAAGTTTCAGCTGCTATCGGATGAAGAAGAAGAGCTTTGTAATTTGTTCGACGTGATCAAAGAAAAGAACATGTACGGCAAAAAAGTCATGGGCATTGAGCGCAGTACTTTTGTGATCGATGAAGATGGCAAGCTCGTGGGTGAGTTCCGTAAAATTAAAGCGGAAGGCCACGCGGCTGAGATGCTTAAGTTTGTGAAGTCGCTTGAAAGCTAAAAGGCTGCGATTTAAAAAGCTGAACAAACGAATGCTAAATAGTTAAATCAAATAATTGAAAACTAATGTAGCGCTAGGGATGAAGGTTTCTTGCTACGAATTTGAGTCGGGAAAAAAAAGAATGAAAAATAAAAAATGGTTCGCTGTTAAAACTCTGTATGTAACTCGCGCAGTGGGGAAAGCTGCTACAAAAAGCAAAATGACTTTCGCAGAGTTGCTTGAAGAGCGCGTGGTGTTGTTTCAAGCTGCTAATGCCAACGCAGCGGTAAAAGCAGCGGAAAAAGATGCGAAAGAATACAGCCAATACACCTACATGAATTTCGAAGGCCAAGCGGTGCGCACGGAGTACTTGAATGCGTGCGACGTATTCGAATTGTATGAAACTTTGGAGAGCGGTGTAGAGCTATTCGCATCCACGGAAGTTTTGACTAAGAAAGCTTCAAAAAACGATTTGATCGCTCGCCGTCTGGGTAAACTTGAAACCAACAGCACAATCAAAATGCGCAAACGTTTCATGAGTAAAGAATTGAGCGCCTATATCTAATTCTGTCCGGTAGCCACAACCGGACCGACGCATGCAGCAACCGCTGCGGGTGTGGAATTGGCAAGCTTGTCCACGAATAAAGAAAAAGCCCTGGTTTGAATGAACGCCAGGGCTTTTTTTATTTTAAGGAAATCTTAGGTAAGGCCGTACCTTTTTTGAAGAGATCAGATCCAAGATCGCCGCCCGGAGATTAGATTAGGAAATCCGGATCGACGCAATCAGTTACCGCAGCGGAAGTGAAATTGGCAAGCTTGTCCACGAATAAAGAAAAAGCCCTGGTTTGAATGATCGCCAGGGCTTTTTCTTTTAAGGAAATTTTAGGTAAGGCCGTACCTTTTTTAGGTACGTCCTTACTTGAAGTGTTCTAGTGAACCGCCGAGATCATCAACTCAGCAACCTGCTGAGAGAATTTCACTGGATCTGGAATCGAAGATCCTTCATTTAGCAAAGCCTGTGCGAATAAAATTTCAGACCACTTCGCCTGCTGTTCTGGCGAAGCCTTCATCATTTTCACAAACAACGGATGCTTCGGATTGATCTCCATCACACGCTTCACGGGCTGATTGTACTCGTGACCCATTTGCGCCATCAACTTTTGCATATGGGCTGAAGGATCATGTGCAGAAGAAACCAAGCACACTGGCGTGTTCGTCAAACGCTCTGACAACACAACGTCTTTAACTTGGTTTTCCAAAGTTTTCTTCATTGTGTCCATCAGCGGTTGCAAGGTCGCAGCAGCAGCTTTTAGCTCTTCTTCTTTTTGTTTCTTTTCTTCTTCAGTGTCCAGGTTCAAGCCCTCAGCCGTGATCGACTGAAGTTTTTTGTCTTTGAATGTGCTGATCGCGTTGACCACCCACTCATCCACAGGATCCACCATTAAAATAACTTCGAAGCCTTTTTCTTTTAGTTTTTCCAGGTAAGGGGAGTTCGCCACCTGAGACAAAGAATCACCCGTGATATAGTACATGTCCTTTTGTTCTGGTTTCATGCGTGCCACGTACTCATCAAGCGTCGTCATTTTATCAGACGCTGTTGAGTGGAACAGGCAAAGCTCCTGAATTTTGTCTTTGTTGGATGGATCGACCGGAAGACCTTCTTTGAAAGTCGAGCCGAACTCCGTCCAGAAGTTTTCGTATTCTGTACGTTCTTTATTTAACAGGTCTTTTAAGCCGCTCAAGATCTTGTTCGTTACGTTTTTCTTGATCGCCGTCACTTGACGATCTTGTTGCAAGATCTCGCGCGAAACGTTCAAGGAAAGATCGGAACTGTCCACCAAGCCTTTTACAAAGCGCAGGTACTGCGGAAGCAATTCTTTGCAATCCGCCATGATGAACACGCGCTTGATATAAAGGCTTAAGCCGTATTCCATTTCGCGGTTGTTAAAGTTCCACGGGCGTTTGGCCGGGATGTACATCAATGCATTGAACTCCATCGTACCTTCGGCGCGGTAGTGGATCGTTTTCAAAGGCTCGTTAAAGTCATGAGACAAGTGTTGATAGAATTCCTTGTGGTCTTCTTTGCTCACTTCAGAGGGAGATTTCAACCAGATCGCTTTTTGCGAGTTTAAAGTTTCGTCTTCGCCCTTGTCGTTTTTCATCTTGATTGGATGAGCCACGAAGTCAGAGTATTTCTTGATCAAAGATTTCAAAACCCACGTATCGGTGAAATCCTGGACTTCTTCTTCCTCGGCGAATTTTTTCAAGTGCAAAGTGATTGTCGTACCCGTGCCACCTGGGCGAGGAACGGAGTCGATGGAGTAAGTGCCATCACCCGTGGATTCCCAAATCACGCCTTCATTGGTGCCAGCTTTTTGGGTGTGCAAAGTCACTTTGTCAGCGACCATGAACGCTGAATAGAACCCCACGCCGAATTGACCGATCAATTCAGGTTTGTTGCGCATTTCTTCATTCATTTGCATGAATGCTTTAGCGCCAGAGCGTGCGATGGTCCCGATGAATTGAACGACCTCTTCCTGGTCCATACCGATGCCGTTATCGATGATTTTCAAAGTGCCTTGATCTTTATTGCCCTCCAAACGGATCTCGGGAGACCAGTCCGCTGGCAATAAACTTTGATGCGTCAAAGATTGGAATTTGAGTTTATCAATCGCATCCGAGGCATTGGACACCAACTCACGAATAAAAATCTCTTTATGCGAATAAAGAGAGTGGATCACGATATCCAATAGCTGTTTGATTTCTGCATTAAAGGCTTGAACTTGTTTTGCCATAAATAAGCTCCTTAATTATTTGTAGTGAAATGACATTCGGTCCGAAATCGATTTTGGCAAGGCCGGAACCTGACTTCTGGGGATAAAAAATGTCGTTAAATTAAAGAAATCGCTGAAAATTTTGTGTTTTGCGGTCGCTGCCGCCAGGTATTGATGCCCTGAAGAGCCCCCGGTGCCGATTTTATTACCCAACATGCGCATCGCCATCATCGCGTGGCGGTAACGCCAGTTGGTCATATTTTCATCGATGTCTAAAAGGGCTCGGATGATTCTAAATGGCGTTTGCAGGATCGGTTGGTCGCGGTAAAGCTGAATCAACAAAGCGGCGTGCATCGCCTTGTAGGACAGGCGGAACTGACCCTCCGCGCGAAGTTTATTAAAGGCGGCCTCATCAAATAAAGCATCAAAGCTTTGCAGGGATTTTTCCAAACCTTCGATGGTTTTCTTTTTCTCTTCTTCAGGCAGGCGGGAATTCCCCTGAACCGTGGCGATATCTTCTTTAAACATCTTATTCACGGCTTGTTTGTAAGAGTCCCAGAAGTTAAAGTTTTCGCCTTGCAAGAATGGCGTGCGCTCCAACCACTTTTCCAATGAATCAAACAACGAAGGCTTATCTAAAACCTCTAGCATTTCTTTTTGCTGGTCGTCGCTTAAGGATTTCCAGAACGGAGCTTGGTTGTAAGCCAAACGGTCGCCAAGACGCAGTCCCAATTTGGTTTCAATCAAACGCCATTGAAAGCTTTGGAAGCCCGATGCGGGATAAAGCATGTCGCGGAAATCCAGGAAATCGAGGGGAGTCATGGTTTCCAAAACATCAATTTGTCCCATGATCAATTTTTGAATCGCCACGATTCTTTCCAGGCGAGACGTTGCCTGACCCATTTCTTCCTCGGCCACAGTGGGCTTTTGGAAAGTCGCCAGAACCGAATCCAATTCAAAAAGAATCTGCTTAAACCAAAGTTCATAGGCTTGGTGAACGATGATGAATAGCAATTCATCGTGAGCCGGTTTTCCGTACTCGACACTTTTTGGATGTTGGGCACCCAGGATTTTATCGATACCTAAATAGTCGTGATAATGAACCGGAGGGTATTTCATCGTGAAAGCTCCTTAATAGCATTGGCAAAATTTTGAACGTCTGAACTTTGCGTGTCCCAGGATGTCATCCAACGGCACTCAAAAGTTTTTTCGTCCCAGACATAAAAGAAAAATTTTTCGCGCAAGGGTTTTACCCAGGCCGCAGGAATTGTGGCAAAGACCGCATTGCTGGTCGGCTTTGCCCGGACTCCCACACCAGAAACATCGCGGATCGCTTCGTAAAGTTCCTGAGCGCGATCCAAAGAGTTTCGAGAGATCTCTTTCCACAAATCGTTTTTAAAATACTCGATAAATTGGCAGGCAATAAAGCGCGATTTGGAAGGAAGCTGACTGCTTTGTTTGCGCACATATTTAAAGTCATGCGCCAAAGCTTTATTCAGAAAGATCACCGCTTCACCCATCATCAGGCCATTTTTAGTGCCACCAAAACTGATGACATCCACGCCCAGATCGGTGGTGAATTCTTTAAATGATTTATTCAAGGAAACAGCGGCGTTGCTTAAACGTGCGCCATCGATGTGGACATATAATTTACGCTCGCGTGCCCAAGTGATCAAGGTGCGCAGTTCTTCCATCGAGTACACGGTTCCAAGTTCGGTCGGTTGCGTGATACTTAAAACGGCTGCCTGCGAAAAATGCTGATCACCACGACGGATGAATTGCTGCTCTAAAGCTTCCACTGATAATTTGCCATCGACAGTGGGAACCGTTTGCAGTTTGAAGCCGCCCATTTGTTCAGGGGCTCCGCACTCGTCTAAATTGATGTGGGCGACATCCGCGCAAAGCACACTCTGCCAAGGGCGAGTGATCGCGCGTAATGCTGTGACATTTGCAGCCGTGCCATTGAAAACAAAAAAGACCTGGGATTGCTCACCAAAATGCGTGCGAAAAGCACCGACAGCCTGTTCGGTCCATTCATCGGTTCCATAGGATGGCGCATGTTCAACATTGGCACGAGCCAATGATTCCAAAATCCTGGGGTGAACACCCGCATGATTGTCGCTGCCAAAACCGCGATTCATAAAGTTAACCTTTGTTTAAAAGACCAAAGATAAAATTGTGCGAAATCAACGCCGCCAATTTGCACGTGCGTTTGTCTGAATCCAAAGGCGGGGAGACTTCGTAAATACCCATGCCGCGCACGTCATGGTTTTTCATCATCCACTGAAGAGCTTCCAGGAAATCTTTAGTGAAAAGTCCCGTTGTCCAGGATTGTGAGCAACCTGGCGCCTCGTTGGAAGTAAAAGCATCGATATCCACGCTTAAGAAAATCTTTTTGCCTTCTTTGCCGCGTAAGAAATCTTTCAAGGAATTCAACAGACCTTTTTCATTCACTTGATCCAAAGTGATGATCTCGGCTCCTTTGCTGCGGGCCCAGGCGATATGAGCCTGGCTGTTGCATTGGTTTTGAATTCCGACTTCAGCGAAATCCACATGGCCGGAAAACTCTTGAAGCAAGCGATGAAAAGGAGTGCCGGAGTTCAGGCCCTTATCGGTGGGACGAACATCCATATGCGCATCAAAGTTAATAACAACGGCATTGTCTTTGTGGTTTTCCACGAAAGCCGTGCTGTCGCAGTAACCATAATCATGGCCACCACCGAAAGAAATCCAGCGCTTGTTCATTTTGACCAGTTGGCTGACCAGTTCGCGGCCCTTGGCGTGACGTTCTTCGATTGGCTTTTCTTTGTTGACCAAATCGCCCACATCCAAAATTTTTGGAAGTTTTGTCGCGGCCAAGTGCGGAGTCATTTTGTAAAGATAAGTGCGGATTTCTTTGGGAGCATTTTGTGCGCCGACGCGGCCGCCGTTCAGAGCAATTCCTTCGTCATCGGGATAACCCAACAGAGCAAAGTCGAAATCATAGGATTCTAGATTCGGTTCACCCTTAGGAACCAGCTGTACGCATTCCCCAAGGCGAGGATCCTCTTTGTCATTTTTGGTGAAAAGAAGATGCTTGTCTGTGGGATGTAGCCAACTCATTAATTTTGTCCGGTTGTCATTCTATAGAGAAGCAAAGTTTTGATCACTTCGCCAGTTACTGAATTATTGATCTTCATCACAGCAGAGCCTCTGCTGAATTGGATCGTTCCAAAGGTCGTACTGCGAGAGTCAGACAGGAATAAAACCCATTCTTTGCCAGAGCCTGGAACCAGGCTGTAGCTGTATTCCACCGGTGTTGTCGATACTTGAGTGTACACGCGGTCACCCTTCGTCACGATACTTTGAGCCGGGTAGAATTTCATGGAGTTGAAATCTTGAACATTGATAACCGCATCACGAGAGTACCAGTTGCCCAACATGCGGCGCAGACCTACGTACTCGACAGTTTCAATGGCAACAGAGCAGTCGCCAGGATTTTTAGAACCCGTCGCCGTGATGAAATCACCAGCGGCTAATTTTACCAACGCATTCAAAGCTGTCTCGTTATTTGAAGCAACCATATAGCGGTGGCAAGGGTCATCAGATCTTAGGAACATCTTCCCACCCTCGATAGATACAACGCCACCCACTGGTTGCGCAGCAAAGGCAACAGCAGACGTTACAGCTGTGAGGACGAAAAATAAAAATCTCATGGCACTCTTGTTCCATGGGTGAAAAACTGGGTCAACATTAAAAGCACTCCGAGATTTGACTGGCATAGTCATGCCTAAGTGGTGAGCAAATCTTGCCCCGCTGAGGCAGGAATCCTACACTTATTAGTAATGTCGAATTCAAATGAGCTCTATATATTGTCATTTCCTTGGGATGGAGAGTTGCCATCATTCTCGCCCGTGGTTGTCCGCGATGTTGATGTCGTTGGAGTCGGCTCCATCCGCAAAGCGCAACTGCTTAAATTAAAAGCACAGCGAGAAATCATTCTGCAAACTCACACCGCCTTTATTCCGGCATCGGTGCGTGCGATCTATGATGAAGAGTTGCAAAGAACTTTGCAGTGGCTTTCTCCCTCCCGGGTGATCGCCGCTAAGGAATTTAAATTCGCAGAAGAAGTTTTAAAAACATTTGTTCGAATTTTTCCAAAGACCCACAAACATCTGGGAGTCATGAGCGAAAAAATTTGCGCGCAATATTTAAAAGAGATGGAGTGGAGCAGTTGGCTTTTGCAGGATCACTGGCGCTATTTCAGCGGCTTTCTTCGTCAAAAATATTCTGACAAACAAACATTAGTTGAGGTGGTGCAATGGGAATGGATTCATGCGTGGCTTGAGATTCAGCCTTTTGAAATGCCTCGTGGTGATGGTAAACATATCGTTGTTAACCCAAGCTTGCAGACATTGAAATTATCTCACGATAATAACGTGATTCATCGCAAACAAGGTCTTTATACATTTGTATGCGATCAAGAATCGGTTAAGATAATTGAATCTAAAATCGAAATCTACGAGGCCGCTCTCTTGGATTTGCTTGCAGAAGATCGTGCGTACACAGAGGGACAATTGCTGGAAATGGTGATGCTTGAAGAAGTTTCATCGATGATGACGAAAGATGAATGGAGAAAAAGAATCGAAGTTCTATTCGGTTCCGAAATCATCATGAAAGCATAAGTTAAATTTTTTAAATGGAATGCTTGTCTTTGTTTTGCGTCGCTGGTAGCGTTCGATTTGGACTCAGGTACGTATTTGGAGGAATTAGTTAAATGGCTACACAAGAATCAAAATTGGCGACGTTTTTAAAAGATTGTCGTTTGAAATCTGGCCTGTCACAAAAAGAAGTTTCAACAGTATTGGGTTATGAAACAGCTCAGTTTGTTTCCAACTGGGAGCGTGGAGTTTCTTCTCCACCGATTTCAATTCTTTGGAAATTGGCAGGACTTTATAAAGTTTCCGCACAAAAATTATTCGATGTGGTTTTGGAAGAAGAACTTCGTTTGACTGCGATCAACCTTAAGGCACGCTTCAAACAAGCAAAATCATCTTAGTAAAAAAAAGCAGCTATAAGCTGCTTTTTTTTAATAGTGCGGTGGCTTTTCGTTGCCGCGGATTTCGGATCCTTCGCCTTCCAGGGCTTCTTTTAATCTGCTCGTCAGTCCATTCAAAAGGACTTCCAATTTTTCGATCGTCTTTTGTTGTTCATAGACGACCTGATGAAGTTCCTCGATCACCTGATCCTGGTGAGAAATTTTAATTTCTAAATTTACTAAACGTGATTCATCCACGAAGGGCCTCTATTGTGCTGAAGTGTCTAAGTCTTTCTTGTGAAAGAAGTCCTCTTTCACAAGGTCATAGAATGAGTGATGACTTATCATATGAGAGACGCCCGCTGCAACTGCTGCACTCAACATCATCGGGAAGAGGGAGGAGTGGCGATCGGTCATCTCGAATATAAGGATAAAGGCCGTAAATGGAGTCTTCATAAAGCCTGTAAGAAATCCAATCATCCCGCACAAAATCAGCAGATGGTGATTATGAGTCCAGACCATTTCTGAGAAAAGAGAGCCGACCGTCGCACCAATCGCCAATGTCGGAGCAAAAAGCCCCCCTGCGACCCCGGCGATAGACATCAAAATCGGTCCCACGAAACGGACCAGGACGTCAGAGAGAGTGGCCCATTCATTTTTAAACAATAGATTTGTGATGATGGTTTTTCCGCCGCCCACGCCGTGTTCATTCCAGAAATAGATCGCGAACCAGAAGAGCAGACCGCAGATGATATTGAGTGCGATGAGTTTCTTGGGGCCGGTGATTTTTTTGCGGCTCTGATTGATGCTGAAAAGGAGCTTGCCCAGAAGGGCCCCCAAGATTCCAGTCATCGCGGCTAAGCCGATAATTGAAAAA
The DNA here is from genome assembly GCA_039594295.1 of Bdellovibrio sp. GTDB lineage: Bacteria > Bdellovibrionota > Bdellovibrionia > Bdellovibrionales > Bdellovibrionaceae > Bdellovibrio. The sequence goes on from JBCNNR010000039.1 coordinate 12,242, forward strand.
TAACTTTGCACGTTGACGGATTGAATCGATGGAAAGCCAAAGTACAGATACCCACCCAAAACCGTTTGCACTAAAAGTCCCGTAGCCATCACGGACCACAAGACATAGGTTTTAAAGTTATTAAAATAATCTTTACTGAGTTCTTCCAGCGCGTAAGCAATTCCGCCCAGAGGGGTGTTGAAAGCGGCGGCTAACCCCGAAGCCCCACCGGCAAGAATAAACGAACGGGTGGAGGCCTGTTGGATCCAGCGCGTGGATTTTTCACCGATGCGATAGAATATACCCGATACGATTTGTAGAGTCGGACCCTCTTGTCCCACGGCTCCGCCACCCAAGACACAGACAATGCTGGCCACGATTTTAACCAGGATCACGCGAATGCCAATCAAGGAGCGAATCATAAGGTTGTCGCTGGCGGGATCTAGTTCGTTGGCGATAAGCATTTGCGGAATGCCGCTGCCGCTGGCTTGTGGGGCGAGACGATAGGGAATGTACCAGCTGAGAAAAACCGTGAGCAAAGTGACCGGAAGCGAGATCGCCCAATGCGTTTCATGTAAGACCCGCAGAGAAATTTCCTCGGCCGCAAAAAATATTTTCGTATAAAGAATTGATACAAATGCCGCAACAAAACTTGCCACCAAAAAAGGCACAATCCGCAAGGATTCTTTGTACTGAAGTTTTTCGATAAGTTTATGGAGCTGTAAGCCCACAGGAGATTTAGGCATTCATTAGCAATACTCCCATCCTGGTGGGATGGGAATGATTATTTACAGTTGTGACGGGGGGTCAGTTTAGACACCCTTCATAATATCACTGAGGAGTTGAATGTGTTGTAGCGGGTGCTGTCCCACACGCTCTAACATCAGTTTTTTAGCGGCTTCATTTTTCGGCACACCTTCGAAGGTGATCAGACGATCAATGGCGTTGGCCGAACAAACAATCACGGCTAAAGGATCGATATCTTTTTCGCGCAAACCCAAGGGGCCCGAACCATCGATAAGTTCTTCGTGTTGCGCGATGATGTTGATCACGGATTGATCGAAATGCTTTTTGTCGCGGACCTTGGTGGCGCCTTCAGAAGGATGCTTCCACCAAGTCAACTTGTCGGCCGCATTCATCGCGGAAAGTTTTTGATTCACGTTCATTCCAGAAAGGAAGTGACCATAATCATGTAACAAGGAACCCAAGGTCAGCAATTGTGTTTTCTTAAGATCGTTAATTCCCAGTTTTTGCGCCAAAGCGATCGCTAAAGTGGAGACTGTGACCCCGTGATGGGCCAAGTTTTTATCAGTATTTTCCAATTGCATGATTGAGGAAACTGATTGTTGATTGGACATGACAAAGCTGACGTACTTGCCGGCCGCTTCTTTGGCGTAGTTGTAAGTTTCCACGTTCTCCGGATTTTCAAAGACCTCTTCGGTATTGGATTGTTGGGCACCTTGAATGACTTCCACGCGAGTTTGAAAGTCCTTGCCGGAAGAATTGTCATAGGCCATTTCCAGATTGCGATCCAAATAACCACGGTAAAGCTGCTCTTCGCCGGTTAGGATGTACATTTTGCGCAGCTGCTTTTCTTTCAAACGTTTGAGGCGATCGCCCTCAAAGCTGTCACCACGACGTAGGTAGAGGATCATCTTGTCATTGATTTTGATGTAGGCATTGAAATCAATTTTTTGGTCTCCCCGAAGTGTGCTCACGCGAATTGAGACATAATCCATTGCTTCCAAACCTTCCGATTGTTATCGTTAAATCGATGTCTATTGATAAAGAAATTGTAAAAGATTTTGTGAACGAGTCAAAGACCTTGATTGAGGATATGATAGATCTTCTCGAAGGTATTGAAGGCGATTTCTCGCAAGTGCAAAAGTTGGCCGATTATGGAAACGGTGTCGACCGCATTATGGGGGGAGCCAAGAGCTTGGCTTTGTCAGCGCCCCATGATCATGCGGTTCATTTGATTTCTGACTATACGGCCTTGTGTAAAGCCGTCGGGTACAAGGCTTCACAGATCAAAGGCAATGAGCAATTGTTCGATGTGTGTGTTGCCACTTTGTTGGATGGCTCGGAAACTTTGAGTACGCTGCTTGATCGCATCGAGGAGCCTTTGTCCCAGCTGAAAGCCAGCATTCCTCAAGCTTTTATCGATCGTCTGCGTTGGGTCTCGGGTAAATTCTCTGATGATGTCGCAGCCAGCGTCGGCACGGGCAAAGCGGCGGAAGAGGCTAAAGTGAAATTGAAGCAGAACGAGATCGACGATCTTTTAAAGAAACTGGGTCTGTAGTCGTCGCTTACGGTGACTCCGTCGCCAATTTCTGCAGAGCCCACTGGGCTAATTCCCCCAATTTTTCGTATTCTTTCAGGGCTTCAATTTCAGGTTGAAGCCCTTTTATTTTGCGATTTGCAGCCACAATCAGGGCATTGCGTTTTAATCCGGAAGACCCCGCGCGTGCCAGGGGAGTTCCAAAGAAATCCTTGGTCAGTTTTTTTCCAGAGCTCACCAGAATATAGCGCAGTTCTTGTGTCAGTTCCTCTTCAGAGCGCTCGTTTAAAGTCAGACTTTTTTCGATGGAAAGCTGGCCTTTAAAGACTTTTTGATTCCAGGGACAAACTGTTTGGCATAAATCGCAGCCAAAAAACCAATCACCGATTTTCTCACGCAAAGACTCTTCTGGGACCTGGCGTGATTCAATGGTCAGATAAGAGATGCATTTGCGGGCATCCATTTTTTTGGGTTCAAGCAAAGCTCCCGTCGGGCAAATATCCAGACAGCGAGTGCAGGTGCCACAGAAATCCGGCAACGGCTCGATCGTGGTGGCAATTTTTAGCGAGGTGACGATTTCACCAATGAAAAACAAGCTGCCTTTTTTGGGATGGATGACACAGGTGTTTTTACCCACCCAACCCAGGGCCGCTTTTTTAGCCAAATCACGTTCCAGTAAGGGCGAGCTGTCGGTGAATGCGAGAAATTCCTCTGAGGGAAAAAGTTTTCCCAGTTCCTCGCAGAGCTTTTGCATACGCTGTTTGAACCAGAAGTGATAATCCATTCCCTGGGCGTAAAGACTCACCCGTGCAGACTTTAACGGAAAGCTTTCCAGTTTTTCCGGGTGGGGGAAGTAGGGCATGGCAAATACCAAAGCACTTTCTGCGCGGGACCACTTGCTTTGGGGATTTTCTTTGATCGGTGCGTGATCGGCCAGATATTTCATCTCACCGTGCAGACCTTCCTCGATCCAACTGCGATAGAAATCAAATGACAAGGGATTTTGTAAGGGCGCCCAGCCGAAATGGGAGACTCCCAAGTCAGCTAAAAAAGGATCTAAGAGAGGTTTTATCTCCTGAGGCGTCACGCGAACAATTTCTTTCTTTCAAGCGGTTTTTTTGTACACTTAAAGGCATGGATCAAGTTCGCACGATTTTGCAATCTCATCCCCATTGGCCTGCGGTGGAAGCAATCTACCATAAATTGGCTTCTAAAGGCTACAAAGCCTTTTTGGCCGGCGGCTGCGTGCGAGATGCCCTGTTGGGCTTTAAAGCCAATGATTTGGATATAGCGACGGATGCGACTCCCGATCAAATTGAAGGGCTCTTTGAAAAGACCATCAATGTGGGAAAAAGTTTTGGGGTCATGCGTGTGGTCTTGGCCGGGGCCGATATCGAAGTCGCGACCTTTCGCAATGATGGCAGCTATAAAGATGGCCGTCGCCCTGATCATGTTGAATTTTCCACTCCCGAAGACGATGCTGAACGCCGCGACTTCACCGTGAATGCCCTTTTCTATGACTTGGAAAAGCACCAGATTCTGGATTTCGTGCATGGCCAGGAGGATCTGAAAAAACAAATTCTGCGCACGGTGGGGGATGCAAAAAAACGCTTTCAAGAAGATCATCTGCGTTTGTTGCGTGGTGCGCGCTTTGCGGCCCAGTTGGATTTTGCCGTCGAGGCGGAGACGCTGGCGGCAATGACCGAGATGGCGGCCTTCGTAAAAACGGTCAGTGGTGAGCGCTTGCGCGATGAGATGGGCAAGCTTTTAAAATCCAAAAATGTGCCTTTGGGTTTAAGAGTGATGCAGGATACAGGGCTGCAATACGAGTTGTTCCCGTGGAAAACTCCGGATGTGAATTGGACCGCCTATCCGGGGTGTGAGATCTGGCAAAATTTAAGTTTATTTCTGCGCTCGGCGGGGAAAACTGATTTAGAAAAGAGTCTGGAGCTTTTGCGTCTTTCCACTAAAGAACGTCGCGGCATTGAAGAGGCCTGGGAGATCTGGCAAAAGCCCGAAGACTTTTTTATCCAGCGCTTAGGATGGCAACTGCAGCAATTGCAAAAACCCGGGAAGGCCTGGGCATTGGAAGTTTTAATGAAGGAAGGCCACCATGAAGAGGCGATTTTAAACCTCTTTAATGAATGTCGCAGTTTTGGTGAGGAATTGCCAAAGCCTTTCCTGACCGGCGAAGACCTTAAAGGGAAACTTCAAGGGCCGGCCATTGGTCAATGTTTGCAGGAGGCCTATTGCCTGCAGTTGGAAAAGAAATTGAAAGATCGCAAACAAGCGCTTTCTTGGTTGGGCAGTTATTTGCCGAAAGCTAATTGAGGGAAATTTGATGACAGATATTTATGTGCCCAGCACCTGGCGACGACTTCTTGCGGTCTTGATAGATCAGATTTTCATTTCAATCTGTTATCTTCCCTTTTATAGGGCGCTTTACAATGTCTGGTTCACCGAGGCCGATGTTGAACTGAATCTGTTTCAATTGCTCATGCTATTTTTGATTCCGGCGCTCTATGAGACCGTGTCGCTGATGTTGATTGCCGCCACACCGGGAAAATGGATCATGGGACTTAAAGTCGTGCCAGCGCACAATCCGCAGGAAGAGTTGGATTACGCTCAATGTGTCTTGCGTCCTTTAACCAGTCGCTTGAGTTTCTTTTTCTCCTGGGCGATTTTTGCTTTGGCTTTCTTTCGTTATGATCGCACGCATTTATCAGACTGGGTTGCTGAAACGCGCGTGGTGCAGTTTAAACCGCGCAACGCGCGTGCAGGGATTCGTTGGGTCTTGGGTTTGTTTTTGGTCGTTTCCTATTCCTATGAAGGTCTGATCTACGCTTGCAATGTTTTGAATGAAATTAATTGGCAAACGGGCAAAGGGGATCTTCGTGCGCTGTTAACGGCGGGCGGAATGGATATGGGTGATATGCAGTTTGACTTCGATTCCGAAGATGATGGGGAGTAAAATGAAATTTGTAGCATTGGTTCTTTCACTGGTATTTGCAAGTTCAGCAATGGCCTTTCCAGCGGCCCAGGCGGATTTCTCCAAGATCAACTTTGCTGGTATTCAAGTTTTAAGTGCGACAGGGGACAATGCTTTCCCTTGGGCGGTCAAACCCATGGTCAATGGCTGGGAAGATCTTTTAAAAAAATTAGAAGACGTGTCTTCGACTAAAATTTCTTCGCCGATTTTTTATCTGGCCGAAAAAACCTCTTTTAAAAACATTTTTGTTTTTGTGGGGAAATCCAGCGACGGCACTTATCAATTCGTAAATATCTATTACACCATGGCCGGGGCGATGTACCCCTCCAACATGAAGATCATGAATGTCGAAAATGATCATCTGGACGTGGCTCAGGGGATTCCCAACGAGCAACCCAAGGACTATTACAAAGTCATTGCCAAGCAGTTGTTTCCTTAGGGCTTAAACTTTTTCGCGATGGTGCTGATCATCACCAGGTCGACCAGGGCTTTGCCGCTGATGGCGTCTTCTTTGAGGGCTGCCATGGCGACTTGCGGAGCCGCTGTTGCAATACCGTCTCTTAAAGCGGTGGCTTCATGGAATGAATAGGCAATGGATAAAAGCTTACCAAAGGCCGTTATGTCTTCGCCCTGGAGGCCTTTAGGGAATCCGCTACCGCACATGTTTTCACGGTGTTGCATGATACCGTCTTGAATGTCCTGATTAATCGGAACTTTTTTGGCTTTCACCATATTTACGGAGCGCTCTGGATAGTACTTATAGTCGTGCGCCAGTTCCGCTGAAAGTTTCGTGATATCAATTTCCGTCGCCGCAAAATTGGCTTGAGAAAGACCGATGTTGTGCAAAAGCCCCGCGATCGCCGCGGATTCGCGTTTGTCTTCGGGCCAATCTAAAAGCTGCGCAAAATAAGCCGCGTAAGCGGAAACACACAGACAATCATGATAATAGGAACGAGTATTGCCCGTATAACGGCAAACCTCGTCGTAAAGTTCTGCTTGATTTAAAGTCTTATTGAGTTCCAATTCCGTGATAATGGTTTTGCACTTGTCCAAGATCGCCTTCCCCATGGAGTAATCTCCCGAGGCGGCATTCAGGAACTGTTGCATGAATTCGTAAATATTCTTTTTTGAACGATGGAACTTTTCCGTCATTGAAATCGGAAAAGGCAAATTGCGCATGCTCATGATGGTTCGGGCAAACTCAAAGAATTGCTTCATCTGAGTCTTTTTGACGTACATCTGCTGGCGCATGGTTTTAAACTTTTCCACGTGGCGATCTTCGATCACATCGCCATTGCGACGTAAGATCACCGAGCGATGATTCGCTGGTAAGTGCGCATAGACATCAAAGTTCAAAGTGATGTTGGCCTCCATATCCCGCAAATCCACGGGCATGAGCGCCGTGATCGGGATGTTCTCGCCCTCAAGTTCGATGGGAGCCAATTGCAAAACCATGTCAGAAATAAATTCGCGGTCAAAGTTGATGTGCATGACTTCGTCAGCGCCATTCTTTTTCACGACATTGAAATCCAGGGGAGCAGAGGAGTGCAGAACAATCAAATGGCAATCAGGATAATTCATCTTGGTGGTTTGCACCCACTCGTTGGTGGTATTCGTGCCACCTGCGCCATCGATTAAAGCTAGAATAGGTTTGAATTCAGTATTGGAAGAAGCGTCGATAATTTCGTCGACGCTTTTAAAGTGCTGCAAAATATATGGGTAATATCCCTTCAAGACTGTTTTGATGGTTTCAAGAAAGTCCGGTGTCGGACTTCCTATAATCACATCAACAGTCTTGCCTGGGCTCGCCGTCATTATTGCACCGTGATCTCCACGTAGAACGTAGAGTTATTAGGGAGATTGAAAGGGATGACCAAAGTCGCACCTTTATCTGCCTGGGTAATATTGAAGTTACCAGAAATTACAGTCGGGATAGCCATTTCGAAATTGTAGCCCATTTGATTCAATGTCGTCTTTGCAGAGCCATAAATCATATTGGTCATTTCACCAACAGCGTCAGAAACCTCTTTGTTAAGCTCAGCGTATTTCTCTCCCAGCATATTCTCCAAAATATGGAAAATGGAATCTTTGCCGTAAGAAATCAAAAGAGTTCCTTTAAGTGGGGGAGCCACCATACCCACCATACCCGCGATCTCACCCTTCAAAACAAAAGAAGGCTCGATGAATGGTTTACCTGGGGAAGCATCGGTTTGGGCCATGGTTTTAAGAGTCTTGATCACGCCATCTACGAAGGCATTGATCAGACGTTTGTCAAAGAGCGGATTCAAAGCATCCACTTTCGGTGCCGCAGACATATTATATTCTCCTCAATGCCTTGATTAAGCTGCTTTAGTGCCAGCGTGTTTAGCCCAAACGCGTTCCATTTTCCCTTTAAGAGTCTGGGAGTTGAACGGTTTCACCACATAGTCAGAAACGCCGGCTTTTGCAGCTTCGAGGATGTGCTTTTGTTCTGATTCGGCAGTTACCAGCATAAAAGGAGTCGCTTTAAAGCGAGGGTCGGCTTTACAAGCCTTCAAAAGGTCGATGCCCTGCATTCCAGGCATATTCCAGTCGGAGATAATGAATTCATATGGCTTACCCGCATCATGGGCTGCTGCGATCATCGGAAGGGCCGTTTTTCCATCATCGGCTTCCTCGACGTTAGTATAGCCGAGCTCATTTAGAACCTTTTTAATGATTTTTCGCATAGTTGAGAAGTCGTCAACGATCAAAAACTTGGTCGTATTGGGAAACATAATATCTCCTAAGGGCTTTTTTGTGTAAAATCTTCTTTATTATCGGTCTAGTTTTTTAAAACTAGAGTCCAAAGCTATTGCGAAACTTAGAATTTATGTCAGACTTTATTACAGGTGGTCGTGCTGCTTTTGGACATGAGTCCTGGGTAGTGCAAACGGTTTAGATAGAAAATAAAAAACAATTAGCGGGAGGGAGCAAGGATGCTCAGAGATGTCCTGATTCAAAAAGGTCTTTCAAATAGAGAGGCAGAAGTTGCTGAACTTGTGTCTAAAGGCTTGTCCAACAAGGAAGTTGCGAACCAGCTTTTTGTAACTGAAAAAACAGTAAAATTTCACCTTACAAACATCTACAAAAAGATGAATGTGAAGTCTCGTGCACAATTGATCGTGTGGTGCCTTCCTCATCTTGGTTTTGTTGAGAGTGAAATCCGTGCTGAGAATAACAATCAAAGCGCAACAACTGCTCAAACATATAACAACAACCAAACGCAAACGATCCCAGCTGGATCTGCGACTGTAGCGGGTGCTACAACTCTTCCGGGTGGCGGAATGAACCGTAATGGTAACTCCGACATCGGTATGGGTGGCATCTAATATAGACGCCCCAAGCGTTGACTGAACTTGATAAGAGTTTAGTATAAAAGGCACGGCATCAAATGCTGTGCCTTTTGTTTTTTGATCAAAGCATTGGATTAAGCAAAAGCGTCTTCCGTTTGAAAGGCTCATCTGAATGGCTAAATCTTCCAAGCCCGTCTCTGTTTCCCAAGTCGTTATGACTCAATTGGTACTTCCTTCCCATACGAATGCCCTTGGCTCGGTGTTTGGGGGAACAATCATGTCGTGGATTGATATTGCGGCAGCGATCGCAGCACAACGCCACTCGAATAAAGACGTGGTGACAGCTTCCATTGACCGTATCAATTTCGTGGCGCCGGTATATAAAGGCTGGGTGGTGAACTTAAAGGCCAGCGTGAATTACACATCCCGGACGTCGATGGAAGTGGGCGTGCGCGTGGATGCGGAAGATCCTAAGACCGGGGAGACGTTCCACACGGCTTCTGCTTACACAACATTTGTGGCTTTGGGAGCCAATGGTAAACCGATTGAAGTTCCAGGATTGGAGCTGTCATCTGAAGACGACAAACGTCGTTACAATGAGGGCAAAGCCCGTCGTGAACTGCGTTTGAAAGAAAAACGTCAGGATTAATTTTTAGATTTAATCGGAATCCCGGGGCTGACTGCGTTCGTAAATCAGCCTCATTCCATAGACCTGCACAAACACAAAAACAATCATGATGAATTTCATGAAGAAATCCAAAAGCTGCTCTAAAATCGGAGCGGAGCTAATGGGTTTTGTCAGTTGATAGATAATCAAAACCATCAACGCCACAATCAGATTTCCGAAGACCAATTCCACTTTCATTTTATTCAAAAAGATCACGGGATTCAGGGCAACGATGAGGACTGTGAGGATCGCGTATTTGCTGACATAGGGTATCGACAGCAGAATGAAGAGGGACGCGTACATCAAAATGCTTTGAATGATGACCGCTTCGCGATTTCTTTTGAGGGTAAAGAGGGCGGAGCTGGCAATTCCTAACAGAGCAATCACGGCTAGGCTCACAAGCTTGTACATGCTGGCTTCCATCGCCAGGTAATAGAAGCAGAATGTGATGCTGACGGCCCACACACTCAGACTGACATATCTGCCAAGATGATTTTGATTCAGAGCAAAGTCGCTGCTTTCGAACATAGAACAAGTCTCCACTGACGTGCGCGTGTAAGACTATTATATCTGACATTCGACAAATCGATCATTTTGATCCGGTAACGCTTTAAAACAGAATCCTATTTTGAGACGTGATTTGGCGGCTATTTACAGAGGAGATTGATCCATGCGAGGGATTCTTCACCTTCTGGAGGCAACGTTCCGGTTTCGGCGTTGGTGCCAAGTTTATTTATACGAAGTCTGTCGCGAGCCTCTTCGCATGAATCTTTGTTAGTATTTTTCATGTTTTGTGGGATTTCCAAACCGTAGGAGAAAAGCAGAAGTTTTTCTTCTTCGGGGCCAGCCACGTCGGGATTCAATTTTTTATACTCTTCAATATTTGCACGAACTTTTTCCAGCAGAATATTGAGTTCTTTTTTGCGTGTGGCGAGATCTGCCTTGGCAGCGCCTTGGCGAATTTTTTTAGACTCCGCCATCAAATTATGGAAAGTCGCGGGAGCTGCGATGCTTAGTAATGGAAAAATAAGTGTGAGTGCGATGATTATTTTACGCATGTGTCACCATTGTATTCTGCCTCGGGAATTTTTGTTTTAGCAGCTTTGCAGGCATCGCTGGAATTGTCCATTCCGTGTTTTATGCAATAGGCTTCGCCGATTTTTCCGCGAATGTTTTTTAGGTAGGCACTTTTGCTTTGCGCATATTTTATAAATTTCTCTGGATCGGTTTTTGCGTTAACACGATACCCATCAATGATGGACCGCGCTTTATCCCACCCATCAGCGCTGTAGGCAACGGCCGCAAGAGCATTGACGACCTCTTTATTGGAAGCCAATTTTGTAGAGCGACTCATCAGCTTTGGAGCAATCAATTGGTCCCGATTGAACACATAATATCCGATAGAATAAATCAAATTGCGTGTCAGGCCGTCACTAGTGCCTACCAAGTTGCAGGGGGAGCTATTCACGCTTTTAGGTCGGTTTTTAAGATCTTGCGCAGCTATTTTTTTAAAAGGAGCGCAAAGGTCGTCATTATTATTCGCCAGCTCTTCCAGGATGTATCGAGCACGGCCTTTTTCTGGGTGAGCCAGTTCACCAATAGCAGGCGTGGTAAGTTGACCAAGGCCCTTTCCGCCATCATAGCTGATGGAGTAGTTGAAGGCGGATTCAACGTTGAATTTTTGATAGAAAATACGCGAATCAATGGGCGCTCGTCCTTGGGATAGACAGGTGATTGCGGCGTTGATCGCATACTGGGTGTAGCTCACCATTTCATCCGTATAGCATTGGGTGTCGGAGCCACTGACTTTTTTCGGGGTCAACTGATCTTTACCTGTGCACGTCCAATAGCTGCTTGCAGGATTGCGTTCAAGGGCAGAGCGAATACATTCCCGTTTGATCAATTTTGGACGAGGTTCATCATCTCTGTAGAAGTGCAACATCGGGGGATCTTCTGTTGCAACCATGGCGCGCGCGGCAGTCTTCGTTTTGTCGATTTGGGGAACTGTTGAGTGGGAGCAAATGCCCGGATTGTTTTTGAGATATTTATCGAAAGCTTCTTTCAGACCTCCGGTGGTGGTCTTGAAGTTTTTCAGAACTTCATCGTCTTTTTCGTCAGCACCATTCACACAAATAGATTTAGCAGACTTGTCTTTGTCTTTATCTTTATTTGAATCGACGGCGAAGGCCAAATTCGCAATCTGGCAAAGTGTTGTGAAAGTCAAAAGTGTGGTAAAGATCAACCGGATAGACATAATAAGTCTATCGGACAAATTGGAGTCGACCTCGAGAGCAAAATAATCTTTATGTTTTTGGTCCTGACGAAAACTTCGACAGGACTCTTGTGTTGGTTGCGCCCGGTGAGCTCTATTTAACGATATAGTCTTTCCAGCGATTGATGAGAGACGGAGTCAATTGCGTATAGCAAACTGTTCCCTCGGTCGCGGTCTCTTTTCTGGAGATCTGAGCTTCACGGCCCAAATCGAATATTTTGTATTCCTCAGCGCGCGGGAAGTACAGCTGCACGTCGGTTTGCATTTCGCTGACCATTTGTGCCATCAGCTTTTTCAATTGTTCAATGCCTTGGCCGGTCAGAGCACTTACGAAAACGCGCGGATATTGTTTTACGCGGAATTGGCGTTCAATCGGAGCGGCATCCACTTTATTAAAGACATGGATGATTTTTTTATCAGCCCAGTTGAATTCTTTGATCAATTCTTCAACGACTTCAATTTGTCTTTCCATGTTTGGAGAAGACAGATCCACCACATGTAGCAAAACGTCAGCCTCTGCGGACTCTTCAAGTGTCGCTTTAAAGGCTTCGATTAGCTGCGTAGGAAGTTTGCGGATGAATCCCACCGTATCGGTCACAACGGCGGGAGGTCCATCGTTTAAGAAGATCTTGCGAGTCGTCGGATCCAAGGTGGCGAAGACCTGATTTTTAGTCATGACTTGCGCGCCCGTTAAACGGTTGAGCAACGAACTTTTTCCAGAGTTGGTATAACCAATCAAGGCAAAAGAGGGGATTTCATGACGTTTGCGAGATTGTCTGTGTTGCGCGCGGTTGCGACGAACACCTTCAAGTTTTTCTTTAATGATGGCCACGCGTTCACGGATGCGACGACGGTCATTCTCAAGCGCGGTTTCACCGGGACCACGGGTGCCGATACCACCACCTTGACGGGAAAGAGATTCCAACCAAGCTCCGACCATGCGGGGCATTTGATCCAGCAACTGTGCAAGCTCTACTTGAAGTTTTCCTTCAAAGGTTTGCGCACGCTGGGCGAAAATATCCAGGATCAACTGATTACGGTCGACCACTCGCACTTTAACTATTTGCTCTAAGTTTCTTTGTTGAACGCCAGAAAGCTGGTGGTCCATAACCACGATGGTGGCACGGCTGTCGCGAACCATCTCGGCGACTTCCTCGACTTTTCCAGATCCAATAAGTGTGGCGGGATTCCAGGCGGGCAGAACTTGGATAATGGAGCCAACGACCTCGCCGCCGGCAGCGGTGACGAGCTCTTCCAGTTCCAGCAGATTTTCTTTGATTTCGGTGAGTGGTTCGGTCTTTAAACCGACCCCGATGACAATCGCTCTATCGTGAACTTTGACATGGGCTTGTTGACTCAAATCTAAGAACCCTCCCTTGGTCTGTCTTAATTCTAGCACCGTCTGCCATCCGGTCAAAGACAATTTTCAGCCATTTTTGCTGAACTGCAAAGGCTTTCCTGGCCATGCATTTTCGCAGTTCTAGACACACGGATTGGCCCTGCGGGTTAAACAATACTAAATTTTTCTTTTAGTCCTTTGCATGTGGGGAGTTCAAGGAATGGCAAAGAAGCTGCGTTTATCTCTGGAAGACATTTTAGAATTGCCGATCAAAGCAGAGATATTCAGTAGTGAACGACTTGAAGAATACGCCCTTTATTTAGGCGATAATCTGCAAACTGGAAAAACCACGCGGGTTCATCGCGAGCTGCTTAAACGCATCTATGAAAATGGTGACAAGCTTTTAATCTCCTATCGCCTGCTTGCGGAGGTGGGACGTAAAAAGGAATCCGTTTCCCCTGCGGCCGAGTGGTTGATTGATAACTTTCACATCGTCGAAGAACAGCTGCGCGAGATCAAAGAAGACCTGCCGCCATCCTACTATAAAGAACTGCCTAAGCTTTCCATGGGCGACCTGGAAGGATTTCCGCGGATCTATGCGCTGGCCTTGGCATTGATTGCTCATACCGACAGCCATTTAACCGTAGAAAGCATTCGTCGTTTTATTACGGCTTTTCAGACGCGCTCCTATTTAAAGATAGGTGAGTTGTGGGCGGTGGCGATCACTTTGCGTATTGCCTTGGTGGAAAATCTGCGCCGGGTGGCCTCGCGGATTGCCTGGGATTTTAAACAATCGGCGGACGCTGATGAATTGGTGGATCATCTGATCGAAAATGCCCGCCGTCCGCGAAAATTTCAAAAGTATTTAAAATTGATTGCTCGTCACTGTGAAAATCCCGTGGAAGGGGAGCTGACTTTTATTTCTCAGGTGGCCAAGCGTCTGCGCGATGCCGAAGCCGACATCTGGCCGGTGATCGAGGCGATGAACGCGGAATTAAAGAAAAAAAATACCAGTGTCGAGCAAGTGGTGTCTGCTGAACATCAGCGCCAAGCCGCCAATCAAGTGACCATCGCCAATATTATTTCCAGCATGCGACTGCTCTCAAATATTGATTGGACGGTTTTCTTTGAAAGTGTCAGTTTGGTGGACCGTCTGCTGGAGGCAGATCCGAGCGGTGATTATATGCGGATGGAGTTCACCACTCGCGATGATTATCGTCACAATATCGAAAGAATTGGCAAGGCGACCAAGGCGCCAGAGCTGGATGTTGCCAAGCGCGCATTGGAAATGGCTCATGAGGCGAATCGCCATGTCGGGTATTTCCTGTACGGCAAGGGCCTTGAAAAATTAGAAAAGGATTTTAAGTATCGTCCGCGCATTCGTGAATCCTGGTTGCGCGTGACATTGAAATATCCGACGGTTTGTTATTTCACCAGTATTGCGACGTTGATTATTCTCACCATGATTGGCCCGATATCCTATGCCATGGATCACTCAAAATCCTGGTATGGCATGGTGGTCGCAGTTTTGGTGATGTTCTTTCCTTTAAGTGATTTAGCGATCACATTATTTAATTATCTCTTAACTCATATCGTTCGGCCTCGTCGTTTGGCGAAGATGGACTATAGCAAAGGTGTGCCGGAGGAGTTTAGAACTCTGGTGATCGTTCCTTGTATGTTGACCGATGCCGAGACGATTCAGACGTTGCTGGAAAGAATTGAAGTTCATTATCTTGGGAATGTGGATCCTCAGGTTTACTTTGCTTTGGCCACTGATTTTACGGATGCCCTTACGGAAGAGGTTGAGCACGACAAGGATCTGGTTACTCAGGTGAGCGAGGGCATCGCCCGTCTGAATCGCATCTATGGGGCTGAGCGGTTCTTTTTATTGCATCGAAAGCGTTTGTGGAATCCCAATGAGCAAAAGTGGATGGGGTGGGAAAGAAAGCGCGGCAAGCTTGAAGAATTGAATCGCATTCTTTTAGGCAAGGGCGAAACCAGTTACACCGTCATGACGATTCCCCCGCATCTGGAGAGAACTTTTAAATATGTGATCACCTTGGATGCCGATACTCAGTTGGGGCTTGGTGGTGCCAGGGCCTTGATCGGGACTGCGGCTCATCCATTGAACCGTCCGCGCTTTAGTGAGCTTCGTCGGCGGGTGATTGAGGGCTATGGAATTATTCAACCCCGCGTGAGCATCTCATTAGAAAGCTCTTCGCGTTCGTTGTTTGCCGCAATTTTTTCGGGGCACACCGGAATTGATCCCTATACCACGGCGGTGTCCGATGTGTATCAGGATCTCTTTTCAGAGGGGAGTTTTACCGGAAAAGGTCTTTATGATGTCGAGGCTTTTGACCGCTCCCTGGAGGGGCGTGTTCCGGAAAATACAATTCTGAGTCATGACTTGTTTGAAGGTCTTTTTGCGCGGGCGGCTCTTGCGACAGACATCGAAGTCATGGATGATTATCCAAGTTCGTATAAAAGCTTTTCCACACGGGCCCATCGATGGGTGCGGGGAGACTGGCAAATCAGCCCGTGGATTTTACCCTTTGTTCCTAATCGTGAAGGAAAATTAGTTCGCAATGATCTGTCCATTCTTTCGAAATGGAAAATTCGCGACAATCTCCGTCGCAGTCTGATCGCGCCGTGCTTGGTTATCATGTATGTGGCGTCGTGGTTGATCTTGCCCGGGGATGCGTGGTTTTGGACAATCGTTACCACGTTTATTATCGGTATTCCCATTTTTTTACATGTGGCAAACAGTTTATTCGTAAACACCCGGGGAGCCAGTTGGACCAGCAGCTTTTGGAGCGAGCTTGGCAAAATTAAAATGCATTTGGCTCAGTTTGTTCTGTCGTTGATATTTCTGCCACATCGGGCGGTGAATGATGTGGATGCCATTGTGCGGGCGTTGTATCGCACGCGAGTTTCAAAAACTAAATGCTTGGAATGGATGACCGCTGCGAAGGCGGAAACTTTGCAATATGATATCAGGACGGCTTATTGGAAAAGCACCGCCGGAGTTGAAACGATCTTAGGCGTGATATTCGTGGCCGTGGTGATTCGTTGGAATCCGTCGGTGATGGCTGTGGCCATTCCGTTTTTGTTATTGTGGGCGAGTTATCCTTGGGTTTCTGAGTTTACCCAGCGACGTCTGGAGAAAAAGCGCGAATATCTGACCTTGGGGGACCGGGAGTTCTTGTTCGATGTGGCACGGCGGATTTGGTATTTCTTTGAAACCTTCGTGGGGCCTTCTGACAATTGGTTGCCTCCTGATAATGTCCAGGAAGATCCAGAACAAGTGGTGGCGCATCGAACTTCGCCAACGAATATTGGCCTGTATGGACTGGCGATTTTTTCGGCCTATGACTTTGGCTTTGTCTCTTTGCCAGGCGCTACAGAGCGCCTTCGTCAGTTGTTCCTGACCTTAAGTAAAATGGAACGTTATCGCGGACATTTTTTAAATTGGTATGATACGACGAACTTAACCCCGCTTTATCCGCAATATGTTTCCACTGTCGACAGTGGAAATCTGGCTGGATACTTATTGGTGATAAAGCAAGGGGTTGAAGGATTTATTCAATCCCCTCTTTTCACACAGAATCATCTGCATGCGTTGAATGCCAATTTAAAATTTATGGAAGAGGAAGTTAAAAAACTTCAACATCAACGCCAGGAAACCGGAGCGCTGAGTGCCACACATTTGGTTGATCAGATTCGCAACATTCAACAAATTCTTGCGGAAAAGCCACCGGTTTCTTTATCAGAATGGCAAGGTCTTATTTGGGCGGTTCATGTTTCTGCGGAGGACTTCCGCGACAGTCTGGAAGCGTTGGAGATAGAACACGGGGCTCGTTACTATTCAAAACTGCGTGGCTGGACCAATGCTTTGAATAGTTTAATCCTGGACCTTAAGAAAGATTCTGACTTATTTATTGCTCCGCAAACTTTGAGTGTCGCGGCCAAAACGCGTTTGGCAGAAATTGAATCTTATAAAGAGTTGGATCTCAATCAGCCATTGCATGATCTGGTTCAATCTTATTTTCTATTTACGACCGAGCTCGCGCAGATTTCCGAGCACGACTTATCAGCCGAGATCATCAAATTCCGTGACTCCTGTGCCAAGATTTCCAAGAACCTGCGTGAATTGGTTCAGGACCTGCAAAACATCGGCGATAGCTGCGAGCAATATTTCACGGACATGGAATTTGGCTTTTTGATTGAACGTGATCGGGAAGTGTTTTCGATTGGGTTTAATGTCAGCGAGAACCGACACGATAATTCTTATTACGATTTATTGGCGTCAGAGTGTCGGTTGGCAAGTTTTGTCGCCATTGCGAAACGTGACGTTCCGGCGAAACACTGGTTTCGCTTGGGCAGACAGTTGGTGCCGGTTGAAGGCAAGCGGGCCCTGGTGTCTTGGTCGGCTTCGATGTTTGAATATCTCATGCCTCATCTGGTGATGAAAAACTTTGAAAACACGTTGATTGGGGAAACTCTGCTAGCCGTCGTCGATCGTCAGATCAGTTATGGTAAAAAACTGAAAGTTCCCTGGGGGATTTCAGAGGCCGGGTATAATGCCCGGGATTTAAATTTTAATTATCAATATGGGCCCTTTGGTATTCCGGGATTAGGCCTTAAGCGGGGTTTGGGACATGATCTGGTCGTGTCACCATATTCAAGTTTTCTTGCGGCCTTGGTGGATCCGGTGGTGGCGACAAAAAATCTTCAAGAGATGCAGACTCCTGATATTCTGACCGAGTTTGGTTTTATCGAAGCCATTGATTACACGCCGGAGCGATTGGCGCCAGAGCAACCGTACTCGTTGGTAAAATCCTATATGGCCCATCATCAAGGGATGAGTCTGATTGCCATTGATAATATTTTAAATGCAGAAGTGATGCAAAACCGTTTTCATAATGATCCCCGTGTTCGCGCCGCTCAAGTGCTCTTGCAAGAGCGCGTGCCGGAACATGTTGCCTTGACCGAACCCAAAGCCGCAGAAATCGAATGGGAAAGTGCCGGGGATGCACTGATGAAATCCTTTGTGCGGGTTTACGACGAAGCTCCTCATCACAGCCCGCGTGTGCAGATTTTGTCCAATGGTGAATATTCCCTGGTCCTGTCATCGGCGGGATCGGGATATTCGAAATGCGGCAAAATTGCCATCACTCGCTGGCGGGAAGATTCGACACGGGATAATTGGGGGCAGTACATTTATATTCGTGACGTCGGCATGAATCAGGCGTGGTCGGCGACGTTGCAGCCGCAGATCCGTAAACCTGATTCATATAAAGCGGTCTTTACCGAAGATAAAGTAGAGTTCTTACGGCAAGATATGGACGTAAAAACTTCGACGCAAATTATCGTTGCTCCGGAAGATAATTTGGAGCTTCGTCAGGTCACCCTCACGAATACTTCTCCGGAAGAAAAAATTATCGAGCTGACCAGCTATATGGAGCCAGTGCTCGCCACCATGGCGGCGGATCAGGCGCATCCAAGTTTCAGCAATTTATTTTTGCAAACCGAATATCTGGAGCAAAAGCAATGCTTGGTGGTCAAACGTCGTCCTCGCTCTGCCGAGCAAAAAGAAGTTTACGGCTTGCACGGGGTGTCTTCAGATGTGGAGTTTGATGGAGATGTCGAGTATGAATCCGATCGCTCGCGCTTTATCGGGCGTGGGCGTGATGTCACAAATCCCGCAGCCTTGAAAACGGGGAGCACTCTTTCGAATAGCTCGGGTTCGGTTTTAGATCCCATTTTAAGTCTGCGGGTCAAAATTCGCATTCCACCGGGCGGCATTCGTAAAGTTATTTTTAAAACGGGATATGCGGCGACTCGTGACGAAATGTTACAGATGGTGGATCGCTATCACGACGTTCATTCCTTTGAGCGGGAGACCAAACTTGCTTGGACCAAATCCCGCATTGATCTTCGCCATCTGGGGATGGATGCGGAGTCGGCTTACTCTTTTCAGCGTCTGGCGGAAAGGCTGTTGTTTTCTGATCCATCCATGCGCCAACCGGCGCATTTGCTGGCGGTGCATACGCGGGAACAGGCCAGTCTGTGGCCCTATGGCATCAGTGGTGACTTGCCTATTGTGGCGGTTGTGATTGGTGATAAAAAGGATATGGGACTTGTGCGTAAGCTTTTGCGGGGACATGAGTACTTGCGCTTAAAAGGCTTGCCTTACGATCTGGTGATCATGAATGATTCCAAATCGACCTATTTGCAAGATCTGCAAGATGAAGTTTTATGGCAAATTCGCTATGCGGGACTTCAAGACTGGTTGAACAAGCCAGGTGGAATTTTCAGTTTGCGCTTGGATGCGATGCAAGAAAGCGAGCGAGCCTTGATTCAAGCCATGGCGCGCGTGGTGATTTCAAGTGATGCCGGAACTTTCAAAGAACAGGTTTCACGTAAAGTTTTGCCGATTAAATACGCGGAAAGCTTTACTGCGAAAAACACCCGGTCGTCTTATGAATCTAAAAATATAACACCCAAAAATCTGCAATACTTTAACGGTCTGGGAGGATTTTCTCCGGATGGCCGGGAGTATGTGATTTCTCTAACGGGAGATCAGTGGCCTCCAGCTCCGTGGATTAATGTGATTGCTAATGGCAATGACTTTGGTTTTCAGGTCAGTGAATCCGGTTCCGGTTTTACCTGGTCGGTAAACAGTCGTGAAAATCGCTTAACCCCGTGGTCGAATGATCCCATCTCTGATCCTCCGGGAGAAATTATTTATATTCGCGATGATGATACCGGAGAGTTGTGGACGCCGACGCCGTTACCAATTCGGGGTAAGGACCCATACAATATTCGCCATGGCCAGGGTTACACGGTCTTTGAGCACAATTCCTTTGGTATGGAACACAGCCTGATGATGTTTGTGCCTCCGGATGATTCTGTTAAAATTTCGCGTTTGAAAATAAAAAACGTTTCAGGGCGCAATCGTCGTCTTTCATTCTGGGCATATGTGGAATGGGTCTTGGGGAATCTGCGTGAAAAATCGGCGCCGTATATTTTGTGTGAGGTTGATGAGAACAAAGTCCTGTATGCGAAAAATGCTTACAATCATGAATTTGCAGAGCGGATTTCTTTCTTTCGAATCAGTTCGGAAGTGCAATCTTATTCTTCGGATCGCAAAGAGTTCCTGGGACGTAATCAAAGTTATGCATCACCCGAGGCCTTAAAGCGTCGGGGATTGAGTGGTTATGCGGGTATCGGTCAGGATCCTTGCGGGGCTTTGCATGCGAGCTACTTTATTCGCGATGATGAAGAAATTGAGATCATTGTTTTACTGGGGCAAAGCGCGACCAAAGAGGCGGCAGTGGCTCTCTCTGAAAAGTACATCGATGTGGAAAATGTCGATAAGGCCTTTAAAGATATGCAAGCCATGTGGACGCATCACCTGGGAGCAATTCAGGTGACGACACCAGAACCCTCTTTGGATTTGATGGTCAACCACTGGGCGCTTTATCAATCTTTGGTGTGTCGTATGTGGGCGCGATCGGCGTTTTATCAATCGGGCGGAGCTTATGGTTTCCGGGATCAACTGCAAGATTGCATGGCCTTTGTTTATTCGACGCCGGAGATTGCGCGGGCGCATATCTTAAGAGCCGCCGCACGCCAATTCCCTGAGGGGGATGTGCAACACTGGTGGCATCCGCCAACAGGCCGAGGTGTCCGGACGCATTTCTCGGATGATTTGCTGTGGCTTCCGTATGTGGTCGCTCACTATATCCGTATCAGTGGTGATCATTCCATTTTGGAAGAACATGTTCCATTTATCGAGGCCCCGTTACTAACGCCGGAACAAGAAGACTCCTATACTCAACCGAAACTCAGTGATCAAAAGGCGACGTTACATAATCATTGTCTGCGCACATTGGAGTATTCGTTGCGCGTGGGAGAGCATGGCTTGCCATTGATCGGTTCCGGCGACTGGAACGACGGGATGAATCGCATCGGTGAAAAAGGCAAGGGCGAGAGCGTGTGGATGGGTTGGTTCCTGCATCGTGTGTTGGAAGACTTCCTGCCGTTCTGTGATAGCGAGCACAAGTCTCGTTACACCGCCCATATGGAAAAGCTTAAGACGGCTTTAGAAACCAATGCCTGGGATGGCGAGTGGTATCGTCGTGCTTATTTTGATGATGGCACCCCTTTGGGATCGGCGTGGGGGCAGGAGTGCCGCATCGATTCTCTGTCGCAGTCCTGGTCGGTTTTGTCGGGTGTGGGAAATCCCGAACGGCAACTTTTGGCGATGAGCAAAGTGGAAGAGAATTTGATCGTGAAAGACAAAGGACTGATCAAACTCTTGATGCCACCTTTTGATAAAACCAATTTGGATCCCGGATACATTAAAGGTTATGTGCCCGGTGTGCGCGAAAATGGCGGACAATACACGCACGCAGCGATCTGGGTTGTTATGGCATTCGCAAAACTTCAAGAACGAGAAAAGGTTCTGGAACTCTATAACATCATCAATCCGATTCATCACGGGCGCACACGGGCAGGAATGCAGAAGTATAAAATTGAGCCCTATGTGATTGCCGCCGACGTTTATGCCGTCGAACCGCATGTGGGACGGGGAGGTTGGAGTTGGTATACCGGATCGGCAAGTTGGTTCTATCGCGCTGGCCTGGAATCGGTGCTGGGATTTACTATCGTCGATGGTGAGATGGTCTTGTGCCCTTGTGTTCCGGATGATTGGTTTGGCTTTGAGATCATGTATAGATTCAAAAGTACGATCTATGTCATCAAAGTGCAGATCTCGCAAAAAGGCCGCTTAACGGAAAAACGAATTCCGTTAAAGGACGTCGGTGGGACTCAGGAAATTATTGTTGAGTTTAAAGATGAGGCTCCGGTGAAGGAGCAGGTGCCTAAAGACTCTCATCTCTAGGGACGGGAGTCTGGTTTTTTGAACGAGAGTTGATGGTTTAATTGAAACTCGGAATTTAGAGTTTCTTTGGTTTTTTGTGGGTTGGAGATTTGGTTTTAAAATGACCCATCAACGTACTCAGGTTGTTTTCAAAACAACGTGAATTGATTTCTTTGTATCCGTACTCTAAAGGATTGCCCGTTGCGAGCGCAGGAACGGCGTTTATAATCTTTTTAACGTGAATATTTTCTGGATCACTCATGAATTCTCCTCTTGCTGGCTTTTAGTTTAACCTGACAAAAAGAGCGTGGCAGGCCCGATTGGCGGAGCTTGTAGAGATGCATAGTTTAGTAAAAAAAAAGCCCGTGCATTTAACACGGGCTTGGTATTTTTGTAACCAATGTAGACTTGTTTTATTGCTTTTTAGCCTCGCGAGACTTCAAAACATCTTTAATGAATTGAGCTTCCAGCGCCGTGAAAACGACAGAATTCACAATTCCATCCACGGTTGTTGTTCTTTGTAAAACGTTGCAAGATCTACGAACGCCCGTCAGGAAAGGCCCAATCACTTCCACTTTGCCCACTTGCTGGATCAACTTGTAAGCGATATTGGACGACTCCAAATTCGGGAAAATCAAGATATTCGCACCACCTTTTAGATCCGAGAACGGGAACAAACGCTCCATGATCTCTGGATTGACGGCGGTGTCTGCTTGCATATCCCCGTCCACCATCAAGCCCGGACGAGTTTTCTTAACGATCTGAGCCGCTGTCTTCATTTTGCATGGAGTGCCTTCAGCGCCGCTAAAATTTGAGTATGAAAGCATCGCTACCTTAGGCTCGATACCGAAGTACTCAACCACCTTCGCAGCTTGCATCGCGATTTGCGCGCATTGTTCGGCCGTAGGGTTGAAGTTCACCGTCGTATCAGCCAGCACCAGGAATTTATCTTCAAGCAGGATAAAGTTCAGACCCGCAGGAATGCCGTTTTGGTAAACTCCCACAGTCTGCAAGATTGGTTTTACAGCGTCTGCGTAATTGACAGAAGCACCATTCACCACGCCGTCAGCATCACCCATGGTGACCATCATCGCTGCGAAATAGTTTGGATCCGCCATCAAGCGCTCAGCTTCACGCATGTTGATACCTTTACGCTGTCTTAAAGAATAAAGCTTTTCAACGTAAGTAAAGAATTTTGGATAAGTCGCTGGATGAATCACCGGCACGTCATTCAAGGCTGGAATATCCAAGGCCTGGATTTTTTCTTTCACGCGGTCTGGGTAACCCAATAAGATCGGTTGGCAGATCTTTTCTTCCACCAAAGTGGAAAGGGCTTTAAGAACCTTCGTGCTTGTGCCTTCAGGGAATACAATGCGTGGCAGTTCGCCACCCATGGCCACCGCATTTTGATGAACGCGATTGATGGCCGAGCGAATGAAAACCTTTGAAGGACCTTGAAGAGCTTCCAAAGTTTCGCGGTAGTGATCCCAGTCTTCGATCTTTCTTGTTGCGACACCGGTTTTGATCGCAGCTTTTGCCACTTCAGGTGCCACCCACAAAAGAACGCGCGTATCGAATGGTTTAGGAATCAAATACTCACGACCAAATTTAAATGTTTTACCACCGTAAGTTGCCGACACGCGGTCGGGAACCTCTTCGCGCGCCAATTTTGCCAAGGCGTGAACCGCGGCCAGTTTCATTTCTTCATTGATTTGAGTCGAGCGAGTGTCCAAAGCTCCACGGAAAATAGACGGGAAGCCCAGGACATTGTTCACTTGGTTTGGATAGTCTGAACGGCCTGTTGCGATGATTGCATCGGGACGAGCTGCGCGGGCTTTATCCGGAGTGATCTCTGGTTCTGGATTTGCCATGGCAAAGATAATTGGATCCTTCGCCATATCTTTTAGCATTTCCGGAGTCAGGGCTCCTGCTACGGAAAGACCGACGAACACGTCAGCGCCCTGCAAAGCCTGGCTCAATGTTCGAACTTCTGTTTCTGCTGCGAAGTACTCTTTGTACTTGTTCATACCCGCAGTACGGCCTTTATAGATCACACCTTGAGAGTCACACATGATGATGTTTTCACGACGTGCGCCCAAAGAAATAAAAATTTTCGCGCAAGAATTCGCGGAAGCACCGGCACCGTTGACTACGATGCGCACGTTTTCCATTTTTCTGTTGGTGATAGAAACAGCGTTCAGTAATGCTGCTCCCGATACGATCGCAGTTCCGTGTTGGTCATCATGAAAGACCGGGATCTTCATTTCTTTTTTCAAACGCTCTTCGATTTCAAAACACTCTGGAGCTTTGATGTCTTCCAGATTGATACCACCGAAAGTTGGTTCCAATGTTTTGATCGCGTTACAGAATGTGTCGACATCGTTTGCATCCACTTCGATGTCGAAGACGTCGATACCGGCAAATTGTTTA
>JBCNNR010000004.1:0-181812 GCA_039594295.1 Bdellovibrio sp.
ATAGATTTTTGGGACTCACTCACTCGGGAAGAGTGAGTTGACCTAAGATTGTGATTGCTTTTTTCAAGACAAGCTTGAAATGCCGATCACCATAATCCTTAGAAAGGAGGTGATCCAGCCGCAGGTTCCCCTACGGCTACCTTGTTACGACTTCACCCCAATCATCGACCATACCTTGGGCGCCTGCCTCCTTGCGGTTAGCGCAGCGACTTCTGGTACAACCAACTTTCATGGTGTGACGGGCGGTGTGTACAAGGCCCGGGAACGTATTCACCGCGGCATTCTGATCCGCGATTACTAGCGATTCCAACTTCATGGTCTCGAGTTGCAGAGACCAATCTGAACTTAGATAGCTTTTCTCCGATTAGCTCCATCTCGCGACTTCGCTTCAGTTTGTGACTACCATTGTAGCACGTGTGTAGCCCTAGGCATAAGGGCCATGAGGACTTGACGTCATCCCCACCTTCCTCCGGTTTAACACCGGCAGTCCATCTAGAGTGCCCAACTGAATGCTGGCAACTAAATGCAGGGGTTGCGCTCGTTGCGGGACTTAACCCAACATCTCACGACACGAGCTGACGACAGCCATGCAGCACCTGTGTACCGACCCTTGCGGGCTACGGCGTTTCCGCCAATATTCCAGTACATGTCAAGCCTAGGTAAGGTTCTTCGCGTTGCATCGAATTAAACCACATGCTCCACCGCTTGTGCGGGCCCCCGTCAATTTCTTTGAGTTTTAATCTTGCGACCGTACTCCCCAGGCGGGATACTTAACGCGTTAGCTTCGTCACTGAAGGGGTCAATACCTCCAACAACAAGTATCCATCGTTTATGGCGTGGACTACCAGGGTATCTAATCCTGTTTGATCCCCACGCTTTCGGGTCTGAGTGTCAGTGTCTGGCCAGATAGCCGCCTTCGCCACCGGTATTCCTCTTGATATCTACGTATTTCACCACTACACCAAGAATTCTACTATCCTCTCCAGCACTCAAGCTACGCAGTATCAGATGCACTTCTGGGGTTGAGCCCCAGGCTTTCACACCTGACTTACATAGCCACCTACACCCGCTTTACGCCCAATGATTCCGAACAACGCTAGGATCCCTCGTCTTACCGCGGCTGCTGGCACGAAGTTAGCCGATCCTTTCTTACAGGGTACATTCATTGTGTTATTCCCCTGCGACAGAGCTTTACGACCCGAAGGCCTTCATCACTCACGCGGCGTCGCTGCATCAGAGTTTCCTCCATTGTGCAATATTCCCTACTGCTGCCTCCCGTAGGAGTCTGGACCGTGTCTCAGTTCCAGTGTGACTGATCATCCTCTCAGACCAGTTAAAGATCGTTGCCTTGGTGAGCCATTACCTCACCAACTAGCTAATCTTACGCGGACTCATCTTAGAGCGAAAAACCTTTGACCCCTTGAACCGCAGTTCTTGTGGTCTTATGCGGTATTAGCGAATCTTTCGATTCGTTATCCCCCACTCTAAGGCAGATTATCCACGCGTTACTCACCCGTGCGCCACTAGTACTCACCCGAAAGCTTTCCCCGTTCGACTTGCATGTATTAGGCACGCCGCCAGCGTTTGTTCTGAGCCAGAATCAAACTCTCCAGTTTAAATTCTGTTTCTCATCAAACTACTAGCTTACGCTTGTGTTTGTTCGAATATTTTTTTTTGAAATTGTGAATAACGATTGCTCGTTATTCGAGAGCCCAAAAATCTATTTCTTCTAGCTATTCAGTTTTCAAAGAGCGAAACAAAAATACGCTGCCTTTCAGCAGCGCGAGGAACAGATATTACTCTGTATTTTGTCCTCGTCAATCACTTTTTTAATTTTTCATCGTTTCGACGAAAGTCCTAAAAAAGGAAATTTGGTGGAGGTAACAGGGATCGAACCTGCGACCTTCTGAATGCAAATCAGACGCTCTCCCAGCTGAGCTATACCCCCGCAAAGTGGGACTGGTTTTCGCTCAGACCCCGAAAAAGGTCAATAGCTTTTTTTCGAAAACTTAATGCAGGCTGAATTCTGCCTAATAAATAAACGAGGTTGGGACCTCGTTTATTTCGAAAAAACTATTTAAATGTATGTATTTACTTGGAATTAAGCAGAAGCCTTGAATTTAGACGCGAGAAGTCGGTTCAACCACTTACGTTCTGCAGCTAAATCAAAACCTACCTTTTCGCCGCCGCTAATAATGGCAAGGTAGACCTTTTTTAGGATCTCAACTTCAGTATCGTTGCCGTTATCGGCACCCAAGGACTCTTCAATCGCTTCATAAACACTCACTAGATCGGGAGTGGTTACTACTTTTGGGATGCGAGCCATGTCCAAACCAAGAGTTTCGATAGGTTTAAAACCAATCAACGTCTCAGTTAACAGGATTTTCGCACCATTCTTAAAGTTCACTTGTAGGAACGCCTTCCCCTCAGAGTCTGCTCTGTGAAGAACTTCGTTCACGTCTTGAGAACTGAAAGTAAAAAGTTTTCCGTCGAGGTCCTGGCGCAATTGGACTCTGCCAGTCTCGTTCATTTTCGCACGAAGCCCTTTTGAGGAATCGACAAAATTCAGGATGTGATCTAGTTCAGCGTGTGTCGACTTTGACTTAGAATTGCTCAAAATACCCTCCCCGTAACCGGGCCTTTCCTTAACAATACAGGTATCGACATCTGAGGGAGGGACTTAACAACTCTTTATTACTTTCTGAAAGATCCGGTCTCTTATCCTGTAACAATTTGATTTATCACTCGGAAAGGTGTTTCAAGGCGAGTCAATCGCGGCGTGACTTGTTTCTCATGTTCCGATTTGAGATAACGAAGAGACCAAATATCAAGCAGCCTTGAAGAATTTTTGGGAGGACGGTCCGGCGCTAAGGCCGCTGACAAAGGGCCTCGGAGGCGACGGGATATTTGCTTTGATGAAAGAGGTTTATTTATGATCATCACACGCTGGCAGGCGCCACTAGTACCAAGCAAACAACAAGTTCATATGATTCTTGAATCAGAGGGCTTGGAGCCCTTTGACGAAACTTATACTCCACAGACCAAAATTCCGGATCATCGTCACCCGTTTGCAGAAGTGCGTATCGTGGTCGCCGGTGAAATGCTGTTTAATATTTCCGGAAATCAATTTGTCTTGCGCCCTGGGGATCGCGTGGAAATTCCTGCGAACACCAAGCACACTCACACTTCGCAAGGGTCTGAAGATTGCATTTGTGTCTGCGCACAAAGAGCCATTTAATTCTTTTACACTCCTGAAATGCAAAAAGGACCTCGTCGAGGTCCTTTTTTTTATTCTAGCCGTCTTTATTTTCTGAGCGCTTTTGCTTCATCCATGCCAAATATTCGCGGATATTCTTTTCAAATCCATGCGTGGTCGGCTCGTAGATTTTTTCATCCTGAAGTTCGGTTGGCAAATACGACTGAGCTGTCCAACCTGTTGGATAATCGTGGGGATATTTATAATCGCGCCCGTAGCCGAGATCTTTTGCAAGGGCGGTTTTTGCTGAACGTAAATGCAAAGGAACTGGAAGAGTTTTGGTTTGCTCCACCAAAGCGCGAGCCTTGTGAAGGGCCATATAAGAAGCATTCGATTTTGGACATGACGCCAGATAGGTTGTGACCTGTGAAAGCGTGATCGCTCCCTCTGGCAAACCAATCGCCTCCACAGCCTGTAAGCCTGCAATAGCCACAGAAATAGCCCGTGGATCAGCGTTACTGATATCTTCAGAGGCCAGAATAATAAGCCGACGAGCGATGAAAATTGGATCTTCCCCGCCGTCGAGCATGCGCGCCAGATAGTAAACCGCCGCATCGGGATCACTCCCCCGCACGCTTTTAATAAAGGCGGAAATCAGGTCGTAGTGCATCTCGGAGTTTTTGTCGTAGCCAATGGGGTTCTGCTGAAGAAGCTCGCGCATATCGTTGGTCGACAACGGAGGCTCTTCACCGTCTTTCATAAAGCTATAAAGAATTTCGAGACTGTTGATCAAACGACGGGCGTCGCCATCTGAGAATTGCAGGAGATTTTCGATCGCTTCGGGTTGCAAGACTTCATTGAGAGGCTTTTTAAACTGCGCTTCTGCACGCGCCACGATTTGTCGTAGATTTGCCTCGCTTAAACGTTCAAACACCACAACTCGGCAGCGACTTAAAAGAGCCCGGTTCAATTCATAGCTTGGATTTTCAGTCGTGGCACCCACGAGCACCAGATCGCCCTTTTCGACAAATGGCAAAAGGACGTCCTGCTGACCTTTGTTAAAACGATGGATTTCGTCCACAAAAAGAATTGTTTTTTGCTGATACTGAAGGCGACGATCGTGCCCCGCCTCGCCGATTTCCCGCAACGTCTTTGTTCCCGCCTCGGTCGCATTGATATTTTCAAAATGGGCTTTGAAATGTTGTGAAAGAGCCAAAGCAAAGGTGGTTTTTCCGGTTCCTGGAGGGCCCCAGATAATGAGACTTGGCAGGTAGCCTTTGCGAAGCATCTGACCCAGTTTAGACTGAGAACCAATGGTCTTTTCCTGCCCGATGATTTCGTCCAGGTTTTTTGGGCGAAGAATCTCGGATAAAGGAGAAGTGGCTAGTGCTGCGGCAGATGAGGAAAACAAATCCATGCAGGATCTATAGTTCATTTGCGCATTGAAATCCATCGTTTCTTAAAAACCAACGGAGGACTTATGAAAAAACAAACTCTAACAATAGCTATTATTGGGGCTTTAATTGTTGCCGGAGCAGCCTATGCGTCGGAGGCCAGTCGCCCTAAAATCCTGGGTGGATCAATTGACACATTTACATTTCCAGATGGAACGGTGGTGCAGTCAGGTTTTATTGGCAGCATCAATTCCGGTACGATGACCGTGCTGCAAATCAAGAAGGCCAATGGGCAGGAATGTTACGCGGTCACTGGCTCCAGCGGACAATATGCCGCTATCAATTGCCTGCCACAGTAACAATTCTGTGATCACAAAAGCAAAGAGGCCACTTTGCAGTGACCTCTTTGGTGAAAATTTGCATTTCGTTTTTAGTACTGACTTCCGTAATTAAAGAAAGTCGTCGCGGTAAATCCCGTCGTATCTTCATCACTGTCTGGTGACTGCGTATAGCCGTAAACTTTGATCGTTCCGGAGGCTGTGAAGTTCTTGGCGTCGACACTGATACCACCGCAATAAATCGCACAATCCGTGGCTTTGTCAGCGTCTGCGGCATTGGCCGGAATGATGGCGTATTTATTCGCATTTTGCCACCAGCTTGTTTTCAATGCTGCCAACTGTTCGCCCCCGAAAGCACAGGTTTTTTCCGTACCGCCAGGAGGAGTGTAGTAAATCTTCACCGCAGAGATATAAGTATCTTTGGTAGAGTCAGAGATTTTAAAGGTCAGCTTGGGAATAACAAAGTAGGCTTCATCAACATCGGGAGTTGCCGCAGTTCCACCGGCCGCCGCAGACTTAGTCGCGTAACAAGAAGTTCCTTTTGCCGGAATCGCCAGTCTCAATGAGCTTGTGACGGAAACTTCAACGGCCCCGGTTTCGGCACTCGAGCAGGAGGTCAGACCCGCTAGGGATATGAGAGATAAAGCAATTACTAACTTTTTCACATTTCCTCCCTATTACATTTGCCCTTGAGATTCAGTTCCCTTAGATGCGCTTCCTTGTGTTCCAGTCACTCTTGGAGTTAAGAACACGAGAAGTTCAGACTTATCCTTGGTCACGCTGCTCACTTTGAACAGGTTTCCTAGGAACGGAATTTCTCTTAACCAAGGTACACCGCTTTCACCATCAGTAGCGTCACTCGTGTAGATCCCCCCGATAACCGCCGTCTGGCCATTTTTAACCAGGACTCGTGTATCGGCTTCACGGCTATTCGTGGAGAATGAGCCGTCGGTCTCTTTAGCTCCGGCAATCTGACGAGCAACCTTTACCTTCATCATAACAGATCCGTCGGCAGTTACCTGAGGAGTTACGTCCAGGCGCAGGGCCAACGGCTTAAATTGATACGTTTCTTGGCTGGAGTTTCCTGTAATTGTAACTTGCTTGACCGGTACCTCTGTCGTCTGACTAATGTATGCTGGCTCATTGGACATCGTCATGATTCTAGGTGAAGACAGGGTCTTAACCTTTGCCTCAGACTCAGACAAGGAAAGGGCGGCTGAGATACTTCCGAACACATCCAAAGTTCCTACGTCCACACTGAAATTGAAGTTTCCAGATTGGGCCATGGTTGGATTGATGTTGAAACGTGGATTCATATTCACCGGACCACGAGCCGTATTACCCAAGCTGATCGCCTGACCAGAAACGTTCCAATTCACACCCACACTGCGCAAGAAACGCTCGGAGGCTTCAACGATTTTACCTTCGATAAGAACTTGTGGCGGTTGCGTATCCAATGATGCGATCAACTTCGCTGCACGATCCAAGTTTTCTGCGATATCCGTTACAACGACTGAATTGGTACGCAAATCACCCACAACTCTGCCACGCTCGCCCAAGAAGTCTTTAAGCTTTTTCTCAAGTTCATCGACTTTGGCGTAACTGATATTGAACATGCGCACTTTCAATGGCTCGGTATTTTTACGAGCCAAAGCCAGTTTTGCTGCATCATCTTCCTCGGTGCGCAAATCGCCCAATGGAGCAATTCTTAGAACGTTGCCTTGACGAGTGTAACCCAATTTACGGGCTCTCATCAAAACCACCAGGGCCTGATCCCAAGGCACTTGACGAAGTTTCAAGCTGACATTGCCTTTTACTTCGTCGGAAATCACCATGTTCACACCACTTTCTTCAGTGATGAAGTTCAGAGCATCACGAATATCCATGTTGCTTGTTTCGATGGAGATTTTCTTTCCGTAAAACTGAGTATTGCCAGTAAGGAATTCTGTCAAATTTTGGTTCGGAAGAATTTTTCCGTCACCACCGACAGCACCACCATGATCTTCAGAGGACATTCCCCCAGCATCAGCACCCGAAGCCACTTGCGATGTTGCCGCCGTGCCCGCTGCGACAATCAAAAGAGAGTTGCCTTCATTTTGTACTGCTGGCTCTGCAACACCGTCACGCAATTGAATCACGAAACGGGCTGTCGTCGAACCTGGATTTTGATAAGCATCGATCGCACCCACAGCACCACGAATGTCTTTGGTGTTCAAAGAGCGCTTCAAACGGTCTGGAAGAATCGCGTTTTCAACTTCCACTATATATTGGTGCAAGTCAGGATTCGTACGTGTTGTATAAGTTAAAGGACGATTTCCTGAAACAACAACCGTACCGCCATTTTCGTTCGACTTGAATTGCAAGTCCGTGATCGTTGCCGGGCGACCTTGATTTGTCGCAACCGGAGCCGGCTCTTGCACCTGAGGAATCTCGGGTGCCGGAGTTTCTTCCACTGGCGGTTGTTCAGGAACATCCGCTACTTGTGGAGCTGCAGGTGGTTCTGTGTCCACGATAGGCGGCATTTCAACTGGAGCGGCGTCCACTGGTGCTGGAGCTTCCTGTTGCGCTTGCTGAGTGCCATCTGCCTGATTGAATTCATCTTCAATATTTCCACTTTGTGGCTGACTTTGACCAGCTTGGTGCGCCTGATCTTCAGGCGAATTATCGAAATCAGCGAACTCGTCTTTGCCACCCGCATCGGCTGGTGCCGCCGCCGTGTCATCAACCGGAGCCGCATCCGCTGCAACATCCGAGCTTCCTGTATCGTCTAAACTAAGTTCTGCTCCCGCAGAGGAATCCAGGCCATCATCCATCGAAAGATCGTCCTGCGCTGGACGGCTGGCGCATGAAGTGAGAGATGCAATCAATGCTGCTACGATCATTAGTCTAATGAATCCGTTCATTAGGACCTCCCTTTAAAGAGATTATTTTTTAAATTCCATGATGCGAGATTCTTTAACTGGTTTGTCTTCATCGTATCTGGTTTCGATGACTACAATCTCGCCCTCACGAATCGCCGAAATATATCCATCATTTCGACCAACTTTAGAACTTTTAACTACAGTGAAAACTCCGCCATCTGGATCTCTGATCATTGCCCGAGGCGTTTTAACATCCCAAAGGATACCAACAATTTGCAAACGTTCCAAATCCCATCGCTGCAAAGGCTCCAATTGATCAGAGGGAGTTTCCTTGCGGGTGACCTTGATAATACGGAACGGTTTAAACGGGTCACGCTTTCCATTGGGATCATAGGCGTAATTGTCCTTCGACAACATATCCGAAATCGACGGAGCATTCGGTGCCGTCACCGCATCACCCATTGGAGGCGGTTCTGTCGGCGCACCTTGCGGAGGAGCGGGAATCGCAGGGGGTGCCGTTTGCGCATTTGCAGCCGGAGGTTGATTCGGGTTCGCTGGAGGTGGTGGCGGCGCACCACCTGGTTGCGCCTGATTCACTTCATTCATGAATTCCGGTGGAAGATCGCCGTTACTTGGCCCCCCTGATGGAGGAGCCGGTGGCTGAGCTGCAGGCGGTTGCTCTTGAGAATGTGCAGGTGCCATGAACTTTGCACTGACAGCGAAAGCCAGCCAAAGCCCTAATGCGGCAACTATAATGTAAGACATCATCCATCTTACGGATTTCACTGCGCCTTCTCCACTTTTTCTTTTTCAGGTGCAAGTTTATAACCTACAACCAATCCTTCGAACTTTAAACGCTTCGTCGGGTCCGCACTGTCTTGATCAGAAATGGTAATATTTCTGACACGAGCCATTCTTTCAGAAGAGGAAACCAACGCCACAAACTGTGCGAGTTGGGCATAACTTCCTTCAAGAGTGACCTCGACTGGAACTTCCTCGACCACTTCGCGTTTGATATTTTCCCCAGGTTTTTTAACTTTCACACTGACGCCAGCCCCACGAGCAAAACCGTCAATGGCCTTATTAATATCAATTGAAAACAACACCGTCGGAAGACGACGCGAAATTTCCTGATACTGCTGACTCAGACGCCCCAGCTTTTCACGCATCTCGTTGACCTGTTTTAAAGTGGCGTCCGTATCTTTCTTTTTCGCTTCTTGCTCTTGCACCTGTTGTTGAACAGCAGCAATTTGTGCTTCCACCTGAGAACCATCGTCATACAACGTAAAATAGAATAGCGCGCCGATAACGACGCCTAAACCCAGGGTTTTTCCATATGTAAATCCAGCGAGTGTATCGAAGAACTTATTCATGGTGTTCTCTCCAATACCGCGCTGATTTCAAATTTCTTTAAAATCATGCCATCCAAAGTGACCTCGGTAGAGCTCACCAGGTTCACGTCCATTAAGAACACACTCTTGGTGAGCGCTTCCAAAAACTGAGAAACTTCAAAGTCACTCAAACCCAACCCCTGAACATTCAATCGGTCAGGATTCAGCGTGATTTTTGTCAGCCACGCCTTTTCAGGGATCACTTGTTGCATCAGATCGATAACACGAATCTCGCGAGAACGATCTCGGGAGATTTTATCAAGAGCGGAAATACGTGCCTCGATGATCGCTTCGTCTTCTTTAAATTTCTTAATTTCGGCAACAGAGGCTGCTTGTTTTGAATTGTAGTTTTCCAATTCACTCAAGGTTGCTTGCAAGCTCGCGAGGTGAGTTCTCAGCTCGGGAACGTGCTGTTCCTGATAAGCATAAAGACCCAGCGCCGGAACAAGGAGAATGATCAGGCGCTTGAGGGCTTCCTTGCGGGCCTCATCTCCCCCACCCATTTCCTCGATAGCAACATCGCCGAATTGAGCGCCGAGAGCAGCGTTTGTCCCAACACCTTTGGAGGCAAGATTGATTCTAATCATGAATCACCTTCCTGGCGAAGGGCTAAACCAGTAACGACACCTGCAAAGTTTTTGATCTGGGCAAGATATTCAGGAGAAAACTTTTTAGGATTCGCTTTGATTTTCGCAAATGGATTAAACGGTTCCATCGGGATGCCTGTCACGCGAGAAATCGTTTCAATCAGACCCGACGTTTGCGAGCTGCCACCCGTAAAGAAGCAACGATTCAACGTCAGACCATTTGTGGTAGCGCTTAAGAAGTCCAAGCTGCTGCGAATTTCTTCGGTCACCGCTTCATTCGTTGCGCTGATAACACTGTGAACTTCATCAGGCACATCGCGACGAGAAACAGCGCTGAGCTTTAAAGCTTCAGCTTCGCCGACAGTCACGCCCATTGCCTTGTGGATTTCATTCGTATAATTTGCGCCACCCACTGGGATATCACGACAGAAAATGACCTCGCCGTACTGAAGAACAACGAAGTTCGTAATCGACGCACCGAAATTTAAAATCCCGATCACTTCACCAGGGAATTTTCCATAGTTGGCTTCAAATGAGTTTGCCAGGGCAAAACCGCTGACATCCAAAACGGAGCACTTCAAAGCACTGAACTCGATCACCTGAGTGTACTGTGTCACCAACTCGTTTTGAGCGGCAATCAATAAGATGTCCATCGTATCAGGGCTCGCACTGGTCGCAAGAATGTGATGTGCCAGACTGATATTGTTAATATCGAAAGGAATATATTGCTCAGCCTCGAAACGAATTTGATCACGGACAAGTTTTTTGTCCATTTTCGGAATCGTGATTTTCTTAACGATAACCGCGGTTCCCCACATGGCTGTTGCGAGATTTTTACGTTTGGATTTAACTTCGGCGATAAGGTTTTGAATGGCGATACCCACGGCTGCGATATCGACGATCTCACCACCCGAAACGGAATTAGGAGGCGTTGGCGCAAAACCAAAGGAGAGTAACTGGGCTCCTTTACCACTCACATCCATTTCGGCTAATTTAATTGAACTCGTACCGATGTCGAGTCCGATTACTTTTTTTGATTTAAAAAACATTCCTTAGCTGCTTCCCCAGATGAACCCACTTCAATGTCTTTTTAAAGACTTACGTCTTTAGACGCAGGTCTAACATAGTAAATTATTTCTGGTCCAAGGGTGAATGTCAAACCAGGGGTCCAGTCAGGATTAGCTTAATCCAGGGAGAAAAAGGTCTAGGTACCACATCGCAATCGTCTGTCCACCAAACAAATACAAGATCGCTCCCAGAGCCAGGTAAGGACCAAATGGAATTACGGTCTTTAGTCCGGCTTTTTGTTTTCTGGCGGCGATCAATCCCACCACACTGCCAATAATGGCTGATGACATAATCACAAAGGGAATGGCCTTCCACCCCAGCAAAGCACCAATCCAAGCCAGGAGTTTAATGTCTCCCCCGCCCATGCCTTCTTGTTTGGTGAAGATCCAATAGAGATAAGCCATGCCCCACAAGAATCCCCCACCCATCAAAACCCCGAACAGGGAATCCAAGAATTCACGATTGGGATTCAGCCACGCGCCCAACAAACCAATCACGATTCCTGACAAAGTGAACTCATCCGGCAAAATCATGTGATCCAGATCGATAAAGGTACAAACCACCAAACCGAAAATGAAAATCAGATACTCAACGAGATCCCACGAAATTCCTGCGTAATGATAGGCTAAAGCAAACAAAACTCCCATGATGATTTCCACCATTGGGTAGCGGAAGGAGAACTTGGCACCACAATTACGGCATTTTCCGCGCAAAATGAACCACGAAAAAATCGGGATATTATCATACCAACTGATTTGCTTCTTACAGCTATAGCAATAGCTACGAGGCTTAACGACACTTTCTTCCCGAGGCAGACGGTAAATGACCACGTTACCGAAACTGCCAAACAGAGCTCCGAATAAAAAGAAAACGCCGTAATAAAACAAATCCAAGTTAGACAATGTCTTTTCTCCTGAAGCTGAAGTTCGTCAGCAGCACATAGATGATAAACCAACCAGTCATATGAGCTATCATCCAAGCCACATCCTTATTCGGCAATCCTTCCTGAAGGAAATAGGCCGACTTCCAGTTAAGACGATACAAATTAGGAACGACCCAATGCAGGCCTTTGACGATAGAAATAAAAACGGCCTCTTGGCTTTTTGAAGCAAAGTAAGTGAGATCCCCCAACCAGTGACCGAGAAGGAATAAGACAATTCCTGCACTGAGCGCCAACACCGGGCGCACCACCAAACTGGCCCACATAACAAAGGCTAAAATAACCGAGCTTTCAAACCAAAGACTGAGGCAAATTTCCGAAAACGCCAACCACTGGTTTGGTTCACTCCAAACACCCAATAAAACCGACAAGATTAAGCCCAGCAAAACCGTCAGAATCGTATTCAAAGCCAAAACCCCGAAGACTTTTCCCAGGATAAACTGATCGCGGGTCACCGGGCGGGATAAAATCAAAAGACAGGTCTGCTTTTCGACTTCTTTGGCAATCAGATAGGAACCTGAAAAAAGAGAGATGCCCAAAAGAGCAATCTGCACTGCCAAAAAGCCAAAATCTGCCAAAATCTTTTTTTGTTCCGCAAAAGACAAAGCTCCCAGAAGAAAGCTCATGGCAATCATGATCGCAGCAATGACAATCACCACGAAAAAAATCTTTTCACGGAGCATTTCACGCAATGTGGTTTTTGCCAAAGTCCAAACTTTAGACATTTTTTGCCTCGCGATTCTTCAGAACTTGGAACGCTTTTTCCAGGCTTTGGAATTCCGACATAAACTGTGGCAAGGCCCCTTCATAAAGGATTTTACCTTTATTGACCACAACCAGGCGCGAACAAAGCTCTTCCATGTCCTGCAAAAGATGGCTGCTGAAAAAAAGCGTCACGCCTCTTTTTTGTTCTTCACGCAAAATATCTTTCACCATCGCGCGACCATCGGGATCCAATCCTGACATCGGCTCATCCAGGATAATTAAATCCGGGCGAGTCAGAATGGCCTGGGCGATTCCCGCTCTTTGCAACATTCCCTTCGAGTAAGTACGCAAACGGCGATCTTTGGCATCAAATAAGTCCACTTTGCGAAGAGCTTCATGAGCCCGCTCGATAAAATCCTTGTTGGT
Source organism: Bdellovibrio sp. (assembly GCA_039594295.1). Taxonomy (GTDB): domain Bacteria; phylum Bdellovibrionota; class Bdellovibrionia; order Bdellovibrionales; family Bdellovibrionaceae; genus Bdellovibrio. The sequence goes on from JBCNNR010000004.1 coordinate 12,907, forward strand.
AAGACCATAACAAAGATTCCAATGGAGTTTTAAAAATTCCATTCCCGTCAAAAACTCATACAGGTAAGGACGTTCCGGAAGATAGCCAATACGAGTTTTAGATTTGCTGTTTAAAGGCTCGCCGAAAAAATGGATTTTGCCGTTGTCGGGACGAATAAAATCGAAAATGCACTTTATCGTCGTGGTTTTTCCGGCCCCGTTGCTTCCCACAAATCCTGTGGTTTCGCCTTGTGGAAGATGAAAGGAAATGTCTTGTAAAACATGACGGTCTTTTTCAAAAAGACCACCTTTGAAGGTTTTATTTAACTTTTCAACATGAAGTACTTGCATTGATGCATTATGGTTTCAGCTCAATATTCAAAGCTTTTACCATCTCCCTAACAGGATCATACTGTTTGGAAGTGGCTGGCATCAAGTCACGAGATCCTAAAATTTCAGAATATGTGTTTTTATCCGCCGTTTGTTCCAAAATATCAATCAAAGCAAACATCATATCGTGAGTTACTTTGGGATATTCATCATAGAAATCCTGGCGCACACAGAAGGGATCATTAGGAATGGGCGCACTCATCCAAAGAATTCGAACTTTCGATTTGAGGTCACCGAACTTAACCCAGGCACCTTGCTTACCTTTTTCATCGTCACTGAAAACTGCGGCCGCATCAACTTCCTTGGACTCAAGAGCCTTCACAGATGCTTGGTGATTTCCCGTGAACTGGACCTTGATATCCTTGTCTTCAATTTTTTTATTCCGCAAAGCCATTTTTGGATAAAGGTAGCCCGATGAAGATTTCTCGTCCACAAAAGCCACTTTTTTGCCCTTGAGATCCTCTAACTTTCTGATTTTGGAAGAGGCTGGAACGATGATCGCTGAATAATAGTAGGGTTCATTCCAGACTTTTTTCAAAAGAACTTTGGCTTGAGCCTGCTTTTCAGCAAAGACATATGTTGAAGACGAGAAAAAGGCGAAATCCACCTTTTTATTTTTCATCGCATCAACCAAGCCTGCGTAATTCTTTGAAATATACATATTAACCGGAATGCCTAAACGAGTTTGCAATTCCTGCGCTAAAGCGATCCCCTGCTCTGATTCTTTTTTAGGATCACCACCAGGAATCATCCCGATAGTCATTTGAGCAGGTGTTTTATCCGCCGCCAAAGCCACGGACGAATTCAAAGCGGCGACAGCCAGAACGCCACTGATAACTTTAATAAACGAGCGCGGAAATGAAATCAAAAGACCTCCATCGACGGCAATGCCTCGACAGATGATGACTCATTTCTGGTATTTTTCAAAGCAAGAACAAAGGCCTCAGCCGCATCACTCTCTGTCAGGCAGGGAATGTTATAGTCTGTGCAAGCTCGACGAATGTCGAAGCTGGCTTCAATCGCGCGGCGGCCGGAGGTGGTATTGATCACAAACGCCACTTCGCCAGACCGGATTTTGTCCACACAGTGCGGGCGCCCCTCGTCGACTTTACGAAGCGAAAGACAATTCACACCTTTATCGTTAAAGAAAGCGGCGGTTCCCGTCGTCGCGGAAACGCCGTACCCCATGCGCTGCAGTTCTTTTACCAAAGGCAACATCGCCTCCTTATCTTTATCACGTAAAGAGAAGAAAACCTGACCTGTTTTTGGAAGTCTTATGTTACTTGAAAGGAAGGCTTTGCAAAGAGCTTCGGAATAATCTTTTCCCCGCCCCATGCTTTCACCCGTTGATTTCATTTCCGGTCCCAAGATCGAATCAGATTCAGGGAATTTTTTGAATGGGAAGACAACGCCTTTAACAGACACTGTATTTGTTTTTCTCCATTTCAAATTATCCAGATGAAGGTCTTTCGCTTTTTTACCCAGCATCGCTGCCACACCCAGGTCAATCAATGGAATGCCGGTCGCTTTGGCAACAAATGGAACCGAACGAGAGCTGCGCGGATTTGCTTCAAGCATGTACACGACATCATTTTTAACAGCGAGTTGCAAATTCAGATGCCCGATCACTCCAATACGATTCGCCAACTGAACACTGAGCTGCTCGATACGATCGCAAGTTTCGTCTTTCAAGCGATGCGGAGGCAGAACACCCATGGAATCCCCCGAGTGCACTCCAGCGGCTTCGATATGCTCGACCACTCCACCCACCAGGGTCCAATCAACACCGCGAACCAAATCAACGTCCACTTCCAAAGCCCCCGCCAGGAACTGATCCATCATGCACGGTTTATCCGCGGAGATATAATCCCCGTGGCGTTGGAAGTAAGAAATCAATTCGTCGCGATTTTCGATCACTTCCATGCGACGGCCACCCAAAACATAGCTTGGTCGACAAATCATCGGATAACCGACGTGTTTTTCACTCGCCAAAGCAGCTTCAAGCGATCCCGCCATCGCGGAATTTGGAATTTCAAAATTCAATTCACGGCAGATTTTCGTGAACAACCCACGGTCTTCGGCCAGATCAATTGTTTGCAGCGAAGAACCTAAAAGTTCATAGCCAGCTGCCACCAATTCTGGAGCCACGTTAATGGGCGTCTGACCACCCAATTGTGCCACGAAACCACGCGGCTTCATAAAGCGCATGATTTCGATCAGACTTTCTGACGTTAAAGGTTCGAAGAACAACACGTCTGAAGTGTCATAGTCTGTGGAAACCGTTTCTGGATTCGAATTCACCATGATAACTTTTGTGCCGCTTTTTCTGAAGGCTTTCACACCGCGAACGCAGCTGTAATCAAATTCAATCCCCTGACCAATTCGGTTGGGACCACTGCCGATAATAACAACAGCATTTTTAGCGTCGACTTGTGCGGATTCCTGTGCCCAATAAGTTGAATAAAAATACGGCGTTGAAGACTCAAACTCTCCAGCACAAGTGTCCACTTGAGAATACTTAGGGAAGAGCTGATGCTTTTCACGCAAAGTTTGAATGTACTTGGCGTTTTGTCCCAGCAAGGCAGCCAAACGAGCATCGGTGAAACCTTTGCGTTTCGCTGCTGTCAAAAGCTCAACATTGCCTTCATTAAACTCATTAACAAATTTTCTTTCGAACTTAATCAAACCTTCGATTTGCTCCAGGAAGTAAGGAATAATTCCTGTCAGTTCCTGGATCTCGGCGACTGTTTTACCGTCGCGGAAGGCTTGGAAGAGTTGGTAGATACGCAGACTGTTTGGATAAGAAATCTTACCGATTTCAAGCTCGACTTCAGGAATTGCCTGAGGGCTTGCTTCCAAACTTGCCAAAGCCTTCATCATGGATTCTTGCAAGGTGCGACCAATCCCCATAACCTCGCCCACACTTTTCATTTGCGTGGTCAAAGAGTCTTTAGAACCCTGGAATTTTTCAAAGGCGAAACGTGGAATTTTAGTCACCACGTAATCCAGAGCTGGCTCATAGCAAGACGGTGTGACTTGCGTGATATCGTTTTTAATTTCTTCCAGGCTGTAGCCGATCGATAGAAGGGCTGCAATTTTAGCAATCGGGAATCCTGTCGCTTTACTTGCCAATGCTGAAGAACGACTTACACGGGGATTCATTTCGATCACCACACGCTCGTGAGTTGTGGGATGAACCGCAAACTGGATGTTTGCTCCGCCGGTTTGAATGCCCACTTCATTGATGATCTTGCAGGCTTCGTCGCGCATCGCCTGGTATTGACGATCACTCAAAGTTTGTTGAGGAGCAATAGTGATACTGTCGCCCGTGTGCACGCCACACGGATCCAAGTTTTCAATGCTACAAACCACCACGAAAGAGCCTTTATAGTCGCGCATGACTTCAAGTTCGTATTCTTTCCAACCCAGAATACTTTCTTCGACCAAAACTTCGGAGGTCGGGCTTTCATGAAGAGCGCCCACCAACATTTTTTTGTATTCTTCTGGGGAGTATGCAATACCTCCGCCGCCCCCACCTAATGTGTAGTTCGGGCGAAGAATCATAGGATAACCAAGATCATCTGCGATCTGCATGCCATGTTCGAAGGTACGAACTAAGTGACTTTTCGGATAGCGCGCGCCGATTTTATCAAGAAGACCTCTGAAGATCTCACGGTCTTCACCAGCTTTAATAACCTGTGGCGTGGCACCAAGAAGCTGCACTTTATATTTTTGTAAAATACCTTTGCCATGGAGATCCAGGGCAAGGTTCAAAGCTGTCTGTCCTCCCAATGTCGGGATCACCGCATCGGGACGCTCTTTGTCGATGATTTTCTCTAGATATTCGACTTTCAAAGGCTCCACATAAACCCGGGTTGCGATTTCAGGGTCCGTCATGATCGTCGCGGGATTAGAATTCACCAAAATAACTTCAAGGCCTTCTGCCATTAAAGCTTTACATGCCTGAGTCCCGGAGTAATCAAACTCACAGGCCTGTCCAATTACGATCGGTCCCGAACCAATGATCAAAACCTTTTTAATATCGGACTTACGTGGCACTCTTCCCCCTTAGCAAAAACATTAAAACTTCGAACTTCGCTCAAAAAAAACTCCGGATGTACCGGAGTTTAAAAAACAAAAAATTATATACCGAGCTTTCCCTCGTTGGAATAGATCATCTCGGGCTTCACGTGCTTGTACTGCTCAAACTTGTATCTCATCTTGATCAGACGAAGCATCATCAAATCAGGATCCAAATCCGGGTCTTTGCGATGACGCTTTACTTCGCTTAAGATAAACTTTTTCGCACTTTCCGGATGGAAGCAGAAGCCACGTGTGAAAATATAAGACTCCCCATGCGGAATCAAACGCACTTCAAACAGCTCATCTGGATCAAAACCGAAAACATACGGCGACTGCTTCACAACCAATTTTTTATTGGCCATCAAATCTTTGATATAAACGTCGCCGTTTTTAATTTTATTAAATTCAAAAATCGAGTGACGATGATTTTTCAAGACTTCAATCAACTGCACTTCTTCGGGCGTAAAACGAAGTTCGCGAACCAGGTGACAAGCATCCAACGGAGTTTGTCCGAAACCTTTTAGCTCGCGTGTAAAAAAATACCAATCATAGAACTGCGCCATGCGGGATTCAAAATGCTCGGAGTTCTCGTCAAGAGTCCCGGCATTTTCAAAGAATTCCTTTTTGGCCATGGCCAATTCATCCTTAAAGGCCTCGCTAACAAAATGATTTAAAATCTTTTCGATTAACTTTTCGTATTCGTTCATATCATCCGCTCTACAAAATAACTAAACAGGCCACTCGCTTCATGCGGGCCCGGGCAACTTTCAGGATGATATTGTATTCCCAAACACTTTCTTTTTTCACTATAAAAACCTGCCACAGTGCCATCATTTAGATTGGTATGCGTCACTTTGACATCCTCAGGCAATGTGGCTTGATCCACGGCATAGCCATGATTCTGACTGGTCATATAGATTTGCTTTAAAATCGTGTCCTGGATCGGGTGATTGCTGCCACGATGCCCGAACTTTAGCTTATAAGTTTTGCCGCCCAATGCGAGCCCCAGGATTTGGTGCCCCATACAGATGCCAAAAATAGGTTTTACGCCCAAAAGCTCCTTAACTGTCCCGATCGCCACCTTCACATCCGCAGGATCCCCAGGGCCGTTAGTTAACATGATGCCATCCGGATTGTAGTCCATGATTTCCTGCACAGAACTGCGGCTATTGAAGATTTTGATTTCTGAACAGCGATGTTGCAGTTCACGCAGAATGTTTTCTTTGCTGCCGAAATCCAGGACCGCCACACGAGGGCCAACCATATTGTCGCCACGGCGAACCTCTGGCTGTTTTCTGGAAGCCAAGAAAACCCAGTCCTTGTCCAATTGTTTCTTTTTATCGATCAAGGCTTGCGCCAGGGATTTAGCCTGAGTGGCATCGTTTGCCTGAACCAAAGCTCCCCAGGGCGTGCCGCCTTTACGCAAACGCATGACCAAGTGACGCGTGTCGAGCTCTGTTAACATCGGAATTTTATTGTCGATCAGACGTTTTTTCCAGGCCTGATCACGCTCGGTATCTTGAATTTCAAGACAGATAAAACCTTCGATCCACAGTTGGCGCGACTCCCAGGCTTCATCTTCGATGCCATAGTTACCTTGCATCGGAGCAGTCATCACCACGATTTGAGAAAAATAAGAAGGGTCAGTGGCAATTTCTTCGTAACCTGAGTGGGAGGTATTGAATACAACTTCACCTGCACGGTTTTCGCCACCATGCCAAGCTCCCTGATAAACTTCTCCGGTTTCTAAAACAAGCCAACCTTTCATAATCCCCCCAAAACTTCGAGCAAAATCGCTTGTCGAATCAACACGCCATTACTGACTTGATCCAACACACGACAACGAGAATCCCTCTGCAAAACTTCCGCATCCATTTCCGTTCCCTGATTGATCGGTCCCGGGTGCATGATCAAAGCCTGCGCTGAAAGATCTTTTAAATTCTCGACAGTGAAACCAAAATTTTTTCGATAGTCTTCCAATGAATACTTGGCTTGATGACGTTCCAACTGAACTCGCAATGCCATGGCAACGGTGGCCCATTTTAAACCTTCTGACAGAGTAGAGAAGATTTTTACTCCCTCGCCTTCAGGCAGGAAGCTGCCAGGTCCGCAAAAGGCCACGTCGTAATTCAATTTTTTAGAAAGTTCCAAATGAGAGGCCGCCACACGACTGTGTCGAGCATCGCCCACGATCAAGACTTTCTGACCTTCAATTTTTCCAAGGTGCTTACGAATTGTGTAAGCATCCAGAAGAGCTTGAGTGGGATGACCTTTTTTACCCCAGCCGGCATTGATCACCGGCATTTTTATTTTTGCGGCGATTTCTTTGAAATCCAACTCATCACCGGAACGGATCACCACAAAGGCAGGATTCATGGCCGCAACATTAAGAATGGTGTCTTCGAGTGTCTCGCCCTTTTCCAGGCTGCTTCCGGATTTTCCATCCAACAACATGGGATGAACACCCAATTGCGCGCAGGCAGTTTCAAAACTCATCCGTGTGCGAGTGCTGGCTTCAAAAAACAAAAGGGCTCCGGTTTTGCCGAAGCCCTTAGATGGTAAAAATGGATTCAATGCCAACTGATCTGCCGTTGAAAATAGACGACCAATTTTCTCTTTTTCAAGGCTAACTAAATCAAGAATGGAGTGCTGAGTTCTAGATGACATCTAGAAGAACAGCCTAGAAGGCCGTGGGTTTTATGTCAATGAACGGAGGAAAAAACTCTTTTCCAACGCACTGTAGGATAGCGATCTCCGCCCCATTTCTGCTGCCAATCCAATGATAACCAGATCAAAACGACTTTGCCGACAATTTGTGAGGTCGGAACCGAGCCCCAATAGCGCGAGTCGTCACTGGCATCTCGATTATCACCCAGGATAAAAACTTCTTCGGGTGGAACAACGATCGGCCCAAAATCCTTCCCTTCCAATTGCTTTTGAAAGATCACTCGCCAGGATTGTTCCTGATATTTTTCTTCAAACACTTCAAACATATCAGGATTGGGATTATCCGCGCTGCCATCAGTTGATTTCACATACTGCAAAGGCTCGTCATTTAAAATCACTCGCCCGTCTTTGATTTCAATTTTATCCCCGGGCAAACCGATCACGCGTTTGACATAGGAGATACCAGGTTGATTGCTGTAATTAAAAACAATCAAATCACCTCGTTGCGGAAGAATTCCATTCCAGATTTGCGTGGTAAAGGGAAGCTGGACACCATAAGACACCCGGGAAGAAAAAATAAAATCGCCGGGTTTTAAAGTGGGCTGCATCGAACCCGTTGGCACCTTATACGCGGTAACCAGAAAGCTGCGCACGAAAAGCGCAAAAAAAACCGCGATCACTAGAGTTGTTAAGTATTCCCGCCAACGAGTCATAAAAAAATCTTAACTAACTTTTGCGATCGCGGATAGCTTTTTTGAAAATCCGAAAAAACTAGTAATTTACTACTAGTACTCGTCTTCGTTGATTGGAGAAGGATTTGCTTCGTTGTTCTCCATATAAATGATAGCGCGAGTATTGTTCAAAGAGGGATGGCTGATTTGAACCAGGCAACCACTGTTTTCGTTACCCGGAGTCCAGATAACTTTAGTCTCGTAGGCTTGAGTGAACGTCTTGGAAGCTGCATCGTATGCGCTTTCCAACAACAACGTTTTAATCACTTTGCATTGAAAGCCATTCGCTTGATCCGCAACGATTGCAGTTGGAGCTACTGATTTACCAATGCTTTGAACAACCACGCGCAAAGAAATCACACCGTCTTGGTTCGAAGCAGAAACCGCTTCAACGTAGTTAGATTTATCTTCAAGATTTGTGTAATTTGAGCTTGCCGCAAAGGCAGCTGTCGTCGTCAAAAGAGCCGCAATAAAAGAAACCAATTTCATGGGAATCTCCTTGGAATGTTAATGATGGCTCTTGTTACCACAGGCGCGAGAATACCGATAATGCGCAGCATTAATGGTGTAAAATGAACTCATTTTTTATCAATTGTTAAAGACGTAAGTGCCCGAAATTAATGGAGGGTTTGAAACAGACGTGACCAGCGCATCTGAGCCGGATCACACATAAAAGTCATGGTTGGCAAGGTGTTCTCACAAGAAAGCCAAATTGCCCACGCGCGGCCCACGATATAGTCCTTTTTCACGTACCCCCAAACCCGCGAATCGCTGGATTGGTCACGGTTATCACCCATGAAGAAATAGTTTCCTTCAGGAACTTTGAAAACCTGTGGAGTTGCATCGTCATCAAATTTGAAATCCATAAAGCGAATGACATGCTTTTCGGAATCCATCGACTCGTTATAATAAGTGAAGCCCTGTTCGTTTTGTGGGTCTTCGAATTTTTCAACGGGAAGCTCTTGGCCATTGATGGTGATTCGGCCCGCTTTAACGACAACCTCGTCACCTGGCAAACCCACCAGGCGCTTAATATAATAGACATCCGGATTTTCAGGATACTTGAAAACAATTATCTGCCCACGTTCAGGTGGCGCCCACTGCACCATCCATTTATCACTGAATGGCACATGCAATCCGTAAGCGAATTTTTTAACCAGGATATGATCATGAACCAACAAATTCGGAATCATACTGCCCGATGGAATAACGAAGGGTTCAAATAAAGCCCAACGTACTCCCATCACCAGCACAATAGGAAAAAGGAACGTTAGAATCGCCTGATTCCACGTTCCTTTTAAATTTTTCTCGGCTGGTTGTTCTTGATTCATCTACTAATTAACTGGATGGAAGAAACGAGTCCAACGGATCGTCAATGGATTACAGATCATCGGAAGAGCTGGGATAGTTTCTTCACAAGAAAGCCATACAAACATCGCACGGCCCAGGATGTTTTGTTTCGGCAGGAAACTCCACACACGGCTGTCCATCGAATTCATGCGATTGTCACCCATCACAAAAAGGTGATCAGCCGGAACCACAACAGGTCCGAAAGTTTCATAGAAGTCACCTTTACGAAGCAAGATCGCGTGATCTTTGCCTTCGCCACCTTCTTTACCTGGAGGCAAAGCTTCGGTAAATTCAACGTAGTTGGATTTTGCATCGTTCACGTTGCCGTCACGAGTGAAATCCGCGTCACGCAACCAATTGAAATCGTCCTGGTTGGCAGGAACTTTCTTTTCCACTGGCTTATCGTTTACGTACAAAGTTCCATTTTCATAATAGATTTTGTCGCCCGGCTCGCCCACGATACGTTTAATAAAGAACGTGCTCATATCACGAGGATATTTAAAGACGATGACTTCACCGCGTTTTGGTTCATTGAATTTTACCAACCAGCTTTCGCTGAAGGGAACGCGCAATCCGTAAGTCAGTTTATTCACGAAGATATGATCGTGGATCAACAAACTTGGAAGCATTGATCCTGATGGAATCACATAGGCTTCAACAAAGCCCCAACGAATGAACAAAGCGATGAAGACAGCCAGGAATAGAGATCCCCAACCTTCTGTCCAAAAATGCTTAGTTCTCCAATCCCAGGGAGCTGGCTTATTTTGATCTTTGTTTTCTGGTTGTTTCGCCATGATGTTAGTCCTCTACTTTCAAGATCGCTAAGAACGCTTCCTGAGGCACGTCGACAGAGCCGACGGCTTTCATACGCTTCTTACCTTCTTTTTGTTTCTCTAGGAGCTTACGTTTACGAGAGATGTCACCACCATAACATTTGGCAGTAACGTCTTTTCTGATCGCGCCTTGAGTTTCACGAGCAATAATTTTTGATCCAATAGCTGCTTGAATATTAATTTGGAATTGTTGACGAGGGATTAATTCCTTCATCTTCTCTGTCAACTTACGACCACGAGTCACCGCTTTTGATCTGTGCACGATCAAAGACAAAGCATCGATCGGCTCTGAGTTGATCAAGATGTCCAATTTAACCAGGTCTGATTCTTCGAAACCGATGAATTCATATTCCAATGATGCGTAACCTTTAGAAATAGATTTCAAACGGTCATAGAAATCCATGACCATTTCATTCATCGGAAGTTTGTATTCGATGATCACTTTTTTCTCGTTCACATATTCCATTTTAAGCTGAGCGCCGCGTTTGTCTTCGCAAAGCTTCAAAATACCACCGATGTATTCGGTCGGAGTATGCAGGGTCACTTTCACATAGGGTTCTTCAAACTTTGCGATCTTGGATTCATCTGGCATGCCTGATGGATTTTCCAACATCATAACGGAACCGTCAGTTTGCGTGATTTGGTAAACAACCGTTGGAGCTGTCGTGATCAAATCTAGATTAAACTCACGCTCCAAACGTTCTTGTACGATCTCCATGTGCAGAAGACCCAAGAAACCGCAACGGTAACCGAAACCAAGTGCCGCCGATTTCTCAACTTCGAAAGACAAAGAAGAGTCATTCAAGCAAAGCTTATCCAATGCATCTTTCAAACTTTCGTATTCAGAAGCCACAACCGGGAAGATACCCGCAAAAACCATCGGCTTGATTCTTTGGAAACCAGCCAAAGGCTCTGCCGCTGGATGTTTTGCACCCGTCACAGTATCACCCACTTTAACGTCACGAATATCTTTGATACCGCAGATGATAAAGCCCACTTCGCCGGCTTCAAGAGTGTCTTGAGGAGCTGGGAAAGGTTTATATTTACCCATGCGCAAAACTTCATAGTCACGATCCGTGGCCATGAATTTGATTTTGTCGCCTTTTTTGATTGTTCCATCGACCATACGAACCAAGACGACAACGCCTTGATAAGCATCGAACCAAGAGTCAAAGATCAACCCACGCGGAGTGAGTGAACGATCTGCTTTGGGTGGCGGAACTTTTTCAACGATCGCTTCCAGAATATCAGTGATACCGATTTTTTCTTTTGCGGATGCGTGAATGATACCTGTTGTATCCAAACCCACGGTATCTTCGATTTGTCGTGCTACGCCCTCGGGGTCCGCAGATGGCAAATCGATTTTGTTCAAAACGGGAATGATCTCAAGATTATTTTCCATCGCGAGATAAACGTTCGCGAGAGTTTGTGCTTCCACGCCTTGAGCGGCATCGACAACCAGGATCGCACCTTCACAAGCGGCCAAGGAACGAGAAACTTCGTAAGAGAAATCCACGTGTCCCGGTGTATCGATCAAGTTGATCTGATAATCATGTCCGTCTTTGGATTTGAAATCCAAACACACCGTTTGAGCTTTGATTGTGATCCCACGCTCACGCTCAAGTTCCATGTTGTCCAGGAACTGTTCTTTCTTTTCACGATCGGAAAGAGAACCAGTTACGGAAAGAAGACCATCTGCCAAAGTTGATTTGCCGTGGTCGATATGAGCGATAATTGCAAAGTTACGTATATACTTAGGATCCATTCGCGCCATTATTATAAAAGAAGCGCCGAGTTGCTAGAGACAACTCGGCGCAATGATTAATAAATTTCAAAAATTAAGTCGCTTATGAAAGGGCCTTAACAGCGGCTTTCAATTCATCAACTTTGTTTAGTTTCTCCCATGTGAAACCTTCTTCGTTACGACCGAAGTGGCCGTACGCTGCTGTATTCGAATAGATTGGTCTCAATAGGTCCAAATCCTTCGTAATACGAGCTGGGCGCAAGTCAAAGACCTGGCGAACTGCTTTTTCAAGCACTTCAGAACCCACTTTGCTTGTTCCGAAATCGTTCACAGTGATGGAAACTGGTTCAGCAACACCGATCGCATATGCCACTTGAAGCAAGCAACGATCTGCTAGGCCGGCACCGACGATGTTCTTCGCGATGTGACGAGCTGCGTAAGCCGCAGAGCGATCCACTTTTGAAGGATCTTTACCAGAGAAAGCACCACCGCCGTGTGCACCGTGCCCACCGTAAGTGTCCACGATGATTTTACGGCCGGTCAAACCCGCATCACCCATTGGGCCACCCGTTACGAAACGGCCTGTTGGATTGATGAAGAACTTCGTTTTCGCGTCGATCCACTGAGCTGGGATTGATTTTTTGATCAACTCTTCAGTGATGAATTCTTTGATAGTTGCATTGGAAACAGAGTCCGCATGCTGAGTCGAAATAACAACAGCGTCGATACGTTTCGCAATGCCGTTTTCATACTGAACAGTGACTTGGGATTTAGCATCCGGGCGCAACCAGTCCACTTTGTTGGCTTTACGAATAGTCGCCAAGTCCTTCACAAGTTTGTGAGACATCGCGATAGAAAGAGGCATCAACTCTGGAGTTTCGTTCACTGCGTAACCGAACATCAAACCTTGGTCGCCGGCACCTTGATCGTCAGACAAAGTCTCTTTAACACCGACTGCGATGTCAGGAGATTGTTGGCCAACTGCAACCGTCACTGCACAAGTTTTATAGTCAAAACCTTTGTCAGAATGGTCGTAACCAATACGTTTAACAACATCACGGGCGATTTCTGAAAAGTTCACTTTTGCAGACGTCGTGATTTCACCAGCAACAACGATCAAACCTGTTGTTAGCAAAGTCTCACAGGCAACGCGACCCTTAGGGTCTTGAGCCAGGATGGCGTCCAGAACACCATCAGAGATTTGATCGGCCATTTTATCCGGATGACCTTCAGAAACAGATTCACTCGTAAAAAGATAGTTTTTCACTTCTTATTTTCCTTATGAGGAGGCTTGCCACACCCTAACCGGGGCAGAGCACGGCAATGATTGTTTGACGACATTTTAAGTCAGAATCGCAACCTATCAAACTCATATTTGGGGGTCAACTGATTGCGGGAGCCTTCTTGAGGAAAAGGCTGATACGGGTTCCTTTGTTCTTAGGATCGACGTCATCACAAATGCTATGAACTTGCAGGCGCCCATGTGCCTTATCGAGATAATGCTTCATGAGTAAAAGTCCAAATCCTGTGCCTTTTTCACCCCATGTCCCTAATGTAGACGTCAGGGCCCCGGCACTCTCCCATTGGCGCAGTCGCTCCTGCGGTATACCCACACCATGATCACGAATGATCAGCTCGAACTCACTCCCATGGGGAATGCCACTGATTTCGATCTTTGCACCGGGAGGACTGAATTTAATCGCGTTCGACAGAGCATTGCTGACAACCTGAGTTCGCAAACTGATCTCGTCACCCAAAACGTGAACATTCCTGATTTCAGAAGCCACGTCCATCACCAGGTTCTTTTCACGCAAGCGCTCCTCAAATAAAGCCCCGACGGAATCCAAAAGGTTACCAATAGAAACCGGCAAAATATTTAAAACCACTCGCCCCGAATCAGCCGCATCGAAATAACGGGCGTTTTCGACAGTCTGACGAATATTGGCGATAATTTTTTTTGCTTGGTTGAGCTCTGTTTCCAGATCTGGATACTGTTTCACCACGCGACTTTGAGTGTATTCGACGGAAGCCAATGGATTGAGAATGTCGTGAGTGATGGCACGAAACAACTGACGAATCTGCATGTTCTTGGCGGAAATTTTATTATGATAAAAATACCCAAGCTCAATAAAAAACAGCGTGAAACCACCGACCAGACCGATAAGCCCCAAGCCCACCATGAATTGCGCGACCACGCGTCCTTCCGCGGTCAACTGACTTGCAGGCACCAGGCGACTGCTTTGCAAAAAGAACATCAAAACAAAATCCAGAACGCAGATAAAAATCCAAACCAAGGCATGAGTTTTATTTGTCAAAATCCCCACGATCATCGGCAGAACTGCAAACCAAATCAGTGTGGGCGCGTAAAACCCACCGGTATAATAGGCGAAGGAAAATTGAAAGATCATACCTGCGGTCACCATCGTGTAAGCCGCAAAAATCATAGAGCGAGTTGTTTTATAAAGAATAGGGCACAGAGCATGAACCATGGAGCAGGTAAAACCGATGATGGCCAACACTTCGCTGGTCACCAGGAAGATCGACAGGAAACTATACATCCACATCAAGAGGCCGGTCAGAACCGTGATAATAACCAAAAGACGGTACTTATACGACCGCGTAAGGGCATCATCCTCCACCACAGAGGAAAACAACCAATTACCAACCAAGGGACTTACTTCAGGCGTTCTCATGGGGTCATTAAACAACAAAAGGTGGTTGCAAACCACCTTTTGTTGAAATTACGCCGATGAACAAAGCTTTCTATGCAGCTTTACGCACACGCATCATTTGATTCAGACGTCCTTCCTTAGAAAGCTCCGGTTTTTTATGATCTTTGAACATCTTGGCAGTTTTCAGGAATTGCTTCTCGAGCTTTTCCACGCAAGAGTCCACGGCCGCGTACACATCCACACTAAAGGAGGAGGCTTTAAAATACTTCTCACGGGTGTTTACTGATATCTCCACACAGAATTCATTCTTGGTTTTGCTAAAATAAACAGCCCCGTAACCATCCCTAAGCAGAAATTGACCGATCTCTTCCATGCGCTGTTCGGTATATTCAACAAGTGAATCGGAGTGATCAAGATGCTTAAAGGTTGTGTTCAATTTCATTATTCTCTCCTCCAGCCCCTTTCAAGGCCTTAGTTTCTGTGGGTTCCAGGCCCCGCCTCGGATTCCCGAGAGCGTGTCCTGTTGAGCTTATCGGTGTCACTAGACTAAAGATGAGCTCTATATTGAGAACCGGAGAGATTAATTTGCGGTTAATTTATTTTCTCATTTTGAGAAATCAAATTTTCACGAATTATGCTGGAGCATTGTCGTCAGAAGCGACCATTCGCTTATAAAAATACAATAATTTCTTCGCACCCGGGAGCAGATTGGCAGCCCAATCATTGTGCGCATTATGATCCGCCCCATCCGTGATGTATTTAAGCGAGATCAGCTGCACGCCCATTTTGCGACAGACCTTGGCAATCGCATAGCCTTCCATATCGACCAGATCACAAGGCAGTTTGGGAGTTCCAGTTTCAAAATTGTCCCCGGTACTGCAAACGCCTTGTGGCAACTCACCAAAATAGGGAATCAAATCAATGGCCCCAGGGATGGGATCAAAAGGAGTCTCACCGACTTTGAAACCAAGTGGTGTGATATCCATGTCTCTTTGAACAAAGGAAGAGACTTCAATGAGCTCGTGAGTCTTAAACTTCGAACTGCCCGCAGTTCCCAGATTAATGATCACTTTGCATTTGGTTTTATGAATCACATCCATCGCCGTCAGTGCCGCGTTCACTTTACCAATACCGGTATAGTGAACAGGAATGTTTTCGTGCTCGAAAACACCTTGTGATTCATGAGGAAGAGCCATCAATACAGCGACGTCTTTAATATTGAACAAGGGAGTAAACCTCTTTGCCGTTAAATTTCATTTGATTCAGGAAGGTCAAATTCACTAATACCGCTACGGCTTGAACGGTATAGCCAGCCAAGTTACTTAAATCAATCGCCGCCTGCAGAGTTCCACCGGTCGCCAAAACGTCGTCCACGATCATGATCTTGCCACCACCGACAGGAAGCTCAATTTCTGCTGTTCCATATTCCAGAGCATAAGAAATTCTTTTGGTGGGAGGAGGCAACTTTCCAGCTTTACGGATCGGCAAAAAGCCCTTCCCATGTGTCGCCGCCATATGCGAAGCCAAAATAAATCCACGAGATTCAATCCCTGCGAAATACTGAACCTGAGAAAGATCCACACCCGACACCAAATTCTTAGAAACAAAAGTCAAAGCATCCGGATTCTGCAAAAGCGGAGACATATCTCTAAAAAGAATTCCTTCTTTCGGAAAATTTGGAACATCCCTAATTAGTTTTTTTAAGTCCATTGTGTCTCTTCCACTTCTTATTTTGCTATTTTAAAAAAGTCGACAACCAGTCCAACTAACTCTTCTGCAGGCTCCGAGTCGCGAATCTTCTCGCGAGTCGCACGAATCAATTGGCTGATTTGTTCGCGAATCACTTCGACATCCTGCTTTGCCACCGAGGCTACTGAAGAATAATGCAAATTATTATCTTTCACACCTTTTTCCAAGTTTTGAATCGCTAGCATTCTAAAATTGATATGGTGCCGTGCCTGCATAAGTGAATTTGAGTCCAAATGCAGGCGACGCTTTCCAAACGTTAACTTGCCGTCTTCGGCTTTACGCACCAGATCCTTTTCCAAAAGAAACTTGAGGGCATTTTCAACGACATCAGCTGGTAAGCACAACGCTTCTGCGATTTTCTCTGGTGTCGTGAATTGCGAGAGAGTCGCCGCCATATGCACCACCGAGTAATGCCAGGAGCTGTAATAAATCTGCTGATCTTCCGGCGACAAAATCTGATCAGCATCCGATTTAGCCCAGGCCTTCTTGCCCTCAGCCTGCTGCTTGCTGACTTGTTTTTTCAGACGCTGCTTCAAGGCAACAGTTCCGGCACGTTCTAGTGACACTAAATTTATAAAGTAGTCAGATTCAGCATCATTGAGTCCAAGGAATGAACACGCATCGAGAGCCTGCTCGACGCTTAGATTTAAATCACCGGAAAAAACTTTTGATAAATAAGAGGTCTGGCAATTCAATGCTTTGGCCAATGCCGACAACTGCCCTCGCCCCTTCATGGGATGAGCCTCAATCCACTTATTCAGAAATTTTTTGTAGTCCGTGAAGTTATAGATATCTGGGAGGATCTCTTTGTTCATACGTCATTATCGGCAAAATTGGACAAAAAGATGAGCCCATGCAGATATAATTTTGTTAATAATTACAATACCTTATGAATTCTTCAGTCCAAGTACTCAACAAAAACAGGTCTTTTTTAAAAAGCAAAATCTAGATGCGTTGCGTCGGTCGTACTAAAACTCACTCAACAACAAACAAACCTTAAGGAGGTTTTTATGAAAAACGTATTATTGGCTATGGGTCTTTTGATGGTTGGTTCAGTAACTTTGGCGGCGGAAGGGTCTCCAGCTCTAAATTGCAATATCTGGGACAGCTCAACGAATGAAACGATTGTTCAGTCAGAAAAAGACAAAACATATGAGGCTAATGGATACCAGATGTACACGCTAAAAACTTCCAAAGGAAATGTTGTGGTTGATCACTTGGTCGGCACACAACAGATCGGGATCATTGCGAAATATCTTCAAGCAGATCAAGTCCATGCAATTGGCTTGGGCAAGGTACTTCTTGATGTAGACGGCCTTTTCATTAACTGCACTCTTAAATAGCCAGCCTAACGTCGGCATATTCTTAATAACGGTGACAGCGTAAGTTGTCGCCGTCTCATTTTGAGGCGATTTAGCTCCCATATAACTAAAGACAAACGGCTTACGTTTTGCAGAACAGTATCCCGAGGAGCAATCCATGATTTGCACTATTCGAAAAGTCATTTTCACAGCTATTGTCGGATTACTATCCACCGCTGTCGCTACTGAAAAAGTGACCGTGAATATTAACCCCGATATAAACCTTGAAACAAAAAAGCTCAGCACCCCCAAGACAAAGTATTCATCGATCCTAGATGACGTTAAAAAATCCGATTCCCAAAAAGTATCTGACGGTGCTCGCTCTGCATTGTCAGGCGGCGAGTCCAGCGGTGGTGGCGGGATGTCGCTGATTTGGAACGGCGAAGTTCGCCTTCTTGATTTAGTTCATCAGAATGACCCATTCTATAGTAATGCAAAATTCATAACGTCTTCAGAACGAGAAGCTACAGTTCGCAAGACCTTCTATTCTAAGAATCTAATTAATATTGGTTCGGGCTTAATGGGTTTGGGGTATTTTGCCCGACATGGAGGCTGGGTCTCCACGATTGGGATTCGTGGTAATTTTGGCACTCTTTTTTACGGCATAGACGGAAATCCTTTGAATATCGGTGATAGGATCTCAAGACAATCAGATAAATTTCCCATTCTCGCAGCTCTTGCTGATGCAAAATGCAATAGCAAGACACCTGTTTTGCTATACCAGAAACCACTCAACATCAAAGAATCTGCCAAGGCAGATTCCACTTTTTATTCAAAGCGCTTTCCTGAAGCCATGCAACAGCCATTGGCCTTTTTTTATGACGGTACACTTATCGTGTCAGCTCAGCTCTTCAGTGCTCTGGATGAAATCAGTAAAACTGCTTTGGGCGTGCATGAGTGTTTACGACACTTAGATTCACAGATCTTACAAGAGCCGTTAACGACCTCAGAAATTGAGGCAGTTACCCGGTATATTATGAACTCTTCATTCGATTTTGATAGATCGTTGATAACTTCTGCGCAGAAAAAAATGGAGAAGCCTGTAGAAAAACCGTCAGCAGACAATAGATGGCTTCAATATTATAAGATTGAGCAAAAGTGTGCCTTAATGGAAAAAGAAAGAGATCTAACATGGGACGAGCGGTGGGCATGTTACGATGCCCGCAACGCAAGATCGAACCTCTATTACAGTGATAAAGTATCTGCATCTAAAGAAAGACTTTTCTGCATCATGGAAAATGCTGCGATCATTCCCGGATGGAACGAGTCAAAAGTAAAGGCTCTTTCTGGTATGGATATTCGTGATGTTTATGATTATTTCAAAAAAGCTGAAATGACCATCGGGACATGTGAGGATAGCTTACTGCTTCAATAGAGGTGAAGAGAACCTCACCCCTGAATACTCTAGAAGTATTTCTTACGTTGAGATGACGGAAGGATCTTCAAAACATCGCGGTATTTTGCAACCGTACGACGGGCAATTTGGATTCCGTCAACTTTCAACATATCCACGATCTTTTGGTCTGAAAGAGGATTTTTTGGATCTTCCTTGGAAACCAAGTCTTTGATTTTCACCTTCACCGATTCACTTGCCAAAGAATCCCCGTCGCTGGAGCTGATTCCTGAATTGAAGAAGTATTTCAACTCATAAATCCCCTGCGGAGTGTGTACGTATTTGGCTGTCGTCACACGGCTGACCGTGGATTCATGCATGCCGATGTCATTGGCGATATCGCGCAAAACCATCGGTTTCAAATGCTCAGAACCTTTTTCAAAGAAGTCGCGTTGATGTTTTACGATCGACTCGGCCACTTTATAGATCGTTCTTTGTCTTTGATGGATGGATTTAATCAACCACACCGCTGAACGCAATTTCTCCTGGATATAATCCTGAGTTTTATCGCCTGTGGTTTTACCCGTTTTCAGCATGTTTTTATAAAAGTTGGAAATTTTCAAACGTGGCAAACCGTCTTCATTCAAAGACACCACGTAATCATCGCCGACTTTGTAAACGTAAACGTCTGGAGTCACGTAATGCGTGTCACTGGCAACAAAGGCACGACCTGGCTTAGGATCCATCGCATAGATGATCTTACACATGTCGACGACGTCTTCGATATCACGACCCAACGCCTTGGCAATGGCTTCGTAATTTTTCTTTTCCAGATCTTTTAAGTGATTGTTAATCAAGTTCACCAAATCGTGAGTGTCTTCTTCCAAGTGTTTGGCTTGGATCAACAGGCACTCTTTCAAATCACGCGCACCCACACCTGGTGGATCGAATTCGTGAATCAAAGTCAGAGTGTCTTCCAAAAGATCTTTGTCGATCTTTTCTTCCTCGGCGATTTGTTCAATTGGAACCTTGAAATAACCATCGTCATCGATCGCGCCGATGATAGCATCCGCCGCTCTTTCCTCTTCTTCAGAGAAGCCGTTCATCTTCACTTGCCAGTAAAGGTGATCGTGCAAAGTTTGCGAAGCGGTGATGACGTTTTCATAATTCATGATCTCTTCAGAACCAGCCATGCCGGACTGAGGAGGTTTTTGATTTTGTTCGATGTAGGATTCCCACTCGAACTCGTCTTGCTTTTGTGGGTCTTGAGAAATTTGTTCGTTGGCAGCTTCGCCGGAGCCTTCGCCCACTTCGTCCGCAGCTTCTTTGGTACGCTGCAAGTCTTCATCTTTAAGCTGTTCTGCTTCTTCTAGAATCGGATTTTCTTCCAGCTCTGAACGAACCGCTGACTCCAGTTCCATACGCGACATCTGCAACAGTTTAATTGCTTGTTGCAGTTGCGGAGTAATGACCAGAGATTGACTCAGGTTCATGGTCTGTCGAAGAGCCATTGTTTACCTTTCTAAAAACGCACTAGCGTTACAGCCTAAAGTTTTCACCGAGATAGAATTTACGAGCCAATTCAGAATTCGTGATTTCGTCAGCACTTCCGCTAACCTGAATCGCCCCGTCCTTCAGTATATAAGCATAATCGCAAATGCCCAAAGTCTCACGAACGTTATGATCCGTAATGAGAACTCCTATACCTTTGGCCTTAAGTTCGCGGATGATATTCTGGATGTCACCGACCGCAATCGGGTCGATCCCTGCGAAGGGTTCGTCCAGCAAAAGAAACTTAGGTTCACCAGCAAGTGCACGAGCGATTTCAACACGACGTCGCTCCCCTCCTGAAAGGGCATAACCATAACTGTCTCGAATATGACCCACACGAAGTTCTGAGATTAAAAGTTCCAGGCGCTCGGCCCGTTGTGCCCCACTAAAACCATGGGCTTCTAAAGCCACGGTGATGTTCTCGGCCACAGTAAGTTTACGAAATATGCTGGGTTCCTGCGCCAAATAGCTTAATCCCACGCGAGCACGCCTATACATCGGCTCCTTGGTGATATCGTCGTCGTCCAATTGGATCGAACCTTTATCGGGCTGAACAATTCCGACGACCATATAAAACGACGTGGTTTTTCCCGCTCCATTGGGACCAAGAAGGCCTACAACCTGACCGGATTCGACGGAGAATGAAGCGCCATCGACGACCTTACGCTTTTTGAAGCTCTTGGAAATTTCTTTGATGGTCAGGATGCTCATTTTTCTTTGTTCTCCATCTTGGCACGTACTCTTTCGATCTTAACCTTTTTTCCGCCTTCGAGAAAGATGATTTCCTCACCGCTCAGCTCGTCATTGTTCTGAATGACTTTCGGTTTGCCTTTGAAAACATATTTATTGGCAAGCAGGTCCAGGTTGACCACATCAGCGGTCGCAAATTTATCGGCGTCACTGACTTTAACACCGCCAAGGATACTGATGGAACTTAACAGATTAGCTCCCTTATCATACAAGAAGCTGGCCTCCGGCCCCTCGAGGCGCATACCATCATAGTTCATGCGCACAGCCCCAAGAAATCTTGCCATATTACTTTTTCCACTGAACTCAGCCCCATCGGCAACCACGTCAAATCGTTTGCCATCTTTCATGGGCTTGGTTGCTGTCACTTTTTCTTTGATCAGCATTTTGGATTCGTCCACCAGCACTTGCATGGCGCGACCCTTCACGATCATTCCGGCTCCGGTTTTATCCGCAGGGCCTTCCATGTAGACATCCTCGGGGCTTTCAATAACTCTTTTAACTGCAGAATAGGAAATACTCGGCGTTTTAAAAATATAACCGTTCTCAGAACGCGTGATGACATTTCCTTTGATATTGAGGTCCTTGGAGTTGGAATCAATCGTTCCCTCGTCACCTGTGGCGGTGAACTCCACTTTTTCTTTGTTATAAAAGAACACGCGAACTTTTTTTAATTTCCAGTTGCCGCTGCCCTGACTGCCCTCGGCCGATTCAGAAAACAACTCCCAATCACGCTGCCCCTTTTGGCTTTCCACCAAATGGACACCGCCCATCTTCTGTTCTGCCATAGACGGTTTTTCAGCTCCGGGATCAATACCTTGAGCTTCGAGTTCTTTTTTCTTTTTTTCCTGGAGTTCGATGCGAGCTTGAACTGCGGCGTCGTCGTCGTGTTCAAGTTTTTTGGGAAATACGATGAGAACCTCAACGAACAATAAAATTAAAAGTACTGCAAAGATGAGGTTCTTAAACTTGGCCATGGACCGATTCTACCCAAATTATTGGGTAGAAGTCGACTGGTTAGAATTTTTGGTCACTGCGAAATTAATTTCGCCGGCACCGGCTTCAGTCACAGTGAACATAACTTTCTTCACTGTCAGGAAGTCGATTCCTTTGTCGGCCTGAATGGTTACTTTGCTCCACGCATTAGCATCATCAGTTGTTTGACCCTTCGTTTGATCAACAGCATTTTTGATTTTGTTTTGCAGTTTCGCTTCGTAATCCGCTTTGCTTTTTGCCAAAGCCAACGTCAATTGTTCTTTCAATCGTGGAATATTCCAATCATCCGGACCGGCTGCTTGGATTTCCGCAAAAGTAGCCACCGTGTCTTTATCCAATACGATTTCCTTATTGGAGATTGTGACAACGTGGGCTGGCTTCAACTCTTTAACACTGGATGCCTTTGGAAGTGTGACTTCCTTTGGCATGTACAGGATATCCCCTGTCGTATTGTAGTTTTGAAGAAGGAAGATAACCAGAACCGTAAACATGTCGACCATCGCTGTCAAAGACAGAACTGCCGTCACGCCACGTTTCCCTTTTTTCTTACTCAAAATATTATGGTAGCGATGTCTCTCGCCGGGTCTAAAGATTGCCATTATTGAGGCGCTCCTGTTGCGACTGAAATCGCGCTAAATCCTGAAATCAGGCAATTATCCATCGCCTTGATCAATTGGTCGTATGGCAATTCATCTGCCATCGTCAGGATTGCATCCACTTTTTCGGGATAGATTTGTTTAACTCTTTGAAGTTGCGCAATAAGGCCAGCATCGTCAAATTGTCCGCCTTGCATTGGAAGACTGATGACTTGTTTCCCAACAGTTAAAACATAACCAACAGGCTTCACATCCACCTTCAACACCACATCCGCATTTGGCGGAGGAGTCGGACTTGGCTGAGTGTCGGATTTCTTACCGTACAAGGAACTTCCAATTTGAATCATAGAGATCTGAGTCCAAACGGCACTGATCAGGAGGAACGTAATAAGTACGCTCATCAAGTCGATGACAGGAACGAGATTCAACTCGATATTCTTCGCCCTGCCGCCTTTGCCACTCTCTTCTATGTGAGCCATGCTAACCTCTAACCTTATCTAAAAAGATTAATCTCTGATTTTTTCTCTGTTTGCTACAACTAGATTCAAAAGACTCATGCTCGTTTCAACAACTTCATTCTCAGTTTTTTGAATGCGATGTTGGAACAAACCGTAAGCAACGATACAAACGATGGAAACCAAAAGACCAAACGCCGTACAATTCAAGGCATGCGAGATACCTTTTGAAAGTTCGATAGATTTTGTCGCTGGATCCGCAACCGCAACCGCACGGAAGGAACCGATCATACCGATGATCGTACCAAGTAGACCCGCAAGTACCGCGATGTTACCGAAAACTGCAAGGAAGGAAACCCAACCTTCAACTTTTGGCATCTCTCTCATAACTGCTGCATCCATTGCCACTTGAATTTCTTCGTCTGGGCGTTTGTTCATAGCTTGCACAAGACCGGCTTTAACTGTGTTCGTCAAAGCTGCTGGGCGAGCGTCGCAATAAGAAATAGCCTGGCGAAGGTCACCAGCTACAACCATGCGGAAGATTTGATCTGTGAATTCTTTTTTATCCACATTCAAATTTTTAAGTTTCATGATTCTATCTACGATCACGATAATCGACATGATTGCGATCGCCGCGATGATGTACATCACGATACCGCCCTCAGAGAATGCGCGTTGTAGGAAGTTCATGTTATCTGTCGTTGCAACTTGCACTGCTGCGTTAGTTGCTGCCTGGGTTGCTGCTGCTGCTGCGTCTGTTGGGTTCACTGGAAACTCCTCCTGTAGAGTAACTTTATTAAATCTTAAACTTTAAAATCTATTGTTGGTTCAGAACGAATGGGTAAGCTTCGATCACTGCCACGAGACCTGCTGGAGGTTCCGGGAATGTCCAACTTGCCAAACGATCTCTGATACAGTTCTCAACTTGTTTATCACCAAGTGTTGAACTCTTCACTTTCACGTTACGAGCCTGACCTTGCGCCACGATTTCCCATCCTAGGATAACTTTACCCTCAAGACGAGTGCCTTTAGCTTTCGTGTTCAAAGCTCTTTCATAACAACTCTTAACTTCGTGAAGTTTCGCACGGATCACACGACGAATCGCTTCTTTGTCGATCGTACCGTCGAAAGACTCTTCCATACCGCCACCTTCGATCGCCACCTGAGATTTCGAACCGAAACCTTCAGAAGCACCGTAAGCAGATTGGCCTGACCCACGACCTTTAGTTCCGATACCAGCGATACCTTGTGTCGCTGTCCCTTTACCACCGGCACCTGAGTCTTTAATTTTAGAACCCAGATCGTCACCGGCCCTGTTTTCATTCATACCGGATGTACCTGTAGCTTGGTTGGCCATACCCAGAACCTCACCTTGACCAGAGTAAGCTTGATCAAGATTCTTTCTGTTACCGCCGCCACCGAAGGCACCGAACAAGCCGACTTTAGAAAGGTCTTTGTTTTTAGACTGCGCGTTCGCACTTGCCGTCTCACCTAACTTAACTGCGCCACCTTGACGAGTTGAAGTGAAAGTCTTTCTTTTGTCTTTCGTTTCTTTTGGAGCCACTTCGCTTGCTTTAGCCGCTTGTTGTGCTTTTTGAGAAAGCTGAGGTTTGTTCTCAGGTTTTTTCTCTTGAGCCGCTTTGTCCTTATCGTTCACGACAACTTTCTTAGGAGTTGGTGTCGGAGTTGGCTGTTGCACCGGAGTCGGAGATGGCTCTGGTGGTTTCGGAGTCGGTGCTGGTGGAGGAGTTGGCTTCTTATCAAAGATAACCTGTGCGATACGTTGCACATCCTCTTGCTTATTTTCCTGCCAATCCGGAGTTGTTGCAGAGATGTACAATGCAAGCAAGCCCACGATCACCAAGGACATCACCAAACCCGTCAATTCAGAA
This sequence comes from Bdellovibrio sp., assembly GCA_039594295.1. Lineage (GTDB taxonomy): Bacteria > Bdellovibrionota > Bdellovibrionia > Bdellovibrionales > Bdellovibrionaceae > Bdellovibrio. The sequence goes on from JBCNNR010000004.1 coordinate 38,036, forward strand.
CCAGAAAGCATCACAGAAGTAATTGGTACAACTGGTGCTTGCGGTACGAAACGGATATACAAGTTGATGTTGCCACCTGGTAAAGCCAGGCAAAGCATTTCATTTTGATCAACACGAACTGAATAACCGCCACCCGCTCTTTGCGCGCGACCATTTTTCTCGAGCTCTTCGACGGCCAGCAAACCAGTGGCGCCGACCATTTCAATTTTCATGTCCGCTGCGGTGTTCACTTTCAAACCACCCGCCATATCCAGAAGTTGGAAGCCTCTTGGCATAATTCCATCTGGAAGTGCGATGCTGTTTGGTTTGTCTTCACCCAGGTTCACATGAACCGATTGATTGCCTTTGAAATTGTACGTGTTCAAGATGCGTTCTTTCCAAGCAACGATCACTTGAACAGTCGGACCTTTTCCAGGCTTCAAATAAGTTTTCAAATCTTTGATTTCACTTGCAGGAGCGAAAGTTTTAACTTTCTTTTCCTTTTTAAATGAAACTTTGCCCGCACGAATTTCTGGGCGTGCTGGCGTGGCTGTGGCTGCGGCTGCCGTGATCGGTGCGGCTGCTACCGGCGCTGTTGCTGCTGCAACGGGAGCCGCTGGTGCTTTTTCGTCGATCTTTGGCACTTCTGTTGGAATCGCCACTTTCACTTCTTCTTTTTTCTCAACTGCTGGAGGCGGCGGAGCTACGGGCTCTGCCTTCACAACAACTGGCTCCGGCGGAGGAGGTGTTGGTGTTGCGACCGCTGCTGGAATCGAAGTCACTGTGTCAGCTGGAACAGGCGGTGGAGGTGCTACCGAAGCTGCCGCTGGTGGTGCCGGAGGCATTGCCACTGCTGCATCTTCCAGTTTTTCTTCACCTGGAGGCGGACCCTTCGGTTTTGGCACTCCCAAAAAGAATACGATTTTAAATGGACCGACGGTGACTTCATCACCGGATGCGATGCTCTCATCAAGAACGGCTTGACCGTTTTTGAAGGTACCTGTCGAAGATCCGAGATCGCAGATATAATAACCAGCGTCCCGTCTTTCTAACAGACAGTGGATCGGTGATACACCATCACCATCAAGGTCGACGTGAACTTCTTCAGAGTGACCAATAACGATCTGATCCTGATCGAACTGCTTCACTCCAATAAGTTGGTTATCTTTAAAGATTCTGAATATTAACGGCGATCTCAATTACTACCTCGAACTCGCTGGATGTCTTCTGCTGATTTTCTCATTTCAGGGATGAAATTCTCTCTGAGTTTGATCAATCTTTTATAATTGAAATTTTTCTTCTGGAAGAGATACGACAACTCAGGCTTCTGAGTGCCCCCTTCAACCAATTCATCTTCGAAGTTGAGTGTTGCTTTACGCTCTTTTTTGGCAGCTTCTTGCGCGTTTGCAAAACTACAGGCCAAGGAGATAAGTCCAAGCAATGATATGTATTTTAAAACTTGCAACATGATGCACTCCCTCGAGGATTCACTTATTTTAAACCTGCTTTGGCCTTGTTCTCCAAAGCATTTATTCGATTACTCGACCCTGTTGGCCCACCTACAAACTTTAGTCTGCTTATAATTTCGAGGCCGTCTTTATATTTTTCCATTTTATCGACCAGAAGAATAGCATAGTTCAACAAGGCCTCGCGGTTGTTGCTGTCTTCCTTGACGACTTTCTTGTATAAGTCGGCGGCTTTGTCGTAACTTCCCGTAGCAGTTAAAGCGATTGCATAATTGTTCAACACACGCGGATCACGAACCCCACGGCTATAAGCCATCTCAAGCGCTAACAAACCTTTCTTGTAGTCTTTTTCCTGAACATAAATCGAGCCAACGTTAGCACCCGCGACTGGTTCCAAACCATTGATAGAGAGCGCTTTCTTGAACGATTTTATCGCCTCACGTCTCTCATTCTGAGCCATTTGCACGACTCCAAGATTGGAATAGAGTTCGGCCATGCCTGGGTTTGCAGAAATCGCTTTGTTCAAAAGATAACGAGATAAATCGAAGCGACCTTTTTTAAAGTGATACATGGCCAACGCATTCAAGGCGCGAGCATCGCCCCCATTTTGTGCAAGAATATCCGTCGCTGCACGATAAATGCCCTCGTCATTCTGTGACTTGATGGCTGAATTCAAATTGGAATATTGCGACGATGCTACGGGAGCTGGCTTAACTTCCGGCTCATCATGCTTTTCAGGAGCTTTTGGAGCTTCCTCCTGAGGCATGGGCGCATCGGATACACTGTCCATCCCCATTCCCATAGAGTCTTCAGAACTCTGAGTCGGTTTCGGAGTCGAAGAACAGGCTGCAATAAAAAGGACTGTTAACAATAGATACTTTTTCATTATTGACCCATCCAATTCACCAGACGAAGTTCAGAACCCACTTCACCACCATTATAGTAGTTTGCAGGATCCACTTTGCTCATATAATCCAAAGCTCCACGGTAAGCATCGTTGTAGGCTTCAAGTTCCCACGCACGCTCCACACAGGCTTTATAGCTGTCTTTCGCTTTACCATTAAATGGCGCCGCGAACTGCTCAACACCCGCTTTGTACTGTTTGGTCTCTTCCGGATTCAAACCACTTGGAAGTGGAGCATTGATGATCGTCTGAGCCATGTTTGAATTCGCATCACCCAACAACGCCAGAGAACTTACAACCTCTTCAGCACTGTCGTATTTGATCACGTCGACCAGCTCACCAGAAAGCTTCGTCAGCAAACCGATCTTTTTGTCGGCAGCAGCTTTTTGTTTCGCCGGATTGTTCGGGAACGTCACTGCGCGCATTTCTTTGAACGTCGTCAAAGCATCAGCAAACTTCAATTTCGCCGCGTAAGAAGCACCTGGACCTTTTTTGTTCGGTGCAAATCTTCTTTGAATCGACAATGTTTTGCCTGCCCATTCTTTAGAACGAGTGATGGCACCCACTTCTTTGGACAACTCATGAACCCAGTAAGCACTTTCCACGACTTTTTCCTGATCACGACCGCCCGTTTCTACGTATTCCATGTAGTTACGGATCGCCGCACCTTTTTGATCCGCCTTACGGTGGATCGTCGCAATGCTATAAAGAACTTCCACGTTATCGCTGCGTTTTTTGTTCATTTTTGTAAACTCGGTATAAGCGCGAATCGCTTCGTCACCACGCCCCAGAGCTTCATAAAGAACCGCGGCATTAAACATCAAGTTCGGAGAAAGAGGATCTTTCGGAGCTTCCTGTGCAAGTTGCTTGTACAGTTTCGCTGCTTCCTCGAACTGAGCCGAGTCTTGATATTGTTTTGCCAGGAAACGACGAACCTTAGGTCTCAACTTTTCTGCTTCTGGATCTTTAGAACCCAAAACGCCCTTATAGGCTGCGATCGCCATGCCATTTTGACCGGCACGCTCATAGTTGATACCGGCATTGTACAAAGCTGTCGTTGCCAGATTCGAAGTCGGATTGGCCTTCGCAAAAGCTTCGTAAGCTTGTGCGGATTCAGCAAAACGTTTTTGACCTTCCAGATCCTGACCTTTTTTGAATGACGCCTTTTCCATGATACCGCGGATATCTTTACCCACTGGAGAAGATGCGATGGATGGTACGGACAACATTTCTGCCCCGACTTTTTCCAGACCCGCATAGTCTTTCTTCAAGTTGTAAATATCCAGGATCAAGTTCGCCGAGTATTCAGAGTACTTGGATTTAGGATTGTTTTTCACGATATCGCGGAACACTTTAACGGCTTCATCAAAGTGATTCGATTGATAGTACAAGCGACCGATACGGAACTTGATTTCCGGAGTTTTTTCAGACTGAGGAAATTTAGTCACGAACCAATTACCGGCTTTGATAAAGCGATCCACTTTTGGATCCAATGGGATCGGATCCAAAGAGTTACCCACACGTTTTTGCATCTCTGCATCGGTAGGAATCGTTTTTTCCACAGCCAAGATCAAGTTCTGTGCGGCTTTTGGATAAAACTTGCTAGTCGGTGCCTTTTCAGCCACCCATTGGTATTGTACGAATGCCTCGTCGTAACGTTGCATATCGTATAGCAACTCCCCGTAGTAGAAGTGCATGTCGCCAATGACCGGAGAATCCCCAAATTCAGCCAGGTAAAGTTTGTAACCTTCGTTCGCTTGCGTTTGAGAGAATTGCGCACGAGAGTTCTGAGCCGTCTGATGTTGTTGCAAGATATAATTACGCAAAGTTGTTTCACGCAATTTATAGGAGCTTTCCATCAACTCTTTGTTTTTGCTATTAGCAGCATACCAGTCGCTGCCCTTACCATAATCTTTCACCCAGCCATAAAGTTCGTCTTTAAATCGAGACGTATTCTTCGCATAGAAGAAGTTCTGAACGATTTGGTATTGGAACTCGAAAGATTTAGGTGATGTCGGGTTACGTGCGATCAAAAGCTTAAAGATCTCACGAGACGCATCTTTATTACCACGAGACTGATATTGATAAGCCAGTTTCTCAAGATACTGATCGCTGCCCTGACCAATCAAACCGTCGAAATAGTTCGCGGCGTTCGCAGGGTCACCACCCTCAGCATAGAACACCACCAGGTCACGCATCGCTTCGCCTTCTAGACGAGTGCGATTAACGGCTTTACCAGCAACTTGTTCAGCTTCTTCCTGACGGCTGCTTTTGATAATGTATTCAAGATACGCAAGGCCTTGCTGAACTTTGCCCAAACGGAACAAACACCAACCGCCTTTGTACATCGCGAATGTATGCAAACGATGTTTCTTTTGCTTGATCAAGAATGTGTATTCTCTGTAAGCATCAGCCCATTTTTCGTTTTCAAAGTAGTATTCACCCAAGGCAAAATGGGCTTCACCCACATACGTAGAACTTGGGAAACGTTTGGTCAGATCTTCGTAATACTGAGCCCCTTTTTTAACATCACCCAATTCAAAGTAGTTATAACCCAGGAAGAACAAGGCCTGAGGCATTTTTGGATCTTTAGGGAAATCACGTTGGAACCATTCATACAATTGAACAGCTTTACGATTGTAATCGCGGGCTTCTTCAAGCTCCAAAACCGGCTTACGATTCGTTTTCTTTTCTTGGAAAGCGCGAAGTTTCGCATCGTATTCATCTTGTTTGCGAGAGTCCACGATGCTGGATTTTTCAACATAAAGCTCTGCCAAACGAAGCCACAATTCACCGCGATTCGGGCTGGTTTTGAATCTCTGAGTCAGCTTGTAAAGCTCTTGAATCTGCTGATCCAAAAGTTTTTCGTACTGAGCCTTTTGATCGCCACTTTTTGCACGCGATTGCATGATTTCAGATGAACGAGGCGGTTTCACCGCCGACAAATTAACCTGATTGCCTTGAGCAGCGAAACCCAGGTTTGCAGTCGGAAGCGCCGTCGCGTCCTTTTTGGCTTTGGCATTTTCGCGGTCGGCTTGAGCTAACAACTCACCCACCGTTCTTGCACGAGTTGTCTGTGCCGGCGCCGGAGCAGCAGCCGGTTTAGCTTTGCCTTTTTTTGCAGGAGCTGCGTGCACTGGTGCAACGGAGCCCGTCACCAGAGCCGTGATTAAACTTGTAACAAGAAGCTTATGCCTATTAAATTTCATAATTCCTACTCGCAACTTTGTTTGCCCAGATAGTGATAGTTACCAATTTCATCCAACCAGAATTCACCCTGGAATGGATAGTATTGGAAACCATTCTCGATATAGAACTTACGGTTTACGTTGTCGTCGATTTGTTCGCCCAGATCTTTACCAGCGATTTTCTTTTTAACGCTTTCTTTTCTTCCGTTGATCATTTCGTAACGGATGAAACCAGCTTGCTCATAAAGATCATGAAGCTCGGTGCGCATATTCAACAAATGCACTTTCATCATGTCGCCGATTGCCAATTTGGTATTTTTCGAGCGATTCGCCAGGATCTTCAAAGAGTACTGACCCAAAGCAGACGCACGGAATGTCGGGCTGCCCTCAACACGCGATTTCTCCTGATTCAAGCGAGCCAGGTAATTCATCGCACGTTTCACGTCACCCTGATCCATGATGTTTCTAAGAACGATGTATGGCAGGTGAAGATTCGCTGACTTATCCGTTGTCTTGATGATTTTAGCTTTTTCAAGTTCCTGGTAATAATACGTGTTGTCGTTGGTGCTCTTGATGAAGTTACCAATTTTCGCACGTACCGGACCGTAGGTCGTCTCGAACAAGTTCAGGACCTTTTCCATCTCGTCGTACTTACAGATGTACAAGTAAACGATCGAGCGCAAAAGTAAACTCTCCGGCATATAAAAGTCTTCATAATATGCCGAATGGAGAGTTTGGAAATTACTCATAGCAGAACGGAAACGAGCGGCACGTAACATCGCCCAGGATTGTTCAAAGATCGCATCATGCCAAGCCAACGTATCACGAGGCACCTGAGAGTACGCTTCGATCGCCGCATCCCAATCTTTCTTTTGATAGTAAGCACGAGCCAAAGCCAATTGCGCTTGAACTTTATTTGTATCTGTTACCGGAGCCGCACCACGCGCATCAATCATGTTTTGGAAAACAGTGATCGCCGCAGGAACTTCATTGGATTCAAGTTCAGACAAACCGCGGTTATACAATGCCTGGAAGTAATAGCTACTATTAGCGCCCACGCGACTGAACATATCAATCGCTTTAGGGAATTCTCTGTTACGACGTTGGATCTCTCCCAAACGGAAGTAAACCATGTCTTTTTGGCTGGCTGGAATAGAATTCAAATCCACACGGGAAATCGCGTAGTTCAGGATCGTATCATCACCCAAACCATCGGCCACAATTGCCAATTTTTCGATTGCTGGCTTTGAATAACGGGCATTACCAGAACGAATCACATCCACAAATTGGAAAGCGGCAGTTTGATAAAGTTTCAACTGCATCAACATCGTTCCCAAAATGTATTTAATTTGTGGGCGCTCTGCTGCCAATTCCGGTTTTCTAGCCAGAGTGAAAAGGTTGTTGGCTGCTGCTGCATACTGCCCGTTCTGAGCCATTTGCAATGCTTTTGCCAACTGAGATTTTGCGTTCGGCGGCGCCACAGCTCGACGTTGTTGTTGTGCCGGAGCTTGGCCAGAACGTTTCGCCGGCACTGCTTTTTTAGCAGATTGCGCTTCGGAAACGAGCGGCGTCACCATACTTGTCGCGATCAAGAGTAATAGTAGTTTTCTCATCGGTATGTTGCCTCCGGAAAGAACCAGCTCACGCCTACAGTTAAGAACAAGTTATTAAAGCTATTATTAGACTGGTGGGACCCGATAACGTTGCCACTTCCATCTTTTTCCTTGATGGTCACGTTGGCATTATAAAAGTTCCAGCTGAAGTCCCAACGAAATGCCACGGACTTGGTTAAGGAAAAGATCTGTCCCGCAGCAACGTGGATCGTTCCAGAATTGTCGCCTGTGGAAGTTTCTGTCATCCCGTAACCACCTGAGAAATACAGGTCAAAAGGAATGATACGGTTATTGAACCAAGTCATTTTACCGTAAATTGGCGACCACATAAGATCAGCACCCATATAGGATTTTGGATATGCCAAGCTTTCTGTCGTTACACCGTTATTCGTTTCAAGTTCACGAGTCGATTCACGCTGTGACGTCGTCAAACCGAAATAGTTCAACTCCACGCCCCAGGATTCATTTAAGAAGTATCCAAACTTCAATACGCCACCCATCGTGTTAAAGAACGGGTCATTGGTTACGATCGTACCGCCACCAAAAAGTTCAAAACGACCGGTCTTAGGCATAAAGCGTTTTTGAATGATCGAGATTTCCTGAAAAGGAGCCAGGTTTGCAAGGCCCTTGAAATCTGTGACATTCTTGTCTTCTTCCGTTGCATAGCTTTTTGCAGCGGCTGAATTTTCAATAGTATTTCTTTTCGGAGCGGAACGATTCACTTCAGTTTCGATACTGTCTACGTCATCCGCGCCAGCATCCTGAGCCTTGACCAGACCCGGAACCAACATCGCTGCGAAAAGTAAAAGTGTGATTAGTTTTCTATTCAACATTTTTCAACCTCGCCTAAAACAAGTAAGACAAACCAACATCGAGGTTTGTAGTGTAAGTGAGTCTGTCTTCAAATGAATCTTTTGAAGGCTTCGTAGGAACACTTGGTTTCAAAGCCGGATTAAAAGGAATCGGTGCTTGATTCATATAAAGTCGCAAATCAAATCTTAAAGCCCATTGAGGAGTAAAATAAAATTTTTGTCCAAGGCCCAACGCAAGAGCGGGATAGGTTTTGTTTTCAAACTTAACCATGCCCAGCGCCGCAGTTCCGAACAAGCTGGTGTTGATCACGGTCGACTTTGTTAAGCTCATCTTCCCGTAAAAAACTTTCAGATTGTAGTCCGCCATCACCGTCATTTCAGGTTTTGGAGCATAGTTATAATCCAAGCCATATTCGGTATATAATTGCTTGGCATAAGAAGAAAGACCGGAAGAGTTTTTCGCGAACAGCAAACCGATCGCATTATCTTCATTCCAGTTATAATAAACCGACGCCCCAAATTTACTGACGTCATAAATCGGTTCAGTAAGCGCCATACCATAGAACAAGTTCGCATCGATGCGACCTGCGGTAACAACACGACGGTTTTTAACGCTCACCGATTTATCAAAGATCGGGAGTACAGATTCTTTTGCCAGCTCTTCTACTGGCAACTCGACCAACTCAGCTGCGAAAGCTGTTTTATGCAGAAGCAAAGCTGCACCAACGATGATCAAGGCTTTCAAACCATTCTTTAGCATGAATTACCTACCTGAGGAAAAGGCCCCATATTTATAAATGTAATCACAAACTTCACGTACTGCTCCACAACCGCCGGGTCGTTTCGTCACGTAATCTGCAATCTCAATCACTTCATCAACTGCTTCAGGAACTGTGGCGCCGAAGGACACTGCTTGCAAAAGTGGGATATCAAAAATGTCGTCCCCCACATACGCCATTTCCTGTGGGGAAATGCCGGAATCTTTTTGCAACTGTAAGAAAGAAGGCTCTTTGTCGAGAGCACCTTCATAGAAATAATGAATACCAAGAGATTTGGCACGCGCGCGAACGTCTTCTGCCTTTGTGCCGGTAATGACCGCGATCTTATAACCCGCTTCTGTCAAACGTTTGATGCCCACGCCATCGCGAATTGAATAAAAACGGCGCCACTCGCCGTTTTCAAACCAGATCCTTGTGTCGGTCATGACACCGTCGACATCCAGCACCAACATCTTGATATTTTTAAGTTTTGATATTTCTACTGCCACGAAATCATTGTGGGAAATTATTACAAGAGGAGCAAGTGTCGCACCCCGATACAAGACCTTCGTCCCACTGGATAAAGGTCGAGTTCCATCTCATTGCCGTCAGAATTTTGTTAAAGGTAACAACAAACCTGCGCTAAAGTATGTTCCCTTCGCGCAAACTAGACCAATGCAAATGTGAATGTTAGTGGACAGTGATGTGACGAATTACTGCAAAGAATATTCGATAGGAATTTCCAGTTTTGCTGAAGATTGCGCAAACTCACTCGGCAATGGTTTGTATTTTCCAATGCCAGCAATCAAATTTTTTGCGGCTTCATTCAAACGTTCGAAAGCCGTGCCCTGCTTGATTTCCACGGCGGTGATGGTGCCATCATTTTGCACTGTAAACTCCACCAACACACGACCGGATTCACGCAAACGCTTTGAAGTCATGGGATAAACTTTTCGCCCTTCAATCAAAACACGCAACTCGTACAAGTAACGTTCTTTCACTGAAGCCAGACGATTTCCATTCGCTTCACCCACAGGCCCTGAAGTCATATTCCCATCGGCATGACCTAAAGATTTTGCTCCAGCAGATTCGCCAGCTGGTTGCGCCGGCACCTCGACCTTTTTAGTCTTTTGAGTGACGGCGACATCACCATCATTGCTTAAAACAGGAGCAACAACCTTGCGCACGGTGGTCGCAGGAGTCGGCAAAGAATCAAATTCAACAACGACCGCGCCACCTTTTTTGTAAGCACCAAAAGGAGCTAAAACTTCGGGCTTCATGGCAACGACAGACATTCCCGCAAACACCGCAAGGTGCAGGAAAAGTGAGATTGCGAATGGAGGAAGTTGTCTTGTTTCTACGGTCAAAATTGCCTCTTAAGATGACTATAGCAGAGGTGTAGTGGAGGCATTTAAAAAAGTCACTCCACGGGGACCTAAATGAAAACCAAGGGAAAATGAAGACGGGGCTTCAAGCTGAAACCCCATTTAATTAGCGTACGCGAGCTTTCAACAAGTCCTGAACGTGGATGATACCCACTGGTTTCAAAGGCTGGCTCGAATCTTTATCCATCACGAAGAGCATATTGATTTGGAATTGCTCCATCACGAAAAGAGCTTTTTCGGCCAATTCGTTCATGTCAATCGTGCGTGGGTTCGTCGTCATCAGATCTTTGGCCTGCCCCGTGAACGGATCATTTGATTTATCCAAACGACGACGGATCTGACCATCGGTAATGACTCCGACCAAATCCCCTTTTTCATCCACGATCCCGGCGGCACCACGAACATCTTTGTGAGTCATGATGGCAAACACGTCCTTCAACGGAGCATTTAATCCCACCGTCGGCAAAGCATCACCAACATGCATAACATCTTTCACACGAGTCAAAAGACGGTAACCCAGACTGCCACCCGGATGAAATTCCGCGAAATCAGCAGAGCTAAATCCTTTTTCAGCCATCACACACATTGCAACAGCATCACCCATTGCCAGTGTCGCCGTGCTGCTCGCCGTGGGAGCAAGTCCCAGGGGACAAGCTTCCATTGAAACAGCGACATCCAACGTCACCTTCGCCGCTTTCGACAACGAAGACGAAGGTTTTCCTGTCAGCGCGATCATTGGAATACCTTTACGTGCCACGAAACTTAAAATACCCGAAAATTCCGGAGACTCCCCGCCATAGGAGAGCGCCATGATCACGTCATCATTGGTAACCATACCCAAGTCGCCGTGATTGCCTTCGGCAGGATGCAAAAATACCGCCGGAGTGCCTGTCGAGGAAAACGTGCTCGCCAATTTGCGAGCGATCTGACCGGATTTACCCATGCCAGTAATGACCAATTTACCTTTGCAGGCCACGATCATTTTAACAACTTGTTCGAATTCAGCACCGATACGAGGTTTCAATGCCAAGACCGCTTGGGCCTCGACATCTAATACTTTCAACGCTTGCTCAATCAACTTTGACATATCTAAGTCCTATTTATTCTTCAAACTGGCTTTAACAAAATGAACAAACAGCGGATGCGGCTCAAGTGGTTTAGACTTGAACTCTGGATGATACTGAACCGCCACAAACCAAGGATGATCCGGAAGCTCGACAACTTCAACCAGGTCGCGTTCTTTACAAATACCCGAAGCCACCATGCCGTTCTTTTCAAACAGCGCCTTAAACTTATTATTAAATTCAAAACGATGACGATGGCGTTCGGTGATATTGGCAGCCTTGTATACTTGCGACGCTTTGGTATTCGCTGCAATTGCACAAGGATAAGCACCCAAGCGCATCGTTCCACCTTTATTGACCAGACCCCGTTGTTCCACCATGGAATCAATTACGAAATTACCGTTGCGTTTGTTTTCTGCATGGAATTCGCGGCTGGTTGCATCTTTGATTCCGCACACATTGCGTGCAAATTCGATAGCCGCCAATTGCATACCAAAACAGATGCCAAAAAATGGCTTTTGTTTTTCACGCGCATATTTAATCGCCGTGATTTTACCTTCCACACCACGAGTCCCGAAGCCACCTGGCACCAGAATGCCATCGACTTTACCAAGCAAGGAGTGAACGGTTTTATCAGTGACTTTTTCAGAATCAACGTAACTGATTTCCACACGGGCTTTATTGGCAACACCACCATGAACCAAGGCTTCATGAAGTGATTTATACGCTTCTTTCAATTCAACGTATTTACCGACCACACCGATTTTTACAGTCACATCTGGGTTCGATAAAACGTTCACCAGATTTTGCCAGCCCTTCAGGTTCAAGCGTTGAGGCTTTAAGCCCAAGCGTTCAACGATCAATTCATCCAAGTGTTCTTTGTGCAACGCCAACGGAACTTCATAGATAAACTTGCTGTCTTGAGCGGCCACAACATGATTTGGTTGCACCGAACAGAACAAAGCAATTTTGCCTTTTAAATTATCATCAATATGTTTTTCACTACGGCATACCAGGAAATCCGGTTGCAAGCCGATCATGCGCAATTCTTTAACCGAGTGCTGTGTCGGTTTTGATTTCAACTCGCCCGCGGCTGCGATGTAAGGCACGTAAGTCACATGCACCAAAACCGAATTTTCCATGCCGACATCGATACGCATTTGGCGGATGGCCTCCAGGAACGGTTGCGATTCGATATCCCCGACAGTTCCACCGATTTCAACCAGGATGATTTCGCTGCCTTGAGCGGCCTCATAAATACGCGCTTTAATTTCTTCGGTGATATGAGGAATGACTTGAACAGTACCACCCAGGTAATCGCCACGACGTTCGCGCGCAATCACAGTGTCATAGATCTGACCGGTGGATACTGAATTTGAACGATTCATCACCGCGGATGTAAAGCGCTCATAGTGACCCAAATCCAAATCGGTTTCAGCACCGTCTTCAGTGACATACACTTCACCATGTTGAAATGGAGACATCGTGCCCGGATCGACGTTCAAGTACGGATCAAACTTCATGATCGTTACTTTGTGACCGCGAGCCTCGAGCAACGCCCCTAAGCTTGCGGCTGTAAGGCCCTTACCGATGGACGAAACCACCCCGCCCGTCACAAAAATAAATTTTTGCTTAAGAGATTTTTTGGTCGATTTAGCTGTTGAAACTTTTGTGGTTGCGGCAGTCTTCTTAGTCGCAAGCACAGCTGTCTTTTTCTTTGTAGTTTTCTTTGCCATTATTTCCTCTGACTTAAAACTTTTTCCAATTTTTCAAGATCTTCGGGAGTGTCCACCCCAATACTTGCTTCTTTCACACGCACCACTTTGATCTTGGCTCCCAGATACAAAGCGCGCAACTGCTCCAAGCTTTCTGTTTTTTCAATCAGCGCTTGTGGAGCTTCACAGAACTGCTGCAAAAATTTCGTCGAGTAAGCATACATGCCGATATGTTTCAGGCAGCCGGAGTAGTCCCCCAGTTCACTGGCCTTTACACGAGAATAGGGCATCGGGAAGCGGCTAAAATACAAAGCCTCATCCTTGATATTCATCACGACTTTAACAGAATTAGGATTTTGCAGTTCTTCTTCAGATATAGGATGAGCCAACGTCGCCATATCCATTTTCGGATCATCGACAAAAACTTGCGCCAATCGATCAATCAACTCGCCCGTCACCAAGGGTTCATCACCTTGGATATTCACGACAACATCGCAGGGAATATTTTTGATCGCCGCATGAATACGATCACTACCAGAAGGAAGTTCGCTGTCCGTCATCACGACTTTAGCTCCCACCGCCTCTGCCGCGGCTTTAATCAGATTGTCATCAGTGGCGACAATAAGGTCCGTTAAAAGTTTGGATTTTTTAGCGCCCTCGATTGTCCATTGAATCATCGGACGACCTTGCAGCAAGGCCAATGGCTTTCCGGGAAAGCGCGTGGAAGCAAACCGTGCGGGAATCACACCAACGATTTTCATGCTTTGATCCAATTATCGTAAATATAGTCTTCCACTTCTTCCTGCCCCGTTTTTTTCAAAGCAGACGTCGCAAAGACCGCACTCAAGCCGGTTTCTTTTTTTATTTTCGCAATCGCTTGCAACATTTGCGAGCGAGACATTTTATCAGCCTTGGTCAAGACCACAGCCAAAGGGAATCCTTGCGTTTCGGAGAAACGACGAAGAAGCTCTTCATCTTCACTCCAGGAACGACGGATATCCATCACCAGAATCAGACCCGCAAGACTTTCACGCGAGTTCAAATAGACTTCGATCATCTTGTGCCAGTCGCGAATCTCATCACCCGAACGAGCGGCAAAACCATATCCCGGCATATCGACAAGTACGAAGGAGTCCATATCAAAGAAATTCAATAGACGAGTTTTACCCGGCGTCGAACTGACTTTGGCGATTTTGTTCGTCGCTAAACCATTGATAAAGGAACTTTTGCCAGCATTGGATCTACCTGCGATAGCCACTTCAGCTTTTTTGTGGACGGGGTAGTCTTTTTCAAGAACGGCGCTTTTGATGAATTTGATCTGTTTTGGCATAACGTAGGCTACCAATAAATAGGCCGATCCTCAATTCTCAATTCTTGGAAAGACATCTTAGGCTCAATACATCAAAGACTCAAAACAGCCCCCATAACGACTTATATTCGACTTGGGCGGTGGCCAGCCCCTTGCTTTGTAAATTCCTGCGAAGGAGAAAATTATGAACCAAGCTTTATTAAAACATCTGGGTGAAAACCCGAAAACCTATCAAGTCAGTGACTTTCTGACCGTCGGCAAAGACGCTCAATGTCAGATCCAAATCCTCGGAGAAGAACTCTCTGAGCGCCATTTTAGAATCGAGCGCCGCGAGCAAACTTACTACATCCGAGACCTACGAAGCTCCCAAGGCACCTATGTTAACAATGCCCGCATCATGGAAGCGATCCTTCAAGAGGGCGACGTGATCCGCGCGGGAGATCAAGAATTGCTATTTACCTATAAATCGGGCGAAGCCGCCGAGTTTCCGCTGAAAAGCCGCAACGAAGTTTGGAATGAAGAACTTCAAAGTCTGCGCCATGTCGCTATCACAGAATTTCCGGTTCTTATTTTAGGACCTTCAGGAACTGGTAAAGATGTCATCGCTCAAGCTTTGCACAGCGAAAGTCTCAGAAAAAATGCAAACTTTATGAGTGTCAATTGCAGTGCCTTGAGTGAAACCTTGATCGAAAGTGAATTGTTCGGTCACGTGAAAGGCAGCTTTACTGGCGCCATTTCCGATCGCAAGGGAGCCTTTGAAGCGGCTCGTGGTGGAACTTTATTTCTGGATGAAATCGGTGATCTTTCCTATGCCCTTCAAGCCAAACTTTTGCGGGCTTTGGAAAATGGCGAGATCCGTCCTGTCGGTGCAGATCGCAATATCAAAACAGATGTGCGCATCATCGCGGCCACTCATCAAAGTTTGCCAGAAAAAATCCGTCAAGGTGCTTTCCGCGCAGACTTGTATTTCCGTTTAAATGTGGTGACTGTGACTCCCCCGGCACTGGTTCATCGCATGGAGGACTTTGAAGATCTGCTTTATGCTTTTGCTAAAAAAATGCGTGTGCGTTTTTCATTCGGCGCGATTGCCCGCCTGAAAAAGCATCCGTGGCCAGGTAATATCCGTGAATTGAAAAATCTGGTCACGCGCACGGCCGCCCTTTATCCACGAGAGCATATCGACGAGAAACATATCGAAAAGCTCCTGGATAAAAATCTTTTATCCGCCGCTGAAGCGGAAGCTCCGAATGATATCCCGGTGATCAAAGAAATTGAAAAACAGATGATCATCAAACGTCTGACGGCAAATCGTGGCAACCAACGTCGCACGGCTGCTGATTTGGGAATGCCAAAATCAACTCTGCACGATCGCTTGAAATACTATAACATCAAGGTGGAAAACTTTAAGGTTTAATGACGGCGGTTTTATAGAAGATCCTGCGCACTTTACCCTTGGTCAGGATCTTATTGATTTCTTTGCGAAGACGTTCGCATAACATCTGCTTGCCTTCCGCCGAAGACAATTGATCGTAAGTCATCTCTTCGACGGTTCTTAAAAACAAATCCTTCACTTCCGGCTCGCGGTCTTTGATTTCGACCACCACATCCGCATCGGTGCCCTCGACGTAAAACTCCAGGGCGGCCATCGGGTTCGGGCCTGATTGCGAAGATTTACGAATATTCGCAAAAATTCTTTGCGTGCTGAAAATATTCTGCGCCACGCGAGTGGAGTCATAAAATGGTTCCACTTGCTCGGCTTCAAAGAATTCTTTTTTATCAGCCCAGTCTTCCAACGTTGGCAGAAACAATTCCTCTTGCTGTGGGATCAACTTGTTATTGGCAATTTTGTACAGAACGACGCCACCGACGCCGGTTGCGATCAACAACACTCCAACACCCAGCTTTTGCATAAGGGAGAAGGTTTTGAAGGTTGCACTCAGCTCCCCCAGCCAGCTTTTAAATTTGCCAAGCAATTCACCGATCCCATCTTTTAAATTGGGGCCGAGATTCTTTAGGAAGTGAATGGTTTGTTCTTTGGCTTTTCTCCACGTCAGACGCAGAGCCATGTGTTGCAAACGAATGTAAAAGGCGATCCGTGGAACAAACGGCAAGACCGTGACCAATTTCTTGCGCCAGCCTTCTTGGCGATTCCAGTATTTTACTTCGTCTTCAACTTTGTATTCGAGATCAGATTCTTCAATGACGATGGGATTTGATGGGTCATCGGGACCGATATTTTGCAACGACTTGGCGAACTCCGGATCCTCTTTTTCCAACATGGAGTCGAGAGCTTCCAAAGACAAAAGTTCTTCAGAACTTTCCTCCTCTGGAGACCCGTCAGGTTTTTGCGACTCTACTTTGGTCGTGTTTTCGTTTTCAGCCAATGATTGCTCCCAAGACGATTGTAAGAAAAGAACCAAATACCCCGCAAGAACAATTTATAAACAAGCCCTCATCCAGTAGAATAAAACCTTAGGAGTTGATCGCATGAGAGTATTGTTTGCCATATCGGTTTTGGGCTTATCATTGTCTGCTTGTACAGGTTTTCAAAGATCCGCAAATAGCGGCTACGGTTCCTCGACTGATTACACCTCCCGCGACTCTCGGGATGTGATTCGCGACCGCTCCGTGCGCCAGACCGCCTATGAATTGGGTAAGGATCCCGGCAATTTAAGTGCGAGTGACATCCAAGAGATCCAAGACAGAAACACCATCCGTCAGATGGAACGCACTCTGCGTTCAAATAAAGAAAAAGAACAGTATTCACGCATTTTACCGTGGTTGCAGTCTGATGCGGAAAAAATCGAATTCCTCTCCATTCCTTCTATCGAGGGGCGCCAGGCTTGGATCAATAAGAACAAAATCTGGAGTCGTTCAACGGCTCCAAAAAATGAAATGAAAGACTTGGTGGAAAACCAGGATATCGCTGTGGGCATGCCACAGGAATACGTCAGAAAATCCTGGGGCGAACCTTCCAGCGTCGATGTCTCGGGAAATCCAATTTATAAAAACGAACGCTGGCGCTATGAACGCCAAAGCTCATCGTCAGCAGGCTTCCGCAAAGAAACCCGTTTCGTTTATTTCGAAGGCGGCCGAGTCGTCGGTTGGGAAACTCAGTAAGACATTGGCTCGTCCGATTAATGAGCCTCGTCCCAGTTATCACCTATGGAATAATTAACTTTGAGTGGAACGCGTAGCTGCGCTACGTTTTCCATGATATTCACCAGTTGCGGTGTCAGCTTTTCCAGATTTTCAGTGAAATCTTCAAAGATCAATTCGTCGTGCACCTGCAAGAGCATGCGCACTGGAACTGTTTTGTGAACTTCGATCATGGCTTTTTTCACCAGATCACTGGCTGTTCCTTGGATCGGAGCATTGATGGCGGCTCGCTCACCAAATTTCTTTAGCATCGCATTGCCGGATTTCAACTCATCGATGTAACGACGGCGACCAAACAAGGTTTCAACGTAACCTTTTTCATGAGCTATTTTAATGGTGTTATCGATGTACTCACGCACGTTTTTAAAACGTGTGAAATAACGATCAATAATATCCTTACCTTCAGTGCGGGATATACCCAAAGTTTCTGCCAACCCAAAGGCCCCTTGCCCATAAGCAATACCGAAATTCACGGCCTTGGCCGTGCGACGATGTTCTGCATTTACGTCTTTCAGAGGAATATTGAAAATTTCAGCCGCAGTCGCCGCATGGATGTCCAAATCTTCAGCGAAGGCCTTACACAAATTTGGATCTTCAGAAATATGCGCCAAAATTCTTAATTCAATTTGTGAGTAATCCACTGACAACAGTTTCATGCGCGGATTTGCGATAAAGGCCTTGCGCACCATCTGACCACGCTGCGTACGAATTGGAATGTTTTGCAAGTTCGGAGAATTGCTGGAAAGTCGACCCGTAGTCGTCAAAGCTTGATTGAAACTGGTGTGAACGCGGCCGTCTTTAGGACTTACCATGGTGGGCAACGCATCGACATACGTGGATTTTAATTTCGAAAACTCACGCCACTGCAGAACAAGTTTCGCGATGGGATGTTCAATGGCTTCAAGCACATCCTCCCCCGTCGAGTAACCTGTTTTCGTTTTCTTGCCCGAGGGAAGTCCCATTTTTTCAAATAGAATCACACCCAATTGTTTTGGACTGCCGACATTAAATGATTCGCCCGCCTGTTCGTGAATTTGTTTTTCCAGAACAGCGATTTCTTTCTCTAGCTCGTGGCTGAGATTGTGCAAAAGATCAGTATCAATGCGCACACCCAGGTTTTCCATACTCAATAGGATTTTAACCAAAGGCAGTTCCAGATCTCTGAAAACTTTTTCGCCATGAATTTCATGAAGTTTTTTATCCAAAGTTTTCGCTAAATGCAGGTGGGCATTGTAAAGCTGACTTGGAGTTGCCATTTCCGGCAAAGCCTCGCCCATGTGCTTTTCATAGATTTTAGCGAAATCAGAAGTGTCCGCCGCTTTCAAAACATACGCAGCCAACATGGAATCCCAATCAGCCACAGGATTTTTCGCGCCGATTTTGTGCCATAGATCTTTAAGATCATAGCCCTTCCAGTTCACTTTGAAGGTGTCAGTCAATTTACCCAGAAATTCCGCATCAGAAACAGAGATGATATCGGAATCAGTTCCAATGAAAACACCACGAGTATCTGAAAACCCCCACAGCGGTTGGTTCACTGCAAACATGCCTGCCAGATCTTTTGTGGAAAGAGTTTTTTCAGTGAATTCCTTGGTCTGATGTTCAGCCAACATAGGAGTTGTCATCGCATCGGGGGCCGCGGCCGGTGTCGCAGCCTCGGCATAATAAGCCTTGCCGGTTTCAGCCGGAGTCATCGGTGTCGCGCCCGCCTCGCCTAAAAGATTCTTCTCGAAAGTTTTAAAGTTAAATTCGCGCAAGAACGCACGCAGCTCGTCGTCTTTGCGTGGGCGCAGGCGATAAGACTCGATATCATGATCCACCGGAATTTCAGTGGCAATCGTCACCAGTTTTTTCGACAGGAAAGCCATCTCTTTGGCATCAATCAGTTTTTGCTTAACACTTTTGCTTTCGACTTTGTCGATGTTTTCGTAAATGTCTTCAAGATGTTTGAATTGCTCCAAAAGCTTGATCGCACCTTTTTCACCGATGCCTTTGACTCCCGGGATATTATCCGAAGTATCGCCCACGATCGCCAGGTAATCGATGAATTGATCTGGGCGCACGCCCCACTTTTCAAAGACGCCTGCGGAATCATAGCGATGATCTTTCATCGTATCGTACAAAATCACGCCGTCTTCAATCAATTGACCGAAGTCTTTATCACCACTGACGATAACAACTTCGACGCCGTTCTTTTTGCCCACTTTGGCTAAAGTTCCGATGATATCATCGGCTTCATAGCTTGGAACCTCCACAGCGGGAATTCCCAAAATGTCAGCTAGTTGCTTGATGTAAGGAATCTGCACGGCAAGATCATCCGGCATTTCGCTGCGATGAGCTTTGTACTCCACATACATGTCATGACGAAACGAAGGTTCTTTACGGTCGTAACAGAAAACCATGTAATCTGGTTTTTCTTCCTTCATCAACTTTGTGACCATGGATAAAAAACCATAGATGGCATTAACGGGCATGCCCTTTGGCGACGTCAGTTGGCGAATCGCGAAAAAGGCGCGAAAGAACATCGAGCTGACATCAATGAGATAGATTTTTTTCATAGAACTCTCCCGTATTTTGCAGATCAAAAACCTACAACGGGAGAGTCAGAATGTCGAATGTCGTTTACTCTAAGTCTGCTTTGACGCGAGAGAAATCAACCTGATCAAGCGCCTGCTTGTCACACTCGTTTTCACAAGCTGGAGTAAAGCGCACTTCATCAGAACACGCATCCGCTTGACGATGAATCAAAGCCAATTCGCCTTTGATTTGCGGATTGAACAGCAGTTCACCCTGTCCTTCTTCCCACGTTTCAATATCTGTTAACTCACACTTCAGTCGGCGAGCCATATCAGAGCGGCTCCAGCCAAGACGCAGGCGAAGAGCACGAAGACTGTCTTTATTCCATTCAATTGAGTTTTCGAACATAACCGTAAACCCCCGGTATCACTTCAAATTAGATTTGAAATAGAGCTGAGATACTATTGCTAGTATAACCGAGAGACATCAAATAACGATTCGCGTTAGGCTATTGTTCAGGAAAAACGAAAACTAAGTCGTGCTCGCCGGCTAGGTCTAATTTATCGCGAGCCTGACGTTCGATGAAGGCTGGATCTTTGGCTTGCTTAAGCTGGACTTCAAGGTCCAGTGTGGCTTTTTTGCTATCATTTATTTCTGTGGAGATGCGGTCGAAATCTCGGTGCAGCCCCCAGAGACGCCACAAGTTGCCGTTTAAAACGATAGAAACCCCGAAGATGATCATGCAAATGAATGCGACTCTTCCTGGGTGGTTTAATAATCTACGTAATCCGACGGCGAAACGACTGTACGACATAACAAAAGTCTACGGTCGCTCTTTGCTGCTGGGTAGTCCAGATCGATTCGCTTCAAACGCTTCCGGTCATTGCCGCGTCTGCCTTGCAGGAATGTCTTTCTTGGGCACACCATCCATGGTTCATCGCCGCCCGCCTTTGGCGGGTTCGCGCATCGTGCGCCGGCGAAGGCCCGGCGAAATACATTCCTGCAAGTCAGCCACGTCAATGCCCGGAGTTTTTCGGTGTGATTGATGGCCTTCCCTTTCGGTCATCGCTGGCTTCGGTCGTGGAGAGAGTTAAAAAGCCACCCTTCGAGGGTGGCTTTTTAATTTGGGAGGGTGGTAAAAATTTTCTATTGGTGACCGGAGGGCACCGTTTTGGTGTGGGTGCTTTGTTTTGATAATTGTTTTTTTGGAAGGGGCTGATAGAGCGGTGGTTATTGAGTTTGATATTTTTATTAACAATAACGTGGAGGTTTTTATTATGAAAAAATTGGCTTTAGTTTTGGCTGCTTTGTTGGGTGTTTCTTCTGCTCAGGCTGCATATGTTTCTTTTACTGAGCAGGTTTCTGCTGAGGTTATGATTCGTCAGGTTGTTTCTAAGAAGCTCGTTCAACGCGATGGAATTCTTAAGACTTATATTAATCGTCAGGTGAAATCACCTTATACTGACATCTTTATCATTCACTTCCAATGTGACCAAACTCTTGCAAATGAAGATATTTGCAACATCGACATCAACGATGCGACTGACGATGGCACAGAGAGCACAAACCGCCTTGAAGTTAAAATCAAAGACGGTGAAGTATACAGCGCAAATTTTTTCGTAATCGCCGGCTAACAAAAAAAAGCCACTCTCCCGAGTGGCTTTTCAAAAAGCGGCGCGCGGAACGCGCCAGCCCAAAATGTTTACCAAAAATCAAGCACGCTTCAAAAGTGGTCAGTCACAAGGCGGACTGATCGAATGAGCGCGCAGGCGTACTGCAGGTACGTCGGAGCGATCAGGCGATCGGTCCAACGCAGGGAATGGCCGCTTTTCAAGCGTGCGCTTAGCGGAAAGCGGCTTTGTCCCAGTAGATTCCCATACCGCCAAGATCTTCTTCGATTCTTAGCAACTGGTTGTACTTAGCGATACGTTCAGAACGGCACAAGCTGCCTGTTTTGATTTGGTGGCAGTTTAGTGCTACCGCAAGGTCGGCGATGAATGTGTCTTCTGTTTCGCCAGAGCGATGTGACATGACTGTTTTATATTTGTTACGTTGAGCTAGGTTTACGGCTTCGAATGTTTCAGTCAAAGTTCCGATTTGGTTTACTTTAACTAGCAAGGCATTCGCGGCTTTTTTCTCTAGGCCCATGCGCAGGCGTTTTGGGTTTGTTACGAACAAGTCGTCACCTACTAATTGCATTGTGTTGCCCATTGCGGATGTGATGTTCACCCATGAATCCCAGTCATCTTCGGCGAAACCGTCTTCGATAGTGATCAATGGGTATTTTTCTGCCCAGCCTTGGTACACTTTCAGCAATTCTGCTGGAGTGATCAAGTTGCCATCGAATTGGTATTTACCATCTTTGTACATTTCAGTGGCAGCCACGTCCAAGCCCAAGAAGACGTTTTGACCCGGGTCATAGCCCGCATCAACGATCGCGTTCATGATCAAGTCCAAAGCTTCCTGATTGCCCGACAATTTCGGAGCGAAGCCACCTTCGTCACCTACAGCTGTCGTCAAACCTTTTTTGCCCAGGATTTTTTTAAGAGCGTGGAAGATTTCTGCACCTGCGCGAAGAGATTCCGCGTAGGAGTTATTCACAGTCGGCACGATCATGAATTCTTGAATATCAAGACCGTTGTTGGCGTGCGCGCCACCGTTCAATACGTTCATCAAAGGCACTGGCAAACGGCAAGCTTGAGAACCACCGATGTAGCGGTACAACGGAAGATTTACGTCAGCAGCAGCAGCTTTTGCAGCGGCCAAAGACACACCCAGGATCGCATTCGCGCCCAAGTTCGTTTTGTTTTCTGTTCCATCGATTTCACGAAGCACTTTGTCCAAGTAAACTTGTTCAGTGACTTGCAAACCCAAGATTTCCGGAGCGATTTTTTCGCGGATGTTATCAACCGCTTTGAAGACACCTTTACCACCGTAACGATTTTTATCACCGTCACGAAGCTCACAAGCTTCATGGGCACCTGTGGATGCACCTGATGGAACTGCTGCGCGACCGATGTTACCTTCAGCTGTTGTTACTTCAACTTCAACTGTTGGGTTGCCACGGCTATCAAGAATTTCACGAGCGACGACACTGATGATTTCAGACATGATGAATTCCTTCTTTCTCGGATTGCTTAGAGTTTATTTTTTTAACAAGTTCCATGGATTTGAAAACAGTGCGCGGGTATTCCGTTTTTACGAACTCCCAGTCCACACGTCTCATGGCTTCTTTCACGGCAGGATTGGTTTTACCTTGAGAAGCCAGCATCGTAATCAATTGCTGAGCGCGCACCATGTAGTCATGCATGCGTGCCAGATTTTGATTCAAAGAATATGCTGGTGACTCAACATCAAAATTCAGATGAGCCAATGTGCCTTCATGTGGAATCAAAGAAGTACGGCTCTCGACCGTGTCTTCGGCTTCCATTTGTGCCACCAGGTTCTGTCTTTGTTTTTCGAAGGTGCGAATTTTATCTTCAAGATCGCCCACGTATTTTTGCAGGTCTTCGCGCTCGCGTTGAGTGCGTTGCAAATCGTTGAGCAAGCTTTGGAACAAATCAGGACTGACCTGATGACCGACATTTTCGTTCTCAGTGAAGATCGATTTTTGCTGAGTGGCCCAGCTCAACTTCAAAGTGATTCCTGTCCATTCGCATTTTGCCAGTGGTTGGCCCACATAAACTGGCAGGGACTCAAACGCGGCCTTTAAGTATGTCGTCACCAATGGATATTGTTCCGCAGGAAGTGGCAAATCGAAAGAGATGCTGACTTCGTCTTTGCGAAGATTATCAATCGGTGGCTTTGGAGAAATGAAATACGACAAGAACTGTTCAGGCTGATTAAAGATTTCCTGCGGACGAGGCATCATGCGCAACACACTGTCGAGCACTCCCCACGCACGCAATTCAGGTCCGTTGTGACCCGCACGAGTCAGAACATCGCCATCTTTTTTGAGTGGAAGTCGCAAACACATTTCCAGGAATTGCTCCATGTCAGGAGCGCTGATCCAGTAAGAAGAATCTCGCAGCAACTCAACCGATAGATGAGTTTGTTCATAGAGGGGCGTAAGGTCTTCACCTTGCTCCTCAAGAATCGTCAAAACTGAGTTGGAGATCTTACAACTAAAGTGCACGCAAAAGTCTTAGCCCAAATGCGAAGCTATTGAAATAACTATATTATGCTAAAACCAGATGACGCGGATGGGTCAGAAATTAAAGGGTTCCACTGCATTTTAAGCCTTCGCCATTATTTCAGATGGCTAATCACGACTCAATGAGTCGTTTTGCCTTTGATTGAAGCTGTCTATGAACCCACCAAGTCGCTGCAAAAAGTGGCATTTGAGTTAACTCTTTGTTTTACTCTCAACGGCCCGGCACACTGGGGACCCACTCAAAGTAAATTTAGCGTGTTTATGTGGCGCCGTCTCACATTGAGAATCTGGCCCAACCTTTGCTCTCTTAATAAAGCATGAAAACAATTGAGAAAATTCTTAAACACAGTTCGCTCGCTCTCGTTTCCTTACTTATAACCGCTCAGTCATTTGCTGCGGGCCCGAGTTGCAGTTCCGTTTTTGATGAAACACTGCGCTTTCAAGTGAAACCCGGTCTTTTCGAAGTCAGCAAACTTTACGAGATTGAACTGCCAACATCTCTACAGGTTGAAAACCCCCTTGAAGCGAGAGCCAACTCCAGCTTTTACAAAATTCTTTCTGCCTTCGATGCGCCTCGTTCCAGTCGCTGGTTGAAAGACAAAGTCTATGCCTCTGAAACATCTTCTGAGACCAGCTCGATCACGGAGATCCTGGAGGCCGGAGTCACTTACAATCTGGTGATTTCAAAAAATAAAGTCTACCTGGCAAGCATGAATGACAGCTTGCTGAGCAACTGGTTGACCAAGCATTACGTCATCAGTGGGCACGCCAATGATGTGGCTTTTGCCGGTGAGGTTATGAAAACTCCGGATGGACTTTTGATCGTCAATAACAACTCAGGGACTTACCGTCCGGCAAAGAGTCAGGTAGAGCAATTTGAGGATCTTTTTGCAATGTATGAAGGCGCAAGCCCTTCGACACGTGTCTTGCCCAAGGAGCCATTGAAATTAAAACTTCCATCTGAAACTCAATTGCAAATCGGCATCGAAAACATTCGCAGCCGATTCAATGCTGCAGATATTCTGCAAACTCTAAGTGCTGTTGAAAAAGAACCTTCGAATCCGGAAAACATTCTTAAATTGAAGGCACATCGAAAAAATCTATCCTTGCTGCGTGGCCTTAGCCAATCTTTCACAAAAGAAGGTAAAGCGAGCTTTGCTTTGACTCGAACAACCCACTTAATGGGTGATATCGTAGATCAGATAGCCTCTGGACAAATCGCCAAAGCGAAATTCACATCGTTGATTTTAAAAACGTTTCTTCGCATGAACAAAAAAATTATTCCTGACAAAATCGAGTTGGACCCAACGGCAGCCGCGAGCCATATCTTCAAATTTGAAAAAGGGATTACAAAATATCTCTCGCGCTATGAACTGTCAGCTGAGGAGTTTCATATCCTGCGCCTTAATTTCAAAAAATACCTGGGTTTACTGATGATAAAAAAGGACGTCACTGAGCTCAGCAAAGACGAATCTGAGGCGCTGACATTGCTTTACGACATCAATGAAAAGCTCGGCTCCATACACGATGAAATGATTGATCGTGCGATGAAGGGCGAAATCAAATACGAAAAACACAAATATCAGATGTCTGATGAATTGCGTATTGAGCTTTTGCAGGCCCAAAAACAACTGATGTGGGAATAATGTGAAAAAGATCCTGCTGTTCCTTATTTTAAGCTTTCACATTTCGGCGCAGGCAGCACCAGCGTGTGAATATGTATTTAAAGAGGAACTGCAAGTTGCTAAAATTTATTTTTCTTATAAAGAACGTGAAGTCCACGGGATGAAAGACGCCACGCCCTGGAAATCTCAGATCTGGGATCTGTATGTAAAAACATACAGCCATTTGGGTGACTTAATGTTTAAAACACCAGAGTTGATGCTCTCGAAGTTCCCTCAAGCCGTCATTATCACCAAGGACAACAACCTCGAAGGCTTTTTGCTGTTACGACCGACGGAGCACGGTTTGAAATTGGGATTGATTGCAACCCTCCCCACCACCGCCAATTTTCTGGTGACTAAAAAAATTATCGATCACTTCAGCAACTCAAGTGGCTGGTTCGCGGAAGTTTCAGGCGCGACCTACAAATTTTTAAACTCTTTGGGTGCTTTGCATTTTGTAAAAATTGAATATGCACACCAAATTCTCAATGGAAAACAACTGAAAGTCATTGATGAGTTGTCTCCCGAACATTGGAACGATGATGCGAAAGGCTTCGTCTATCAGCGCTATCTTCCTCTGGGCGAACAGATGAAACCGGTGCAAAAAGTCATGATTGGCTACCCACACCTCTTGGAACAGTAAATCCGAAAGTGAGCTCGCGTATGAAAAAGACAAATTTGGTTTTAACAATTGTGGCTACTTTCGTTACCTCCTTGAGCACTTGGGCCGCGGGGCCACAATGCAGTGATGTCTTCACTGATAACTCAGGACAGGAGTTGATCTTGAATATGCTGCAAACAAAGCACACTGTACATAGGGACCGCCTCACGCAGCTTACTCACAACCTTGAAACCAGCACCACCAATCAAGCCCGCAACGAAAATACAATTGATATTGCAAAGACATTGAATGCAATGGTCGATCTGGCTGTTCAAGACCTTTATGTCCAAAAGAAGTTCAATGCCCCTGAAACGATGACCATTAAAGAAGGTGCAGCGGTTATGATGGACGCGCATATTGAAGCCATCGCCCAAATGTCCAATTTGGCAGTACCTGAAATTCAGAAAATAATTGTGCAAAAAATAAAAGCGGCGGCGGCAGTACCACCAACAAAAAAATCCGCGGGCTTCATTGCAAATGAGTCCAACCTCGATCCGAATACAATTAACTACCGTATCGGCTTTTCGGCCCAATTGGAGCCAGCATCTCAGAACGCTTACGGCCGCGAGGTGATTCCCGAACCCACTCAAAATTTAAACGTCAAAAATCCGATGGGTTTCATCTGGTCGAATAAAGATGGGAACGCAACAGGGGCGAACAATCGCACGATTGGATTTATTCCACAAAAATTTGTCGACGACAGTTTTGTTTATAAAATTGAGTTAAACCCCATCACTGGTGATTTTGTCTTAGTAAAATAGCAGGCGCTGCGTCCGTAAACAGGACCTGGCACCTTCTAGGCGGCTTTGTTGAATTTGGCTTTGGGGAATGGAAGCTTGTTGTCGATGATTTCTTCCATGAATGTTGGGACATTGCCGGTGGCTTCAAGCTTGCCATCCAATGTTCCGTCGGGACGACGAACCAAGCGGCTCAGTTCAAATATTGGTACGACATCATACGAGCCATCTGGCAGAAAGCCGCGGACTTCACTGATCGCACCAATACGACGGGAACCATCTCCGTAACGGGAAATTTGCACGATCAAATCGATTGCGGATGCAACTTGCTGGCGCAAAGCTCGTTCACTGATTTTGCCGTCTCCGCCTTGAGCCAAAGCTTCCAGACGCACGATCGCATCTTCCGGCGAGTTCGCATGCACGGTGCCCATACAACCTTTGTGACCGGTATTCATCGCATTTAAAAGTTCAAGGGCTTCGCCGGAACGAACCTCCCCGACGATGATGCGATCGGGACGCAAACGAAGGGCACTCTTCACCAGGTCTTTGATCGTCACTTCTCCCTTACCCTGGGCGTCTGCCATGCGCGTTTCAAACATCACCAAGTGTTCATAATCGACTTGCAACTCGGAAGAGTCTTCGATGATCAACACACGCTGACCTTTGGGAATACGTGAACACAACAATGACAACAAAGTTGTCTTACCAGAACCGGTACCACCGCTGACGATAATGTTTTTTCCTAAGAACATCGCGATATCCAAAAAGCGCGCGCCGTCTTCGGAAATCGTGCCCATTTTGATGTAGTCATTGAAAGTAATTTTAGTGCTCGTAAATTTACGAATAGAAAGGGTCGTGCCTTTACGTGACATCGGTGGAATGACGGCGGCGATACGCGAGCCATCTGGCAAACGGGCATCCAATCGAGGGTTCTCGTCATTGATACGACGACCCACGGATTGCGCGATAGAATTCACCGCCGCACGCAGGTCATCTTCGGAAGGAAACTTTTCAGAGACCTTCTCGAGCTTCCCTTTGCGTTCGACGAAAATTTCACTGGGACCATTCACCAAAATCTCAGACACACCCGGGTCATCAAGGTACTTAACAACAGGACCGAGGTTCTGTTGAATAGTCTGCTTGAAAACGTTCGACTGGTCCGACATGGCTACACCCAATGTTCGTGGTTTGCGTTTTTAATTAGAAGCGGGTTTTCTGCCACCTGGGACAGAATTCGCATCCGAATAAATAATGAATTTGCCTTGAACTGCTGTTTCCGGGCATTGGTAAGAAAAGATACCGTCCGTTTTTGGCATCACGCTGAAAGTTTTCTCTTCACCAAATACCGTGTTGTGGTGTTCGGAAAAAGCATCCAATACGAAACTGACGTTTTTCTCTTTGCCGTTCACGTTAACCACGTGAATACGATAGTTGTTGCCCTTTTTCAGACGAACAGTATCAGGAACGAAGCCTTTTTCGGTATTCATGATAACGATATCCTGAGTTGGTTCAACCGAATCGAACACGCCACTCAAAATACTGACGGATTGATCTTCTTTGATGCTGGCTGGCAGGCGATCTTCGTTCGTCACTTTGTTGAAATCAACCTGACGACGAGAAAAATCAACTTCCCAGGCATTAGCCACGCTGGTGATAAGCAGAGCTGTTACAAGACTAGTGCAAATCTTTACGGTCTTGGAATTCACAAAACTCACGAGCGACCTCCATAGCGATATAACTTACGGATCTTTGATCCATCATGTGGAGCTTTTGGATAAGTAGATCTTTGTCCCCGCGGCAACCGTTGATGCTTTGGAAAGCTTCACTCAAGAGCGCTGGGTTTGCCATCATCTCTTTCGTAACTTCCTGCCAATCCAATTTAAGCACAGGATCAATTGCGCCCACGCTGTAAAGTGCATCGAACATAACTTGCAAATCGCCTTGAAGAAACATTGAATCCTCCATCTGCTGCACTCTGATTTTTTAAATCAAAGCGGAGAGCGTCCTGCTCCCCATTACCTATTGTTTCTATCGGTAGGAGTTCATTAGAACTTGAGTCAATTTGAGGCGATTTTCAGAGAGTTGAGGAGGTCTTTGTTTTGACGCTAGTCTCTGGTCAGAAAGTACCAGAGACCAGTCCGGTCGAGGGAAAAATTTGCCGGATTTCAGAGGAATCCGGCGAACTATTTTACTTCTTTTTCTTCTTTTCTTCTTTAGATGGCGCTGGTTTCTCTATTGGGTTCTGCTCAAGCACACGCTTCGCCAAATCCGATGGAGAATCCCCCACTTTCATGCCACGAAGGCTACGCTCATTTTTTGCCTCTCGGGTCATTTCAATTTTTGCGTCGCGGATTTTTTCCAAAAGTTTACGCTCAAAGCCATTGGATTTTGCGTAAGGTTTAGATTCCGCAACGAAGTTTTCCAAAAAGACAGCATAGGTATTTTGGATGACAGGCTTCACCCCTTTTGGATGTTTCAAAGCATCAATGGCTTCATCAACCAGGATCGTCAACGCATTCTCCCATTGATCCAATTCGTCAAGTTTGGTGCGCAAAGGACCCACGACTTTATCAATCATATCGTCAGTACCATCAGGGCGCGAAAAAACGGCCTGGAGGGCTTCCTTCAACGGCACGTACTTTTCATCATGCAGCTGTTCTGATTCCTGGATCTTTTCGTTCACGAGCTCGTTCATCTGATCGAGATCTTTTGTCGCCAGGGTTGCGTAGTTTGCGATAAGACCGGCTTGTGCGTGAAGGCAAAAAGCGGTCACGAAGGTTGCTAAAATAAAATTTGGTTTTTTCATACATTTCAGTCTAAACACACACAAACTTCACGCAAGTCCAATCACTTCATGCGGCACGGCATGAATAGGGTACAGGACTTAGGTACGGGTTTTTTTCCTTCCCTCGTCGAAAAAACATGGCACAATGGGAGGGCTTTTGAGTTTTAACAAATTAAATTCCTTTATGGAGGCGACATTGAAAGCATTTAAATTAGCAGCAGTTTCAGCGTTGGCACTTTCCCTTGTGAACTGTGCTCCATCCGCAAAACAACTTAAAGAAGTAGTAGAAAAAGATCCAAGTATCGTTTTCGCAGCTATCGAAAAAGACCCTGAGCAATTCATCGAAGTGGTGAACAAAGCAGCTCAAGGTGCACAAAAGAAAGCTCAAGAAAAAGCGATGGCGGAAGAAGGCAAAAAGCGTGACGAAGAGTTCGCAAATCCTTTGAAACCAACTATCGATGAAGGCCGCGTTTTCTTCGGTCCTAAAGATGCAAAAATCACTATCGTTGAATACTCTGACTTTGAGTGCCCATACTGCTCTAAAGGTCACGCGACAGTTGATGAAGTTATGAAAGCTTACCCTAAAGATGTTCGCGTATTCTACAAGCACTTACCTTTGGATTTCCATCCAATGGCGATGCCTGCAGCACGCTACTTCGAAGCAATCGCTATGCAAGACCATGCGAAAGCTGAAAAGTTCTACAACATCGTTTTTGAAAACCAAGGCGAACTTCGCGCTAAAAAAGAAGCATTCTTGAAAGATGCTGCTAAAAAAGCTGGTGCGGACTTGAAACGCGTTGAAAAAGATCTTAAAGACGAAAAAATCACTAAAACTATCGAAGCGGACATGGAAGAAGCTAAAAAATTCAACTTCTCCGGTACTCCAGGCTTCTTGATCAACGGCGTATCCCTTCGTGGTGCATATCCGTTCTCTGAGTTCAAAGACATTATCGACCGCCATTTGAAAACTGCGGCGAAGTAATTTCTTAGCACAGAGTGCTCGCAAAAAACCCACAGCTTTAAAAACTGTGGGTTTTTTTATTTGCAAATACGCAACGATATTTCATGATGAATCTGCGTTGACTCGATAATGAGCCAGAGGATTCTGCAATGTCTTTAAAAGTTAAATTTTTGTTGATCGTATCCGTTCTTTTGATCGCTTCTTCGGCGACCATCTTCTTTCTGAATCGTGAGACTTTTCTCTCTGACAAACGCTCCTATGTCTATGCCAATGCCCTCGAGAGAGTGGATGGAATCAGTCAAAGTTTTGATCAGGAATTCAATACCAGTTTCGAACGAATTCGCTCGGCCTTGCAGTTGTTTGATGCCGCGACTCAACAGTTTCCCCCTCAGGTCAAAGCCCTCGCCAAAAATCAAAATTGGGGCGATATTTCCATTTTCGTGGCGCAAGAAGGTTTCCCACTGCGTCTTATGGACACTCTCGGAACACAAATCACCGCATCAGATGCCCTCACCAATCGGCTGACCTCACTGAAGGAAAATGAACTGATAGTCGAAAACGATATTCAATTTCCCGATAAACTGACAGTGTTGTTTCGCCAAGGACCCTTCCGCGTTTATGCCAGTTTAAATTTCCCCTTTTTCAAAAATCTGCAAAGCCGAAACGAAGTGGCTTTGTACTTTGCAAAAACAAAACAGTGGTGGTTCCCCGCTCCTTCCAACGACGGATTTAACAGCATCACTCCCCGTCTGGTGGAAATTTTCCAACAAAGTTCCAGCGGCGTAAAAGATCTGGACGTCAACAATCGACGTTACTTGATGTCCTTCAAAAGGTTATCGCAACTGGATGTTTATGTTTTCGAAGTCTTTGATAAGAAAAGTATCTTCGCAGTGGTCGACTCCATCATGAATAAAACCCTGGCAGCAAGTCTGATCATTCTGGTGATTGGCTTGGTGGCTGTGTTTCTTTCCATCGACAGCCTGACTCAGAACCTGCTTCGCCTGGCCACCGCTATGAGTGAGTTTTCCAAAAATGGCGCGGCGAAACCGCTTAAGATCGCCAACAAGGATGAAGTTGGGCAAATGGCGGGAGTCTTTAACTCCATGCAAAGCAAGATCGAGGGACTTTTACAACAAACTCAGGAAAAGGCCCGCATGCAAGCGGAGCTTGAAACGGCGAAAGAAGTTCAGACGACACTTCTTCCAAAAATGAAAGTGGAAACTGATACTTATTCCTTAAAAGGTTACTATCACCCGGCCTCAGAGTGCGGTGGTGACCTTTGGTTCCATAACTGTGCGGAAGATAAAATCTTTGTCTTTATTGGAGATGCCACAGGCCACGGAGTGCCCGCAGCCCTTATCACCGCAGCGACGCGGTCAATTTTATCACTGACCGTTGATGAAAACATCTGGAGCCCGGGTAAAACTCTGGGACGTATCAATCAGGTTCTGTGTGACGTGGCCAAAGGTGAAAAAATGATGACAGCCTTTGCGGCGACAATTGATTTGCAAGCGGGAACAATCACCTATGCAAATGCCAGCCATGAACCGCCTCTTTTGCTTCCTTTAAGTGAAGACGGGCGCAAGTTTAAAAAGTCCGATATGACTTTGTTGGGAGAGGTCAACGGCAAGAGACTGGGTCACGAAAAAGACACGGTCTATAAGGAAATCTCGATAGAATTCAAACGAGGTCAGACGCTTTTTGCCTATACTGATGGATTAACCGACGCAGAAAATAATAAGAAAGAACAATTTGGCGAGCGCACGATCTTTAAGGTGGCCGCAGATGCCTCCACCAAAGGATCCCAACGCAGTCTTCACGATCAGATTGCCAAACGGATTGTCGAGTTCACGAATGAAATCGAACAACCCGATGACATCACTTTCCTTAGCCTTCATTTGCGCGAAGCTTAGTCACTTTAACGGCTCCGTCAATCAAATCAGTCATGGTGATGGAGCGGTACTCAAGGATTGTTTCAATTTGCAGACAAATCTTTCTGCGGGTTTCAGCGGTGATCTTTTGTGATGGGATCATCGCCATATCACTCAATTCACGCTCCAAGATCATCGCTTTTTTCTCTGGCAATGCCGCCAACGCCGCGTTGATTAATGGGCGCTGACAGCGGAAGAATGCCCCGTACAAGGATTCCACTTCAAACAGACCAAGCACTTCTGACAAAATATCCGCCGGCACCAAGGCCACGTCTTCAAAAATCAGAATTGAGCGGCGCACACGATCCAGCTCGCCAGGGTTTTCAGCCGCGAACAAAGCCAGGATGTTCATTTCTTCCTCTGCTGACATACCTCGGACGACTTTTGACAAGACCGTCGCACCATCGACTTTTGGCTCTGGTTTCAAACGAATATCACTGACACGCTGTTTGAAGGCTTGAATGACCGATTGCAGGACGTCGTGAGGAATCTTGTCGATGCGGGAAAGTTCCCCCATCACACGGATTTTTTTATCCCCTTCCAACGTCGCCAGGATACCTGCTGTCACTTCCGAAGGAGCATGCAAGCACAGGATTGCGATATTTTTAGCGCTTTCTTTTTCCAGGATCTGCGCTCTTTGATCGTCACGCAACTTCAATACAAAGTTAAATGGGCCGGCTTCGTCTTCGGCCATCTCATGTTCGATATAGGCCGCTAACAGCGCACGATACGTTTCGCGCACGCCTTTTTCAATCTGCGCAGCTCCCGGCTCGCCTTTGCGCTCTTTCACGGAACGACCCATGCTGGCCCAAGCCATCGCAGGAATTTCCGTAAACAAAAGCTTCGCTGTATCCCATCCGATAAAGTCCATCAGATAGGTGGTATTTTCTTCGTTACCATGCAGGCAGTACTCGGCAATTGCACGCGACGCCATTTTTGGATATTGCGTACCAATTTGCACTACGTGCTGACGAACGCTTTCCAAATCCATGTCCCAAACCAGTTCGTCTGACTTCGCAGCCGGAGCTGGAACGACCTCCCCTGGAGGAGCCGCAGCGGCAGGAACGGGATCTTTCTTAGGTTCCTGATTCTCTTCAGGAGCATGAATGTATTCATGATTTTCTTTGACGTCTTTTTTCGGTTCCGCATTTTTATTGCGTCTCCAGATCGCGAACATCAAACCAGCCAAAGCCAACAAGGACAGAATCACCACCAACACCCAAGTTTTCCATGTCAACTCAGGCAACTGCTTCGGGGGCTCTTGCACTTTTGGATCCATTGGCAATTCAATGCGACGAATGGTCACCGCATCACCGGCTGTAGAATCCAGGTGAAGTTTAGAAACCAAAAGATCGCGAATCACTTTTTCCACTTCCGGGGATACGTTGCGCGACAAAACAACACTGATGTCTGTTCTGGCCTTCATCTCGTGCAATTTATTTGCAGCAACCGGTCCCACCGGAACATCGCCCATCATCGGCATACCAGGCAGGTATTGCAATTCGGCTTCGTCATGAAACTCTTTAAGTTTCTTTTCATCCCGATCCAGTTCGACCGAAACCACCAACGTATATTCAGTGGGACGCAGAATTGTATTCAAAACAGAGCGAGCTCTGACTTCATAAAGGCTTTCCAAAGAACCGATTTCCTCGATGTACTGAGCCTTGGCCAGCATTGAAGTCAGCAAAATCGACAGAACTAAAACAAGGTGCTTCATTTAGCTCCTCCTGAAGTATTCAATAAAGATAGGGCCAGGCTTTTGGTCTCGGCATAACGTGTTTGATTGGCTATGCGCTGAACATCCGAGCGATATTTATCGAGAGCATTCAACTCGCGAACTCCCACCAAAAACGCATCCTCGGAATTTTCATTGTCATTTGAATTCTTAGACAACGATTCCAAATGTTTGGTTAAATCCATTTTGATTAATTGATGACGAATCACCAGCTGTTTAAAAATCATCGGACGGTATTGTTGAGGAAAAGAATTAAAGTTCTTAGCAACTTCATTCCACATCTCAGCGGCCGCCTGCGCATCCCGCATTTGTCCGATCAACACGACTCCCTGATAGGGATCTTGTTTGGACGAGATCTTTTCACGAATGATTTTTCGGCCTTTTTCTGGCAAAGGATTCAAACGCAACAAAGTTTCACCAACGATGTCTTTTTGATTCCTTTGGCCTTCCGCATTTGCCGTGCTGTAAAAATGCGACATCGCTTTGATGGATTCTTCCGGCAAAGTACTGAACTTCAACAAGACTTTAGAAGCATAACTGAGGGCCTGCGCCTCGGGGCCCAGCACCGGCTTGTCACGTTTGGCCATCATATAGTCTGCAATCGCCTTTTGCAGTTCCTGCAATCCCGGTCTTTCTTCAGGTTTCCAGTCGGGCTTTGTCACATCTAAAATATAGATACTGGCTTGAAAGAAAGAGATATTGTCCTGAACTTTCTTGTTCAAACCAAACATCGTATGCAGTTTTGCAAAGTCCTTTTCTTTCCAGGCTTTGCCGACGGGTGAATCCAAATGAGTTTTCAAACCCGCCCCAGCATTCAATTGAGCAGCTTTGAACATCTCAATGCCGCTTTGCTCATGATTCACACCGGTGGTAGGAGTCACCGTGGGGCGACCTTTACGCAGATAAAGCCCTGCTCCTACTGCTAATCCGATCAATACAATTCCTGAGACGACAACTTTTGTTTTTTTCATAATTTACTCGAATCCCACAAAGCGCAGGCCCGCAAATAAAGTCACAAATTGATAACTGACGGAATCTTCTTCACTGGAACTGGTCAAACTGGTTCCCAATGCCACCTGTCCCACTAAAAGCATATTGGACATCATCGGAATCTCGACCCCACCACGCAAACTCACATCCATTAATGACGCATTCAATTTATCCACGGCCAAATTGCTCAAACCGACATTCATCGCGATAAATGGTGTTGAGCGCCAAACTTTAGCTTGCGTGCGGCTGTCTAAAACCGTGCGCATGCCATTGACTCCCATTAAGTAATATCTGGCCCCGACCGCAATTCGCGTAAATGGCATTTGCAGCCCACCGGCCTCAGTGATTTCCATAAAGGACAGAGTCATCGCCGTATTAATCGAAGGATTATTGACGCTGTAATTCACTTCTAAAGTCGTCGAAGACTCCAAAGATTTGGAGTCGGTCAAACGAGCAAAGTCATACTGCAAGCTCGTAATACCCAGACTGGCATCCCAATCTGATGTCATGTAGGCCCATGCAGGACTTGAAATGAAAAGTACAACAACAATCCCCCACAGTTTATACATCATCGTACCTGTGTATCTTTGCGGCGCTTTTCTATTTCAACATTCGAAGCAGGATATCTCATTTCCGCGCCCGTTGCCGGAAGTGGCGCCATCCCCAGGCGTTTGTAAACATCTGACAGATATTGATAAGCCACTTTATTGTACGGATCGATTTTCAGACAACGCTCCCAAGCAACCTTGGCGCCTTCGAAATCTTTCTGCAGGTACTTGATCGAACCTTTTAACAACCAGGCGTTGTTCGAGTATTCGTCCATGGTCAAAGCTTTATCGACCTCAGCAAGGGCCTGTTTATAATCACCCTTCATGATCGCTTTTTGTCCTTGGAAAATCAGACCCACCACGCGTTCGCTGCGATCGCGATCCTGAGTTGGCATCCCACCGGACAAACGCGGTGAAAACAACGCATCTTTATAAAACGACGACGTATTTTCCAACAAGGCCACACGCAACTTGATTTCTGCCAGCTCCGCTAACAGATCTTCCATCTTTTTGTCTTCGGGCTTTTTCTTGTCGTCAGGTTTTGGAGGCTGTTGATCCTGTTTTTTATCGTCGTTCTTAGCCAGCTCCTCGGCCTTCTTTTCCTCGTCAGACAATGGATCCAGGCGCGCTTGAACCGCGATGCTTTCACCTTCGTTGACCTTCACCATGACTTCTTTGGTGCGATAGTTCTGCTTTTCAAAAATCAGAAAGAAAACATCACCCAGTTTTGATTCCTCCTGAATATTTAGCGGAGAAATTCCTAGTAGTTTTTTTTCGTTGGTCTGCATATCCTTAACGTAGACCTTTGAACCTTGAGGATAAGATTTGATGGAATACTTTCCCGCGCAGGCAGAAATCAACACTGACGAAAGAATAAGGAACAACATTTTCAGTTGTTGTCTCAGAAACATTTCCATATCCTCCATGACATGTGAAACTGATTGAAGCGGCTCGCTCACTTTCATTCTCCTAACCAGAGAGGAAAAAAACATATTCTATGAAACCATTCTTCACTTTGGTCCTAATCATACTGTTCGGTGATGTTTCGGGTGCTAGCGTCCAGGCGCCGATGTTGCGGGCAAAGCTATCGATGTATAATACAACCGTATCAGCCGGCGAGTTGGTGCATGATGAAACTTTAGGCAGCATGATGACCATTCAGCCCACTTTGTTGTGGGATGTGCCGTCCATGAACTCACGCCTTGGTGTCCATTATATCCTTGATATTAATAGCAAATACGGCGCGACTCCGATTTCAGGAATCGGTCTGAGTGGCTATTACTATTTCAAAGGATTGTCATCTGCCTATGAGATCAATCCCGATGAAGTGTTGATCCAGAAGTCCCGCCCTGGACTCTTTACCTTTGCGAGCTTTACTCCGGTTAACTTCAATCTGAACAAGCTGGATAAGAACGATCCGAATCAGTCTTTCTCTTTCAGTGCCCTGGTTTATGAATTTATTTTGGGTGCTGGATTTGAATACCCTTTGAAACCCAATTCACTTCTGTCATTTGAGTTTTCAATGAGAGAAGGCTCCTCGGCCTCGAACGACCTTGCGGTCAAGTATTCGGGATTTGGAGCCTCTTTGGTTTTCTCGACTTCGTACTACTGAGCTTTTTGCTCGTAATTCTTAGTTTTTGACTCGAGAGCCTCGATTTGTTTTTCGAGTTTTTGTAACTGCTGTTCTTTACGTTTTTGCTCCGCTTGTTCGCGGTATTTACGTTGAGCATCTTCGAATCGCGCTTTCGCGAGTTTCATTTTATCTTGAAGCTCAGCTTCTTTCTTTTGGCGTTCCATTTCTTCTTTCGTCAACTGCTTCTTAAACTGTTGCTGTTGCAGACGATACGCCTCTTCAGGATCCATCAGTTTAACTTGCACCACCACACGGCGGTTCGCGGCTTTGTTCACTTCCAGTGGATTTCCCTGAGCGTCTTTTTCCGGAGCCACAGGGTGAGACGAACCAAATCCGACGGCTGCCAACACATTGGAACTGAGACCGCTTTCTTCAAAGTAGCGCACCACGGAGCTGGCACGCATCGACGACAACTCCCAATTTGATTTGATCACAGTGCTTTGCATAGGGTCACCATCGGTATGACCTTCAACGCTGATTTTTTCGACGCTGGGAACTGTTCTTAAAGCGGCCACAACCTGACGTAACGCCGGTTTGGCTGCGTCTTTTAATTCCGTTGCTCCGGATTCAAACAAGACATTGCCTTCGAATTTCAATTGCAGAGTATTGTCAGTGCCTTTGGAAATCTCGACACCCTTTAATTCGCCAGAGCCCAACAAGACTGTTTTCAGTTTTTGCTCGGCCTCCAGAATTGTACTGATCTCCTTGATGTTACCACCAAAGTATTTCGCCACTTCTTTACGAACCAAATCAAAACGCGTGTTATCGAATCGAGACAGTGAATACATCAAAACGAAGAACCCGAACAGCAACGTCATCATATCGGCGTAACTGACCAGCCAGTTGGACTCGTCATGAGCGCCGTTGTGCTCTTGATGTTCGTCATCGTGATGACGTCTGTAGTTGCGTTTATGCGCACCCATCTATGCCACCTTTTTCAAGGAACCAGCGTCACCGCCCTCTTGTCTTTGTTGTGGAGGCAAGAAGGACTTCAAGTATTCTCTGATAAACATCGGGTGTTTCTTATCGTGGATTAGCAAAACACCTTCTTTAATAATTTCACGCAAAGTCAAATCCGCTTGGGATACACTGGAAAGCTTTTCCGCAATCGGAAGCAAAACCAGATTGGCCGTCAAAAGACCATAGAACGTCGCGACCAGAGCGGTTGCCATCGCAGGACCGATACGGTCTTGAGCCCCCGGTTCTCCCAAAGTTTGCAAAAGAGAGATCATCCCCAATGTTGCACCCAAAAGACCAAACGCCGGCGGGAATCTAGATATCGTTTGCCATACTTTGATTTCATCCGCGTCGCGTTTCTTTTTACCACGAACTGCATTGTGCATAATTTCGTCTAGTTCTTCGTGATTGAAACCATAGTCTGTCAAAAAGTTGATGCCGTCCTTCAAGAACGGATGATCCGTCGGTTTCATCATCGCTTGCAAAGATTTTGGATCTTTACGGTACGACTCTGAAAGCGTGACGATTCTTTCAATCGATTCGTTATAGTTGATGGCGCGCTCACGCCCAAAGTATTTGCGCGCGATAATTTTTAGCGCGCTCCACAGGCTTTTGAAGTTGAAACTCATCAATGCAACTGTGATCGTACCACCGATAACCAGTGCGATACCGTGTGGGTCTGCAAAAACTTTTGGGTTCTTTGCACTGTCCATAATTGCAAATGCTGAAATACCTACCGCAGCAATTAATCCCAGTAATCCTGCAAAGTTCATAGTGCCTCCAAATAGAACTCGAAATATTTACATACTAAATCGTAAGAACTCGTGATTCGCTGAACTGTACCTAGGCTTAGATTTCCAAAATTCCTCATGATTGCTTTTTCGAAAACGCACTTCGCATTTATACTAAAGACACTAGCAAGGATGAAATTCATGACCGTAGCTATCACATTCGTTTTTATCGCTATTTGCCTCGTAGAAATCGTTCTTATAACCAAAGAAGTTCGCCGAACATCAGCGAACGCTTTGTCGAAATCATCCCCTGCTGAAGCGGCCAGCGAGACCCAAGTCCTCACCGAGCAACTGGCAGTTGCCAATCAGAAACTGGATGAAGCTAAACGAGAAATTCAAGGTATCAACATGCTTTGGAATAAAAGCCTGCAAGTCGAACAACGTCTGCGTTCCGACCTGGAAGTTGCCAAGGTGCAACTGACTTACCTGGCTCAGGCGCTCTTAAAAGCCAAGGCGCAGGCCCCGCAGACGACCTACTGGACAGAAGGCGAAAAACAGATCGAGACTCGCGAAATCAGAGCCTTCAAAACAACGTCAGAGCTAGTACAAAAAGACTTTATGTAAACGGGTCATCTACTTACATTCGATGACCGAGTATCCTGCCCCTGTATTCGTATTCGCTGCCAAAAGATGGCGCTGTCCCGGCAAAACCACCCACATCTGCTGATGTGCCAACGAACTTCTTAAAAATGGATCATCAATTTCATAACTTTGCTTGGTTCCCTCTGACGTGACATGGGTCAAAAGGAAGCGATCAAAGAAATAATAGCTTTTATAGCGTTCCGCCACCCAATAGCCATTTTCTTTTTTCGCCTCATCCAAAGAGTAATCTGCCCTGAAAGCCAATGGCTCCGCGGTCATCACGAAGGGCGCATCCGCACGGTTGTTGGCCAAATCCGAAAGCTTAAAAAGCTTCCATTGCTCTGTTCTGTCAAGCCAACCACTGACTTTGACGCCGAAAACATTCTCTTTGCTAATCACAAAGTCTGCGAGACCTTCGTTTAATTTCGAAATTGGCATTGGATCCAATTTCAATTTGTCTTCAGCAACTTTATACAAATTCAGCGTGCCATCCATTCCCGAAGTGAAAGCCATCAGGCCGTCATCCACACGTAAACGGGCATTGCGATTTTGCGCCAGTTGGCTGCATTGTCCAACACTCAGACTGCTGTCGGGATCCACCACCATTAAAGTATCTGGCGAGCGACCTACTCCCTTTGGAACGTAATCTGTCAGACGACGTAAATCGTAAAAACCAATTTGTCCTTTGGAATTTGCAAACACGACATTGTCCCGATTCACACGATGAACATGAACGTCTTCTGACCAATTTCCAGTACACAATCCCAGGTTCGATTTTTCCAGAACTCGGTCCTTACGCAAATTGACGGCAACAACCTGACCAAGATTGTTGCGAACAAATGCCCAGTCCTTATTTGTGCCGGCTAATTGAAAATCACTGCCACCAGAGTTTTTAAGTGAACTCGCATGACGAGCCGCCAGATCCCAGTACGGTTGATAATCATTCGCAAATCCCATACTGCCAATCAGCCAACCCTCGCGATTTTCAGTCAAACCTGCGATTTGATATTTGCCGTCAGGATTTAGATAAAGATGAGTCAATAACCCCATCTTTTGATCTCCCACTTTCAAGGGGCCCGAGTACTTCACCTGGCATTGCAAGGGCGTGCCCGCACTTTTTGGCAAGTTCTCAAACATCGTGACGAAAATTAAAACCAAAGACAGGAACACCGCCGCAAACAGAGGAATTTTAATCAGCAAAGGAATCTTTTTTATTTTATTCATATCATTCACTTCTTAAGTTTCGAGCACTGAAGCTTCACAACTTCCTTATTGGACCCCATAATTATATCTTTGAATATACATTTATCATCGACCCTGATTTCATAGACGCCCTTCCCCAACACCAGAGGAAAATTCGTCACGTGATTTCCGGTCATGATGCCGCGATTCCCGAATACATAAATTCCCCGAACCTGAGGATCTTCGACATAAGCGACGCCTGCTTCTTCGATATTGTATTCGTATTCGGCATTAGGAACGATCAGGTAGTTGTTGACGACTTTTTCATAAAACGGATCGCGATAAAAGCGAAAGTTCCATTTTCCAGGAGGCAATGACACCACGGCATCACTATTAAAACGTTTTACCACTTTGCGATTCTTATTAAGCAACTCCACTTTCATCAGACCATCAATAAAGTGTGCAATAAATTTGGCTTCGCCTTTGACCTTCAAAGTGACTTTTTTGTTCGGTGGTACCACAAATTCTTTGAAACGATACTTGGGCTTTAAATTAACCACCGCATAATATCGCCCCGGCGGAACCTGGATTCCATAGGAAGCCTGAAAACGACGGTAAATCTCGTTAGGGGTTTCGGCACGGAACAACATCACTGTTGCCTGTGGTTCGGGACTATCGACAAAAAGATTTTTATTGGGATTCAAATCCTTATCCAAATCCTCAAATAATTTATCCAGCTGCTCTTCGTCATCTGCTTGATGCATGTCTCCGATGCATTTCAGTTTTTGCAACGAATCCTGCTGACCTTGCAGACCAAATGCCACGACAAAGAATTTGAGGTCGACATTTTTGTTTTTAAATTCTTCGGCCAGCTTACAGGGATCTTTTCCACACGTTTCTTCACCGTCAGTAAAGATCACAATGCGCTTAGGTCCTTCATACTTCTCCAGGTCTTTGTACGCATCCTTCATCGAATCATACAGTGGCGTCATCCCCATCGGATCCATCGACTTCACTGTTCCTTCGATCAATCCCAACTTGGCATTGCCGGGCGGAATTGCCAGATAGTTGTCCTTACAATCCTTTTTCCTGCGCGAACCGATGACACGCATACCGCTGGAGGTTTTCTCGGTCCATTGCGAAACCAGATAACGCGACAAAAGTTTTTTCATTACGAAGATCTTGGTTTTCTTTTGCGTTAAGATCTGTCCCATGGAGCCTGAGCTGTCGATAATATACTCCACCAAAGGAGTCGGCACACCTTCCAGCTCGCTAAGATCCGCGGTTCCCGCCTCGGTAACAGGAATCTTTTTTGGATCAAAATCAAATTTATCCAGGTCCTCGGCCGCAAGGACCGAAGAAGCATAAATTCCCAACAAAATAGAAAAACAAATAGCTTTTAACATCATCTCGTCTTCATCAATTTGCTAACAAAATCATCCATGCGCAGCCCCAGCATTATTTTAATATAGGACTGACTCTCACTGTAAGACTGCCCCGGGGGAATCGTATAGGCCCCATCCGGTGAACTTTTCGTGTCCCCTGAGAAACTCATCTCCGCTTGCGAAAGGCCATAACTCACGTCCAATGAATACCGCTTCAACCATGGAATATAAGGGATATAAAACAACGCCGTCGCTCCGACTTTGATCTCCATCATGCTTCCAGAAGAGCTCGCCCCCCGACTGACAGATCCGTCAGTAACGTTGTAGCTTGGAAAGTAGTTAAGATCGCAGTACACGCG
Organism: Bdellovibrio sp.; assembly: GCA_039594295.1. GTDB lineage: Bacteria > Bdellovibrionota > Bdellovibrionia > Bdellovibrionales > Bdellovibrionaceae > Bdellovibrio. Next base: position 80,959 of record JBCNNR010000004.1, read on the forward strand.
GTTGAATTTCCAACCCATGCCTTTATCTGTTTTAAACAAGTTGTCCGAAAACAGATAATGAAAGTTCACACCCAAACCTAATCCTGATGCCTGAGAAGACAAAACGTATTCATCTTCGTTGGTGGTAATAAACTTAGTTCCAAGGGAAATTAATTTTAAAGTGGGACGCAGTTCTTTCCAAATCGGCAGTAAGCGGTAATGTAAAGACATGCGGGTTTCTTCGGCCGTGGTGGGGCGATCTTCGCGGTAATAGGATTTTACCGGAATGCTCGCGCTGGAAGATTGATATTCAATTCCATATCTCCACAGCATGTCGACATACCAAAGAAAATGCAGCTCGGTAAATTTATAGTCGTAAATCTTATATTGATTCGCTTGATTGGGTGACTGGCTTTCGAAATGCCCCTGGGAACTACCAAGCTCAAGAACCATGTAACCCGGTTCATAGGGATCCGGCTGTTCAATAATAGGTGTATCCGGTGGCTGCGGGAACAGAGGGTCATCTGGTGGAGGCTTTAATTTGGACAGACTCACAACCCAATCACGGGCCTTAGGAACTTTAGTAATAGACGGCCCTTCCAGAACAACCAAAAGTTCATTGTTCTGAACAGTCTCAGCGGCGCCACGGGCAATAACCTCGACGTCATCACCCTGCACACGCAGAACAACGACCAAGTCACCAACGGCCACGCGATTGCTTCGTGGTAAAAACACCACGTCATCCATCACACGACGAACGGGAGCTGCATTCTTTTTAATGAAGTCAATGTTGATCCAGCTACTGGCCAAGGCCGGTGTGCAGAGGCAAAAAGACATCCATGTTGCCATCATTAAGATGATAAAAATCCGTTTCATCTATTTCGCTCTAAAGACCTTTCCTTTGCTTCGACTGATCAATAAGATCTGTCCAGAATCATAACTGGCAATACCTGATATCGGCGCCTGCGCGGCACTGACGTAAACATGATTGTCCGTTAGATCAATTGTAAATACTTGGTTGGCGCCTTCCATTGTTCCAATCAAAAGTCGATCTGCTGCTCTGACAACTAGGCGGCGACCTGCCCCAGGAACATCAAATGCCGATGCATTCAGCTCGTTCACGCCAATATACTGCATACTGGCCGTCGTCGGAGTTGAAGAGCTGCCATCAGGGAATGTCACCACTCCTCCGGTTCCACTTAAGAGGGCATAGACTTGATTGGTGACGGAATCATATACGATATCCGTGGGCTTACAGTCCTCGTGTCCAACCACGCCATCGAATACGGGCAAAGTCGCAACCAAAGAAGGAGTTCCTCCGCTGCGGGCCGCAGTCACACTGAAAACATAAATCTTATGAGAGATCGATGGTGTCGACTGTTGAGTTGTCACATACAGACGATCAATCGCTCGATTTAATGTCATGCCCGTTATCTTCGCAGTCCCGAAGCTATAGATAAGCTTTGGGTTGTCCGGTGTCAGATAGTCATAATATAAAACATTCTGCGCATCAGAAGCATAGAATGTATAAGCAGAATCCATTGAAGCAGTTATACGCGTATCCGAGAAATAAGGACTTGTGTAAAGCTGTGTCGGGCAGTCCCCTGCACACTTGTTATTACCACTTAAAGTCAAAGCGGTTAGGTCGCCATTTAAGATGTGTAATGCCTCTGTTGTTAAACCGAATGGACCACCGCGCGCCGCCTGAGATGTCATCAACATATCATAGCCCGTTCCAACAGGATTGATCGCCACACGACGAGTGGAGGCACCACTTAACCATGGTAAGGACTCGGTAAAATTCCAAGGAGGGATTGCCAATGTTCCATTTGGTTTTGAAACCACCCCATTGATGCTTAATAAGTCCCACAAAAAGTGCTTTGTGAATGCACCGGACATATAGCTTCCATACACGATCAAGTGATCCTGATAAGAAGTACCCTGAGCAACGCTGTACGGGATCTCACCGCTCCAAGTAACGTTCGTTGGAACCGTCGTCGGCACACTCTCGGTACGAGCCGCTGTTAAATCAAACAACGATTCACCCAAAAGATAGGTATTTTTAACTTTCACATTCCACGTGCGGGAGACTGTATAGTTACCATCCGTCACATCCACACGGACGGTAAAATCACCTGCGGTTTTAGGACCGCTGCCATCCACGTCCACAGATCCATCCGTATCCAATGGTTTAAAGACATAAGAAGGCCCTTCGTCGTATTTTAATTCATCATTCACATACCAGCGATAGAACAAAGTATCGTTGGTATTTGGATCCGTCGCATTCACGACAAAATTCATTGAGGATTTTTCCGAGATCAACACGGAATTGGATGACGGAACAACCGAGTTGATAACTGGCGATTCTTCTAGTGGCGAGATCGAACTTTGAACTTTCAAATAAAAATGAGCTGTATCGATATCACCAGTTACCGAATCACGAACCTGGACTCGCACCAGACTGCCCACACCATCAAAAGCTGTAATATCGGTTGCATAATTAGGAACCCAAGTGATCACACCCGTTGCCGGATCAATACACATACCGTTCAGCACGCCGCAAGCCCTTGGTGAATTCAATAACGAATACTGCAACGGATTTTTCTGCGAGTTATTGACCAGCACTTCGTATCTAAATGGATAGCTACTCATACTCGCCGCTGTTTGTGGCATATAGTGAACCGGAATATTAGTGATATCCACGCGCGGACTGATCAAGAATACGGGCGCCACCACGGTAATTTGCAATGGAGAAGAACTGATCGCGCGACCAATCGCCGTTCCATCACGGTCGACGTCACCATTGTCACTCACATCCAATTCAGCGGAGTAAACACCGATATGACCACGTTGTGGACACCATTCCATTTGATACTTCTGACGAAGCACACCCGCCACTAATTCTGGTGAGCCTACCGGACTGAATTTAGGCACCGCAAGATCGGCATTCAGTATCCCACCGCTGAAGCAAGGGCTGACTGTGCGGTTTTTATCATAAGAGCTGTCATAAGTTGCTAACTCCGAAGCGAATGTCGCCGTCGTTGCATGACAGATATAGGGATCTGATGAGCCAGTGTCTAAAGTCGCATGTTGCAATGGATTGCCATTGCTGTCGCGACAGATTGAAAGCAATGTCGAGAATGTCCCGCCCTGTGGAATATAGGCATCATTATCATAAAGATAGAATTCTTTTTTTACATAAGTATCGGCAAAGACTTTGACCTGGTTGTCTGTCGCCATCTGACCGATGGCAGGAATTTGATTCTTGTTGATTACGCGAATCTTGTAATAACCATAAATCGTCTGAGTCAAATCCGGAGACGATTTGGCATCATAGATTTTCATTTTAACAACAAATCCCGCCGATCCCGAGAACTGTTTTGATTCCTGGTCTGTCGGTGTCCACGAAATGCGCGCGGTGGTCTTACTACCCGCCGACGCCGTCAGATCTTCGACCTTATCCACGCTGACACTCAACCCAGCAGGTCTTGTCACCCAGGCATTTTGTTTCAAGTCATAGACTTGTGGATCCAATTCAAAATTTGTGGTCTTAAGCTCAATCCCTTTATTGGTGTCTTTAGTATACAGATTATAATAACCTGCAACACCCTCTTCGTAATCTCCCAGATACAAAGGATTCGAAGTCGAAGTGCCCAAGCCTGTCGTCAAATTGTTGAACGAACTATCCGTCATGATCGAAGGATGATTGATTTCATTCACAACCAGAGTCACATTGGTTGTCCAAGTGGTCGCGGAAGTCCAAGTATCTGGATTTCCTTTATTCATGATTTCATTGACTGTCAGTTTGAACGAAAATGTTCCTGACAAGTCGGCCGTCACCGGATGATAACGCAAATAGCATCGGTTGGTATTAAAGTACTTACGACCTGAAGACGGATGTGTCGAGAGCAAGTTCGAGCTTGAAACCGGTACACATTTATTTGCGCATGTTGTTCCTGCATTACCTGGGTCGCGGCAAAGATCCCAAGTTCCGGTCGGAGCGGTACCTGAAGCCGTGATACTGTAAGAGTAAGTATCTCGGCGATCGTAAGGATACCAATAATTTGTAATACCATAAAAAGGATTGGGAACTTCGGAATAGTTGTCGCCAACTTCGATAGCTCCATTTGTCAATTCAACGCCCTCATAAGCCTGAATGATTGGATCCGTTACCAGTTTAGAGGCGACATTAAGATGCGTGTAATTATAAGTCATGGTTCTGAAGGCCGGATAGCCCACATTGTTGGTGCGTCGAACCCAGATTCCATTCACTGAAGCCGTTCCCGCATTCATCGTCACCGCGCTCATTGTTTCATACAGAGTGCGATTGGCTGTCATGATGATCGTCCCCGCAGGAAGCGTAAAGGATGTGGTGGTATTCGTACGCGAGAAATTCACCAAACCTTCCATATCAAAAGACGTCGGATTGGTGACTTTCAAAGTCGCGGCAGCCGCTGGCAACGTATCATAGAAAATATTGATCGTATTCACAGCCGGCTTTTCACCATCCAAAGCACGTACGGTAAATTTGCGAGCCGTCGGTGTGACAAAGTTCGGCTCAACAAATAAGGATGTCAGATCATAGTTTGCAAGTTTGGAGACTGTTTTCGCAGTAAAGGCAAATCCTGTGGGCTCACTTGGAGCCGGTGAAGCATAGGCAATCGTTAGTGCCGTACCAGCGGGCAGTTCGGTATACAGGCGCCATACCGGCACCGTGATCGAGAGAGTCCCAATCGGCATGGTGACCGCAGCTGGCACTTCAAATCTGACACTATTAACAAACGGAGACCCTGAAGATTCCGCTGTCTTAACGATTGTACCTGCCGGAATCGTCAACGCGACGGTCGCGGTCGCGCGAGTGAAAGTCACTGTTCCTTTCAGATCTATTGCCGCAGAATTCGTCACACTTAATCCCGCAATTGGACTTTCAAATACCGTGATCTTGCCCGCAGGAACATCCGTGGTATCAGCAACCACCGGAACATAAAGCAACCAATCCGCCGGTTGAACGACGACGTCATAATAGGTCTTGAATTTTTGGACATAACCCGCAGCCGTCGAGGTCAGGACAGTGCCCTTTTTAATTGTCGTCGCCGCCGTCGGTCTGCCTGTTAAAGTACTGGAGCGCTCGAAAGTCACATATCCAGCGCCACCCCACCATTCTGTATCCCAACGCGCACGCACACACAGCGTTCCAGAGTTCTTACGATACGTCGGTTCTGTCTGAGTAACGTTTTGCTTTAATAAAAGCGGCTGAGAGGTTCCGCAATCTGCCACCAGCTTCAAAAAGTCATAGCTTGAGTTCGCGGCAAAACCAAAGGCTTCAACCCACAAAGACCCACCGTCTTTATCTGAACTGGTAAAGTTGGTATTGGTACCCGAAGAAACATAGGTCAAAGCCGCTGAAACATCAGATCCACCCAAACATGGTTTCGTATTACGGTCCTGGGCAGTGAAGTTCAAGGTGATCGCGGAGGCCGTTCCACCATGATTGTCTTTCGCAACCACAATAAACGTTCCCGTTTTTACTGTGTGAGTCGGTTTCCAATCATAAGTATAACGAATTCCACCTGCTATCGCCGTCTCCGAAACCTTGGTCATATACGAAGCCAATGTTCCCGAAGTTGTAATTGAGACCACATCTTCTGGATTCGGCGCCGGAGTGACTAAATTATCCGGATCCACAACATCAAAATAGAATCGGTAAGGAGGAACTCCGTCTGGAACTTCCAGCGCACAATAGTCATATTCATAAGGATCATTATAGATGACTTTTGCCGCAGCCGTTCCATCGACCAGGTACGGTGCACGATTGCTGTCACCAATATTTAAATTCAATGTACCAATAGTAATGCCGGATGATTCATCAGTGAAAGCCAACGCCACCGTCGCAGATTTTTTAAGGGCGTCACTATTTGTCGGTGTCCAACGCAATTCAACTTCGTTCAAGCCATCCACTTGCGCCGGCGCCGCAGTTCCATTGATGGTGATGGGGCTTGAATCCTCGATCGGCTCCAAAGAAACTGAAACCTTTTCCTTGTCCGGATCACTATAAGTGATTTTACAAACCCACTCTTTATTCTCTAATGCATTCAGATCGCAGGAATGAGTGAATTCAGGTCGACGATTCACGTTAGTTACAAAAACATTCCAATTAATGCGTGTGACCTTACCACCGTCTGAAAAAATTACTGACATTTGATAAGGATCAACACGTCCCTTTTCATAGTCCGGGATCCATTTTACGAAACCATCTTCGCTGGCAATGGGATTGTTTTCAAAGGCCCAGGCATAGAAAACTTCGTCTCCATCTGGATCACGGGCCGCCGCACGCATCTGCAACGTCGCCATTTCTTGAACACTTTGATCAATCTGCTTGGTGGTCGCTTTGTCATCCACGATCGGCGGACGATTATCGATGTTAAACGGGAATGGCTCTGCTGCGATATCCCCATTACTATCGAAATCAAAATTGACCTTGTAACTTTTCAGTAACGTCAAAAACTCCGTGTCACTGGATAATCCATTTCGCACAAAGCGATACAAAAGATCCGGACTGAAATCATCGGCAATACCAAACATAGTCATGCGCGCCTTGCGGAATTTAATAACCGCATCGGTGATCTGCTTTACTTCATCATAGGTATAGGAATTTAAGGCACGACCTGGATAGGACGACAGAAGTGAAAAAACCAAAGTCGAATCCATGTCCACTTTATTAACGACGTCCGGAAAGACAATCGCATACCAAGGAGTCGAGCGATACTCCATCACCACCTTGGCTACGGCCGATGAGGTCAATGCCAGGTTTTTCGGTAAAATCTGACGAACAAAATCCGGTTTAAGATCCGTCGTCATGTCCATCAGATTGCGGGTTTTGTTATCCGCCGGGACATACTCTGCCAGATAAAGGGAATAGTGATCTTCGCCCACGATATTAACCGTGCTCATATCCAGCTGAATCAATCCTCCTGGAGGAATGACAATAGCCGACGACGAGCTTGTCCCTTCAAGACAGCCCGCCAACGAAATAGCGGTAAGGAATATCAGCAAGTAACGTCCTATCACAAGACCCTTCCCCATAAATACCTTTTAGAACAATAAGAAATACGTTCCGATGCGGACCCCTTTAACGCTGCCAGATCCGTTATAAAATTCGGTTGGCACCATCAAGTCCATCGTTCCATCTCCATTCACATCCCCCGTTGATGTATTCGAATAGAAATAGCGTGGAGTTTGAGTACTCGTATCAGCACGTTGAACAATGTAAGGTTTCAAGTGACCCGAACTATCAGCCACGACGGAAGTATCTGGATAGTCCGCTGTGTGCAAACCCGTCGCCGAACCAAAGAAAACCACACCGCGACCGAAGTTAAAGATTGAATTCACTTGATCATCCCAATAAGGCGAACCCAATACGACGTCGTCATATCCGTCGCCATTAAAGTCGCCCTTCTTTTTGCGGCCGGATAAAATTTCATAACCGTTTTGGTCTCCGGAGGCAGAATCCCAAACATAGAATGGCATCGGCACCGGCTTCATATTACCCGAAGCCTGGGCACACTCGGCCATTGGGGTCACACCACTTGCCAGAATCAAGCTGTCAGAGAACTTGAATTGCGTATTCAAATTCGAACCCAACACCTGCCACATATCCGTCGCATTGTCGTTACCGCATAATGGGCCATAGAAGATGTAACCCATACCCGCAGAATCCAGACCACTTTTTGGAGATTCTTGAGAGGACACAATCAAGTCTTCATAGCCGTCATTATTCACGTCACCGGCAGATGCAACCATCCAACCGAATTTTCGATTGGTTCTGTTAGAACCTAAGTTTCCGTTGATAATTGGTGGCATTAAAGAGCGAACTTTTCCTGCACCATTTAAATTCAAACTGGTGACATTCAAACTTTGGAAAAGATCATCACTTTGACATGCACCCGCAGTCGCGGTGCTTTGATAATAAGATCTTTGATCCGCAGCTACGATACCATTTGCACTACCACGGAACAGGAACAAACGACCCATTGTACTGCGTGGATTAGAATCATAATAACAAGATGCCTCTTCCCAATCCGGAGCTGAGACCACAAGGTCATCGATTCCATCATTATCGAAATCCATAACCGCAACACTTTTACCAAAGTGATGTAGCAAGCGATCATAGCCATGTGGAACGTTATCAATGAACGGATCGTACATGAACTGCATCTTACAATTTTTCGTGGTTGTACCTGTGCAGGCTTTGTTGGTACCAGATTCAGATCCATATGCATCGACCATATATGTCGTGTTTGCAGATTGAAGTGCCGTACTCACAGCAGGTTCAAGATCCGCACCAGCGTAACCTTTGACCTTCGGTGTTTGTATACCGCTGGTCGAACCATAGTAAATCCACATACGACCACTTTCGTATGTCGGCGTCCCGCCCGTACATCCCGAGTCCGTGCCGTCTGTACATTGCCATCCAGCTCCAGAAGCCCAACCACCGCTGGCGCCTCCGTCCGCTGGGTTTACACCAATATTAAAGCCACCAGTTTTATTCATCGTGAAAAAGCCACTAGCATAAGGACTTGCAATCACCAGATCCGATAGTCCGTCGCCGTTGAAATCACCATGATAAACCAATTCGCGGCGACTGACGGCGCCGTTAGTTCCACTCGCTGTATTGGTCGGACTTTCCTGGAAAGCCCAACGTTTCGTCACGATCTGCGGATCACCATAAGCAGGAATCCATTGCGGATTATTGACCGCTTGCAAGCCCGAACGAGATCCATAATAAACGACGACCTGACCACCATTTTGAATGGTCGCATCGACAAATACGACATCAGCGAAACCATCCCCGTTCACGTCACCTGCATCAAACGCACGATGCGCCCAAGTGCTGGACAAGTTCGTTGGTTGAGTCACCAATTGTGGCAAGGCGATATCATCCAAAGTAATCCCTTGGGCTGGTGTCGTCGTCGGATAACAAGCATCATCACTGCCCACACCGTCTTTAAATACTTTGGTTTTATTTGCCAAACAAAAGTCTGTCGTGATCAAACCAATTTTAGAACCAAAGAACACCACAGCTTCAGTTGTGTATGCCGTTGTGGTTGTTGAAGGACGAGTGATCTTTGCCACCGCATCGGAGTATCCATCGCGATTGATATCACCCACGATACGAATGCTGTCATAACCAAATAATTGCGGACTTCCTAAAGTGTCATAAATTGCGAAAGAAGGAACGGAGTTCACCGATGGCAATGCTTGGCCATTACTGTTAAATCCATAAACTCCCCCGCCGCCATTCTTGGCTGTTTTATCCAAGTAGGCGCCGACCGCCACGTCATTCAATGGTCTTGTGCCACTAAAGTCACCATCGAAATTGCCCACGGCCACCGAGCGACCCATGAAATCATAGGCCTGCGCACCGGAGTTATAGAATTTCAAAAAGTTCGTTGTCAGACCAGCACCCGCCAAACTTGTGAAGGCATAGACCGCCCCCGAGTTGGTACCTTTCGTGCCATCTCCCACAGCTCCGACAATGATATCTTTAAGACCATCACCCGTCACATCGCCAACCGCGATGCCTTCAGGATAAAGTCCCAGATTATAGTAAGAACCGATCGAGTTACTGCGGATCAAGGTAGGCGCACAAAGTTCACGGGTTGCAGCGTTGTCTGTTGTAAAGGTCGAACACTGCGCAAGTCCATCATTCCAATCCAAATCTTTATTGGTTGGAGTCACCGGATCGACTTGAAAGAAGTCACTGTACTCATAGCGGCGGAATGGATTTCCATAATACACCCACAAAGCGCCGGTATTCGTATTCGCATAATTTGAGAAGTATCCCGTGCCGACCACTGCTTCGGCATAACCATCGCCGTTGGTATCGGACGGATTGGTGATAGCGGCATTGTTGCTGTCATAATGTGAAGGATCACCAACCAAGGCCACAGAACTTCCGAAGCCCAGGTTTTTCAACTTATTGCTACCACTGGTTTTATAACCACTGCGCGGGAACAAAACTCTGACGCTGGATGAATTCACCAAACAGGAATAATGTTCACCTGGATTACTCATTTTTCTGGCACTACAGCCCCAGAAAGCATTACGTGAAGGACTTTCTTGAACTCCAGGAGCCGGAGGTGTGTCAGCCCCACGACCGAAATACAAGAAGGCCGCGCCGACAGCGTCGCCTACATTTACTGACGTTGAAGCATTTGTTGGCAAACCATAATAGTGAGCTGAACCATCCGAGTTACTGGTAAATCCACCCCAACCACCATTGGCAAAACCAAAGGAAGCACAATCACCACTGCCGGGGTTACATGCGCCCAAAAGCTTCAGTTTATTTAAAGCCGTCATTTGCGGATAACGATCGCCTGGAGCCCCCACGATCATATCGGAGCCACCCACAAGTTTATCCTGGGAGTTACGAATACGGTATTTACCGTCAACGTCTGCGCCCCCAGCGACTGAATAACCAAACATTTGGCCTTCATGAGGATCCGGAGAAAATATTTTTAGGAAGCGGAATTTAACTGAACTGTCAGGCGTTGGGGTTTCATATCCCAGACCACTCTTAGATCCAAAGAACATCCCGACATAACCGGTTTTAATAACCATCTTAGCCGTGCCCGAAGCATTGGAATCCGCGATACCATCCCACGGAGCAGTTGGAGCCCCCACGGCAATATCATCATATCCATCGGCATTGAAATCCCCGACAAAGGAAACTGAAAAACCAAATTGCGGATCATCAGCATTCATCATCGAGCTTGGATTAACATAAGCACTTGGCAGAATTGCCATGTTCGGCCATATCATCACAGCAGAACAAGTTGCATTCTCGACCAGACCGTTACACGTCTCGACATTTTGCTGCATGTCTTTGATTCGCGACGGAGCGGTCAGACCTTTTGAACTTCCGAAGAAGACAAAGGCGGCACCATCATAAGTTTTATCTCCCGAAGAAGTATTTGGCGTATTATAGCCAGGAGCCCCCACGACCAGATCCTGACAGGCATTACCCAAAAGAGTATCGCCATTCAAGTTACCATTTCCTGACAACGATTTACCAAAGCGCGAATAATCCGTCAGATCTTCGAATGTCAAAAGCTGCGGATCAGAGCCAGGATTCGTTGGATTGCGACTTGGAGTTCCAGTTGTATTTAATTTATAAACACCGGTGGATGGATTTTTAACGGAATAGTAAACGTAAACGGCACCCGCTCTTGGCGTCGTCACACCTGCGGAAGTGACCGAGACACTTGGCAAACCGATCGCCAGATCAGGATAGCCGTCACAGTTGAAGTCACCAGTTGTCATGGCTTCGCCCATAAACGCGACCCCTGAATCAACTGATTTGATTGGGGGGACGGCATTCAATCCCAGGATTCCTTTGATGTACGTCGACAATTTATCGAAGATCAAAGTCTCCGTTTTGCCAGCGTTGGTGTAACTGACTTGCAACGAAAGATTTTCGACCTTCCCGTTCGTGATGCCTGCACCTGGAGAAAACACGATTGTTCCCGCCCCGGTCATCGGATCCGAAATAGGTGTTGAGCCAGAATACATCCGGGAAACATAGTTTTCATTTTTATAAGTCGCATTGACCACCGGAGTGACCGTCACAAACGGCAAGGCACCAATCGAGATCGGACTTAAATTGAAAGTTGGTGTCGGGAATGAAGAATTCGTGCTGATATTCACAGCTTTGGTTGGATGTTCGTAAGTGTCATCAAGGTATTTCACCTGAACCACGAAGTGATAGCGAGTCGAGCCTTCCAAACTTCGGAAAGTATACTTAGTATCATAGGCCGTATAATCCACCGACGCCCAGTTGCTGGTGTTACTTGCCGTAGGATCTTCATACTTTTTCATGTAGATCTGGTAAGCCGCTACTTTGGGAGTGTACACCCACGACAAGACCAGATTGCCATCCGAGTCCTTAATAACTTTATCAACACCGCTAAAAGGTTTCAGGGTGGTCACGGCGATTTCTTTATTACCACCGACACTTAATGTTCCATCCGTTGCGACAACTTTAAAAGTGTAAGACGTGTTGGGATTTAAATTACGAATGATCGCTTCGGAACGAGGTGTTTCCGCAACAGCCGTGCTGGAAGTGTTGTTATACACCTGATAGTTTTTGTAACGATCATGAAGGTTCCAATACACGCGAACCGCCGTTGGCGAAAGCGGCTCAACCCCGGCAATACCAGAGAAATCTTTAAGAATACTGCCTGTCTCGACTTTTTCAGTACAAGACAAGGTCGTGCATAAAACGGCTCCTAAAAGAGACCATTTGATCAGCTTAATAAAGGACATACACGACTCCCGTTGCAAAAGCTTTTCCGGATGGATGACTGCGACCTGGAGCTCCTAAAAGTACATCAGGAATTCCGTCGCCATTGATATCACCCGCAGGTGAACTTGAGATATACGTATATTCAGACGCCTCGCGATTCGGCAAATACAGCATGGCCGGTTCGCAGACAGGAGTCGTGCCACCATAGCAACGTGGCGTTGTGGTTGGAGCGGAATCAATCTTTAATCCGTACTCGCCACCATAGAAAATAATGAAGGCACCCGTATTCGGCAAGACCGTATCCAAGTCATAGTTACGGCCTGGGACGTTGACGATGATGTCGGCATAACCATCAGCATTGATATCACCGACAGCAGCGACTCCCGCACCAAAATGATCGGTCGTTGAACCTTGGAATAAGGTCGGTGACGAACGTTGAGGTTTCAAATCCATATTGCCGGTATTCACCGCATTGACTGGCAAAGCCCCCGTACCAAAATACGTCGTTGAATTAATATCTGGTGCACCCTTAAAGGCCATCACCGTACCAACCGCGCCACCAAAGAAAGTATAGATAGTAGCATTATAAGAAGACGAAGGCGTACGAGGAGCTGAGACAACCAGATCACTCACGCCATCTTTATTAATGTCTCCGGGAGCGACGACACTGTATCCGAAACCTTCACCCGTCGTGGCGCCTTGAAGTTTTTGAATCGGAGTGTACGCCAAGCCGCGACTTGTTCCTTTGTATAAATAGGCGCGACCTGTGTAGGAAGAATATCCTGGGTCTCCCACAACCAGTTCGTCGTAAATTTCACCAGATTGTGTTTCCAGAGATTTAATCGCGGCGGTACTCCAGCCGAAACGAACGCCCCCCACGGCTTCATTCGACAGCAGCATTTGCACTTTGCAAACCGCAGGTGTTGTCACTGTACACGGATTCTCGACCACGATATCGGCGGCATTTCCGTTCGCATCGCTTAACAAGGTTTTACCGTTGGTGCGATTGGTTTGCGGACCATCTTTCGATCCATAAAACACAAACACGCGACCATAGTTAGCTGTCGTATACAATAAAGATCCAACACGAACGTCAACTGACGGCAAGTCAGTTGAATCCGTCGCAACCGTAAAGTCACCGTAACCATCGCCATTAAAGTCACCAAAAGTCACCGCGCGATTTTTAGGAGTGAAATCCGAGAATGAAAGCTCCGTCGGAATCACATTGGCAGCCGTACGCTTCGTCGTACCCACATAGTGAAAATAAACCGAGCTGGTATCTGCCAAAGCAAAACTCAAAGGATTTTGACCCACTGGAGAAACCGACGGCACAGAATTCGCCACCAATCCACTGGAAGATCCATAAAAGATGTAAGAGGATTTATTACCGATCACCATCAAGTCATCGTAACCATCCCCGTTTACACTGCCGATGCGATAGAATTCGCCACCCATCGCTGAGTCCAGATCCACCACCAACTTAAGAGGTGCCAAATCTGTCGCTGGATTTCTTGAGGGCTCAGGAGTCAGCACCAAACCGGAGGCACTGCCGTAATAAACTACAACTTCGACGGTATTACCGACCGAGATTTGCGTCACGACGTCCATATAGCCATCACCATTAAAGTCGCCAGCCACTTTGGCTTGCTCATAGTGATAATTCAGCTCTTTACTGAAATTTACATTGATTGTCGTATTGGCCTGCGTGACTGAAGAGGCAAAGTTACCCGTGGAATTAAAGATAAACGCGCCACCATTATAATAGACAGGTGAAGACAAATAAGGAGCACCGACAATCAGATCACCCGATCCATCTCCATTAAAGTCAGCCCCTGCAGCACCACCCAAGCCAAAGTTGGAGTTGGACGAAAGATCACGAGGATAAATAACTGACGCACCAAACGGATTCACACCACCGCTGTACCAAGTACAGTTAGTGCTACAGGAAGTATTGTCATTATCAGATAAGCGAGGCGTATCAATACGAGTAGCGCCTTCATATCCCAGCGTTGATACGTCAGGTTTATAAAGATAAATCACACCACTGGCATTGATTGTCGAATTACCCGTTGAAGCCGTGGTGGAACGATACGGAGCCGAGATCGCCAAAGACGGCATTCCGCGCGAGATCGTTTCAATATCAGCAATCGTACCCATTGAATAACCGAACTGCACTAACGACTCTGGAGGATTGGTATGAATCACCTGATTTTCACAGTGTTTCAGCGAGCCGGTTGTTACATTTGTATTGCGCGAATCGCAGGCCACTCTGTTAATCGCCGTAATGCTCTGATGAGGATCCAGAATTCCGACGATACCACCCGTTGCATTGTCATTCGAACGTGGAGTCACATAATAACCAAACACCACACCGGCATTGGACAAACCACTCACTGTGGATAATGGAGCACCCACGAAAACGGCACCATTCAAGTTAGGGACATTGTTCGTCGTCCCGATAATATTCGTCAGAGGATATCCGTTCTGATTTGGAACTCCCAGAATACTACTGCCATAACCTTTTACAGTAATATAGTCCGCTTCAGAGTTTGAACTTAGATCTGGATAAGATTCTTGGCATGTCCACGAGGTAATTTTCTGCAAGTCCACCGCGCCACTTGCAATAGTAGGCATCACACCCTTACAAGCCAGAATGGATCCCCGTCCTGAAGACCGTCCAGGAACCCCAATCACCAAGTCATCACATTTTGTATAGTCGTAACCTTTGTTTTTAGGAGCTGGTGAGGTTTCACCTGCATAATTCGTCTGTCTGTAAGTATAAGTCGCATTGTTTTCACAAACGCGGGAATTGTAAGCGGTCCCCAAGGCCTTCGCAAAATCAGAAGTATAACTTGTCCCAGCGAAAGTGCCATCCGCTGCGATCAGCGAAGAGATCCCGATGCTTTCAGCATCGATCATCGGAAAAGATTTGGTCGATGTCATAGGGAAAAGGCCCATGCGATCGCCACGTAATACCGCAACCTGACGTTTGTAAGTCGCCCCCGAATAAATTGTCAAACCGATCGCCAAATCATCAAATCCGTCATTATTAAAATCACCGAATGAAATCGCCGTGGTCGCCGCGATCGTACTATCAGAAATTTTAACCGGACGACATTTAAATGAAGTCGGGTCACAGGTCGTTTCGTTCACACCGTAGGAAATACCACCAGAACCAGTCACCAAACCGCGAGTAGGGTCACCAAACGCGACAAATACTTGACCTTGGCTGGTCATCATCGCCAGATCATCACAGCGATAAATCTTTTTAATCTTAGCAATGTCAGCAACTCCCGACGCTGGAGTTAACAAGTTGTCGCAAAGACCGACTTTGTTCGCTTTAGGATCACTTAAGTCAGTATAACGGCTGAAGCAATCACCGTTGACATTACCCACTGCCAAGCTTTGTCCCAGTCGAGTTCCCGTAGGCAATCCTGGATAATAAATAAGTTGCGGATCAGGATAAGCCGCATCCGCTGATGGTGCCGGTGTCATCTTAAGTGTTGGCGGTGGATCCACCGGATTTTGGTTGTCATCAACATATGGAGGAGGATCGTATCCATAATAAATAACCACGGCCCCGGTGGAGTCTTCGTGCTTATCACCCACATAGGCCGTCGCGCGTGGAGCGCTGACCGCCACGTCCATCAAACCATCACAGTTAAAGTCCCCAACAACAACCTGACTGCCGAGCTCCTGCATTCCCAGACCACCGTTGACCAGACGTGGATAAAGTGGAACGGGTGCAGATGTCCCTTCTAATGAGCGAATCAAAGGTTTCTTAAGTTTTCCGGCGCCTTCAATCACGACACTCACAATGGTGCTAGCCCCTGTTGTAGAGGTGACCTTTGCATACATGTCTTTTTGCCCCGGAGAAATGGGCACAATTGAACGGAAATAATCATTGCCGTTGACGATCGCCCAGCGAATGTCGGTGGCGCGCTCAAAGATCTCTGTTGTATATGTCGAATCGCCCCCTTCGGTCCAAAACCAAGGGAAGTTTCCGACGACGGCCATTTGCATTTTCACCGTTGGCAAATTCGCCAATTGCGACTGCACCAGAACACATGGCGCTTTGGAGTTTATATAAGACTCCGACATATTTGCAGGTTCAAACGTACCGTCTAGGTAGTACGCCACCACCCAAAAGCAATACTTGTTACCACTCGGCAAATTTGTGACCGAACCGACACTTTTATTGATGATCGTCGCTGCTGGATTCGTGAGATCCCAGGTTTCACTCTCTTTTTTCGTATAGATTTTGTAGGTGACACCCTCACCGTTTTTAATCCAACTAACTTCAACGGAACCATTATTTTGCGCCGTCAAACCCGAAGCCGGAACCCCGGCAAAGGAGCTCATGGTTTTGACTGAAAGAGACTTATCATAACCGATCTCGGTTCCATCAACCGCACCGACTCCCGTCACTGAGAAATCATAAAACGTATCGACCGACAAAGGGGAAATCGTTGTCGTGGCAAATGTTTCGACTTTTTCCGGTGCACTGAAGCCTTTGCGATAGACGCGATATTCTTTGAATCTCGCTTGAAGAGACCAGGAAAGCTTCACTGCCGTTGGTGAAATAGCCACAGCTTCCTGCACACCTTCGAACTTGGAAGGAATGGAGGTGCCTTGCAAACCAGCATTGTTGCAAGAAGACAAAATGAAGCCCAAAATGACTATCGACGAACAAGAAAGGAAATGTCTCATAACATTAAGTTTATAATTGCGAGAAAATTAATGGAAATCTTGAGACTTGAGAGCCCTCTATTGGTACAGGTGGGGTTCGTCGAACATAAAATCGAAGAAAAAAGGTGCGAGCTAAAATGTATTGAATAATGGCGCTCACTTTGCCCGTAAAACGATCAAAAATTAATGCATTCGCTGAAGTCCACCGAACAACCCCGAACACTTTCAAATGTCACCTCGACTCGATGAGGTCGTAACGTGAGCGCAATCAAGTGAAATCATTGCCACAAAATGAAACTATAAATGCATGAAGAAAAACATACTCTTGGCTATTGCATCAATTGTTGTTCTTGGAATTGCTGGTGTCTTGCTGTCTCAATCAACAGAGACACCTGAAGAAAATCTTGGACGTCCTCTGGGAGTTCTGCGTGAACTGAAAAATGAAGTTCGCTACAAATACACTCGCACTTTCTTTTGGAAAGACGCCCAGGATGGTCGCAAAGTTTATGACGGTTCGCAAATTTTCGTCGGCCCCAAATCCTCTGCCCTCTTGGTTTTCGCGGAAAATCGCAAGATTCGTTTAAACGAAGAAACTTTGCTACGCCTGTCTCAGGTGGAGCAAAATCCCGCACTGATCGCTTTGCAAATTAATGACGGGGGATTCAATTTAAAAAGCGGAAAAGGTCCGATGGATCCCTTGGTTTTGAATTTGGATGACGGCCAATTCAAAATCATTTCAAAAGATGCCTACGATATCTATGTTAAAAAGACGGACAAGAAACTTGCCCTGTCCGTGGCACTGGGCAATCTGACCTTGCAAAACGTGACGGGCAAAACCGAAATCGCAACGGGAACTTCCATCACATTAGAAACCGGAACTGTCACGACCAACGGAGCCTCCTCGAAACAGATTGTTGCCCGGGAAGTTTCCGCGACCTCATTTAATCTTTTAGCGCCTTATGATGGCGAAATCGTTCGTGAACAAACTCAGCCTGTCTTTTTTAAATGGGAAGCCGAAAACAGCAGTTCACTTCATCTGCAATACTGCTCCCAACCCGATTTCGCGGATAATGTCGTCGATATCGACGTGACTTCACAACAGTTTTTCCCAATTCCTCTGAACACTCTGAAAGGTGATGTATTCTGGCGCTTAGTGGCTTATAAAGACGGCGTTCCGGTTTATTCCAGATCTTCCTTCTTTAAAGTGGGTCAGGTCGATACAATTCACCTGCAAGTCTCTGCTCCCAATTACGTTCGTAAAGGAGTCTGGAAAGTTCTAGCGACCGTCGCTGAAGACGATAAATCAACTTTTGACTTCCAAGTCAGTAAATCAGAAAGCTTCACGACTCTTCAGGATGCGTATTTAGGAAAATCCCCGTTCAGCTCCTTAATGGATTCACCAGGGGACTATTTCATTCGCGCTCGTAAAAACTTTGGTAACGGCTTATTTTCCCCGTGGTCGCCACTGCAAAAAGTGACAATTCGTGAATCGCTAAAATCGCCGGTCATTGAATTCGCGGATCGCACCGAAGATCGCGTCGGCAACGTCATTTCTGAAATTAAGTGGGCCGAGGTGCCAGCAGCCAAGCAATATATAGTTCAATCCTCAAATGCCACATCCTTTAACGCCATCCTGTCGCAGAAAACAGTGACGACGGTTGAATCCGCAGTCCAGCACAGCAGCCCTCGCAAAGTTTACTACCGAGTGATCGCTGTTTCAGAGGAAGGTGAAAATTCGGCTCCCTCCAACATCCTGGTTTCCGAAGGCTCCATGCGTCTGCAAGAAGAAGAACAAAAGCGCCTGGCTTTGGAAAAATCTGCGCAAGAAGCGGAGAAAGCCGCCAAGCCCGCAACCAAGGCACCGGATGAATTTAACTCGGCGTTGTTGCTGCCGTTGGATGGATCTGTCTTTTACACCAACGACATCATCCGCTTCGAATGGGAGCCTAACTTTAAAAAGCCGACGGTGGAAATTTCCAATGTTTCAAATTTTTCTCAGGACGTGATCAGAATTGTCGCCGAAAAAGACAACTTCACAAAAATCAAACCGATGGATCGAGTAGGTCGTTACTACTGGCGTCTGTCCTATGAACAAGCCCTGGGACGTGTTGAATACAGCAAAACACAATCCTTTACCGTGAGCGCGGCTCTGTCCACGCAAATTGAAAAACTGAATTTGAAGTTCATGGAAAGAGGTAAATGGAACCTGAGCCTGCAAATCAAAGAGGCAAAACCCGAAGAAACATTTGTCATGCAAGTGAGTTTTGATTCAACCTTTGCAAAACTTGAACACGAGCAAACGGGCCGCACCAAAGATGTCATCGCACTGACTAAACCCGGCACTTATTATGTGCGAGCTCGCCGTGCGAAAGGATCGTCCGAAATTCAAGGTTGGTCCAACGTCATGACACAGGTCCTCCGCCCACCTCTGACCGCTCCTCAGTTGCAGGATGCCGTAGAAAATTTAGCGGGACCTGATCTGGCCAAGGTTCAGCTCAAGTGGAGTGACGTAAAGTTTGCGACTCAATATATTGTGGAACTGAACAACACCAATACTTTTGGGTCTGTTTTAAGAAGCTACCGGGTTCCAGAAAACAATTACGATCTCCTGCACTCGCAGCGTGACACCTCGTACATTCGCGTCTTAGCCCAATCAGCAGAGGGTGAACTTTCGCCACCTTCCAATATTGTGAAGGTGAAAGGTCTCCTCCCTGGGCCTAAAATCGAAAAGTATGAAATCGCCTATGCGAACCTCGACTCCAAAGGCAGTATCGATCAGTTGCATATTTTGTGGACTCACCGAAAAAATGCATTGAAGTACGTGATTGAAGTCGCAAGAAACGAAAAATTCGATCAGGCGCAAAGATTTGAAACAAAAAATATCGAGTTTTTCACCCCGGTAAAAGACACTGGCTGGTACTATTTCAAAGTGACACCTATTTCCGCGATGACGGATTACTTTTTTGCTCCGACGACTGTCTTTGCGGTGGAGTACAAAAAGGTGGAAAGCCTGCAATTGGCGACAGCTGATGAGCCTGCGAACGGAGCTAAGTTCCCTTACAACGATGGAAAATACTCTGTGATATTTAAGTGGGGACAAACTCTGGGAGCCGGTTGGTACGACTTTGAGATCGCACAAAATTCCGAATTCAAAGAAAGTAAACTATTTCGGGTCGAAGCCAGACAATATAGATTGCCTCCACAGCTAAAAGATGGCACTTGGTATTATAGGCTTCGTGGAAGAAATCCTAATCAAGCATCTCCATGGAGTCCGACTAAGACATTTATATTGCAAAAATAAGCAGCATCGAATGGAGCCATCATGAGCGTATCAACAGCGAAGTCCTTGATCCTAAAAGCCCAAGACAATCTTGATATCGCACAAAAAGGCCTGGGCGACGATAGCCAACACGACATTGTTGGCTACAATCTGGCCCAAGCCTGTGAACTGTATCTAAAAGCTATGATGTCCCTACGTGATTTGGAATTTCCGGATGGTGACGACAGCCATGATTTGGATTTCTTGATGACCACTCTGGAGGAAGAGGGCTTTTCCGAAATTTCCTCCCACGCCGATGTTATTGAACTGACTCAATACAACAACCCCAGCTCCCACGTCCGCAAAGACGAACGCCTGGATCTGCAAGAATACTCCGGCTACGTCAACGACCTCAAAAAATTGGTCGGCGAACAGCTGAAGCTTTACTAGTTATTTCGCGATGAAATAAGGCAGTCGCTCCAAAACGTCTATGAACGGCATATTTGGATCGACGCCGGCACGAACGTCAGAACTCACGTTGGGATTTTTAAAAACAACCTTGGCAATGTATTTTTGCTGACGGCTATTGAAATCAAAAAGCATACAGGTCGTAATCAATCCCTTTTCCGTATCGATTTTCGCGATCTCTCCAGTCACTTCCTGACACGACTTAATCTGAATCGATTTTTCGTTTTTTAAATCTTCCAGAAACTCAACAGCGGGACGGCAATTATCCGTCAGCTGTTTGCCTGGCACGAAACACTCGTCATCGTTAAAGGCAAAAAAACTGTTTCTGAATGTCGCATCTCTAAGGGATCCATTGACCAGAGCTGTTTTAATTTGCTCTGCATATTTTGCTTCGACGCTCGTCCCTTGCGCCTCGCCTTGAGGACGGATCACTGACACCGCAAGTGAATGATCCAATCCTTCTTCAGAGAACCCAAGATCAGCTCTTTGAGTGATTTCCCGATAGACACGAGAATAGTCACTACATCCAATTCCGTAATCCAATTTTTTATCATCAACAGTCAGATTAAATTGGACCAGAGTCCGAACCTTATTATTAAATTTCTTATAACCCTTTATGCCCATTACCTTGCTGATCTGGTAATCAGAATAAGTTCCCAATTTAATTCGATACAAAATATCCGGGAATGTTGAATACAGTTTGGTTCTTTGTTCAGGGGTGTAGGTGATTTTGGCAACGTGTTCAATTTTATCTAACTCAGCATTCCATTTCGGAAAGCTCTGTGGGAAAATCCCCTGTTTAACTGCCAAGTCAATCTCTGCATTTAATGCCGCTATGGGCTCCAACAGATTTCGACTAGAGTATTTATAAGATCCAAAAGCGTTCTTAATTTCGTCTTCAATTTGGAGATTCATCTGCAGCGCGAGTTCATTCGATGGTTTTAATTCCGTTTTCTCCTCTGACACAATATCTGCCATCGGATTTATAACTGACAGTTTGACTGTGCGGTTCTTAGCCGGAACATTGATGGTATAAAACTCTCGACGGAAACTCTCAAGCCCGTGATTTTCAGCGGTCAACTTGCCAGTGATTGAATTCTGCTTGAAATCCAACGGCATCTCTTCATCGGGATTAAAAAGAAACTGATCTGTAATTAAGCCCATGACATCACCAGGCCCTGGCTGAAAAGACATCGTAACACTTTGAAATGGTAGCAATGAATAATTACCAGACTTCAAAGAGGGAATAACGATGCGCTGAACACCTTTATTGTCTCTGTACTGATAAAGTCTGATAGACGATCCACGTTCACCTGCAGATCCCACACAAGACTTATAACCTTTTGGAGATTCGGGAAGCACTTCGCTGACTCTTGAATCTTTGGATGGCACCCAGCCTGGAAACAGCGGCGACATACCTTCCATAGATAACAATTGACCCACTTTGTAACGAGTATAATCTGAATTCGTCAGCCCTGCCTCGCGCGCCTTTTTAAAAAAGTATTCGTGAGCTAACAAGGCGGCTTTATTAAATTGATCCAGCTTCACCCAAAGTGTCTTATCAACATACAAAGTTCCCTCGGCATCCAAGCCCGCAGATTCATCCCAATAGGCGATCTGCACAATTCGACATCCTTTGGGCAACGCCAAGGGAGAGTTCGCATCGTTACTTGGATAAAGAGCCGCTTGCTCAGGAACAAATGCAATCTTTTGAGCAAATTCAGTCCAATATTTTACATCACCGATTTCAGTGTCACGAAGAGCCGGCCCATAATAACGCTTTAACGCTGACAACAAAAAGCCAACTGTTTTCTGCTCAACGCTTTCAGTTCCAGCAGGTCCAAGCCCTTGAGTAACCATCGTGCGGCGATAGTTGTATTGAGCTTCATAGACGTCACGAACCATCAACTTGCCGCGAAGGTTCCCATCCTTGGTTTCTTCCGAACACAAAACACCCTGCCCGCCGCCACCGTCACCGGTGCTGCCGCCACCCCAGCCATCGGGATCGGAGGTGCGCGTTTGGCCACCCGCTTGGGAAACTGGAGGAGAGGTCTGATTGATTGTCTTGTTTTCAGTACATGCGACAAGACCCAACAGAAACAAAGTCGTCGAAAAAACAATTTTAATGTGTTTTTGATATTTGTTTGTTTCCATATGGTCGTCCCTATTGCTCTTTCTGCTGAGGAGTCGCAGCCTGACTGTGGGTGATGCTGTAATAAACCTGCTGATAAGAATAACAGGTCATGAAATAAGAAAATTTCTTGTCGTCGATACTCACTGAGACCAACTCGTCAATTGGTTTCGTCATTTCTACGAATCCGTCTCGGCCCAAAACTGCATTGACGTCCTTGTAAGTGTAATAGCCGTACTTAATGACATAAAGTCCGGTCGGAACCAGGTTATAAAGATACGAGCGTTCGAAGTCGCTTAGTTTAAGGCCCGCTTTTTCAAAACCTTGAACTGCGGCAGCCCATTTGGGAAAGCCCGTCGGGTAAACTCCAGATTTCTGTCCTTCATCTATTTCTTTATCCAAAACCGAAAGGGCTTGAAGAGCCTGCGTGCGCTCCAGAACTTTCTCTTTTTCCGGGTTATCCAAAAATGCTTCCAAAGCTCCCGTATAGATTCGATTCAAGAGTGTTTCGCGCGGAAGTATCTCACGCTTTTCAGGAGGAACATATCCATAGATAGGATTGACCAATGAAATCGAGCCTTCACTTGTGAAGGTCAAAAAGGAAGGACCCGGAATGGACTCTCCCAACTCCAATATGCTTTTACCCGTCTGAGTAAGATTCAAATCTTTATCAAAAAAGCTGACTCCCAGCTTATCCTTCTCTTCGACACCCTTCGCTTTGCCTCGTCCATAGAGATAATCTGTTACGGCCGCGTACTCATTGTATAATTCAAAATTATTTTCGATTCGTTGAAAGACGGATTCAAACGGACGCATTTCTTTATCGCCCGCGCGAACATTAGACCAAACCAATGTTTGTCTTTCTGATTTATCCTGGTATTGATAGAGCACGATATTTCCACGTCGGCTGTGATCAATTCCCTGACAAACTTTAAAACCTTTGGATGATTCCGGCAGCAGACCTTTCACTTTCGGATCCTTGGACGGAGCCCAATCCTGGAACATCGCTGGCAAACCTTCGACAGAGAACAATTTGCCCAACTTCTCGCGAACATAGTCAGAATTTTTTGCTCCCGCCATGCGCGCTCTTTTAAAAAAATGCTCATGGGCAAGCAAAGCGACTTTATTGAATTGATCAAGTTTCTTCCAGCTAGCCTGATCAACAAACAGAACACCTTCTGTCTGGCTTCCAGAAGCTTCTGACCAATAGGCAATCTGCACCAGCTCGCAACCTGTCGGCAGAGCCATCGGCGAATTCGCATCCTGACTTGGCTTTAGCTGAACTCCTTGGGGAATATATGAAATTGCTTTCACAAAATCCTGCCAATAGCCTAGCTTTCCAACCTTCTCAAAGAACATCATCGGACCATAATATCGCGACAGTGTTTTTATTAGAAATTCATAGGACTCGGGTACCACTTCAGTAGTCCCCGCAGGGCCTAACTCATGACCGGTCATGGGCATTTTATAATTGAACTCTGCTTCATAAACATCACGCACAATCAAACGGTCCTTTAAGCGCGCATCTGCCACTGCGGCAGAGCAATAAACGCCTTGTCCGCCGCCACCGTCACCGGTGCTGCCGCCACCCCAGCCATCAGGGTCCGAGGTGCGCGTTTGGCCACCCGCTTGTGATACCGGAGGATTGGTTTGATTGATGGTTTTATTTTCGGTACAAGCGGCTGTGGCAAAAAGAGTCAAAGCCACAAAGAGACGTAAAACGTCGCCCAAGTGTTGAGGGATTAACACTAAATAAGAATTAATACGACTTGGGAAACTTTTTGTGTCCATGCCAGAAGGTAGTTCAAACTCTGTTCCAGCAAAAACGAAAAAGGCCGTCTCAAAATGAGACGGCCTAAAAATATAATCAGA
Organism: Bdellovibrio sp.; assembly: GCA_039594295.1. Taxonomy (GTDB): domain Bacteria; phylum Bdellovibrionota; class Bdellovibrionia; order Bdellovibrionales; family Bdellovibrionaceae; genus Bdellovibrio. The sequence continues at coordinate 105,661 of JBCNNR010000004.1, forward strand.
TATCTAATTAGTTCGTTGCAGAAGCGTAAATGATAGAACCACCTTTGATAGTATCGATCACTTTCGTTCGGATACTCATAGACACCGCAGGGCAACCCCAGCTGCGACCTTGAATCACAGTGGATTCAGAGACGTAGTCAGCACCATGTACGACCACGGCACGCGCACGGGCGTTGCTATTGGTGGAAGACAAGCCATCCAGACGCAACGAATACCCATGGGATCCACTGTAAGTCTCTGCGGTTTTATAAATACCCACGGAACTCGCATTGGAACCGGAAACGTTGCTAAAGGAATTCGCGTAACCATCATGGTCTGGGTCAGAACCCTTACCATGGGCTACACGCACGCTCCAAACCTCACCGGTTTTCATATTGATAATATGGAAACGTGGTTTTCCCGAGAATTTGCTGAAATCCAATACAGACAAAACGTCGGGATTTTTAATTTTAGACAAATTCTTATGGTAATACAGAATCGCATTTTTCAACATCGTTTGGTTGATCGTTTTATTCGTATCAACATATGCATACTTTGCGATAATTTGTGCGTCAGTCAGCGTCCCGCTGTTGCTGCCGCCGGCTGAAGAGCCCGGATCTGGTGTTTCCACCTCTGCTGGGGGCACTGCTTGAGCAGAATCGCCTGCTGATTGTTCTGTATCTGGATCGTCAGGTAAAACGGTAGAAGAGCTTTCGAAACCGCCTTTTGCACAGGCTGCCATTAAGAAAGTGACGGAAAGTAGCGCCAGAACATTCTTTGTTTTTTTGAATGTCATCATGAACCTCCGTGTTGGTTACACAGAGGGTTTCGGTGCGCTCATATTCAGACTTTAATGATTTTTATTCTGTCGGTGTTTTCTACACCTGACTTTGGTGAAGTGTCGTTCCTGTTTCCACTTCATTCGCAAGTGTTGATCTTATTGGAACCGCTGCATGCGAGAGCTTTTTGAATTTCAGAGGGTGCGAACAAGATTTTGTTAATGCGTCGAGAGCTCTTAGGATGAGGAACTTCTTCTGGATCTGCGTAAGCCTCTGGATTCAACATGAAATCAAGACTAGATTGTCCGAATACCGGACAATCTTGTTTCACCGCTTCAGCAATACGTCCAATCGCTGCAATTTGAATATTCTTACAATCAGCAGAGGCGATCATCAACTGAGACTCAAAAGCATAAGCCTTGGCTTTTTCTCCATCCTTCATTTCAGAAATTTTCCGCGCCAGAATTTTCGAAGACATCCAGTCCGCAAACCCTTCCTGCATATCTGAGTTCTTAGAAAAGTTACGGCAGTATTGATTGGTTTTAAAACCCGCGGCGATCGCTTGCTTTTTCTTTTGAAAAGCGGCTTTGACTTCCGCCGATAAAGGCCCCAGGTCTTTTGCCAACTGATCCTGCTCCTTGGTGATCGCATCAAGCAGATTTTTTTCAGAGAATGCCACCGCCTCCAGGGACGAAGGCTTTTGCAAACAGGCAATCACTCCCTGCATGGGATTTTTTCCAACACTGATTTTGGTATCGGCGATCTCTTGATAAGCGTTGCACGGATCAATAGAGTGGCTGAGTTCATGGGCTAATGTCGAAAATAAAGTGGCATCAGGCATATTCAACATTTGCGGGCACAGCAAAATGCTATTGTCTGACGACTGATAAGAAGCCCCCGGCAAGACACAATTCGCTTTTTCAACGGCGAATTGATCTTTAAACACCGGGCTCGTCATCTTGATGGCCTTAATGCGTTTGATTTCCTGATCGATTTCTTTCGCATTATCCGCGGTTTTACGTGACTCTAGCATCGCCACAGCGTGGGCTTGAACATCAGCGAATATTTTCTGAGTTCGAGCTAACTCTGCCTGATAAGAGGGGTTCGCTTTTGTGAGTTTCAACGGATTGACAAACGGATCCTGAGTATCGATTTCCGGCAAAGGTTGATCCAGACACCCTCGTACCTGGTTGGCTAAACGAATGAAGAAAAAATTAGGAACCTTTTTTCCGTCTTTATTTTTGTACAGATAAAAATTCTGACTTTGACCGCGAAGTTTTTGGCAGTACTCATCAAAAGTACATTTCTCCAGGGGCATGATTTTACAGGTTGGTGCAGTTTGTGCGCTCTGCTTTATCTCTTGTTGCAGCCTTTGCAGGTTTTTAAACAAGGCCTCGTAATCAGGTTCTGACTGTGCGAACACTGAAAAAGGGAATAACAACGTAACTGCAAAAAGACCGAAAGACTTCATTGTCCCAGTTTACAAGCTTCCTTTCAGTCGGTCGCTGAGAATCCCCCAAAGCAAGACCTTTAGTCGATTCTGAGAATCCAAAATGTGGGATTTCGGACGATTTTCGAACGCCAACGCCAACCAATTCGAGCTCGCCTCTAAAATGGCTATAGTTTTACGGGAAGCTTCATCTCTGACAACACCGCTTCGGTTGGAGTCAAATCCACCACTAGCGGAGAAATGATCAAACCTTTCGTTGCGGCTTCACGTAAAAGTCTGCCGTACTCTGGATCGATATCATCTGCGGGAGCAAAAGTTCCGCAGTCATGACGTTGCACTGTAAAGACCAACTCTGCCGTGTGACCTTTTTCCATAAGCTCCATCAATTCACGCAAATGTTTTTGCCCGCGCTCCGTGACAGCGTCAGGAAATTTGGCAACACCGTCTTCACCCAAAGTCACATTTTTCACTTCGATGAAATGCATTTTATCGGTATCTTTTTTCTTTAAAGCAAAATCCAAGCGAGTCTCGGCAGAGATCTTGTATTCGGGTTTCGCTTCATCAAAAGAGGCCCAGTGAGCAAAGCTGCCCACTTCGTTTTTATGCTGACCGATCACGCGAAGGACTGTCTCCTTCACGACCGTATTTGGAGTCGCTGTGTTGACGCCCACCCAAGAACCGCCCGGAGATTTGATCATCTCTAACGTGAACTTTAATTTACGCTCTGGGTTGTCGGATTCTGAAAACAGGCACAACTGTCCCGGGTTATTGACGCTTTTCATGCTCCCCGTGTTTGGGACATGGGCCACCACCGTTTGTCCTTGGAATTCGATATCGGCGAAAAAGCGTTTATAGCGATTTAGGAAGATACCTTCCTGGAGTTTGCGAGAATATTTCATGGGGCCCCCAAATCGAGTTGTAAAATAACAACTCTGAAGCCCTAAATTCAACCCTGAAACCGCTATGTTGCAGAGGGAAAAACAATTCATTTATGCACAGCATTAAACGGTGCAAATGAGCCCCCATCGCAATAGAAGGGAGTGTTTGATTTTAAAGGCTAATATTGAAAGGAACTCCCTGTATGGCAACTGATGTAAAACTGCCTGAACTTGGCGAAGGCGTCACTGAAGGTGAATTGGTTAAATGGTTGGTTCAACCTGGTGATTCTGTAAAAGCAGATCAACCTATCGCTGAAGTATTGACTGATAAAGCAACTGTAGAGGTTCCATCTCCAGTCGCTGGTACTGTAAAAGATTTGAAATTTAAACCGGGCCAAGTTGTTAAAGTTGGTTCGACGATGATCGCTCTAGACGGTGGTGGCGCATCCTCCTCCGCTAAAGCTACGGCGGACTCGACGGCGAACAAGCCAGCTGCAACTCAAGCCGCTGCACCAGCAGCGACCGCCAAAGCCTCGGCGACGGCGGTACAAGACGTTAAGCTTCCTGAACTAGGTGAAGGCGTTACAGAAGGCGAACTAGTAAAATGGCTGGTTAAATCTGGTGACTCTGTAAAAGCGGATCAAGCGATCGCTGAAGTTCTAACTGACAAAGCCACTGTTGAAGTTCCGACTCCAGTAGCGGGCGTTGTTGGCGAATTGAAATTCAAAGCCGGCGACGTTGTTAAAGTTGGATCAACTATGATCACTTTGACTGGCGCAGGTGCTGGTGGCGCAGCTACCGCAACATCAGGTGGCGCAGCAGCAGCTCCGGCGGCTCCAGCTCCTCAAACTTCTGCTCCGGCAGCAGCGGCCCCTGCAGTAAAAGCAGCTCCAGTAGCTACTTCTTCTGCAGCGACAGCAAACGGCATCTTCCCGCCTGTTGCTGATTCTAAAGTTCTTGCGACTCCGGCGACTCGCCGTCTTGCTCGCGAGACGGGTGTTGATATCAACGCATTGTCTGGTTCTGGTCTTGCGGGTCGCGTGACTCGTGAAGACGTTTTGGCAGCAGGCGCTGGTACTCCAGCGGGCGCCGTAGCATCAGCGAAGGCGACTGGCATGACTATTCCAAGACCGGCTTATCAAGGCCAAGCTGGTGCAGCTGAAGAGCGCGTAGCTCTTATCGGTATCCGCAAACGTATCGCTGAAAACATGCAGCGTTCAAAACAAATCATCCCTCACTTCACTATCATGGATGAAGCTAAGGTTGATGCTTTGGTTGCGCTTCGTGAGTCTTTGAAAGACTTCGCAGAGAAAAACGGAACTAAGATCACTTATCTTCCAATCGTGATGAAAGCCATGGTTGCGACGATCCGTGAATTCCCAATGTTCAATGCATCTATCGACGATGCCGCTGGTGAAATCGTTTACAAAAAATATTTCAACATCGGTTTCGCGGCTGACACTCCAACAGGTTTGGTTGTTCCAGTTATCAAAAACGCGGATCAAAAAACGATCTTGGAAATCTCTAAAGAAATCATCGACCTTTCAAAACGTGCTCGTGATGGCAAGTTGAAACCAGATGAAATGAAGGGCGCTTGCATCACTGTGACGAACATCGGTTCTATCGGTGGTACTTACGCAACTCCAGTGATCAACCACCCTGAAGTGGCGATCCTTGGTATGTACAAAATCGACGAAAAACCAGTTATCAAAGATGGCCAATTGAAAGCCATCAAAACGATGAACTACACAATGACTGCCGATCACCGTTTGATCGACGGCGCATTGGCTGCAAGATTCTTGGCGGCCTTCATCGGCCGTATCGAGAATCCAGGTAAACTAATGGTGGAGATGCTATAAGGTGAAAAACCTTATTCTTGTTCTGATTACGACTCTACTGGCATCTTGTGCTGCTCTTGAGCAGAACCACAAAAACACATGCGCTTCCTATGATTGGGAAGCCATGGGTACGAAAGATGCTCTTGCCGGAGAAAGCGCACGTTCAAGTGTTCTTTCTCAGTGCATGAAAGTTGGAGTTCCTCAGACAAGAAACGCATACGACCAAGGTTACGCTAAAGGCCTGATGCAATTCTGTACTTACGAGTACGGAATTTATTGGGGCCGCGAAGGCAGGGAGTACGAGAACACTTGCACTCCTTCCATCGCAAATAAGTTTTTAGCGGGATATTCAAAAGGTAAAATGGAATATGAACAGTTGCAGGTGGCGAAAGCTCAGGCTCGCCCGCAGGTGATCCTGGTTTCCCAACAAGCGAAAGCCTGTACCTTTAATAGCGACTGCAATATTCAAATAAAGTGCAACATTGCCAGCAGAAAATGCGATGGCACAGGGAAAGATTGTATGTTCGACAACGACTGCACTATTCCTGGCCACTGCTCTGACGATGTTTGTACTAATAGATAGAACTTAAAAGGAATTAATATGGCTCAAAATTTTGATGTAGTAGTAATTGGTGCGGGTCCCGGTGGTTACGTAGCAGCGATCCGCTCTGCTCAACTTGGTTTTAAAACAGCAGTTATCGAACGTGAATTCTTGGGTGGCGTGTGCTTGAACGTGGGTTGTATCCCATCTAAAGCGATGATCACGGCGACTCACCTTCTTCACAAAGCTCAACACAACTTCAAAGACATGGGCTTGATGATCAAGGGCGATATCAACGTTGATATGAAGCAACTTGTGAAGTGGAAACAATCCGTTTCTGACAAAATGTCGAGCGGTGTGGGTCAACTTCTTAAAGGTTACGGCGTAACTCATATTAAAGGCGACGCCGAATTCAAATCTTCTAAAGAAATCTCTGTTAAGTCATCTGCAGGTACTGAGTCTATCACGGCGAAGTACTTCATCGTGGCGACAGGTTCTCGTCCAATTGAAATTCCAGGATTTAAATTTGACGAAAAAGACATCTGCTCTTCAACAGGCGCCTTGGCATTCGACGAAATTCCAAAACGCGTCGCAGTTATCGGTGGTGGCTACATCGGTCTAGAAATCTCTTCTTACCTACGCAAATTGGGTACTGAAGTGACTGTGATCGAAGCGATGCCTTCATTGCTTGCTGGTGTTGTTGATCCAGATTGCGCAAACATCGTTGTACGTAAGCTTGATAAAGCCGGCGTAAAAATCATGTACGGTGCAAAAGCGAAATCTCAGAAAAAAGCAAAAGACGGCTACGAAGTAACTGTTGAGATCAACGGTAAAGACGAAGTTGTTAAATGCGATAAGATCCTAGTAACTGTTGGACGTCGTCCAAACGGTGACCAAGCGAACTTGAAAGCTGCGGGTATCGCGGTTGACGAGCGTGGCTTTGTTAAAGTGGATGCTCAACGCAGAACAAACGTTCCAAACATCTTTGCTATCGGCGATATCGCAGGCCAACCTATGCTGGCTCACAAAGCTTCACACGAAGGTGTCTTGGTTGCTGAAGTGATCTCTGGCGCAAACCGCGTTTACGACGCGAAAACAGTTCCAGCAGTTGTCTTCACAGATCCAGAAATCGCGTCTGCAGGTATGACTGAAGCGGAAGCGAAAGCAAAAGGCTTTAACGATTTGATCATCGGTAAATTCCCATTCGGTGCTAACGGCCGTGCAGTCAGCATGATGGAAACTGAAGGCTTCGTAAAAATGATCGCTGATGCAAAAACGCATGTACTTCTAGGTGTTCACATCGTGGGCCCTGAAGCTTCCAACTTGATCTCTGAAGCAGTTCTAGCGATCGAGATGGGCGCACGCATTGAAGACTTGGCTCTTTCCATCCACCCTCACCCAACATTGGGCGAGACAATCATGGAATGTGCTGAGGCGACTTTGGGTCATGCGATCCATATCATTCAGAAGCCTTTGAAAAAGTAGGCACACACTCTGACTCCGTCGGAGTAACGAACAAAGATACGAAACCAAAAAGCCACGACTTAGTCGTGGCTTTTTTTATCGCAAAAACAGGCCTTAAAATTGCTTAGTTTCAGGGAATGAACTCATTAATAAGCTCATTCTCCTTCAACTCCTCCGGCAGTCCTCAAAAATGGCTCCTGTTAATCTTTTTGACAGGTATCCTTGGAGCCTGCACCCAAAAGGGCTCCTCTAACAATACCGTTCAACTAGCACCAGATTATGCTGCTATCACCGTCGACGACGACACCGCAAAGCAAGTAACGGAACAAGTCCCTGATGAAGACTGTGCAGAACATATTAAAAAAATCACCTGTGTTTCAGACAGTGATGACTCCATTTATGATAACTCCTGCAGCACCTCAAGAGTTAAGCCCGAGCAACATAAAGCCCTTCTTAAACTTGCCAACGAAATGCCTCCCTTTCACAAGAAAGTTTTTTGCAACTTAAATAGAATTCAAATCCAAGACAGTCTTTTTTCTGCAGCCTATGCGGGTTTGATCCGCCATGATCGAAAACTGATTGGCACGTTCATTGGTGTTCGTGGCTCAATCATCATGGGCAAAGAAGCCACCTCAGGTGACTTTGATACTTGGAAGGAACAGCTGAATTACGGCCTATCAACTCAGAAAGACCCTACGCTTAAAGTTTCGCCTTTAGGTCCGACAGCTAAAGAGTCAGCAAAAGATCACCATCCATTTTTTGCGTACTTTGTTCATGAGCTGAATCATCTTATTGATCAAATGAATTCTGCTAACAACTTCTCCGATGAGTGCGTTGAGGTTCCTGGCAAAAAAGATTGGTTGCGCTGCAAAGTTCCAGAGCAATCCTTCCATCACTTATCGTGGGGTCCCGAAGAAGTTATTTATAATGGTGAGGACTATGAGAACAACAGCGACTGGCCAATCCCTTGGGCAGAAAAGTATCCTGCCCTCAAAGAGCTATGTTATTACGTTTGCAAAAATCCCGTCAGCCTGGATTTGATTCCTGCGATCTATAAGGAACTCAATGAATCAGATTTTCTGACTCCTTACTCGACACAAAGTTTTATGGAGGATTTTGCTGAAGCCTCAACGGTATGGGCTATGTATAAGAATAATATCCCTTATCTGCTTGAAGTGAAAGACAGCAAGGGAAAGATCCTATTCAGCTCTGCGGAACACACACAATCACTCAGCGTCCAACAGAAGTTGAAATGGATTGATGACTTCTTTTCGAGAAAAGATTTGAAATATCATCCACTGTATTGACACTAACAAAACTTCTAAAAAGGGACCTACATCCACAACTCGCGCCGTTGTTCCTGATTGAGCCCCCGTAAGCGCGTTTTCGAATATGGACGCCCTAAAACTTCCAGTTCATTCAGTTGTATATAATCCCGAACAATCAGATAAGGCTTATAACCTTTAATGACTCTGGAAAAGGGTCGATATTTCCAGATTTTCATGCCCTCATGTCGTTTCGTGAAGGTATCGGTCAACACTTGCGCAAACTGACCCGCCACGACCCGAAAAAAACTTTGCAACGGAAAACTGCTCGATCTTCACAAAAAACTTGGCGGAGTATTTTTTCAACAAAGAATTTATCAACGCAAAAGTCCGGGGGTGACGCAGTCCTCTCTTATCAGCTGCTTTATTGACTTTGAAAACTAAGTGCAACGGATCTTGACTTGAAAGCGGTCTGGCCCCGCGGCCTTTAGAGGATTTGCGAAAGGCGCCGCCGTGACAATAACGATGCTGCCATGGAGTTTTTAACGACGAAAAAGTTTGCTGTTGAGATGGTTTCATCCGGACTCCTGGTTTGGGGAAACGATGGTTGACCGATACCCTTGAGTAAGAATGAAGGATGCAAAATAGAGTACGGGATATTAAGCAAGGTCGGTGTCAAAGGCGGTAATGTCTTGCCGGAACTCGGACACGATAGCTCAGTGAGATAGCCCGTTCGAAAATAACTGACCCACAAAAAGAAGAAAGAGCGTGTTTTGTGATCAAACTTTAGACGATCATCCAAAAGATTCATCGCAGTTACGAAATTTTACGAGGCCTCGCATTTTTTGATATTTTGCGGGGATGGCATTCATCAAAAATATTTTTGGATCATCACTGGGCAAAGATTTCTGGAACTTCCGTATTGGACAGGTCGTATCCTTGCTGGGTGATTCGTGCAGTAATATTGCTTTGGCTTGGTGGATTTTAGATAAAACTGGTTCCGCTGCGCAGATGTCTTCAGTCATCGCGCCCGCGATGTTGGTGCGAATCATTTTGATGCCTCTTTTTGGTCCCCTTGCCGACAGGTATTCCCGCAAAAAAATAATCATCATTGCTGATATCTGGAGATTTGTTTTTACCGGACTCTTGGCGGCGATGGTTTTTCTTAATTACTACAATTCTTTGTTAGTGATTTCTCTCTTCGTATTGATCTCTATCGGTTCCGCTCTGTTCAGTGCGGCCTCGGGTGGTATCGTGCCGCAAATTGTTGAGCGCGATAAACTGCAGGTGGCCATGCAACAAACGCAAGCCATCAACTCCTTTGCCGGAGTTATTGGTGGGGTTTTGGGTGGAGTGATCGTCACCACGGTCGGAGTCTTTGGCGCTTTGTTATTTGATACCATTTCGTACATCGTTGCGGCGTGGACTGCGGGTTTGATCAAAGCCAACACAACACCTAAAAGAATCAACAATCCGGAATCAGCCGAGAGCGCCTTTCAACAATGGAGCCAGGAACTTGCTGAGGGCTTTAAGACTATTTACAAAATTCCCGTGCTCTTTTGGATTTGTATCGTGGCGATGCTGATGAATTTATCGATGTCCCCGCTGGGCATTATTCTGCCGGTGTTAGCTAAAGAAGCACGCAGCATGCCGCCGTGGTTTTTAGGCGCGCTCGAGAGCAGTATCAGTGCAGGAGCCATTGTTGGGGCCTTATCGTTTTCCTTTATTCAAAGTAAAATTAAAACTTCTTATCTAGTGGTTTTATCAATCGCCATGATGGGTTTTGGCGTCGCGATTCTGCCATGGGTGCCGAATGCATTGCTGCCTTTGAGTGTATTGTTCTTGATCGGGATTGGTAGCACTTGGACCAATATTCCGATTGGTACGCAGGTTTCCTTGGCGGTGCCAGATTCCTATCGCGCGCGCATTGGATCGATCATGGGATTTATGTGCAATGGGATTTCCCCGCTGGGTGTGGCTGGTGCAGGTATTTTGATTTCTAATTTTGGATTATCAACTTCATTGATCACCATGGGCGGTATTTTGATTTTGCTGACTCCATTGATGTTGCTTATTCCGAAGTTTAATGAATTTCTAAATGCCTCCCCCAAAGAGGCGGGAGCATTTTTAGATCAGCACTATCCACAATCTCTGGGACCCATCGCTGAAGACAAAGTATAAACTGCGCACGCCTACCACATATCTAGAGGGTTGTCGGATTTTTCTTTACCGATCAGGATGTCCAAAGCGACATTGGGTCACGCGATCCACATCATCCAAAAGCCTTTGAAAAAATAGGCATAAAAGCACTGCAAGAAAAAATGCTGTTCTCCTAAAAGAGGACAGCATTTTTGAACCTTATTTGTCACCTTTCTGGAATTTTCACTCGAGACCCACTAAGCTTTTGAGATCCCACAACATATCGCGCGCAGTCCCACAATGAGTCGTCAAACATTAAGACAGCAGTGTTCCCCAAAGTAAAATAAACACGAGTTCCCGTTGGAATAGTTCTCGCACCTGATGAATCGTGAAAAGAAAAAGTAAACCCATTAACGATATCATTTTAAAAAAAGGAACGAACATGAAAAAACTTATTCTAGCAATGTTATTAACTGCAACAAGCTCCGGAGCTTTGGCTTACGACTTTAACGGTGATCTGAATCCAAAATGTGCTGCTCAAATAATGCAACAAGTGCCGATGATCGTTCAGGAGAATGCTCCGAAGGCGAGAAGCCTTGATAACCTGGTGCCATCACTTGATAGCACTTTTATCCGATCTACGGGTCTGGGAGATGGAACTTACTATCATTGGACCGTGAGAGTTCCATTTGGCACAAGAGGTCTTACTGTAATGGCAATGGAAATCGGTGTTAATATTAAGAACGAAACCCGTGCGGCATGCAGATTTGTAATAGACCCGGAAGTGTCCGTCGTTAACGTCGGTGGCGGACTGGGCGGTGGTGGCGGCTGGGGAGAGTAAGACTCACTCCAGGTCATTTCATTATCTTGGTGCACAAAAAGGGAGTTCAGATGAACTCCCTTTTTTTATTTTTACATGTCCAATGGGTTGTCGGATTTTTGTTTTGCGGTCTTTTCTTTACCGATCAGGATATCCAGGCTCAGATTAATCGTGGTTGTCGGAGCAAAGCCATCGTCGTATCTCCATGCACAGAGTGGGGAAAATTCCACGAAGATCCAATTTACTTTTTTGAAACCGGTTCTGTAAGTGAAACCTGCGGTGTAAGCGTCAGTGTACATTTCTAATTTTATCGAGCGCATGTTGAATCTTAAATCGAACGAGAAAAGGCTTTTATCCTGAAAGCTGTAAATCCACGAGGGCCCCTGGGTTGTCCCAAAGACCGACGGCTCACTCATGTACCAGTTCGCTTCGTTCACAAAACGCAAAAGGAAATAGCGACTGTAGGCATAGTCCGACGCCAAAGAAACTTTACTGGCCCAATAAGTTTGCGAATCCCACCCGATTTCATCAAGTAAGTGATGTACCACATTGCCCGTCAGGTAATTTCGACTAGCGCGCAGCTTGCCGTAATAGGCCACCGGCCACGTCCATCGAATCCCCGTCTCGGTTGCGAAATCCCAGGGATTTTGTTCTTTAAATTCTTCCGGAGTGATGAAGTCCTCTTCGAACATCGGAGCGGGAGCTTCCCCCGGCTTACGATTCCAATAATCATTGAATGCCCGCTCTTTGGCTTTTAAATTCGGCAAACTCAGAACAAGCGATGTTGAAACAGTGTTGTCATGCTCGCCGGTCGTCGCATTGTACAATACTCCCGTCGTCAGTTTTAAACTGCTGGCGTAATACTCATCCAAGGCGCGAGAGTTACCAAACAATCCGTCGACTTTATTGGCAAGCAAGATCACACGATCCGAAACCACCGTGCGAGAATCAGAAATTAATTGCCCCGTGGAACCGATAAAGCCCCGAGTTTGATTTTCATTTCTACGCTTTTTTCGGGTCTTTTTAGGAGATTTTGCTGGAACAGGACTTGTCGTGTTTTGCGCAAGTTGCGTGCTCGAGGGCACAGATGCCTCTTGCGCATATGCAGATGCCGACAACAGTAATGATGCTAAGACAAACCTAAGAAACAATTAGACCTCTGACACTGATCATATAAGATCAGTGTCAGTTGTCACTATTTCATGTTTATCTCTCGACGATTGCGGTGACACCCATACCACCTGCTGTACAGATGGAGATCAACCCGCGACCTTTGCCTTTTTGAGAAAGCATTTTCGCAAGAGAAATAAGGATACGACCACCCGTCGCTGCAAATGGATGGCCCAAAGCCAACGAACCACCGTTCACGTTCAATTTACTGCGATCGATAGAACCCAGAGCTTTTGTCAGACCCAATTTCGTGCGGCAATATTCTTCTGATTCCCATGCTTTCAATGTGCACAGAACCTGGCCAGCGAAGGCCTCATGGATTTCATAAAAATCAAAATCTTGTAAAGTCAGACCATTGCGCTCAAGCATGCGGGCCACCGCATAGGTTGGAGCCATTAACAGCCCCTCACCGCCAACGTAATCAACGGCTGCCACTTCCGCATCCGTCAGATATGCCAGCACCGGCAAATTATGTTTCTGAGCAAAGTCTTCGCTGCCCAACAAAACTGCCGACGCACCATCAGTCAAAGCGGTGCTGTTCCCTGCCGTCAATGTTCCCGTTCCTGTTTTATCAAAAGCGGGTTTCAATTTTGCCAGTTTTTCCAACGTGGTATCGCCACGAACCAAAGTATCTTTTTTTAAACCTTTGAAATCGAAAACCAGGTCTTTAAAGAATCCCGCATCCCAGGCTTTTGCAGCATTCTGATGGCTGGCCAAAGCAAGTTTATCCTGCTCCTCTTGAGAGATATGCCATTCCTTTACCATCAACTCCGTATGCTGACCCATGGAAAGTCCAGTGCGTGGCTCAACAACCACCGGGAATTTTGGTTTAATATCATTGATGGAAAGTTTAGCGAATTTACCCAAACGACCCAGCAAAGTTTTCTCTTTTTGCGCATCCATCAATTTCCAAGTGAATTCATGTGGCAAGACACCTTGAATGTCACTGTTTGTATCTGTCCCACCCGCAATACCACTTTCTATTTGGCCCGCGGCAATTTTCAAACCAATGTGCCAGGCTGTTTCCAAACCTGTCCCACAAGCTCTTTGCACATCATAACCTGGAGTGTGCGGATCAAGTCCTGAGCTCAAGACACTTTCACGAGTCATATTCCAATCAGCAGCATTTTTCATAACTGCACCTGTGGAAACATCACCCAAACGCTCGCCTCGGATATTGGTTTTATTCACCAGGTCCTGCAAAACAGCCGTCATCAACTCTTGATTAGAGGTACGGACGTAATTTGTTTGAGACTTTGTAAATGGAGTTCTGGAACCTGCTAAAATCGCAATCGGACGCATCTGTTTCGTTTTCATACAATGTCCTTTATGAGGGCTTGATTATCTACCTACTGGTAGGTAGAATATACCTAAACAATAACCCGCGCAACCCCTAACCGGAGCCATAAAATGGAAACCAAAGCCCAGGCGATCGAAATAGCGAAAAGCCAGCTCCAATTGCGGGGTTATAACGGCTTTAGCTTTCAAGACATCGCCGATGAGCTGGGTATCCGCAAAGCCAGCCTGCACTATTACTTTGCTTCCAAGGAAGACCTGGGCCTGGCCTTGATCGAAGACTATACCCAGTCTTTTCAACAATGGTCCGAAATGCACGAAGATCGCGAACCTTTGGAGAAAATCAAAAAATTCATCGACATGTACAATTCCTTTTCTCAAGATGGACTAAAAGTTTGCCCTGGCGGAGTGTTTTGCATCGACTACAACACCCTTCCACCCAAACTAAAAAAATCAGTCTGCCAGCTGCAGGAACAAATCCAGGACTGGCTAACAAAGGTCGTTGCTGACGGCATTAAATGCAAAGCCCTTAAGCCCACATTAAAACCCAAAGAAACAGCAGCTCTGATCCACGCCACATCTCAAGGCGCCCTGCAAATCGCTCGGATGCAAAACAACACCAAAGCAATGAAGTCGACATCACTGGCGCTAATTTCACTTCTGGAAAAATAGCCGACTCAATCCGAGATTTGACTTCACTCTGTGCTCTCTTTTTCAAAACTGAAAAAGATAAACAAACGACGACTCTTGCCTCGTGTTGAATTCATCAACATCGATTTCATATTCTTCTTCACTTTTATGCAATTTTACGTTTGGCACAAATCGCGCAAGATCCAATCGTAACTAATAAACTTAAAGGAGAAGTCTTTATGAAAACGTATTCTAAATTTTTTGTAAGCGCGATGATTGGTTTGTTGTCTGTATCGGCTCACGCATTTAATGCCGAAACATCTTCGATCAATTCAGCAAAACTTATTTTTGGAGAACAAAATAAGTACGGCAATATCGTCGAATCAGATGAAGACATCGGTGGCAATACATTGGCTCTAGGCAAGAGCACATATGACGAAGCTTCCGCGGTCATCGAAGTGGTTTCCTATGACGACGAAATGAACAGCCGAACGATCCGCATCCCTGTTTTAGTTCGCATGAAAAGCAATGGCCTTTTGGCCCACCAGCACATCGGCTCATCCCTGGGTCTGCATGGCTTAAAGGGAAAATCACTTGAGTCTGTTTTGGGTACATACCGCGGTGGCACGATTGCAGTTGGAGCCTTCCTTAATCTAGGTGCTCGGGCATTTGTTCACACCGGAAAATCAGGCATCTTCATTACGGACTTTGAAAGACCCTTCGGATTGGGTGTTGAAGTCTCTGGGAACAAACTTATCATCATGCCTAAAAGTGAAGCGTCAAATGTTTCTATCAGTGTAACTGACAACGGCGCTAACCACAGCACGCAAGAGACTGTTGCTATGCCAGACGCTCGCGACCTTAAATTCTAATCTTTGAAATCAACAAGGGCCTAACTATGACAGTTGGGCCCGAATCTATGCCTGACATACCACTTCTAGCCCAAGCGAAAGTCCTGAACAGATGTGAAGGAGCGTGAGCTTGGTTCCAATTTGGTGCTACCCTACAGTCCAGTCCCATTTTTCATGGAGGAAAAATGAACCACGTTTCTCGCGTTCTCGCAGTCTGCGCGCTCTTGCTCGCGACATCTTTCGCTTCCGCTGCTCAACAAGTTAAAGAATGGAATATGTTGGTGTTCCTGAACGGAAACAACAATCTTGATTCATTCGGCGCTATGAATATCAATCAAATGGAACAAATCGGCTCGAATGACCAAGTGAATATTCTGGTTCAATGGGCTTCCGCTAAAAAAGACAATGTTTCCCGTCTTTATATTACTCAAGACAACAACACTCAGCAGGTCACTTCTCAAGTTGTACAAAACATGGGATCCGTGGACATGGGTGACTGGAAAGAGCTGGTTAAGTTCGTAGAGTGGGCAAACCAAAACTATCCTGCAAAAAAATACTTCGTTGTTGTTTGGGACCACGGTGGTGGTTGGCACTTGGCCTCTATTCCAGGTATGAAACCAATGGATATTTCCTGGGATGACAACACAGGCAACAACATCACGACGGAGCAATTGGGCCAGGCGATGGCGGAGGCCGCAAAAGTCATCGGCCATAAAGTAGACGTGTATTCTTCTGATGCGTGCTTGATGGGTATGGTTGAGGTTGCTTCAGAAATGTCTGAATCCGTTCAGTACTATTTAGGTTCACAAGATGTGGAGCCGGGCGCCGGTTGGCCTTATGCAAACTTCCTGGCGAAATGGGCGCAAAATCCAACGATGAGCGCGGCTGATCTGGTGAAAGTTCACGCGGCAGAATACCTGGCAGCATACAATGGTGGTATTTACGGCAACCGCAAAGTCACAATGTCGGCTTACGATCTTTCACAAATTGGCTCTTACGAGCAGTCTTTAAAACAACTGGGCACAGAACTTACAGGCTTGGATAATGCTTCATTGGCGAAAGTGGCGCGCTCTGCTAAAAACGCGAAGCTGTTCACGTACTGGGACTACCGTGACGTGATCGATTTCGTCGATCTTGTGACCAAAAATGGCATCACAACTCCGGCGATGCAATCGGTTCGTGATGCCCAAAGCAAGTTCGTGATCGCAAACAACCAAAACCAAGATGCAAAAACTTGGGGTGTTTCGATCTGGCTTCCGTCCAGCAGCTCGGACTATTCCGGATATATCGAACGCTATCATGGCTTAAAATTCAACCAGAGAACAAATTGGGCAGATTTAGTCACTAAGATCCAAGGTAAATAAAAAAGCAAGGGGCCACCAAGGCCCCTTTTCTTTTTTCACACACTCTTGCGAATAAAATCATTTCCAGCTAGTCGTCTCCTCCATCAACTTTTTCATGAGGAGACTAAAATGAAAAAATCCATTTTGATGGTGACGTTCCTATCCGCACTTTTCTCTTTCTCAACGTCTTTCGCCGATACGACAATCAGAAACATCACTGACAACACTCTGCAAGAGCGCACGCTTTTGGGCAGAATCGTTAACCAGGCCGCTGAAGACATCGACGCGGTCGAAGTGACTCTCTCCGGAAATTTCCCGATCATGACCAGCCATCACGGGTTCGACGAAGTCGTGGATGCATTCACTAACAATCTGGCCTTTGAGATCACCCACAAACTGCTTAACAACCCCGAATCAGATGCAAGACTGAACCCTCCGCGCACTTCCAGCCAACCTTGGTGGGCAACCAACAAAGCAGAAGAACTTTCACAACAAGCAGCCCTGTTACAAAGATTTCTACAAATGAATCAAATGAAATCCGACGTCAGCCTTTTCAATGTCCTTGAAAAATCCCTGACTGTGGATCCCGGCTTCTGTGACGGCGACTCGCGCCGCCAACGCCCTCAGAACTGCGAATATCCAAAGACCATGATCTTCCTGCCACTCACAAACGGCCAACGCCAAATCCAAGGCTATCGCGTTTACTGGTACTAATAGTCGATTATGTGATTGTAATAAAAGTTCCCATGACAGGGAATTCAAGCCCTGTCATACCGTCCGCATGAGTTACAAAATCAAAGATCCATCCCCACTTGTTGAAGCTGTTCTTGTCTTAGATAGCTACCTTTCTGAAATCGTCCGCTTAGGTGATAAAATCCAAAACATGGATTTAAAATCTGACTTTGATTTCGAGCAGGCACAAAAGCTTATGAATCGCTTTGCAGAATGTGGGCAAGGTGTCTCGGATCACGTTGTTAGGTTGTCACAGGAACTCACAACCGCCCGCGCAGCCGCCGAAAAAGCAGCTGAAATCGTCGCTGAACGCGCGACCATTCTTGAAAACCGCCACAATCTTCATCAACAAAAAATGCAAGACTTCCGCATCCTCGGTGAAAAGGTCGCAGCCTTGACGGCCTCTTTAAACGATTTAAAACGCCCTGAAGGCACAACACTTTCCGCAGAGGAACGTGCGAATTTAGCCGCTCGCCTGAATGAATTCGACACTCAACTGGAGCCACTGATTCAAGAAGCCAAAGACTTAAGAACGAGTGCCCAAGAGGCTAAAATCAAAACCTTGGAGCAAAGCACAGAATCCTTGGTGCAAAGACTGACATCGGTCAGAAAGCATCTTGAGACCTTCACAACAGCCTCTCACTAAGCAAGCAAGGGCTTATCTTGCCGTCTAAACACCGCTCCCCTCGAGGCACGGTGGCCTGCGGGCAGGGATGGTAACGCAGCGACCTCCGTGGGCGCCAGGAAGGCGCGCACCCGCCAAAGGCGGGCCACGGCTGAGCCCGGATGGCGTGTCGCGGAGTTACCATCCCAGCCCGCAGGACACCGGGACTCGAGGACGAACGAAGCAAAGAAAAAAAGAAAAGCCCGGCTTAAACCGGGCTTTTCAAGTTTTTGAGACTTAAAACTCTCTGATAATTATTTTACGCAAGAATAATACACTTGGTATTGGCCTTGTGGAAGATCCGCGCTGAATACCATATTCACACCCGATACTGTGTAAGCGCCAGCATAAGGTTGACCATCTTTAAGAACAGAGATCTTTCTGACGGAATCAACAACTGGAGCACAAGACAGAGTGAACGTTTTCAATGTTTTGCGAACACCGTCAGCGATACCAGATACTTGAGCTGCGTAATCAGAGGCACACACGTCACCGATCACACCACCCGTTAATTTAGAGAACTGTTCGTAACGGTAACCGTAAGCATAACCATTCGTAGACTTACAAGCTGTATCGCCAGGACGAGTGATGATGGAGTGGAAGCTGAATGCCTTTTGACCACCATAAGTTTGACCGATGAAGTTCAACAATGATTGCGGGTCATTTTTAGTACCGTTTTTAGATTCATCTTCGTCAGAGATCGTAAGAACTGCCAATTGAGCGTCTGGGCGTACGAAATTCACGTTACCACCACTCGCAGACAAAGATCTTTCGATTGCACGGTAAGTGGCATAAATCGCTTGCTCGTCACCGCTACCCACTTCAGATCTTTGCAAAGTCGCACCCAACAAAGTTTGAGCGTCAGCATCAGCCATTGCCGAAGTCAGGATGTACTGACCTTTTTTACCAGTCAATTGCACCAGACGACCGTCACCCAAAGTGATATCGCGTGGATCTGTTGTTGTCACCGCGATCTGCCAGTCCAAACCTTTCATAACACTCAAAAGGTTTTTCACACGGCTTGCCATATTTTTCTGTTCGTATTCCATCGAGCCGGAGTTGTCGATCACGATCAACAAGTCGACTTTTTTGTTCGGAGTAACTTGGACATTTTGAACAAGTGATTTGTATTTAGATGACACTTCAAAAGTAATGGATTTTGCAGACGAATGAGCCAGTTTATCTGTTGCTGATACGGCAAGAGTATAGGTGCCAGATACCATGCTTGGAATTTTGATGGTGTTAGTCCCTGCCGCACATGTTTTCGAAACACCAGCGAAAGAACAAGTCACTTTATCCACACCGGAACCCACGTCAGAAACTGTGAACACGATTTCTACGTCAGAACCTTCCTCCACAGTGGAAGTTGGGTATTTTGCGAAAACGATCTCAGGACCGGCTTCGTCAATAAGGATGCTGGCATTCAAACACTCAGAAGTACGACCGTCATAGTCTTTATACATCACACTTAAAGTCACATTCTGATTCGTCGAAGAACTTAGATATTCTTTGGAATCAACAAATTGTTCATAAGTACCACCAGAGCAATCGCTCCCCACGGAGAGCTTCAAATAAGCTGCGCTAAATACAGAGACGAACGAAAGCTCAAGCTTTGACGAATCCGTCATTTTCGCACCGTTGTTGATCTGGAATACCGCCGATTCACCGCTTGGTGGAACTGGTGTTGCTGATGGACTTGGTTCAACGCTTGGAGTAGGAGAAGGTTCTGTCACCACGCTAAAATCACTGTTTGTATTGCTGCCGGAGCCAGCACTACCGAATTCGACGCTACCTTGATTCTCTAAACATGCCGTCAGGTTGAAAGTCATTGCGAGTAGTAAGGCCCATCCTAGATTCTTCATCTTCCGCTCCTCATGTGCGAGTACACATCCATTGTTGCGATATCTTCGGATGAATTTCAAAGCAATCTCACTCCGGGAAAGTTTCGTAAACTCCTTAGACAAAGGCGAGAAATTCGCCGTCTAAAAGTTCGTCACTCCCAGCAAAACTCAATCAGGACGCGGGTTTGCGGGCATACGGATGTAAGGATGTCTTACTATTGGAAAGGTGGAGCTGAGGCTCTGAATTTACGCACCAAAGGCATGATCAGAGTTTTGTGATTGATGCCGCTATCCAGACAGACATCGAAAAAGTCCAACAAATCTTTTGTGGTGTTTGATTCGATATCTCCATCCAGGAACGCCATCGACCAATCTCCGAAAAGACGTTTATCGCTTTGCTCTTCGATAAGGACTTTTAAAGTGTGATTGCGATTGTCACGACGAATGGCGTTCAATAAAGAATGGATCTTATCTTTATCGCCCTCAAGAACCTGCAGAAAATAACCTTCGCGCAAAATAAGAACGCCCGAAATATCATCCCGGGCGTTGTTCTTGCGTGAAGAATTTAGAATATTACGAATATCAGTATAACTGAGACTCTCTGAAGCGTGACTAACGTAAACGAGATGGAATACCGAGCTCATTACTTTGGAATGGCGAAGTCTTTTGCCATCATGATAACGGCTTCACCTTTAACAACCATGTCACCGTTTTCTTTAGTTACGTTGGTTTCAACAGTCGCGATGCCTTTTTCTTTGCGCATCGCTGTGATTCTGATCGTGATCTTGATTGTGTCATCAATGAAAACCGGATTTACGAATTTCATCGATTGACCAAGATAGATACCACCCTCACCGATACATTCCACAAGAGCTCTGGAAATCAGAGCTCCGCAGATCATACCGTGAGCGATACGACGGCCAAAACGAGTTTTAGCCGCGTAAGCATCGTCCAAATGAATAGGATTATGATCTCCAGACAATTCAGCAAATTGACGAACCATTTTATCCGTCACTTTGACTGTCGCTGAGTTCGTGAAACCTACATCAATATTTGGAACCTGCATCTCTTACTCCTACAAAATATTCGCTGCCAATTCTGCCAGCGGCGAACGTTCACCTTTTGTCAGGGTCACGTGAGCCGCAATGGCATGGCCTTTAAATCTTTCAACCGCGTACGTGAGACCGCTGTTCGCTGAATCCACATAAGGGTTATCAATCTGATAAACGTCACCAGTTAGGACGACTTTTGTCCCCTGACCGGCACGCGTAACAATTGTCTTGATCTCGTGCGGAGTCAAGTTTTGAGCTTCATCCACGATCAGGTATTGCTTCGGAATGCTGCGACCGCGAATATAAGTCAGCGGCTCGATATTTAACATCCCCTGATTGATCAATTCCTGAGCACGACCGGCTGCTTTTTTGTCCGCACCCATCAGAAACTCGACGTTATCGAAAATTGGCTGCATCCAAGGATTTAATTTCTGCTCGATGTCACCCGGTAGATAACCGATATCACGGCCCATCGGGAAGATGGGACGAGAAACCAGCAATCTTTGGAATTGCGCCTGATCCAGGGTTTTATGAAGACCTGCGGCGATAGCCATCAAAGTTTTACCGGTCCCGGCCTTACCCACCAAGGAAACAAACATGATTTCATCGTTCAACAGACAATCCAACGCAAACGCCTGCTCGACGTTACGTGCGTGAATACCCCAAATGGAATCCGCTGCTTGAACCAAGGGCACAATCGCTTTGGCTTCCAGACTGTAACGACCAATCGCAGAGTGATTTGGATTCGATGAATCTTTCATAATCACGTATTGGTTCGCATATAATTTCACATCAGTTTCGAAACGTTTGTCTTTATAGAAAGAATCAATTTGCGCAGGCGTAATGCTGAGCTCTTGATAACCTTCGTACAAATCGTCGCGGTTGATATCATTCGCATCATAGTCACTTGCGATCACACCATAAACGTCAGCTTTGATACGAAGATTGATATCCTTCGTGATCAATTCAACTTTATAGCGAGGATGTTGCTTTTGCAGGGCCAAGGCCGTATTCAAAATACGGTTGTCTGCTTTTTGAGCATCCATCTCTGCTGGCATACCGGCCAACATGTAATCCGTATTGATGTAGACCATGATTTCGGTGTTTTCGATCTGCACACCACTTGCCAGGGACCCTTTACCACGAAGCACGTCGATAAAGCGGCTGAATTGACGGGCATTTCGACCGTTTTCACCTTGGTCTCTTTTGAATCTGTCGATCTCTTCGATTACGGAGATTGGAATGTGAACATCTGCTTCTCCAAAGCGCATGATCGCCTGGGAGTCGAACAGAATCACATTGGTATCAACGACTACTTTTCTGCGTTTAGCTTTGCTCAAGGGCAACCCTCCGTAGTAATAAGAGCCAGGAGACTCTTAAAAAAGACTGTGGGACTTGCGGCATCCTAGCCTGCGGTGAATCCCACAGCTAAATTGCAACAAATCCCACGACCAAAGTCTACGGAAAAGGTTTCCTAATCGAAATTAAAGAACTAAGAAATATTTGAAACTTGAACGTCGCCAGAATCTGTTTTTAGAGAGGCGCTGACGTTTTCGATGAACTTCACAAAATGATGAAGTGCAACATCGTTCAAAGTCCCTTTGACGAAGTTAGCACCGTGACGAACAGCGTTTTCATCTTCGATGACACGCACGTTGGAAACGTTGATGGTAAATGGAAAATACGTTGAGTGGTTCAGATAAACACGCATCGCAACTTCTTCATCCAATTGAAAGCTGCCTTCTTGAAGATCCATATCGAAGGCCAAACCATTTTCAGAGATATCGTACAAAGCCACTTTCAACAGGCCCTGCTCAGGAAGAACAACGAACGCACCCACGAACTCTGTCAAAATGGTGCGCTTCACATCACGACGCTCACGGCTTATCATCTCTTGGCGAGCTTCGGTCATATCAAGAACCTCACCTTTGCTGCCTTTGTGGCCAATTTCCAAAGAATTTTGCGTTCTTAGGCGTGACGTGATGTCTAAAATTTTCCCCATTTATCCCCCTGTATCGATAAAGACTTATCGGCAGAAAACGTTTCAACTTTAGCCACCTTGCACTTTGGTCCAGTTCCGGCTTAAAATGAGACAATGAAGAGGATCCACGCCTTTATATTCGTAACCATGGCGATCAGCTTACTGCTGCATCTGGGACTGATCACGGGAGTGATCGTTTGGGGCCCTCTATTCTCACCACCAAAGCCAGAGACGATCGAGATCTCCTTAGCACCTCCTCCAACGGAGTCTTTGAAAAAATCTAAAAACAATCAGCAGATTGTTCGCCAGGCCCTGGCTCCGGATCAATTAAAAGCTCCCGACGACGAAACATTGGCGCGCTTTCTTTCGGAACAACGCCAACGTGTGAAAAAAGAATCGCAAGCTTCTGTTAGCGGCATGACGGAAAACCGTACGAATACTTCGACGCTTCCGAAAAAAGCAGAAACGCCGCCAAAACAGGCGCAAAAATCTCAGGACAAAACTCAAATCGATAAAAACGAAGTCGATAAAGATGGCTATCGCACCGTCGATGTCACCAAAGAGTTGGCCGAGATGAATGCCTTAAACCAAGGCCAATCCACAGTTGGAGAGGCTCTGCCAACGGATGTTAAATTTGGTTCCTTCACGGCTTTGAATACAGATCGCTATTTGTTTTATTCTTTCTATGCACGCATCGAGGAACTTGTTCGTTATCGCTGGGAATCCCGCATTCAGACTGCCATCAATGGAATGGATCCAGCGACAGCAATGAACCTCAGCCGTCGCAACTGGAATACTCAGGTTGAGTTTTTATTGGACAAACAGGGCTTCTTGCAAAAAGCCCTGATCATGAAAGAATCTGGCGTCAGAAATTTCGATGCGGCAGCTGTGAACGCCTTCAAAGAAGCGCGTGTTTTTCCAAATCCGCCACAAGAGATGATCGAGGAGGATGGCTTCATTCACCTGCGCTATACTTTCACAGTGAATTACGCCCCACCCACTTTGGTAAATAGCCGCTAATCAGCGGCGACTTCATTTATAAAAATATTAGGATTGTTTTTTCGGAACGAAGCGAAGAGCCGCTGAGTTAATACAGTACCGAATTCCCAAGGGCGGCGGGCCGTCATCAAAGACGTGTCCCAAATGCCCGTTGGAGTCCTTCGCGCGAACTTCGGTGCGAATCATCCCATGAGAGAAATCCGGCTTCTCCACCACCACATCAGGTGAAATGGGCTTGGTGAAGCTGGGCCAACCACATTCTGAGTCAAATTTATCTTCACTGGAAAAAAGCGGCACACCAGAGACCGCATCGACATAGACACCAGGCTCGGTGTGATTCCAGAATTCATTCCGAAAAGGTGCTTCGGTGCCGTTCTCGACCATGATCCTATACTGTTCAGGAGTCAGGAGTTTTTTTAGTTCTTCTTCATCAGCGGGCAATCCGCACTTTAATGCTTTTTCACTCATAGGACCATAGTAGGACTTCTGCTTCCTTTAGTCTAGAGACCGGCAGATTTCATGTCACTCACCACTAAGCCTTGGTAATATCAAAGGAATATGAATAGATTTTTGTTCTCTTCGCTTTTTGCCCTGATGTCAGTATGTGCGTTTTCAATTTCGGCCCAAGCTATCAATATTGAATTG
Source organism: Bdellovibrio sp. (assembly GCA_039594295.1). Taxonomy (GTDB): domain Bacteria; phylum Bdellovibrionota; class Bdellovibrionia; order Bdellovibrionales; family Bdellovibrionaceae; genus Bdellovibrio. The sequence goes on from JBCNNR010000004.1 coordinate 130,018, forward strand.
GGCGCGCAATACGGTCACAAGACACAAACCTATGACACAAATAACTATAACGAAATGGAATCCATGACGGGCTCCGTGTCGTTTTATCTTTGGGAACGCATCGCTCTGGAGTTGAGTTACACAGATGCCCAATCTGTTGTGGTTTCCAAAGCCTATGCCGCCGACCCCAAACGTACGACCATTCAAAGATCACAAATTCTGGGCTCCGATTTGATTTTGATTTTGGCCGACAAAAAAGCCTTATTCCAACCGTACATCAAAGGTGGCTTGGCGCAAATCAATCGTAAGCAAACTATTAAAATCGAAAATCAAGACACTTATGAAAATGAACCCGACAGTGCCGTGGCCCCTTCTTATGGAGTGGGTTTGAAAATTTCTATCACGGACTCCCTGGGCATCAAACTTAGTTACGACGCGTGGGAAACGCCCATCGGCGGGGGCTCCAAAACGAATGACTCTGCGATCCGGGCCGGCGTCACATGGATGCTATAAAATATCTTTTCATTCTGATTCCTCTGCTGGCTGGCTGTCAGATTAACTACCTGTCTAGTTCGGCCTACAACCAAATGAAACTTCTGAATGCCCGCGTCCCTATTGACGAAGCGTTGAAGGATCCAAAAATCAGTGATCAAGAAAAGCGCAAACTGGAATTAGCGCAAAAGGCCCGCGCCTTTGCCGAAAATGATCTGCATTTAAAACACACTGATAACTATACAAGCTATGTAAAACTCGATCGCCCGTATGTGACTTACGTGGTCAGTGCTGCCTACAAATGGGAACTCAAACATTATCAGTGGTCCTATCCCTTCGTAGGAAAAATGCCCTACAAAGGTTACTTCAACGAAGAAGACGCCAAAACTCAGGAACAAGAACTGCAAACCGAAGACCTCGATACCTACATGCGCGGAGTTTCTGCGTATAGCACTCTGGGCTGGTTCAAAGATCCTCTGCTAAGTTCCATGTTAAGATATAAAGATTATGATCTGGTAAACACCATCATCCACGAAACGGTTCACGCCACCTTGTACATCAAAGGCAATGCTGACTTTAACGAAAGCTTAGCAATGTTCCTGGGCAACAAAGGTGCTGAACAGTATTACCTCAAAGAGGAAGGCGCCAACTCCCCCACTCTGGCGCAAATCAAAAAAGACAACGAAGACGACAAGATCTTTTCCAAGTTCATCAGTGAAGAGCTAAAAAATCTGGCAACGTGGTATAAAGACTTACCACAAACAGACCGGGTCGAAGAAAAAAGAATGGCCCGAATCCAAGCCATCCAGGAAAAATTCAAAAAAGAAGTCCTCCCAACCATGCAAACCAAGAACTACGAAAAGTTCACGACAGCAAAGCTTAACAACGCCAGACTCCTAGTCTACAAAACCTATTTGCAAGACCTAGCCGACTTCGAAACCCTCTACCAACAAAGCGGCAAGAGCTACCAACTCTTCATAGAAAAATGCAAAGCCCTCGAAGGCGAAAAAGACCCCGCAAAAAAACTAAAAGAACTCATTGGCACAACTTCTGAAAATGAGCTCACCGCCAATATTCCATCAGCTAAAACCCAACAGGACCAAAAGAAAAAACAAACCAATATTCCCACGCACTAGCGTGCCAGAAAATCGAAAATAGAGTTACCGCCACATAGCGCACCCATTGGGATCTAAAGCGGTAGCAACACTATTCCCCTCCGAAGACAATTCGACACCGAATAATTAGTCTAACTTCCCAAATACGCACCACGCGCCCCGCTGCGGAATCTGATGGCGACATATATAAGATGATTTCCGTCTGCAGGAATCTGGATGAGCAGTATAATCGTTTATAACGAGAACGAGGCTTCCCGTGTTGGCTTAGGAGCGCCTCCGTCGAGTTCCGCAGTCCTTTGTAGTCAACACGAAGCCACCAAAGAATCATCGAGCCCGAAAACCAACAGAACCAATACGCATATAATCGAGCGAGGACTGTCCGAGTAAGGAGGCGCTCCTAAGCCAACACGGGAAGCCGGCGCTGTCCCATAACAAACGCTTATACATCCCATAACAAATTCCGAAAAACTTAAATTAAATCATATATTTAGAGCCACTTTGACTCTGAAATTGTGGCACCGAGATTGCTATAAAGAAAGGCGTAGGCACGTTGGTTTGGGGGAAAGAATTTACGATGTGCTGGGGGGAGTTGCAAAGCTCTTCTGGGAAAAAAATTCAGGAAGTTAACCGAATTTATACAGAAGCGAGTCTTATATGCAGAAAGATCTAATAGGGTTATCGGATCTTGAACTGGTTGAAAAAGTGAAGTCTGGCGACAGAAGATCTTTTTCCGAACTCGTGAAACGACATCAGAGAAATGTACTGCGACTGAGTTTGAGATTCATGAAGGACACGGATGCCGCAGAGGACGTGACTCAAGAAGCTTTCATCAAAGCTTATGAGAAACTAAATTCCTTTGAAGGGCGCGCTTCCTTTAAGAGCTGGTTATTTCAGATCGCGGTCAATACTGCACGCAACAAATTGCGCGAATTCAAAAGAGACACTGTTGATTTTGAAGACGTTAATTTGGCAGTAGATGCGGAGGCTGAAAACACTCTCGTTCACACGGCGGTTGCTGACATCCTTCAGAAAGAAGTAGAGAAGCTGCCGATGAAACAGAAAACAGCTTTGGTTCTGCGCGTGTATGAGGATCTTAGCTTTAATGAAATTGCTGATATTATGGAATGTCCATATGACACAGCGAAGGCGAACTACCGCCATGCCTTACTAAAACTACGTCAGACTTTTGAGGAACAAGGTGACCTTAAGAGCTGGAGTGAAGAAGTTGGTGGCTTCTTCCAAACATACGCTGAAGCGGAAGGGTAAAAGCGAATGGATCAAAGAGAGACCATGAATCGTTTAGACAAAGTCCGCAAGGGCCTCAAGGCGAATGATGACCTTGAGATTCCGATGAATGACGATTTTTTCGATCGTCTTCATGACAAGATTATGTCTGAAGTCGAAAAAACTGAGATGGCCCCTACACCTGTTCTAATGCGCCCGCGGAATATGCTTCGTGCACATTGGCGTGGTTGGCTATATCCCGCCGGGGGACTTATGTCTGTTGTTCTGGCAACAACATTCTTGGTTCCTCACTTGGCAAAGGTAAATCAGGGTATGCAGCGTGCAGGACTGTTAAGCGATGGACGCGAAAGAATTGTCATGGAAGCGATTTTATCACCTGAAGACTTGTCCCAGACTTTAATCTCCAGTCAGACGGAATCTGACTTTTTTGTGGACGTAGCCAGCGAATCATCTCAAACTTTAACGATAGCTAAACTCAATAAAATTGTGGGTGGTCGAGCAACACGCTAACCACCCCAAGGGTGAAGATCGTGCGCTGGATTTATTCATTTCTCATTCTAACAATCATGATGCAGCCTCTGGCTGTCTTCGCTGAAGGCTCATCGTCAGTCTCCAAGCGGAATCAGCTCGAGGAGCTCATGATCTGGAAAATGAGTGACGAGTTGAAACTTTCAGCGAACGAAGAAAAAAAATTCTCTGAGATCATCAAAGACCTCAATAAAAAGAAATCCGATCTTAATAAAACTCTGCAAACTTCCTTAAGCAATCTCGGAAGCATTAAGGACTCCAAAAAGTTGGAAGCAGAATTCAGTCTCTATAAAAAAAATCTGCAGGCATTCAACAAAATCAGTGAAGAAGAACTGGATAAATTGAAACCTCTGTTAGGAACAGAGCGCACTGTTCAATATTTGCAAATCAAACAGGACCTTGCGACGAGAATTAAAGCAACCTTGACCAATCCAGATACTCCATTGAAAGATGAGAAGAAGCCACTACCGGCTCCGAAATTAATCATCGAGTAGATTTATCATGCCTCTGCAACTGTCATTTTCAATCGCCGACAAAACGACGACTATTTTGCTTAAAGGAAGTTTAAACGAATATTCGTCTGCGTTGGATGGTGTGGAAGTTAATGCACAGTTTGATTTGAATCTGGATTTGAAAGATCTGACTTCGATCAATTCCTTGGGTATTAGAAATTTTCACGCATGGATTTACAGCATCGAGTGCCAGCGTCTTCGCCTGTTTCACTGCCCGCGCGTCTTTGTAAATCAACTCAATCTGGTGGATGGATTTCTGCCACCAAAAACAGAAATTGAAAGTTTCTTTGTTCCTTACTTTTCTGAAAAGTCCGGAGAGGAAACATCCGTACTCTTTACAAAATTTTTAGAGTACAAATCCGTGGCCGGCAAAACCCAGATCAGTTTCCCAAAAATCTCGGATTCATTGGGAAACCCTATGGAATTAGATGTCCTTGAGGACACTTACTTCCGTTTTCTTGATGCCTACAGCTAACTAAACAACTCCTGGAGCACTAGAGCGGCGTGGATTTCACGGCCCACCGCAATAATTAATGCAAAAATCGGATTTGTATGGCGACATGTTCCCTACTCAAGGCGGTTATATGTCAGTGACACTAAAAATCCTTATTTCCTCTTTTTTATTGTGCATTTCATTTTCTGCATTGGCGGCTGATGAAATACAAAACGGTGGCGATATCATCGCCTGCCCGGGACTTGAGGTACCTGTTTACAGAAGTTTAGACCTTTACGAAGGCAAGATGGTTTACAATCTTGAGCCCGCATTAATTCAACAAAATGATTACCGAGTGATTGTCAGCCAACTTATCGATCGTATTGCGAAGTTCGACCTGAATCGCGCGAAGATGTATCGTGTTTTCCTGAAAAACTTTGAATCAGAAGTGCAAATGGTTCCCGGCAGTGAATTTGGAAACATCAAAGACGAGGGCTTCATCACTCTTCCGGAAGGTTGCGAACTCCGCCAGGCCGCAGGTCAATTCCGCACGCCTACACCTGAAGGTATTAAATATATTTTCAATACAGCTATCTGGAATGAAATGAGCCACTCTACTCGCGCTGCTTTGGTGATGCATGAGTTGGTTTACCGCGAAGCTTTATTGCCAAAAAATGGTCCGAAGACTTCTGCAAAAGTTCGTTACTTCACCGCATTTATTCATTCCAAAAAAATGCTATCAGGCTCATATCAAGACTATTTAAGAGCCGTTAAATTCGCAGAATTCAACAAATAGACTGCGAATTAAAACCGGCGAAAGAACGTCGGGTAATTGCTGTTAAGACTGACCGAGTTCGAACATGCCGGGGTCAAAGCGCCATAACTTGCGCGGAAGTAAACGACCTCGGCCTTACTATATCGCATTTGATATCCGTTCGTGGCTCCAATTCTGGTAGCGACTGTCGCTCCCGATGCTGCTGACGTACAAGTCGCATCCGTGTAAGCATCAAAGCTCGTCACTGAACTATAGGTCGCCGTGTTGCCATAGGCATCCAAGGCTCCCACCACCGGGCTTACTCGCAAGTTCACATTCTGTACACCCGTGGAAGCAGGTTGAGTCGTAAAGACCAAACTTGCCGGTGGACCCGCAGAAATATTCACCACCGACGAGCAAGCACTCACCAAACCTGAAGCGGACGCTTTGATATAGACAGCCCCAGATTTCGTGTAACTGACCCCACTGGTCGTCACAAGTCCACTGCCGTCAGGAGTGTAAGGCCCCGGCCCGCCCAGTGTTCCCGTACCCGCAGTGGTGCAACCAGAATTTGAAAATGCTGACAAAGTTACATCGGTTGTCAGAGTCGTCACAGCATTGCCATATAAATCGGCGCCAGTAATTTGATACTGCGGCGAGAAGGCCGTGCCTGCCGTTCCCGATGAAGGTGACGATCCCGTATATTGCACTCGATACAACGGCCCCGGCACAATAGTAAATCCCGCAGAGCAACCGTAAATGGCGACACCATCGACTACGGCATAAGCTCGCGCATAATAATTTCCGGCGACAGTTGCGTTCGTATTGCTGAACGAAGTCACCCCTGGGGCTGATTGAGTCGGCGTCTCATTCATGTTCGCCCACGCTGCAATCGTACAGCTTGCATTCGCATAGGAATCCAAAACGGCAACACCCGCAAGCACGTCGACATTTCCATCATCATCCACGGCTTGAACGACAGGCTGTTGCGCAAACGCAGCTCCCGCCGTCGAGGAAGTGGACGGTTGAGTCGTGAACACCAATTGCGTCGCGCGATTTCCCCCGACCGTTACCTGAAAGCAAGCAGTTCCAGCAAGACCGCCGGAATTTCCTTGCACATAGATTGTCGCCGGCGTGTCGTACTTAACTCCCGAATACCATAAAAAACCATTTATATTACTGTAGGACCCTGCAAAAGTTCCTGATGCCGGCGTGGTACAAGATGAATCTGAATAAGCTGTGAAAGTCACTGTCCCACTGAAATTTGAAACGACGTTACTAGCACTGTCTTGCGCGACAATAATGGGTTGAGTGCTAAAGTTTAAATTTTTACGAGCCGATGCCGACGGCTGTTGCGAGAATACCAATTTTACCGGCGAACCCAACGTCGCCCAAATAAAGGTTCCCACGCCAGCGCCGTTACCGACATCGGCTCCAGCGACTCCCGTTGTACCGCGCGCTACCGCGGAAGTTCCGGTAAATGATTTTGTCGTCGTGGAAATATAAACGCGACCACCACCACCACTACCCGCACTGGCACCACTCGCGGCTCCTCCATTGGCGGAAATAGTTCCGCCACCGGCGACCTCATCAGCAACTATCCACAAAGTGCCGCCGGAACCACCACCACCTCTGGTTCCCGTGGCAGCTCCTCCATTTGCAGAAAGAGTTCCATCAACTTGCAACTTACTGACGATTAAAATTTTAATTGCACCACCACCAGTACCGCCAATGGAAGAAGTATAGGTACCACCACCAGAACCAATCAGTGTCGGTTGAATCTGCGTGTCGTATGTCGTACCAGCACTGCCACCCGACACTGCGCCACCAGGCCCACCATGCCCCGCACCTGAAGCATAACTCGTTCCCGTATTACCCTTTCCGTTGCCAAGACCGGCAGTGTATCCTTGCGAGTCACCATCGAACTTGGCGGTACTGGCTACTGTCATATTCACAGCCGATACCGTATAGCCATAGCCCGTTACTGTGTCCGAACCCATAACTATCTCACCTGATGTACTGACGTTGATGCTGCCCAAGACCGTTAAATCTCCATTGAAGGTCACAACAGTACCCGATCCCGCCACCGTGACCGAAGTCAGGTTGGTATCGCCATTCACAACCAATTTGCATCCGCCAGAAATATTTAAATCTCCCGACAGTGAACTTCCCGTCGTCGTCAAAGTTGATGAGCACGTCCAATTTCCAGTTGTGGAATCAATCAGCACAACCGATCCTGCAACTGAAGAAGTACTGCCACCTACGCCTTTTGCTGCCGTCGCAGTTCCCGTATATGTATTGGTCGCATATTTAACATAAACGCGTCCACCGCCTCCACCACCACTGCCATTAATTCCAGCTCCTCCGGCTGCAGAAATCGTCCCTGCGCCAGAGATTGAATTTGCCTCAATCCAAACACTTCCACCCGAACCTCCACCAGAAGGATTGCTGGAAATATTCAGACCCGCATTTCCATTAGAGGAAATCGTTCCATTCAAGGTAAGACTACCCGTCAGAATTAATTTGACGACGCCACCGCCAGAGCCTCCTGCGGCTCCTCCACCAAGTGGCACTGCACCACCACCCGAGCCCAATAAGTTGGGATTAATGGGCGAGCCATAGGTCGTTCCGCCCGTCGTCGAAAAACTATCACCCTTACCACCGGCACCACCATAACCGGCGCCCGCGGCAGTATAATAAGATGTTCCCGTACCTGGTCCTTGCGCGCTTCCATATCCGGTTCCGTTTGCATCCAGTGATGCTGTGCTTGCAATCGAAGCCGAAGCCGCGCTGATTGTGTAGCCAAAGCCCGTCGTTGTATCACCGTCCATGACCAACCGACTTCCCGAAGCCAGAGTCAAAGACGATGTAATCGTTAGGTTTCCCGCAAGTTCAAAATACGAACTTGCTGCCAGGCTGAATGAATTCACACTGACATCTCCAGTGTACTTCCACTTACAACCTGCCGAAATGCTAACATCACCAGTAAGGGTACCGGTCATCGTAGCATCGCCACCACCGGTACAGGTCACAGGATTTGTACCATCATCAATGACGATTGTTCCACCCACGGCCCCGGACCCACCCGTACCAGCAGTAGCTGTCAGGGTACCTGTCGTAGAAGCAGAGCTATATTTAATAGAAATTCGGCCGCCACCACCGCCCGCAGAGGAAGAACCAGCTCCTCCGTTCACGGAAATCGTACCGGAATTTGAAATTGAGTTGGTGATAATCCAAATGCTACCGCCCGCCGAACCACCCACGGAGGAACTGCTACCGTCCGACTTAATAGAACTGCCTGCTGCAAGACTTATAGTAGTGGCAACTAACTTAATTGCCGTTCCACCCGCAGCACCATTCCAAGTTGATGACCCGAACGTTGTCGGTGAAACCGCGTCCCCGTAGGAAATTCCAGCCGTGTCGTAGCTGGCATTATAAATTCCACCAACACCCCCGTGGCCAGCTCCACCGCTTGTCGCCCATGGAGTTGTTCCTGGTCCACTTCCTGAAGTGTAGCCATAACCTGTACCGACAATTTTTCCCGTACCTGTCAAAGTGATCGTCGCGGCATTGATCGTGACACCCGCAGTAGAACCCCCATAGTTCCCAACCATATAGAGAGTTCTGCCCGTCGCGATAGTCAGAGAGTTGAAAGTATAAACACCGGCATTAAAATAGTTGGTCGTTGCAACGACCACGTCGTCCGTCGCCAGAAAATCAGATGGATTGTATGTGGTGCCATTGACCAGATTTTTCGTTGCACCAAAGGCGGCCACACCTGTGGACACCAGGATCAAAACGAAAATAATCTGAAATGTTGCTCTCATACTACGTTCCACGTTTATGACTCTTTCAAAATCTCATCAAAATTATTGTTGGTAACCACTGCTCCAGTTGACGTAAACTTTTGTTCCAACGCGCATGAATGAATAAACGGCATTCGCACCCGATGGAGTTGTATTCGCAGGTAAGAAATAGAAGTTACCTGAACCCGCTGTGCCCGATAAAGTATCTGGAGATGTCTGACCAAATGTACATGATCCCGTGAAAGTCGAAGACGCCGTCACCGCAAGCGTATAGACCCCACCATCTCGCATATTCGAGAACGTCATTTGCGAACCACAATTCGTCGTCACGTATTGAGAGTTACCGCGGCTCCAGTCGATCGTTGTCGTTGTTCCGTTGTCGTAGGAAACCCCACGGATGGAACCGTTGACTTCAAGTTTGTCATTTGCGGCAGCGCCTGTACCGATGCTGACGTTACCAGTTGAGTTACCCACTTGAATGCGATCCGAGTTCCCCGCTCTGATTTTAAAATCATAAGCATCATTGGTACCGACACTTGCTGCCGAACCAAATGAGTTACCGCCATTCACTAAAATTCCCGCAGCAGTCAAAGTTGTCGCGCCAGTACCACCTTTTGCAATCGGTACAGCTGAAGGAAAGTTTGCAGGATCGGCAGAGATAGTTCCAGATGTCACAGCAATACCAGAACCAATTTGCACGGCCCCTTGAGTAGTCGTTGTCGCAGCATTAATTGCAATCACCGGTGTTGTCGAACCGGTCACTGTGATCGGAGCAGTACCGGAAACACTCGTCACGCCACCTGCGGCGGCAGCAGCCCACTTGATACCATTTGCCGCACTCGAGTCCGCGGTTAAAACATAACCAGTCGTTCCCGCTGGTAAACGAACATTATTGGTACCATCCGATGTGATGAGGTCGCCTTTTGCAGTTATCGGCGAAAGGGCATTAAACCCTGCCGTTTGAGTCGTCTGACCGGTACCACCTTTTGCTATCGGTACTGCCGATGCAAAGTTTGCAGGATCCGCTGAAATGGTGCCGGAAGTGACCGCGATACCCGCACCCACTTGCACCACACCTTTTGTTGAAGTTGTTGCATCATTCACTGAAATAACTGGCGTCGTGGTACCGGTCACAACGACCGGTAGAGTACCAGATACACTGGAAACACCCGTTGTTGGCGCGTTAATCCACTTCAAACCACCCGTTGATGCCGCATCCGCTGAAAGAAGCTGACCGTCCGTACCCGCCGGCAAACGAATATTTTTATTCGTAGAGCCGTCATACACAATCAAGTCACCTTTCGTCGTCATCGGTGACAAAGCATTAAAGCCATCAAATTTTGTCGATGCGCCCGTACCACCATTTGCGATAGGTAAAATTCCAGACAAGGAAGAAGCCACGATATTCGTTAATGCTGAACCATCAACCGCCGGTAATTTAGCAGATGAATCCAATTGCACAATTTTATTAGCGGTCGTACCTGCATCAACCACCAACGAACCTGAATTTGTGGTTAAGCCCGTGCTGTAAGCAAGACCGATATTTGAACCTGTCACATTGATAGGAGCTGTCGTACCAAGTGCTGCATACGTACCGCCACCTGTTCTTTGCACGATACCAGTGCCAGTTATAGTAGTTAAATCCGTAGCTGTCGGAGCCGCCCATTTAATACCGTCGGTCGCCGAAGAATCAACCATTAACACATGACCATTCGTAGACCCCACGGCCAATGCAACGTTGTTCGTACCATCATGAGTAATGATGCTACCCTTTGTAGATAACGGTGAAAGCGCATCAAAGCCCGCTTGTTTTGTCGACTGACCGGTACCACCTTTATTAATCGGTAGAATACCAGATAGCGATGACGCTACGATATTTGTTAATGCAGAACCATCCACCGCTGGAAGTTTTGCAGAAGAATCCAATTGCACGATTTGATTAGCAGCTGTACCCGCATTTACTTTTGCCACGCCCGCTGAAACCGTCATTCCCGAAAGCGCCGCACTCGTATCAAACTGAACGATACCTTTTGCAGAATATGAAGAATCCGCAGGTGTCCCACCCGTCGCATCATCCGCCATCGTCCATTTTGTGCCGTCATATTTTAAAATCTTGCCGCTCGCGATACCCGTCGTATCAACAGCCGCTCCTTTGATTTTATCAACCGATGTCGCCCCTTGCGTCCCACTCACATCGCCAACCAATGAGCCACTGAAGTTTGTTGCCGTTCCCGCAGTTGTCGCCGAAGAAGCCACAACTCCCGTCAATTGCGAACCGTCCACGGCTGGAAGTTTTGCTGAACCATCCAGTTTTACGATTTGATTCGCACTTGTCCCGTAGTTCACGGTTGCTACTCCACCGACAACAGAAACACCTGAAGTCGCGGCATTGGTATTAAACTGCACGATACCTTTTGCAGAATATGAAGAATCCACCACCGCCGAACCCGTGTCATCATCAGCAAACACCAAAGTTCCAGAGGAATATTTCAAAACTTTTCCATTGGCAGCACCCGTCGTAACAACTGACATGCCTTTTACTTTATCAACCGACGTTGTAGATTGACTACCCGACACATCCCCAGACAATGTGCCCGAGAAGTTCGTTGCCGTACCGGCCGTAGTGGCCGTGGTTGCGGTTGTCGCCGATGAAGCCACGATGCCCGTCAATTGCGACCCATCCACCGCGGGAAGTTTTCCAGAACTATCCAGCTTCACAATTTGATTGGCACCTGTTCCTGTATTCACCTGCGCCACACCATTTGTGACGACGATACCAGATGTCGCAGCATTCGTCAGAAATTGCACCAAACCTTTAATCGTGTACGAGGAATCAACTCCGCCGCCACCTGCCGGAGTATCACAAGCAAATGCAGATCCGTTATACGTCATAAACTGACCGGTCGCACAGGTCGCAAGATCAGTCTTTCTGATATAATCCGTCGCTACCAAACCACCGAGTTTTTCGGCGGAAATAGCATTCGTTGCATATGGCACGGAACGAATCTCTGAAGCCGGAACGATGTGATTCCAAGCAGATGTTCCGTTGGGATTGAATTGCACATCCAGAAACCTTTTGTCCGCCGCTGCCAACAAGAAAGTTCCACCCTCGGCACAAGTGACAGTGCCAGAGTTATTCATGTAATCATAAACTTTGGATGATGATGTAGGAAAATTGGGAGTGCCATTTCCAATCGCCACATCAAAAAGACCCTCGGCAGATATTGGAATCAAATCCGCCTGTTCACGATAGATCGTACAGTTAGGACTGTTGCCGTGGGCTTTATCAACCATGATAGAAAAACTGAATGAAGCCATCGTAAAACCAGGGCTCCCGCCAGCTGCAGACGTGATACGACCTTGATAAGAAAATGTTGTGGGAGATCCGTGTGCACTCACAGATAGAAATAAAATAGAGAACAGAAAAGCAATTCGCCTTTTGCCGAATTTTGAAACTGTCGTTGTTCTCATGACGTGCCTCCACATACATACCGGAATTCGAATATCACTTTTTTATATTCGGCATGTCCTCGATTTCTCTAGAGATTTCTCACAAGAGCGATTGACAGCGGCATCAGGAAACACGTTGGAATATTGCTTCAAAAAGGGGCAAACTCATAAAGATTTAGTAAGAATTATGATTGAAAAGTTCGACGAAGAGTCCAGAACTCACAATTTCATGAATGATTTCGAGAGCGAAAATAGCTCTCACGATTTCATAATTTTCGCTTACAATTGTAAGCGAAAATTATGCTGAGGACTCCGCATTGCCGCTTCTCATAGAGAGAAGCTAAGAAGTCCGAATGAAAGTGATCTTATTATGAAAGCTTTTTGGCGAAAACAACGCCGGCAGTTTGCCCTTTGAAATCCCCTGGAATCAGCGTCCAGCTGCCAGGAATCTGTGTTGGGCTTGAACGGAATGTCGTGTCTCCAAGACCCAACTCTCCCTGCGTATTGGTTCCCCAAACCCACAATGTTGAATCCGTCTTAACAGCCGCAGAGAATCCATTTCCCGCAAAAATTTGCGACCACGAACCAAGTACTTGGGTAGGACTTTGATTGTTAATACCGAGTCCCAAGGTGCCACATCTGTTTCCGCCCCAAGACCAATATGTTCCATCCGTTTTCTTACCCAGGAACATATCATAACCACCAACGACTTGTGACCACGAGCCTTGAATTTGAACAGGACTGCCAATTCCCCAAGGAGCGTACGTATGTCCCACTGTCCCGAACATATTACTTCCCCAGGCCCACAAGGTGCCGTCTATTTTAATTCCCGCACTTGAATAGCTGGCGGCGGCTACTTGAGTCCATGAATCTGATCCGATTTTTGTAAATACTTTTCTGCTGGTAAAAGTACCATCTCCGACTTGACCGAAACCGTTATCACCAGTTGCCCACAAAGAGCCATCTGTCTTAATCGCCAAGGAATGTTCATAGCCACCGGCGGCTTGCTTCCAAGGACCAGCCACAGTCACCTGAACAGGACTGCTTTGATTGATCGTATTGTTATTTCCAAGAGTTCCGTTATTATAACCCAAGCCAAACATATTTCCGGCAGCATCAATCATCAAGTTGTGCCAGCCTCCGGCCGCAACCTGAGCCCACGAAGATGTACCAATTTTTGTTGGCACAGTTGTTTCGCTTGCGCTTCCATTCTGTCCGTCAGAGTTAGCACCCCAGGCCCACAAGGAACCATCCGACTGAATTCCAACACCGTGCCAGACACCTGCACAGACTTGACTCCACGAATTTGTCCCAACAGCCCAGACTTGCACAGGGCTGCTATAAGCGGTGTAGGAATTATTCCCCAGAGCTCCGTAATTGCTATGCCCCCAACTCCATAATTTAGCTGAAGAATCAATCGCCAGAGTAAAATGTCTGCCTAATGAAAATTGCGACCAATTCGTACCAATATTGCTATTCGCTAAACTCCAGTTCCAGCCGTTACTCGAGTTATTGCCGTACTCTCCATAATAGTTGGTTCCCGCACATCTAAAATTCGTGGTGGTTAAAATCATCGTGTGAATGCCAGTCATAGAACCTGGCAACATAGTGAAGCTTCCAGTCAGCTGATTCGGTGAAGCCATGATCTTGTTGATTGTCCCGAATTGACCGTGGGAAGCATTTCCCCAAGCATAAAGCTTGCCATCTGTTTTAATAGCCAGGGCATGAGATGCTCCCGCACTGACCTGGGTGAATGAACCCGAAATATTTCGAATCTGCGTGGGACTGGAACCGAATTCGTCGACAAAATAATCAGTAGACCAATAAGTTCCGTCCCAACCTAAATTATAAACGCCATATCCCCAGCCATACAGAAGACCATTCGCCAAAATCGCGACTGAATAATCATTTCCGCAAGCTATTTGCGAAAAGCTAGTTCCCGCCAAAATCTGAATCGGAGATTTAACCGCATTACCAGCATTATTGTTTCCAAGCTGTCCATAATAGTTTGCACCCCAGCAAAACAGAGCCCCTGTCGAGGTGATTCCTGCAGCATGAAACATTCCCCCAGCAATTTTTGACCAAACTGTGGTGCCCGCCAGTTGCACGGGAGAGCTCTTGTCCGCTGTTAAATTAATCCCCAGTTGGCCATAACTATTTCTGCCAAATGTCCAAAGATAACCGTTGGTATCGACGGCCATCCCGAAATTATCACCGGCTGCAACTTGCGTCCACGAACCAGCTCCCGAGGTGATTTGAGTAAAGCTGGATTTGGTCGTCGCCGTGCTGAGATTCAATCCCAATTGCCCACTGATGTTACTGCCCGTGGAATATAATTTCCCATCAGCCGTCAGTGCCAACGCAAATGCTGATCCGGCCGCCATTTTTGTTGGAGATAAGTTGATATTCGTAGGACTCGAGACATTTGAGGTCGTGCCTAATCCCAAATTACCATACGAATTCATTCCCCAGCCATAATAAGGATTCGTTGATTTCTTTTTCCAAAAACTGTGTGTTTGAATTTGAGCATCAGCTTCGTCAGCTGCCACGGTTGTCAGAGCACCAAGCAAAGAACTCCACAGTCCGGTTTGAACTGTGGCGCCACTGGCAAGAATTTGTGTGATAAATTCCCGGCGCGAATTCTTTTTGTGTTCTGACCCACTCATAGACGAAATCCCTTCCGCTATTGACGTACCAATTCAGACAAATCATTTCTCACTTTAGCGCCAACATCAGCCCAAGTTCCAAATTTTTGCTGACGATACAAATTCACAGAGTCGTACCAAGGAGAGGTATTTCCCTCCAATGCCCAGACAAAATAAGGCAATGCCGGCACTAGGACCCAGGTCTTTACACCACTCGCGGCACTGGCGTGAGCGACACTGGTGCAGGAGCTGATAACCAGATCCATTTCATTCAAAGCCGCGACCGTGTCATCCCACGTTGCCAGGTGAGGCCCCAAATCCATGATGCTCTCGTTTAACTTCACCAAATTGTCGTCTTTTTGAAAAGAGAAAAGTTGTACACCCGGGATATCAAACAGATCGGTTAAAATCTCGGGAGGAAAACTACGAAATTGTTGATGCTCAAACGCAGGATTGCCAGCCCAGCGAATACCAACTTTCAGTTTTCCCTTTCCCGCAGTGCTAATCAGACTTTTCCATTTTTCAGAAAACACGGGCCGTGGCGACAAATACTTCTCGCCACTCAAATCTTTATTTTCATATCCCAATGCCAAGGCCGCCGACATCCCAGGAAGCCAGGAATCATGGTAAACACCCGTCGCCACTTCACGTTGCATCACTGCTGCGACATAAGGTGAATTGGCGAACACAGTTGCCAACTTAGGATGACAGACGACCGTCACTTTGCAGTCATATTTTTCAACCAAGTCTTTGCAAAAACGGAAGTGAATGATTTCGTCACCAAAACCACCTTCCAAAACCAAATGAACTCGATGCCCGCGACCATTTTCTGGTGTCCAGAGTGGCTGCGAAGACGGCAAACGCTGATGTCCATAAGTATTAAGCGCACGACCAAATTCCAACAGGGCCATGCCCTTTTGCATTTGATTTCTTTTAAGCCAGTGCCACCCATGATTGAACAAAACCCGAGGGTCTTCAGGAGCTATTTTAATTAACTCATTTGAAACTGCGAACGATTCTTCCTCGCGCCCAACGGCGTTCAGAAACACTTGAAGATCCAGGCGCGCGCCCACAGGAGACTGCTCCGTGACCGACTTCAGATGATTTACAACTGTATCTGGGTCACCGAATCTTTCCAAAAGATCTTGAATAAAATTGACCTTCTTTTCCATGACTCAAACTCTATCCCAGATTTTAGTAACCTGTCACCCACGACCAATAGATATCTGTACCCATAACCACGAAGGTATAAATCGTGTGCTTACCCGATGTGGTTGCCGCATTATCCGGAGAATCGTGCACAGTAAATCCAGCGTGAGTAAATGTACAAGTTCCAGACGTCGTACCCTTTACTGCCAGCATATAGGTACCACCATCCTTCATACCGGATAATGTGAAGGCACCGCAGCTTGCGGATGTATATTGCAAGTTACCCGACGCAAAACTGATACTCGTCCCTGCGTTGCTGGTTGTTTTGCTGGTGATAGCTTTTTGAATTTCAATATTTTGTGAAGAATCCACCACCAAGGCCGCCGTATTATTGGTTTCAAGTGTCAATGCCGTCGCATCATTTGTTCCGACAGTCACCGCCCCCGTGTTACCACCGTTAAGCACGAAGCCCGCAGCCGTATAAGTACTGCAGCCGTAATTTCCAGAAGCATCGAATGTGATCATTTCACCAAGGGAACAGTTAAACGGCGTGATCGCACCCGCACCTGAGGAGGCAATCAAACGATTTGGCGTCACACTTGTTAATCCCGTACCACCCTTGGAAACGGGAACAGCCGAAGGGAAGTTCGCTGGATCCGCTGAGATTGTTCCAGACGACACGGCGATACCGGAACCGACTTGCACCACACCCAACGCCGAAGTTGTTGCCGTACCGACATTCACCACCGGAGCCGCAGCCGTCCCTGTGATCGAAATCGGCGCATTACCCGTCACGCCGGTCACCGTACCCGCTGTCGGTGTGATCCACTGCAAACCCGTCGCGGTTGATGACAACACCTGACCAGTCGTACCGCGGGCGATACGAACATTGTTTGTACCATCTGAAGTCACCAAATCACCCGACGTCGTCAACGGAGACAAAGCATCAAACGCTGCGGTTTTCGTCGTCTGACCGGTACCACCACTTGCAATTGGAACTGTATTTAACACCAAATTGCCAGCGGAAACCGCCAAGGGAGAAGTTGTTCCTAAAGTTGCATAGGTATTTACACCAGTTCTTTGCACCAGACCCGTACCCGTAATCGAAGTCAAATCCGACGCAGAAGGAGTTCCCCATTTAAGGCCGCCCGTTTGCGCACTGTCTGCCATCAAGACCTGACCATCAGTTCCTACGTTCAATACCATGGGAGCCGTCGCACTGCGAGTGACGATGTCACCTTTGGCTGCCAATGGTGACAGGGCCGCGTAAGCCGCAGCGGCAGTCGTCTGACCGGTACCACCTTTAGCAATTGGTACAGCTGAAGGAAAATTCGCCGGATCCGCCGAGATCGTCCCCGATGACACCGCGATACCTGAACCCACCTGTACCACACCCAACGCCGAAGTTGTTGCCGTACCGACATTCACCACAGGAGCCGCAGCTGTGCCTGTGATTGAAATCGGCGCATTGCCCGTCACACCCGTCACCGTACCTGAAGTCGGAGTGATCCACTGCAAACCAGACGCTGTTGATGACAATACCTGACCGGTCGTACCACGAGCCATACGGATATTATTGGTGCCATCTGAAGTGATCAAATCACCTGCTGTCGTCAATGGAGACAAAGCATCAAAACCAGCCGTTTTCGTTGCTTGACCGGTACCACCCTTTGTAATTGGTACCACGGCAGAGAAGTTCGCAGGATTCACTGCTAAATTTGCCGCATCAACACTGACTAAGCCCGCCGTCACAGACAATCCGGAGCCGACTTGCATGATACCTTTAACCGATGTGCTTGCATCACTTGGAGAAGTGCCTGTCGCATCGTCTGCGATCACCCAGTTACCAGATTGGTATTTCAAAATCTTTCCATCGGCAATACCCGTTGTAACAACTGGTGTCCCCTTGATTTTATCAACCGAAGTCGCACCTTGCGTACCACTCACATCACCTACCAACGAACCAGAGAAGTTCGTTACCGAGGTCGGAGCATTGATCCACTGCAAGCCACCTGCTGTGGAAGAAAGAATTTGTCCTGCCGTACCGCGAGCGATACGAACGTTGTTGGTACCATCGGAAGTCACAAGGTCACCCGCTGTCGTTAACGGCGACAACGCATCAAAGGCTGCTGTTTTTGATGTTTGACCCGTACCACCACTTGCAATTGGAACTGTATTCAACACCAAATTACCAGCCGATACTGCCAACGGAGAAGTTGTTCCCAACGTGGAGTAAGCACCGGCACCTGTTCTTTGCACCAATCCCGTACCTGTGATCGAAGTTAAATCTCCTGCCGATGCAGCTGAGACATTCGTCAACGCCGAACCATCGACGGCTGGAAGTTTTGCAGAAGCATCCAATTTTACGATTTGATTGGCGCCTATACCTGTATTGACCTGGGCCACACCCGTGGTCACCGAAATACCTGAAGTCGCCGCATCAGTAAGGAATTGCACCGTACCCTTAGCAGCATAAGAAGCATCACCTGGAGCCGAACCCGTGGCATCATCAGCCATCGTCCATTTGGTTCCGTCGTATTTTAGAATTTTACCTGTGGCGATACCAGTTGTATCAACCACAGCACCTTTAATTTTATCAACTGACGTCGCACCTTGCGTACCACTCACGTCACCAACCAAGGAACCCGAGAAATTCGTGACTGACGTTGGAGCATTGATCCACTGCAAGCCACCTGCTGTGGAGGAAAGAATTTGTCCTGCTGTACCGCGAGCGATACGCACGTTATTAGTCCCATCAGAAGTGATCAGATCACCGGCCGTTGTCAGTGGAGAGAGCGCATCGAAACCCGCCGTTTTGGTTGCTTGACCGGTACCACCTTTAGTGATTGGAACCACAGCGGTCAAGTTCGCTGGATTCACCGCGAGATTTGCCGCATCCACACTGACCAGGCCCGCAGTAACTGACAATCCTGAGCCCACTTGCATGATCCCTTTAGCAGAAGTCGATGCATCAACCGGTGAACCACCTGTCGCATCGTCTGCCATCGTCCATTTTGTCCCGTCGTATTTTAGAATCTTACCTGTCGCAATACCCGTTGTATCAACCACAGCGCCTTTGATTTTATCCACTGACGTTGCACCCTGAGTACCACTCACGTCACCA
The DNA here is from genome assembly GCA_039594295.1 of Bdellovibrio sp. GTDB lineage: Bacteria > Bdellovibrionota > Bdellovibrionia > Bdellovibrionales > Bdellovibrionaceae > Bdellovibrio. The sequence goes on from JBCNNR010000004.1 coordinate 149,250, forward strand.
ACCAATGCACCCGTAAAGTTCGTTGCTGTCGCCGCACTTGAAGCCACAACACCCGTCAACTGAGACCCATCAACCGCTGGCAATTTTGCAGAGGAATCCAATTGAACGATTTTATTTGCCGTCGTCCCCGCGTCAACAACCAAGGAACCCGCACTTGTGGTTAAACCAGTGCTGTAAGCTAATCCGATACTGGAGCCAGTGACATTAATTGGAGCGGTCGTACCCAGTGCCGCAAAAGTTCCAGCACCTGTTCTTTGCACGATACCCGTTCCGGTAATGGTCGTGATATCTGTGGCAGTTGGTGCAGCCCATTTGATTCCATTCGTCGCTGCTGCATCCACCATCAAGACATGACCATCGGTGGAGCCCACCGCCAAGGACACATTGTTAGAACCATCATGAGTGATGATACTGCCTTTGCTTGCCAAAGGAGAAAGCGCATCAAAGCCCGCTTGTTTTGTCGACTGACCCGTACCACCTTTATTGATTGGCAAGATGCCAGACAATGAAGACGCCACGATATTTGTCAAAGCCGAACCGTCCACCGCCGGCAACTTCGCCGTTCCATCCAATTGAACGATTTGGTTAGCCGCTGTACCGGCATTGACCTTGGCCACACCTGTAGACACCGTAATCCCCGAAACAGCAGCGTTTGTATCAAACTGCACAATACCTTTTGTAGAGTAAGATGAATCCGCAGGTGTACCACCCGTATTATCATCTGCCATCGTCCATTTCGTACCATCGTATTTAAGAATTTTGCCAATAGCGATTCCCGTTGTATCAACAGCAGCGCCTTTGATTTTATCAACAGATGTCGCACCCTGCGTGCCGCTCACATCGCCGACCAAGGAACCGGTAAAGTTTGTCGCAGAACCTGCTGTCGTCGCAGAAGAAGCTACGACACCAGTCAATTGCGAACCGTCGACTGCTGGAAGTTTTGCAGAGCCATCCAATTTTACGATTTGATTAGCAGCCGTACCTGTATTCACTGTAGCCACACCCGAAACAATTGAAATTCCTGATGTCGCCGCATTGGTATTAAATTGCACGATACCTTTAACAGTATATGAAGAATCACTCACCGTGGAACCGGTATCATCATCGGCGAACACCAAAGTGCCCGATGAATATTTCAAGACTTTTCCATTCGCGGCACCAGTCGTAACAACTGACATGCCTTTGACTTTATCAACTGATGTTGCAGATTGAGTCCCCGACACATCTCCAGACAAGGAGCCCGAGAAATTTGTTGCCGTCCCCGCAGTGGTTGCCGTCGTCGCTGATGAAGCCACGATACCCGTCAATGCGGAGCCATCCACCGCCGGAAGTTTTCCAGAACCATCAAGTTTCACGATTTGATTGGCCCCAGTCCCTGTATTGACTTGGGCCACACCATTTGTCACCACGATACCGGAAGTCGCTGCATTGGTCAGAAATTGCACCAAACCTTTAATAGTATAAGATGCATCCTGTGAAGAACCTCCGCCCGCTGGTGTGTCACAACCAAAAGCGGAACCATTGAAGGTAACAAACTGTCCTGTCGTACAACCAATCAGATCTGTTTTTCTGACGTAATCAGTTGCAACCAAGCCGCCCAATTTTTCTGCGGAAATAGCATTGGTCGCATATGGCACAGAACGAATCTCTGAAGCAGGAGTAATATGATTCCAGCCAGCAGTTCCATTTGGATTAAACTGCACATCCAGGAAACGCACATCACTTGCAGACAACAAGAATGTTCCACCCTCAGCACAAGACACTGTGCCGGAGTTATTCATATAGTCATAAACTTTTGAAGATGAATTTGGAAAGTTAGCGGTGCCTTCACCGATCGCGACGTCAAAAAGACCATCCGAAGATATTGGAACTAAATCTGCCTGTTCACGCCACAGTGTACAGTTAGGATTTTTGCCATGGGATTTATCGACCATAATAGAGAAACTAAAAGATGCCATGGTGAACCCAGGACTTGCGCCAGTCGCACTGGTGATTCGTCCCTGATATGAAAATGTCGTAGGAGCTGCATTCGCAGAAACGAATACAAACAAGGACATGAACAGAATCATGATTCGCATTTTACTGAATCTTGAAAATGTATTTGCTCTCATAGTACTCCCCGAACATTCCAGAACGACTCCATATTCTTCGGCAGAGAAAGGTAAATACTAGAGATTCCTTGTGATTACAGAATTTTTGTTTAGGGAGTCGGATGCTCCAAACTGACCTAGGTCCTGCATCAAACTGAAACAAATGGGACAGTTCATTGTTAATTTGCAATAAAAAAGAGAGACGAAAAAGAGAGTAAGTTATTTGGTTTTCTTGAGTGATTACGAGGGAAAATATGAGTCCTCACCTAGTGTTTCACAGCTATTCTCAAAAAATTAATGAATAATGGGAGCACTCTATTTTCAAAGGAGATCTCAAATTTCAAAAATGAGGGCCAGATTTCCAATAAGGGGACATCACAAAGTGTGAGAATTTTGAATTTGCAAAAGAGCGGTACACATTGAGTTTCGGGTGGACGACTGACAAAAAAGATTCAAGCATGTTTGAATTGCAAACTCCCCGTCTGGGGTTGCTGCCAGCGAAGCGGGCTGGCGACAGGCTTTCCAAGCATCGGCCAAAAGTGTTTGAGATTTTTCCGCTGGAGCCCCGGTTAGTGCTGGAGTGGAAGCTTCCTCAGCAGTATCCGCAGATGATTGAGTGGAAGCGATTTCTGTTGAACCACTGGAAACAAAGCCTGAACTTCCTCCTATTAAATTGTCAGTCCCAAGCTTTGCACAATTTTGATATCCCAGCAGAACAATAGGTGTTCCAAACAACAACGCCAACTTGCTGATAGAAAGCTTCATTCCCCCTCCAAGCATTTTTGAGTAATGCAATTTCAAGGCTCGGCCCAAATTCGCTTCATCTGCCCATGGATTGATTTGTAGCTGTTGATATTTTTAAATTCGCCCAGATCCTAGACATGGCTTTACCCTGCTACTTGAGTGCTTTCTTGGGAAACAATCGCTCTAAAGGACTGCCAGAGCGTTTAAACCACAAATCACACGGGTTCAGGGAAATCATTTGATAAAGTTATGGACGAATCAATTTGAGACTAAGTGGAGGACGAAGAGTCCGCGTCTCTTTCGTTCACATCCGTCAGAGGATAAAACTGCATGGATAAATTATAAACTTCAGTCTTGGGACCATCTTCCAAAAGCAACGCCATCTTACGACGGAATTGAGTGAGCATTTGCTTTGCTTCTTCGATCTTCGCGACGTTGATCGGAATGGTGATATTGCCATAATGACGTTTCGCCGGAGAAACCGTTTGCAAAGCCTCTTGAGCTTTTTTTAAATTAGCCACGTGAGCTTCGACGATGGCAGAACTTGGAATATCCGTGGTCGTCGTTAACTGAGCGGGAATCCGCACCCAACGACCGTTCTTCATTTTCAGAACACCTTGAGATTCGAGAAGGTTTAACCAGTGGTCAGTCTGTTCAACCGACAACGCCAGACGCTTCGCAATCCATTCCGTAGAGCTTTCAAAGTCTTCGGTCTTCATCAAGTTCAAAATCGCATAGGGTTCCCAGCTTTTGATCAAATCCAGTTCTTGATTTTTCAAAACTTTTTGGAAAGTAACACGCTTCGCCCGAACAGTGACAAAGCTTGAAAGAACAACTTGTTCTTCCTGACTTAAACTCAGACCATAGGCAATGCGATTACAATAGTGATCACTAAGTGGACGACGTTCATGCAAGATTTCGTTCAAACGCCCCGGAGACACTCCCGCTTTTTGCGCCAAAGCACGCATAGAAAAACGCGGATTCTTTTTCTGCATCTCTTCTAGTTTAGCACTTAAAAAACGGTTTAAAGTCATTGGTGTCCCCTGAGGAGACACCATAACTTGATGTTTTAAACTTTATCAAGCTCGACGCGCGGCGACTCCGTCAGATTCGCTCCAGCAGCGGCCTTCGAGAGATGCCCAGGCACAGACAAAGGGAACATCTGAATATTCAAAGAGTAAACCTCACTCTGTGTACCTTGCTGCAATAAGCGCAGAATGCGCCCTCGGAAGCGCTCGATCATGCGCTCGGCGACTGGGATTTGTTGAGGATTTACCGTCAACGTGACACCCGTGTAACTCGAGTTCATGTCCAGCTCCATTGCTTGGCTGGCTTTTTCCAAATGCTTTTTATAATACTCACGGCTCTCTTGATTCGCGCACTCATAGGACGTGATCAAACGACGGTGGACAATTTCAATTCCACGCTCTTCTATACGAATCAGTTCCATGCGCTCCAAGTTTGCCAAGCCCTGCTCCACTGCCTCGGGAGTCAACGCCAAACGATCCGCGATCCAGTTGATATCATCATTGCCATTGGCAATTCTTAGCAAATTCAAAATCGCGTACTCTTCCCAACCACCCATCAAATTGCCACTTTTCACTCCCAACACACGGTCGGAGTTAAAGCGACGAGACGTCACAGAGATATACGAGCGCAGCTGTTGGCGTTCATCCTGATTAAGTCCCAATCCTGTTGAGATCTTTTCAAAATAGAATTCGCTCAAGGGGCGTTTGCCGCGAATCAACTCGCTCAAGCGACCTGGCGTGATGCCGATTTTGTAAGCAACCATACGCAATGAAATACGGCGATTTGACTTACGTAGTTCTTCGAATTTATTCATCATGAATTCTGTAATAGTCTGGTTTTGCATGAACACAGTATTGAACCAAGAAGTCATTTTAAGCTATGAATCTCGCGGGGTTAGACTCACTAACCGTTCCCTCACAATGAACACGGGAACGACTATTCCAATTATGGAACACTTTATGAAATCTCCGAAGTTATGAGAATGACATAAAAAACCGAAAAGTTCTCAGACATGAAGACACCAAAACGCATCGGACAGTTTCAGATAATCAAGCGTATCGCGGAAGGCGGTATGGCGGAAGTTTATTTGGGAAAATCCGATTCCAGATTTGGTGTTAGCAAATTGGTGGCGATTAAAACCACTCTGCCAGATGATCACAATGCGGATATTTTTAAAGAGATGTTCTTTAAAGAAATTCGTGTCAGTGCAAATTTGAATCATCAAAACATCGTGAAGATTTATGATTTTGGAGAACACAACAATCGCGCTTTCATGGTGATGGAGTACATTCACGGCGTCACTTTGCGTGATCTGATGTCCTATCATCGCGACAAGGCCGATCCCCTGGCGACCCCTTTTATTCTTTATATTATTCACCAGGTGGCGCTGGCCTTGGCCTATGCTTATCAATCCGTGGATCCACAAACCGGTTCGGCATTGAAGCTGATTCACCGGGACATCAGTCCTCACAACATTTTAATTTCTTTCGAAGGTGAAGTAAAAATCATCGACTTCGGAATCGCCAAAGCCACGATGGATGCAGAGCAAACGCAACTGGGTCAGGTCAAAGGCAAAGTCGCTTACATGAGTCCTGAACAAATCAATCGCGAAACCCTGGACAACCGCACAGATATTTTCTCTCTGGGAATTGTCTTCTGGGAGCTTTTGGCCAACGCGCGTTTCTTTGGCGGTAGCACCGTTGGCGAAGTTAAAGAATCCATTCGTCTTTATGACGTGATCAATCTCCCGACGGCTGTGATTAAAGACCGTTCCGAAGAGCTTCTTAATGTTCTGCCTAAAATGTTGCATCACCAGGCACAGTTCCGGGCCGAGGATGCCAACGAACTCGCTCGTCATCTTGGCACTTTGCTTTCCACGAAACATCCTGACTTCTCGGCTCTTGCTTTGGCGGATTATATGAAGGAATCGTTTGCGGTTACCTATAAACAGACGATGGAAGAAATTCGTCAGTTTGTGGTCGAAGACGATAAAACCATGACGATCAGTACGACCGCAACGGCAGAGGAAGTGATGTCGATGTTGACCAATAAATCGATCACGGCTCCTCGTCTGCAAGGAATCAAAACGCCGCCGCCACCAGCGTATGTTTCCGCGGAAATGATCCCCCCACATCCGCGCTGGACGAATCCGGCTCCAAATATTTTAAATATTCCAAACATGTCTTTAAGAGAAAGTGGAAAATTCGGAAATCTGTTAGTGGGAGCTGTGGCCATTGCCCTGGTTTTAACCGTGGGACTGCTCCTGGGAAAATCCAATGTTGAAGCCCGCAAACCTGCGCCGCAGATTTATTCTTCGGTCCCGACATTGACACCAATCCAGGCGCGCAGACCGCCTCCACAACCCGTTTTGCCAGCTCCGCCAAGTCCTTTCAAAAAGCCACCGACTTATACACAAAGAAAAGTGGTGAAAAAGAATCGCGCCATCGCATCACCTAAACCAGCGAAACGCGCCACCCCTTATCCAAAGAATGTGCGAAATTAATTTCACTCTTTGAAAATGAAAAAACCCGGTTTCACCGGGTTTTTTCATTTATGGAGCTACTGTGACTTTATTTCGGCCGCCTTGTTTCGACTGATACAAGGCTTTATCGGCACGATCATAGAGCTGAGTCCATTCAGTCTCTGCCGCGTACTTGGTCGCAACACCCACTGAAATAGTCACGGGGATCTTCTTACCTTCAAAAACAAACTCACTTGTTTCGATGGTGTGACGAATACGTTCGCCCACTTCTGCTGCGACTTTCGCATTCGATCCGGAAAGCAACAGCACAAACTCTTCCCCACCGTAACGAGAAAAGAAGTCATTCGCGCGAATCAATTTCATGATCACGATACGGCAAAGCTCTTTAAGAACATAGTCACCACCCGGGTGACCATAGCCATCGTTGATTTTCTTAAAATGATCGATGTCGAAAGTGACCAAACTCAATGGTTCGTTCAAAACTTCTGAACGCTTCATCGCTTCTGGGCCTTTTTCAATCAAAGCACCTTTTGAGTGAGCCCCCGTCAAAGCATCTTTTTGCGCGCGTTCATACAACGCCGAAGTACTCATCGCTTCAAGACTGCCTTTTTCCAGAAACTTGAAAATCACGTTACCAGTTTTGATTTGGTCATTATTTTTAAGTAAACATGACGCCAAAGGTGGAATCGTTTGCCCGTTCACCACTGTCTTATTCGTCGAACCCAAATCGATCACAGAAACTTCGCTGCCATTCACAGCAAACTTCGCATGCGAGCGACTCAAACTCTTATCATCAATATAGACTTGGCTTTCCACGGAACGACCGATCGTGATGTCGTTCGCAGTGATAGGATATTGCTTACCCACGTATCCTGGAGGCCCAATCAAAACAAGAACTGCGGGAGGAACATCATCTGCCTCTCGCAATTTTCCTTTGAAGGTGTCACTCGCAACTATACTGGTTTTTTCTAAATTATCAGAATCGTCGTTGTTAGCCATAACGACAATTATAGGGAAGGGAGTGAAAGGTGACAATGATGCATCAACTCCCCCGACTTTAGATCGGGGGGGCTGTTAGACTAGAACTAGAACCAAACTTCGTACTGGTAACCCACGTTGAAACCATTGGATTTGTCCGCAAACGTCGGTGCACTTCCACCGATATAGTTCGCCCCCTGATTCGCTGAATTCCAAAATGAGTAGGACGCATAAGCGCGCATAACTGGACGTCCCCATACGCTCTTTTTAAATGAAAGTTGAGGTGCTACGGCAATACGACCCAAATCGCGAGGACCTACGTAAGCACCAGTAACAGTGTCTTTTTCACTTTGATCCTCATAACGAGTGTAACCAACTTCAGTCGCCAATTGGAATCGGTCGGTAAAGTAGTAAACCGGACGAACACCAATACCCTGCCATTGCACGACATTGTCTTTATCTAAACCGTTGCTGCCATAACTTGCAGCGAAGCCCGCAAGGAATGCCCAGTTCTCAACAACATCCATGGACCAGTCTTCAACCAAACGAACATTCCAAGCTTTATTTTGTGCGACTTGAGAAACTTTGGAAGTATCAACAGCGCTGTTGCCATAGACGTTGAAATCTTTCATCGCGCCTTGACCGAATTCAACAACCGCTTTGTTGTAACCACCCAGGCCTTTGCCTTCAAGTTTCGTCGCAAGTACGTAACCATTTGTTGCTTCAAAAGTTGTCGTACCTTGAGTGCTTTCTTTCGCCCACGCATAAACACCCCAGAAGCTGATGTTTTGTTCCGCGAAAGCAGGAATTGTCGAGTATCTGAAATCCCAAATATTCAAAACCGGACGACCGATAGAAGTTGTATTGAAATCCTCATTCGCCTGAATCAGATTTGCGATCGCCAATTTACCTGGGCCCACGGGAATGGCTTCAACACCGGCACCGACGCCGGCCATCTCGCCATAGTAGTACCAATCGAAGATGTACAAATCGACATCACGATAGAATCTTTTCCCCACCCAGTACTCAATCGGGTTGCCTTCAAAACCGCCGGCTTTTACGTACGCTTCGATTTCTGATTTAGGAACCGTAACAGTTGTTGGAGTTGTTGGACTCGCTGGAATCGTTGTTTTCGTGGACTCCCATTGACGTAAACCGTCAGAACTATACGCATAGCGTAGTTGCGTTCTGAAAAACGAAGGATCGGCCACATCTGCTTTTTTGTGATGGAAAACGAATCCTAATTCCGTGTAGAAGTCGCATTCATTTCCTAAACGTAGGAAATTACCCGGTAAATTCTTATTACGGAAACACTCCATTTTGCCACCCTCTTGGCTGATCCCCGTACCACCACGAAGATAAGTGGTGAAGTCCGCCTCGAGAGCGTGTGCGTTATAAGCTGCGAACAATATCGTAAGAACCCAAAAGATTATTTTCATACCCTATTCCTTGAAAAACACGAGGCTTACCCATAAAGTCCCGCCCTGACCAGAACTGATGCATGGAATTAGCAAAAAAAGTAAGGGGATACTTTGCTAGATCGACGCTTGAAACAACTGCTGACATTCTTTCTTACAGCGCTTTCATTTCTATATATAGAGACTGCATCAGCGGGTTCACCGGCGCGCGCGCAATGGTTGAGCTCTCAAAAAATGTTGGTGAAACTTCCCCAAGGTCTTCGCGTTGCCGACAATATGATGTTTCAGTTGGCCAACAGCGATGTTAATTTCAGAGATGTTCCGCGCACTTATGTTCTTCCTGTGGTGCAAAGACAGGACAACTATGCGGTGGTCAGCACTGCGGCTTTAAACCGCCAAATGATCGAAGACTTGATTCACCGTCCGCTGAAAGTTTTCGTAACCAATGATCAAAATCAACTCCTTGATTCAACGGCCATTCAATATGCAGGTCTTTTGGACGAGCTTTACGCTTATCGCGGGAACGATCTGGGAGTAACCAATCAGGGCAGTCAGTTTCAACTAAAGCTGTGGGCACCCACGGCTTTCTCCGTCCGTGTCGCATTGTTTGCTTCACCCACTGCGACACAATCAGATGCGGTCCTCATCCCGACTTATCAGTATGGCGTTTGGACAACGGCAGTTCCTCGTCAGTACCAAAATTATTACTACCTTTACGAAGTGACCGTGTATCAGCCACTCACGGATCGCATGGAAACGTCTTTGGTTACCGATCCCTACAGCATCAGTCTTGCGATGAATGGTGCGAAATCTCAACTGGTGGATTTGGATAGCGGCGAGTCTAAACCCTATGGATGGGATAACCTGACAAAACCTTATCTGAACTCTTTCAAAGACATTACAATCTATGAACTGCACGTTCGTGATTTCAGTGCCAACGACGAAAGCATTCCGTTCGTTTATCGTGGAACTTACGATGCCTTTGCCCAAGGCTCCGGGCGTGGCGTGCAGTATTTGAAATCTTTGGCTGATGCCGGTTTAACTCACGTTCATCTTTTGCCGTTCAATGACTTTGGTTCTGTGAATGAAAATCGGGCGACGTGGGAAACCATCAATGCCTCTTCTTCAAACCTTCAAGATGCTCAAGGGGCGCTTTCCCAAATTCGTGCCCGCGATGCCTTCAACTGGGGTTATGATCCTGTTCACTTCTTTGTTTCTGACGGTTCTTATGCGATGGACCCGCAAGGTTTGTCTCGCGTCCGTGAAACGCGCACGATGGTTCAAGCGTTGAACACTTTAGGTTTGCGAGTGGTCCAGGATGTGGTTTTCAACCACACTTACGAAAATGGTCTCAGCGCATTTTCAGTTTTCGATAAAATCGTTCCTCTATATTACTATCGTCTGAACGATGAAGGCTACACTTACAACAGCTCTTGTTGTGCCGACACCGCCAGTGAGCACTTTATGATGGAAAAGCTCATCGTAGATTCCGTTGTTCATTGGGCGAAGAACTATAAAATCGATGGCTTCCGTTTTGATTTGATGTCGTTTCATTCACGCACAACACTTATGAGAGTCAAAGAAGCTCTGCGCTCGTTGACTCTGCAACGTGATGGCGTCGACGGATCGCGCATCTATATCTATGGTGAAGCTTGGCCATTTGGTTCGTTCTATAATCAAAATCCTCAGGAGTCCATGAGCCAACTCAACGCTTATGGTACCGGCATTGGCTTCTTCAACGATCGCCTGCGCGATGCCGTTCGCGGTGGCACGACAAGTTCTTCAGAAAAATCGGATCAAGGTTTCGCAACGGGTTTATATTTTGATTTCAATCAGGAACCAGCCAACCAAAACACGCCGACAAATATCAACGAACAAATGGATAAACTTCGCCACTTAGGTGATGTGATCAAAGTGGGCTTAGCAGGAAACCTCCGCGATTTCTCGTTCCGCGAGCACTACGGCAATGTGATCTATGGTGGAAATCTGCTTTATCGCAACAGCCCGGTGGCCACTTCGGCTGAACCTATTGAAACCATCAACTATGTCTCGGCCCATGATGGTTACACTTTGTGGGATGCTATTCAGGCAAAAGCTCCCTTCTATACGAATGGTCGCGTTCCACAAACAGCCACGGCCTCCGAACGTCAACGTATGCATCAATTGGCGATGGCGATTCCTATGCTCAGCCAGGGCATCCCCTTTATGGAAGCCGGCGTTGAATTGCTGCGCTCTAAAAATGGTGACCAGGACTCTTATGATTCTGGTGACTATTTCAATCGCATTAACTGGATGGGCAACGATAACTATTGGGGCCAGGGACTTCCACCCGCGTGGAAGAACTATAATGACTGGGCTTTCTGGCAACCACGTTTGCAAAGTGCTGATCTGAAAGTCACACCGCAATTGATTGCACAAACAGCAAACTACTATAAAGGCCTTCTGCGCCTGCGCAGAGGCAGCTCTCTGTTCAAAATGAATTCCCTGGCTGAAATCATGAACGGTTTGGTCTTCATCGACAATGAAGGCACGATTGATCCGGGCTTGATCGCGATGGTTTTGCACAACCAAAACGAAGCCCTTTTAGTTATGTTCAATAGCTCGAGAGGGCCTCGAGTTTTCTCTCATAAAGTTTTGAGCTACAACTGGGGTTACGACCCTGCGTTTGGTCCGAATGTTGATCCTATGCTCGCGCAAGTGATCCTCGATCGTGCTCAATCTCGAATCCAAATCCCCGGCATGACAACAGTAGTGTTACGTCTGGCTAAAGGATCACAATTCACGGGTGTTCAATAATGCGGTATTATTTGTTTCTGTTGATTTCATTATGTTCAATGGCTGCCCACGCGGAGAAAATCCGTATTCATGTGTGGCACCAAATGATCTATGGCCATCGTCAAGTTCTGGCCGAAGTACTCAAAGAATTTGAAAAACAAAATCCTGATATCACGGTTCAGGCGACCTACCGCGAAACCGAAGAACTGCGCAGTGGTTATCAATCTGCTGCCATGGGTGGCTCCGGTCCGGAACTGGTTTACGGGCCCTCTGACCAAATTGGTCCCTTCGCCACAATGGGAATCATCCGTCCTTTGGACGAAGTCATCGATGCTGGTTATTTCAAACAGTTTGATCCCTTGGCGGCTCCCACTTTCAACGGCAAACATTTTGCCATCGGTGATGCTGTCGGCAACCACTTGATGTTGATCTATAATAAAAAGCTTTTGCCTGTGCCTCCGAAAAACTCTGACGAGTTGATCGAGATGGGTAAGAAAGCGACTCTTGATAAAAACGGCGATGGCCGTATTGATCAATGGGGTTTGGTTTTCAATTATACCGAACCATTCTTTTTCGCGCCGTTCATTCCCGCTTTTGGCGAAGACTTTATCAAAAACGATGTTCAACCAAATTTGAACACCCCGGCTTTGGCGAATACCTTCCAGTTCATTCTGGATTTACGTGATAAATACAAAATCATTCCTAAAGAGTGTGACTACGAAACTGCCAATGCTCTTTTCAAAGACGGCAAAGCCGCCATGTTGATCAATGGCGACTGGTCTTGGGGTGATTACAAAGCAGCCAAAGTTGATTTTGGTATCGCACGTATTCCGATGATTTCGGGAACAGGAAAATGGCCAGCTTCATTGGTTGGAACAAAGGGCTATTCATTAAACGTGAATATGAAATCCCCACAACATCAAGAAGCGGCGATCAAGCTCTTGATGTATTTGACGTCGACTCCGGTACAACTTCAGTTCGCAGAAAAAGTCGGCATCTTGCCATCCAATCTGGATGCGCGTGAATCTGATATCGTTCGCAACAATCCGTTGTTAAAAATTTCCGCAGACATCATGGAAGTAGGGCATCCTATGCCGATCGTTCCTGAAGTTCGCGCGATCTGGGACAGCTTGCGTATTCAGTACCAAAAAGTTCTGGCAGGCAGTTTGACTCCGCAGGCAGGCGCTGAAGGTGCCCAGGTTCTGGCCGAAAAACAAATTGCCGAGATGAATGAAGTTCTTAAGCCCGATGCCGGCGCTTATGTTCTTAAAGCCGTTTTCGTTTTATTGATTTTTGGCGGCTTGTGGTTCTCTCGTAACTCTTTGATGGCCTTTATCAAGGGCTTCCAGGGGCCCAACCGTTTTGCCTACTATATGATGCTTCCGGCCTTCATCGGCATCTTTGCGGTGATCGTTTATCCTTTCTTCTACAATATCGCGATCTCCTTTTCGAATTTCAGCCTTCGCACATTCCAGGATTGGTCGATCGTCGGCTTCACTCACTATGTGAATGCTCTCTCTGATCCTAAGTTCTATTCCCTATTCTTAAAAACAGTGATCTGGACCGGCGTGAATGTATTCTTCCATGTGACCTTGGGAGTGTTCTTGGCTGTTGTGATCAATCAAGTAATGCCCTTCCAGGGTTTCTGGAGAGCACTTTTGATCATCCCGTGGGCGGTGCCTCAATACATCACGGCTCTGACTTGGAGAGCGATGTTTAATCAGGAGTACGGTCCGATTAACATCTTCCTGCAAAAGTTTTTACACCTGACTCCGATCCAATGGTTGAGTCAGCCAACGACCGCCTTCGCCGCTTGTATTATCACGAACGTGTGGCTGGGTTTCCCCTTCATGATGATCGTGGCTTTAGGTGGTTTGCAGTCCATCCCTCACTCTTTGTATGAAGCGGCCCGTTTAGATGGCGCAACTTCATGGCAGCGTTTCCGTCACATCACGTGGCCGTTGTTGTTGCCAGTGATGGTTCCCGCAGCTTTGCTGGGATCGATCTGGACATTTAATAACTTGAATGTGATCTGGTTGGTTTCAAATTCCGGCGAGCCGGGAGATCAAACTCACATCCTGGTATCTTATGTGTATAAAGCTGCGTTCAACTTGTATCGCTACGGTTATGCGGCGGCAGTTTCCGTGATCATCTTCTTGATCCTGGTGATCTGGGGTCTGGGAATGCTTAAGTCTCAATACCAAAAGGAGACTAAATAATGTTTAAACGTCTTCTCGCCTGGATTTCGATCCTTTTGTTTGCGGTGTTTTCACTGTACCCGATCGTTTATGTGATCTCGGTTTCTCTCCGTGGCGACAATGCTTTTCAAACTCAGTCTTTGGAAGTCATTGGCCCGAACTCAACCTTCAAAAACTTTGTTTCCTTATTTACAGAAACAGATTTTTTGTTGTGGCTTAAAAATTCTTTGATCATCAGCGGTGTTACGACGTTCGCTGGTGTGGCCTTAGCGGCGTGCAGTGCTTATGCGCTTTCTCGCTATCGCTTCCGTGGTCGCAACATGATGTTGTTCTCTTTGCTGACGACACAGATGTTTCCAGCCACGATGTTGATGCTTCCGTTCTTTATCATCCTGTCACAGTTGCACTTGATCGACAGCTTTTGGGGATTGTTTATTATCTATTCCTCGACCGCTTTGCCGTTCTGTATCTGGCAGATGAAGGCGTACTATGACACCATTCCCCGCGAGCTTGAAGAAGCAGCCCTGTTGGATGGTTGTTCGCGCTGGATGATCTTTACAAAAATTATTCTGCCGGTGTCTTCACCAGCACTGGTCATCACGGCTTTGTTCAGCTTTATGTCAAGCTGGTCTGAATACGTGATTGCCGCCGTGGTTCTGCAAGATCCACAGCTTTATACTTTGCCGTTGGGACTTCGTTCCTTCCAGGCAAGTCTGGCAACTCAATGGGGCTTGTATGCAGCAGGCGCCTTGATCGTCAGCGTTCCGGTTTTGGTTTTATTCATCAGTATTTCCCGTTATTTGGTATCTGGTCTGACAATGGGAAGCGTGAAGGGTTAATATGGCGACTATTGAATTTTCTAACATCGCAAAAAGTTTCGGCTCCGCTAAAATTTTGAAAGACATCAATTTGGAAATCGCTTCCGGTGAATTCCTGGTTCTTGTCGGTCCTTCGGGTTGTGGGAAATCGACTTTGCTTCGCACTCTGGCTGGTCTTGAAACATTAGATTCCGGAACGATCAAAGTTGGCGGCAAAGTCATCAACAACGTCGAGCCTCAGGATCGCGATCTGGCTATGGTCTTCCAAAGTTATGCACTTTACCCGCATATGACTGTCGAGGAAAACATGGGCTTCGGTTTGAAACTCCAAAAAGTTTCACCTCCCGAAATTGCCAAACGCGTGAAAGAAATCGCCGATCTTTTGCAGATCTCTCACCTGCTGGCCCGTCGCCCGAAAGAACTTTCGGGTGGTCAACGTCAGCGCGTGGCCTTGGGGCGTGCTTTAGCTCGTCAAACACCGGTGATTTTGTTCGACGAACCTCTTTCAAATTTGGATGCACACCTGCGCACGCAAATGCGTGTGGAAATCAAACGTCTGCATGAAAATTCAAAATCCACGATGATCTATGTGACCCATGATCAAATGGAAGCGACAACAATGGGTGATCGTATTGCCGTTCTTAAAGATGGCGTGATCGAACAGGTTGGCACTCCTACGGACATTTATCACCGTCCCAAAAATATGTTCATCGCAAGCTTCATCGGTTCCCCGGAAATGAACTTCATCGAAGGGAACGTTGTCAGCCGCTTGCCTTGGCCGGAAGCGAAAAAAGCGGATCAAGTTTTGGGAGTTCGCCCTGAAAGCTTCAAATTCAACAAGGGCGATCTGAGCGCCCAGGAAATCGCTCTGGGCGATTATACGGTAGAACTGTCTGAGAACCTGGGTGGTCAACAGATGCTCCACGGACAGTTAGAGGGCCAAAGTGTGAGAATTATTACGGATTCCATGGATAAATTTTCCAAGGGACAAAAGGTTCCGGTGAAAATAGATCTGACAAAGGCTCACCTGTTTGATAAGAAAACCGGACAGAACCAGCGCTTATAGGAGACCACATGTTCTCAAAACTGCAACGTTCAATATTACTCCTGACTCTTTTGTTGAGTACTAGTTCGGCCCTTGCAGCTCCCAGAACAGTCTTCGTTCAATTGTTTGAGTGGCCATGGAGAGAAGTTGCACGCGAGTGTGAGTTGTACCTGGGCCCCTCTGGTTTTTCTGCGGTTCAAATTTCTCCTCCTCACGAACATGTGACTTACAACGGTGCTTGGTGGGAGCGCTACCAAGTAGTCAGTTATAAATTGGAATCACGCGGTGGCTCTGAAGCCGAATTCGCCGACATGGTCAGACGCTGTAACGCCGCTGGCGTTGATGTTTACGCCGATGCGGTTTTGAACCACATGACCGGCTTTCCTCAAGGATCTGGTATTGCCGGATCGACTTTCACTCATAAAAATTATCCCGGTATTTACAGTCCCAATGATTTTCATTCTTGCGGTCGCAACGGCAATGACAACATCGTCAATTACCGCGACCTTTATGAATTGCAAAACTGCCAGTTGGTGGGTCTTGCCGATTTGGCAACTGAATCACCGTATGTTCAACAAAAGATGGCAGACTATCTAAATCACATGTTGGATTTGGGCGTCGCGGGTTTCCGTTTGGATGCCGCAAAACACATCCCGGCAAAAGATCTGGTGCAACTGACGCGTCGTTTGAAGCGTTCTGCCTATGTTTTCCAGGAAATCATTCATGACAACTATGGACCGATTTCTTATGGCGACTACATCCCTGCAGGTGACGTCACAGCTTACGAATATCCGTTCATCCTGGGTTCCAGCATCAAGAACGGCAATTTAGGCAATTTGATCAATATTGCTCGTGGTATGCCCGACAGTGATCACTCCATCGTGTTCGTCACGAATCATGATTTGGAAAGAACCGGTGATGCCAGCATTCTTCGCTACACCGGCAACGATCACTACACCTATCGTTTGGCGCAAATCTTTATGTTAGCTTACCCTTATGGCTATCCCCAGGTTTACTCTGGATATGATTTCAATTCCTACGATCAAGGGCCACCGATAGGTGCGAATCTTCACACGCTCGGTATTTTGGATTCCAACAACAGCTGTGTGGCGCCTTGGACATGCGAACATCGCCTGCCTGAAGTTGCGGCCATGGTGAACTTCAGAAACCAAACTGATAAAGCATTTTACGTATCTAACTGGAACACAGACAACACGACATTCGTGTCCTTCAGCCGCGGTAATTTGGGTTTTGTCGCGATGAATTTCTCCAGCAGCCCGATTACTCGTGATTTGCAAACGGGTTTGCCTGCGGGCAGTTACTGCAACTTGACTGGCCCGTCTTACAGCCGCCAAACTCGCAAATGCAGTGATATGAAATACAACGTCAATTCCAACGGAGTTATCACTGTAAACTTGCCTCCGTTCTCATCTCTGGTACTTTTGAACCGCGATCAAAATAAACGTGCAAAGTAAGCGGGCTATGAAAAAGAAAACATATACTATCGGCTTCGATTTGGGTGGAACTAAACTTGCGGCAGCTCTTCTGGATAACAACGGCGAGATGCTTGATTTCGTGAAAGTCCCTGTCGACATGAAACGCGAGGGCTCTGCCCAAAAAACTCAAACGCGTGTCATTCACTTGATGGCTGATATTGCCCAGGATTTTAAAAAGCGTTTTCCCAAGGAAACAGCCGCTTCCGTATTCAAAGGCATTGGACTTGCGAGTGCAGGCCCTTTAAATGCCGAAGAAGGAAAGCTTCTACATCCCGTAAATTACCCAGGTTGGAAAATCGTTCCTATCCGTGACTTGGTGGAAAAAGAAATCGTTAAACGTGGCTTTAAAACAAAAGTGTACTTCCAACACGATGCCACTGCGGCAGCTTTGGCAGAGGGCTGGGTTGGCGGAGCCAAAGGGATGAAATCCTTTGCTGTTGTGACGACAGGCACAGGTGTGGGAACTGGCATCATCTTTAATGGCTTTCCTTGCCAATCCAGTGGCATGGGCTCTGAATGCGGGCATTTCGTAATCGATATGCCCGGCCTAAAAGCCAATCCCGATAAAATTCATCACTACACAGTGGAAGGCCTTTCTTCAGGGACGGGACTTTTACGTCGCGCTAAAGAAATGGGTTTCAACGGCAACTCCGTCGAAGAACTAGTTGAAACGAAAGATCCAAAGTACGACATTTTGTTTGCTGACATGGCCTTTGCCTTGGCAAGCCTTTGTCACAATCTTTCTATCGCCTTCAACTTGGAAAAAATCTTTATCAGTGGTGGTTTGATTAAAATCAAAGATCTGTTCTTCAAAGATTTGAAATCGAACTATTCAAAGATTATTCGTCAAATCAACACGGATCTTGAATGCAAAATCGAAATCGCAAAGACCAAAAACCACGCGGGTGTTTTGGGTGCGGGCTATCTGCCACATCTGTACGGTAAAGCCCACTCGCACTCTCGCTCCACGGGAGTCAAAAAATAGCTTACGTCTTTTAGCAATCCCAAAATTCCACAGCCAGGGGCATTTCTCCTCTGGCTTTTTTATTTTTCTTTTCCCGCCCATCATTTATTTTCAGCTGACCCACTTTTGCGGATGGGATCACTCCTTGCATTTACTTTGGGCAAGGAGGCTGGCATGACGAATCTCAATACCAAGGCATCTCATACGAATGACATTGTTCAACTGATCAAAAAAGATCACAAACCTTTAAAAACGCTGCTGGGAATTTTAAAGAACGAGAATGTCAGCCTTTCCGAAAAGCGCGCGGCCTTTAATGAGTTTGCGCCCTTGATGGACGCCCACGCCAAGCCTGAGGAAAAAACCTGGTACGCCTCTCTGAAGCATTACCGCCTGATGGAGGCTGGTGGCCTGGAGGGCGAATTGGAACATCGGCTGACTGATCAAATTTGCAAAGACATGAAACAAACCGTCGACGACAAATCCTTTACTGCGAAGGGCAAGGTATTGGCCGAACTCGTCGAGCACCACATCAAGGAAGAAGAAATGGAGCTACTGCCGGAATACGAAAGGTATGCGACCTTGAATGAGCGGATTGAACTGGGACATCGCTATCTTGAATTGCAACAAGAGATCGAAAACCGTCAATACAAGGACAACCATAAATTTCCACCGTCAGTATTGGATAACATTCAGGGTAAAGTCGGCGTACCGATCTTGCTCTATATCCTGGGAGTACCAGGTATCGTGGTTATTCTGATCTGGTTTTTCTTCTTTCGAGGACAATAAAAAAAGGGAGCCCTCTCGTGCGGGGGCTCCCTTTTTTAATTTAAAATTCTCAATGCTTACTTTTTCAATTTCGCTTTCGCCAAAACTTTTCCGGCTTCCACCCCTGGTTGGTTGAAGGCATCGATTTTCAAGTACTCACCCAAGCCGGCAACAACCAACTGCCAGAACATGAACAAGTAACCCAAAGTTTCTTCGTCCAAAGCTTTCGCTTTCAAAGTCATGGTGGAGACACCATTGGCAACCAGAGCTTCTTGAGTTGCCAAAGCTTCTGCTCTTAACAATTCACCCATCGTGCGATCTTTCAAATCCATGGTTTCTTTGAACTGCGGATTTTTAATACGCATAGAACCACCCTCGGCCTCATCCACGCGTTGGAAGATAACGAATTTATCTTTCGTGCCTTCCATCACCTGCTGCAAGATCGAGTGCTGATCGGAAGCCCCGATCGCTGCGATCGGAGTGGAAACGCGAGGCGCTGGTGTCCCCGCACGAGTCACCGGTTTACCCAAAGACTCCGCCCACAACTGAGCATACCAACCACCAAAGTCTTTCATGCGCGAGTTATAAGACCACAACAAGGTGATCCACTCTTCACGACCATAAGATTGAACAACTTGAGCCATTGTTTGAGTCACAGTTGCCGTATCCAAGAGAGCGCGTTTCGCACCCACACGGAATTTTTCCAGATCCAAGCCCATGAAAGCCGCAGGGAACATACCCACTGGAGAAAGAACCGAGAAACGACCACCCACATCCACAGGAATTTCACACTCTGGAACTTTGTATTTACGAGCCCAGTCTGTCAGAGAGCTGGATTTCGTTTCTGAGATCACGATCGAATTTGTCGGCAGGTGCAGACCTTCATCTTTGTAAACCTGATCCAAAAGTTCCAAGGCACACAATGATTCAATTGTTGTTCCACTTTTGGAAATGAAAGCCCAGGCAACGTCTTTAAGGTCACCCAACTCATCTATCAGGGTTTCAAAAACCAAGGCATCCACGTTATCAACGAAGAAAACATTGTTCGCGTTGAACACTTCGCGAATCACGCGAGTTCCAAGGGAACTGCCGCCCAGGCCAACAATCACCAGCTTTTTAAATTTTGCAGCAAACTCTGCGCCCGTTTTGTGGGACTGTTGCCACAAGTTAATGCGCTCCACGAGTTGTGGGAAACCAATTTCTTTTCTTTGCAAAAACAATTTCAAAGAAGATTGGCATTCCTGAATAAGATTTTCGGGATTGGTATGCTTAGCCTGTGTGATTTCCAACATCGTGATTTCTCTTTCCAACAGCGGTTGTCGGAAAAACTACGAAATCGCGACGTCTTCCTCAATACGATGATATCCGTTCCACTCTTTCAGACGACCACGCGGGCGTCCTCCGTCTTCGGGATATTCAATCAAGCAATAGGTCAGTTTCGTGATTTTTCCAAGAGACACGATATCTAAAGAAGTGATCTCAGTCCATGTTCCTGTGTTAAAATATTCTTTGTGTTCCGACCACTGACGGTACTGGTAAACGTGGGTGTGTCCAAAAACCACCGTATGCACTCGGTCATCACCCAGGATTTTACGCGCTGATTCACTCAAATCCGGAAAGATAGCACTTTCCAAGATGACTTGGATGATTCTTTTCAAAGGCCAATGACGTCGGCTGTCCTTCACGAACACACTTCTTAAGAAGTAGCGGTTGGCCATGAAGAAACCCTTCACCAGACTCATGGTCTCATTAACCAGTGCCCAGCGCAGCATTTTGCCAAAAGGACGAATCTTATCCACATGCGGATAGGTTTGCTTGATTTTTAAGACCACTTCCAAAAAGAAGTGTGAACCAAACGGCAGGTTTAAGATGGGCTCCACCAGATTCTTTTTCAAAAAGAACTTTTTGGGGTCCATACGATTTGCGGCTTCATGCATGTGCCCGTGTTCGATATGCACACCATCAAAGAAATAAACGATGTTTTTAAAGCGCACCGGTGCACCGATCACTTGATTTACAAACGCACGACAAGCCGGCCACAGCATCCCCTGATCGTGGTTCCCGACGATATAGGTGATGGACTTTCCTGGCTTCGCAGCAAACTCGGCCAACGCTTTAAATACATTTTCGTGGCCTTTGACGATGTCTTTCAAAATATCCAGGGTCACCGCCTCGGTGATCACTGACAGAAAATGACCTTTGTAATCGCACTGAAGAAAGTTAAAGAAATCGCCATTGATAATCAATTCGACTTCATAGTCGCGATAAATACCGGTGGAATAGTAATGGATAAATTCAACAAGCTTATCGCCGTAATAGAATTCTTCGAGAGAGTTGATACCACCTTCAGCCAAAAGCCGGCCTTTGCCCAGATGCAAATCGCTGATAACCACCTTGATTTTTTTTACTGGTGCGGGTTTAGCGACGACTGCTGAGCCGTCGCTGACTTCCGCTGGTGATGTGGTGGACTCCATGAATTCCTACTCAGCCTTCTTGAGTGGAACAGGTCCGCCTTCCTCTTTGACTTCCAAATTAGAAAGGGCCAAACGAAGAGCGCGCTCTGTACGTTTGAATTGGTCCTGATTCCCCTCGATAGTCTTGTTTAACTCAAGACACTTATTACGATAATTATCGAGTTCCTGGGAAAGCTGATCAATCTTTCTTTTCTGGTCAAGGATATACTCATCTTTGGACCGAACTAACGCGGCTTTCTCAGCGCGCAAAAGCTCTAGACGATTTTCCAGTTCGCGTTCACGAACCCGGATCTTTTTGAAATCTGATTTTAGTCTGGTTTCCAGCTCTTCAATCTTGATACGAGCCTTCGCAACTTCGTTTTCCTTGTACTGAAGATTGCCCTTCAGGATCAAGATCTCGCTTTGGAAAGATTCACGGTCTTCCGCTCTTTCTTTTTCCACAGCGACGATGCGCACGCCCAATTCGTCGGTGCGACCACGAATGATCTCTCCAGCCGAAGCCAGTTCTTCATTTTCGCTGCGCAGACTCTCGACTTCTTTTTCCAATTCCAAAATGCGTTGCTGAGCCAGCTTCAAGTTTTCAGCTTGCGCCAAGCTTGCATCCACAGAAGTCATCACGTTGGCAGAACCAGCACGATTGCTACCACGGAAATTACCGACACTGACTTTCACATCCACGTCGTTATTTTTACGACCACCCACACGGGCATTCGCAAAACCGGATACGGCCAGAGTGCGATCGGCATCTGTGCTACCACCGGAAGTCATTTTTGAACTGGTTAAATTCAAATCTTGAATAGAAACTGTCTTGTCTTCTTTTTGGCTGTCACCCAAAGATGCCGCCAAGTTATCTACCGGGCTAGTGAAATCATCTTGGTAATTTGACGATGAAGCCGGAACATACGGCTCTACGGGAGCCGGCATTTCCACCACAGCTTCACTTGGGTCATCATCAATGCTGTCAACGGCTTGATAGCCTCCGTCTGCGGAAGGACCTTGATAAGATTCTTCGACTGACTCTTCATACACAGGGTATTGAGGACGTGGCGGTAAATCAAAGCCCACCGGCTTTTCGCCATCTAAAATTTCATCGCCAGACGCGAACTCTTCAATACCTTGAGCAGCGTAATCGTCTTCCGCTTCACGGCTTGAATATTCTTCGACACCGCCTTCGAACTCAGACGCATCGATTTCTGCACCGACGTCTTTTTCCAGGCCTGCCCACATATCTTCACCACCGTCTGCTTTTGCAGATGGTGCCTGATGGAAATTCGTCGGCTCTTGGCTCGAGTCTTTACCATCTTTATGAAACGACGCATCCTCTTGAATACCACGGACATCGTCCATCAGTGATTCAATCAGGTTTTCCGCCGCTGAAGATTTCTTTTTTCGTTTCGACATACTAGTGGAATTATCGGAAATTCCTCAACTTCTCTTAAGGAACTCCCACGGGATTCCACCTAACTAGCACAACGTCCAGCCCCAAAAGGTCGCGCCGAAGGTGAAGACACACTTTTGGTAGCAACAAGGCGTCACCCCACCCTCAAATCCGTCCCAGTTTGAGACACAAATATGAATGTGCAGGAGCGGCGCCGCCACCAAAAGTGACATTTAGGTACGGACACACTTTTGGTAGCAACAAGGCGTCACCGGTAACGCCTTCGCAACAGGTACGTCCTTACTTTACAAGGTAAGGACGTACCTGTTGCCTGTGGCGCAGGACCCCGATTGTATTAAATATAGATTGTACACAATTTAATTGCACACAATATAAATGGGCGTAAGATTGGATGTATGAACAAGAAACTTCTCTTGCAAAATCAACTCTGCTTTCCGATCTACGCGGCTTCCCGCTTGATCACTCAGCTTTATGGTGAACACTTTAAAGCCTTTGATCTGACGTATCCGCAGTATTTGGTGTTTTTGGTTTTGTGGGAAAAGGCTCCCCGCAAAGTAACAGAGATCGCAGATCTTTTGCTGCTGGATACAGGAACTGTGACTCCTCTGATCAAACGCATGGAGAAACGCGGATGGATCACGCGCAAGCGTTCTGCCAAGGATGAACGCACAGTGGAAGTTCACTTAACCGCCGAGGGTCGCAAACTCGAAAAACATTTCACAACTTTGCCCGACAAATTGTTGTGCGATGTCGATTGCAAAAAAGGCGAGCTTGAGACGCTTCACAAAACTTTGAATAAACTTAATGAGCAAATGAAAATAACCTTAGAAGGAGGTCATCATGAGTAAGCTCTATACAGCAGTTGCAACCGCAACTGGCGGACGCAACGGAAAAGTAGAAAGCTCTGACGGAGTCCTAAATCTTGAAGTACGTATCCCCAAAGAAATGGGCGGATCAGGTGGCGCGTTCACCAATCCAGAGCAGCTTTTCGCTGCTGGATACGCAGCTTGCTTTGATAGCGCGCTGAACTTCGTGGCCATGCAACAGAAAACGAAAATCACGTCTTCTGTCACTGCAGATGTGGGAATTGGTCCGAACGGCAGCGGCGGCTTCTCCCTCGCAGTCAAACTGCGCGCAAAAATCGCAGGCGTCGAGCGTAACATCGCTCAACAACTTTTGGAGACGGCCCACAAAGTGTGCCCGTATTCCAACGCCACTCGCGGCAACATCCCGGTCGAGATCGAACTAGTCTAACCCCTCCCGTAAAAGGCAAAGACTTAATCCAAAATAAAAAAGGCAGATCAAAAAATGATCTGCCTTTTTTATTTCACCACAGCACTACACCACATCCCTAAAAGGTGCCTGCCGGTTTTTGGGGATGCGCTACGTTCTGAAAAGGGAACTGTTACCTAAACCGTGATAACTTTTTTGTATTCTGCCAGGCGCTTTTCCAAATCTGCCAAAGTCACTTTGGAAAGGGCTTTCACAGAGAAATCCTGTATCGTGTGAGATGCCATCATAGAACCCATGATGCAGGCTTGTTTCAACGTGTTCACCGTTGGAACTTCTTTTTGAGCCGCGATGTAACCAAAGAAACCACCAGCGAATGTGTCACCCGCACCTGTGGGATCGATCACTGTTGGGATCGGCATCGCAGGCAAAATGAAGTAGCCCGCTTCTTTCGTGTACATAGCAAAGCCATACTCGCCGCGTTTGATAACAACAGCCGAAGGACCCATTGCAGTGATCATTGGAGCCGCTGAAATCGCATTGGATGCACCCGTGAGCATTTTTGCTTCACCTTCATTGATCAAAACCAAGTTCACTTTTTTCACAACTTCAAGCAGAGCATCTTTCTTGATGTTGATCCAAAGGTTCATCGTATCAAGACCCACAAACTTAGGTTGCTTCACTTGCGACAATACTTGCAACTGCAATTCTGGAGCAATGTTTGCCAGGAAAACGAAAGAAGAATCTTTGTAGTGCTCCGGCAATTGTGGATTGAAATGTTCGAAAACGTTCAACTCTGTGTTCAAAGTTTTCGCTTCGTTCATATCGCCTTCGTATGAACCCGCCCAGTGGAATGTCTTCCCTGGAACTTTAGAAAGACCTGCCAAATCAACACCACGGTTATTCAAAAGATCGTAATCTTTTTGATCGTAGTCTTCGCCAACAACGCCAACCACGCGAACTTTAGAGAACAAAGAAGCTGCTAGAGAAAAATAGTTCGCAGATCCACCCAAAGCACGATCAGCACGGCCCGATGGAGTTTGAATTGAATCGTATGCAAGGCTTCCCACTACTAAAATTTCAGACATTTTAAATCTCTCCGGATTATTTCTTTGCGCTCCCAATTTCAGAAGCGCCATGAAGATATATCTACTCCGGCGGCGCCGGAGTGTAAATCAGTTAAGTTCTGCTTCGTTTTCAAAGCTCATCGCAGCAAATGCCGCGTTTTTCGCTGCATGCTCCGCTTTATGCTCTGCCATCAACTCGCGTTTCGCCTTCGGCATCCCCGCCAATTTAGAATTGGAGATATCCATCGTCGCATTTTCCTCTTTGTGCGTGCTGTTCAATTGACCGCAAGCTGCAAAGATATCGCGTCCCATAGAACGACGAAGAAGAACGTGACAACCCAAACGGTTCAATTCCGTGTGGAAAGCCTCAATGGTTGCATCTGAAGGACGCTCGTAAGGAGCGCCTGGATGTTCATTGAATGGAATGATATTGATTTTGCATGGCACACCACGAGTCAGCTTTGCAACTTGGCGAGCGTTCTCGATAGAGTCCGTTACGCCTTTTAGCATCACGTACTCGAATGTCACCTTGTCGCCAGTTTTGTCAGTGTACTGCTTACAAGCATCCAGCAACATTGTCGTGTTCCATTTTTTATTGATCGGCATCACTTGGGTGCGGATTTCATCCGTTGGAGCATTCAAGCTCACCGCCAAACGAACTTTCGCGTCAGCAATACGCCACATTTCCGGAACGATACCAGAAGTTGATACAGTGATTTTCTTACGGGACAAATTAATACCCCATGGAGAGTGGATCACGTCGATTGTTTTGAAAACAGCTTCTGGATTGTCCAGCGGCTCGCCCATCCCCATGAACACGATGTTGGTGATACGTTGACCTTCAGACAAAGAATCATGAACTTGCATGAACTGACCCACGATATCTTCAGTACGCAAACGACGTTTCAATTTTTGCTTGCCCGTGAAACAGAATTTGCAACCAATGTTGCAACCCACTTCAGAAGAAATACACAAAGTCAGACGACCTTCTGAAGGAATCACCACGGACTCAACACTTTGATTGTCACCCATATCGAACAGAAACTTTTGCGTTCCATCGACAGATTTCAAGTGAGTCAAAATTTTAGGAAGCTCGAACGAAAGAAGCTTCGGAAGTTCTGCGCGGAAGTCCTTGGACAAATTCGTCATTTGTTCTGGATCAGTTACACGTTGTTCGTAAACCCATTTGAAGATTTGTTGAGCACGAAATTGCTCTTTGCCTTTACCTTTTAGGTAAGATTTCAAATCTTCCAAAGTCATGGAATAGAAATTTGCGGCTTTGTTTTCCAGGGGTTTTGCAACGTCGTCGTCAGCGTAGTTGATAGGTGCAAGAGCAGGGCTCATGCCTTCGTTCAATTCCATCTTAGGGCTCCTCGGCTTATTACAGCCATGCTTGTTACAGCTGGGACTTTTGTGGTCCCGTTACATAGGATTATGCGTGGGAGGTATGTAGCACAAGGGGGCCCCGATCGCCTAGGAATTCCTCTGATTTCAGCGCTTTAGCCAATAAAAAAGGCCCCTAAAAAGAGCCTTCCTTGCAAAAATTGCTTAATTGACCAGAGCTTGGCTGCTATTCGGCGACCTTGATCAGATCGGCCTCATAGTAACAGGCCTTTCTGAGGACTCCTGAACGAAATGTTTCATCATCCAAATTCACCACGGCGCCTCGCTCAGTACGACGCAGACGAATTCTAATTCCTTCCTTATTTCCAACGGACCAGGTGCCACGAACGTTCGCAGCCCATCCTTCTCCACCCGATGTCATTGCAAAGGATCCCGCCGTGTCACGATCGTTGCGAGTTTCGTAATTCATAACTGAATGCCTGGTTGATTTATAAGCGGTCACAAAATCCACCCGGTGAGACTCAAATTTGGCATCACCAGGGCTCACACTGATTCCCTTCAGGCCACCAAAACCGTACAGGATGCAATAGTTAGAATTAACTTCCTTTACGCGAGGTTTCCCCTCGATGGAGTATTTACCAATGAAAGCATCGAATGGATCTGAGTTTTGAGCAAATGCCTGCGCAGTGAAAAGTAAAATCAACGATACGATGAGCTTCATGATGTGATCTCCTGGTTGAATTCACGAAAATCACATCAAGAACGCAGCTCCTGCGCAACTAAAAAGGGAATGCCAAAAATCTTTTTGGTATCGCCGTAATCCCAGGCCGTGGAAATCATTGCCGCAGCAAAAGCCCACGCCTTCATGCGCTGAATATCAAAACCGATATGTTCATTAAGAATCTCGAATCGACGTTCCAATGTTTTTCGCAATGGCCGATTGACAGGATAGGCATCAAGCGGGTTGTACATCATCACTGCCATTTCAAAAACGGGATCACCCACATAACCGTGAGGATCAATGACTTTCCAGGAATACTTATGTTTCAAAATATTATCGTGATGAAGATCCCCATGAAGCAGTCGATCCTGACTGCGATCCAAAGTCAGATCCGCAATAATACGGCGAGCTTTATCAATCATTCGATCATCCACCGCGCCCTTTAATACATCCAGATCTTTCGCAAGTTCTGAAATATGCTTGAAGGCGCCACTCGTCACCGTGCGAGCGTTCAGCTCTTTGATCATCCCGGCAAGTACGATCGTCTGCTCATCATCACTAATTTCCCGGGACTGTTTAAGGGTCGTGCCTGGAACCAAACGTTCCATCAACGTTGCCCCCAGGGCTTTATCAGACTCAATCACTTGGGCGGCGACGCCATTGAAGTGACGCAACCACTGGCGTTCCCGATCCAATGATTCAATATCACAGCCCGTTTTAACGACGACATCCAAACCATCGGATTTCCGCTTGGAGGTACCGACAAAATGAAAAGACAAATTATCGATCGGCTTGATCGGTTCCAGATTCCACAGCTTTTCGATTTTCAGAATATGAGATTCAAATTGAGAAAGCCAAACCTCGCCAGGAGCCTTCCAGGTCGTGACTATGTTTTTGTATAGATTTGAATCGCGAGAGATCATCAAGCCTCCCATCCATCAAAGGCTTAGTCCTTGAATACTTCGTAGTCGAGATCAACCTGTGGACCCAACCACATCGCTGCTTGAGTGTGGTCGTAGAGATCATCTCCCGTCAACTCATGCACCAGAACAGATAATTCTTTCCGTTCGCGCATTAACCATAATACCACGTCAGTGAACTTCTCTCTGGGAAAATTAATCTCAAACATCGGAAGTGGATGGGGACCAATAGGTTCAGGAATCAACTGTCCCGTAAAGACCTGCTGATCCTTGAATGAGACGATCGCTTTTTGATGAAGTTCCTTCGCAAATTCCCTCTGCTCTTCACTAAAGTAAATATGCGCATCAAACTGCCGCGGAAAACCCTCTGGCAGCAACTTTGAATTTACTTTGTACGACTTCTCCATTTTACCTCTTTAAAAGCGGTCAAAAAGGTTCAAATGCAAGGCGGAGGGCTATCCCCGCAGCGCAGGCGTGCTTAATGCACGTCGGAGCGAGGAGATGGCCCGACAACGCAGCAGTTGGGCCTTTTTCACCGCTTTTAGTGAACTTCGTTGATGTATTCAATCAACTCTGGGATTTCGCATGGGACACAACCTACTTTGCCGACCACCACGCCTGCGGCGTTATTAGCCAGCATGCAGCTGTGAACCAAAGAAAGACCAGATACCAAGCCCAGAGCCAAAGCAGCGATAACTGTATCGCCGGCGCCCGTAACGTCGAAGACTCTTCGTGCATACGTTGGAACTTCAGTGATCTGATC
This sequence comes from Bdellovibrio sp., assembly GCA_039594295.1. GTDB lineage: Bacteria > Bdellovibrionota > Bdellovibrionia > Bdellovibrionales > Bdellovibrionaceae > Bdellovibrio. Next base: position 177,970 of record JBCNNR010000004.1, read on the forward strand.
GCCAGAGAAAATAGTCATGCCGTCTTTTCCGCGAGTCAGAACGACTTCTTTGGCGCCGGTAATTTTTTGCAAAGCACGGCCGACTTCAACAACCTTGTTCGGGTTGCCTTTCAAGTCGTCGAAATCCATGCCTGTCAAAACAACCGCTTCGTCGTAATTCGGCTTGATCAAATCTACACCTTGATAGAATGAACCTTGGTTGTTGCGATTTGGATCGACCATCAATTTTTTTCCGGCCTTTTTACAGATCTCAGAAACTTTTTGAATGACGTTACGAGAAACAACACCTTTGGCATAGTCTTCAATGATCACGCAGTCCGCTTGCCCCACGTGCTTTTCTACCATCGCCAAAACGCGGTTTTCAGTTTCTTCGGAAAGATATTTTTTAAGTTCATAATCAACGCGAACGATTTGCTGCTGCTTAGCCATCATACGCGTTTTACGAGTCGTGGGACGTGATTTATCCACGATCATGTATTCCCAGCTCACACCATTTTTCGCAGACAGCTCTTTCAAAAGATTCGCACCGGTATCATCGCCGACCACAGAGATCATCATCGGCGTCCCACCAAGACTGGCTACGTTTTGAGCGACGTTGGCAGTCAGCCCCAAACGCATGTCTTCTTCTTCAACTTCAAGAACTGGAACCGGAGCCTCTGGGCTGATACGGCGTACTTGCCCCATCACATATTCATCCAAACCAACGTCCCCGATAATGAGGATTTTTTTGCCTTTCAGAGCAGGGATCTGCTTGATTAAAAGGTCTTTCTCTTGAGGTCCTAATTTGGCTTGTACAGGTGCTGTCATTTTTTCACTCCAAAAGCCATTTTTAACGGATTGCTCCCCCGCTGTCATCCCTTTCCACCTCGGCTATTGGCAGCAAAACAGGCTTTGTGCTAAAACGACGCCCATGTTCAAACCCAAAGGCAAATCTCAGGGCTCCAGAGGCCCGGCTTTCAAAAACAATTCCCGTGGCGGCAAGCCCGTCTCGCGCAATGGCGACGAGCGCAAAGCCGCGTCGAATTTGATTTACGAGCAAAATTACATCAGCCCACGGGAAAAAGAAGAAATCCTGAAATACCTGAGCACGCTGTACCCCATCTGGGAGATGCGTTACTCCAAGAACAACCCTCCCCCTGAAAATCAAAAGCAACGACCTCTGCTGCGTCCCGTTTACTGGCTGGGGAATTGGCAATTTGCCTGCTTGAATTACTATCATCCCCCAAAAGGTATCTATAACCGTTGTGTCTCGGCAGAAAGATACCCTCCGGTTTTGGAATACCTGGTGAATAAAATTGAAAGCCTTGTAAAAGAAAAATTCGACGCTCGCGATATTCCACGTGGTTGGACCTTAAACACTTGCTTGATCAACTATTACGGCCATCAGATCCAAGAAGACGGAAAAAAGAACGACTGCGCCCGCGTGGGAGAGCACAAAGACTTCGAGCCAGGGCCCGTAGCGTCCATTTCTTTTGGTGAGCGAGCGCTTTTCCAATTCGTTTCCAGCAAAGGAACCGAATCAAAATCCGACGTGGTTTTGCAACAGTGGTTGGATGACAGCTCATTGCAGATCTTTGGTGGCGAAAAATTTAAAAAGCAACTCTTCCACCGAGTGCAACGTGTAGAAGACAAAACAGACCATATCTTTCCACTCAATGACATCACGAACTTTGAAACCCGCAGAATCAATTTCACCTTCCGCTATGTCCCTGACGAGCATATTGTTCCTTTTAGAAAGCTTTCTGAAGAGGCCCAAGAAGACGTCCGTCAATATATGGAAAAACTCGCGGAAAAATCACCTTTCTTCCAAAGCCAACTTTAGGTGACCCGGTTTTTCCGGCCACCTTCAGGCATAGTACTTGATATATAAGTTCCCATAAGATGGAGATCGCCATGGGAATGAACCTATTGAAGCAAGTGTCCAAAGTATTTACAGTAGCACCACAAAGAACGTCACTCACTGCTCTAGCGGCGCTGATGGCGGTCATGACAAGCCTTGTGGCCACCCATTCCCATGCTATTGTCGGTGGAACTGAAGTCGCGGCGACGGACCTTCTTGCGAAAAAAGTTGTTCTGATTTTAGGTACCACAAAAACTGGCGGCCGAGGCTATTGCTCCGGCACGATGATCGACAAAGATATCGTTCTCACTGCAGCCCACTGCTTTGAACCGCAAATCCAAAAGTACTATGTCATTCCGAATATCAGCATGGATCCAGAGTCAGGATATGAGCGCGAAAAGTTCAATATCCCTGTCACAAAATGGATTATTCACGAAGACTATTCCAATCCAAATCCGAAAATATTCTCCGACATCGCTCTTTTAAAATTGGAAAGACCTGTTCCTGAAGACTACAAACCCGTCGCTCTGTATGATGGAAAAACTCCCTCTGCCGATTTTGCGATCCTGGCTGGCTACGGAAAAACTGGTGAGAGCAAAATCGATTCAACTTATTTGCGTTTCACTGCTAAACCCAAAAGCGACATCCAAATCGACTATAAAGGACAATTGGGAACAATGATCATGGCGAATGGCCAGGACAAAGGCGCTTGCGAAGGCGACTCTGGCGGCCCGGTATTTTATGGTGTGAATGGCGACTTCCAGCAGTCGGGCATTATTTCTACGACCGTTGGTGAAGACTTTATGTCGATTTGCCATGGTATCGTCATCAACACTTATCTGCCACCGCATCTTCCGTGGATCGAAAAAAATAAAGCCCTTTTACAGAAGTAAGATTTTCTCCACCGCGCGCTCGGCCAAAGCTGCAATGGTCAGCAATGGATTCACACCGAGCGCCGTCGGGACAATAGATCCATCCAACACATAAAGTCCCTCATGCAAGCTGCCATCCCCTTGGTAAGCTTGGCCCAAGTGGTTGACCACCCCATTCTTAACTGAATCTGCCATCACACATCCACCCAGGGGATGCACTGTCACCAGATTTTTTCCATTGATTATCAGAGTACGTGGATTCATCACAAAATTCCCGCCCAACGCCCGCGACTGCGCCTTCATGGCGCGATCAATAGTGGGATAGATCGGATCATCTTTAACCTCGGGCCAACGCACACGAATACGTCCCTTGCGATCCAATTGCAATCTGCCGTTAGCACGATCATGGCCCATTCCCAAGTAGACCATCGAATAATTCAAGGCACCTTTTTCAATGTCTTTAGACAAAGTGATGTCGCGTCCAACACGCAGGTATCTGGCAGCGGAGATGCGAAATTTCGCAACTCCCATAGCCAGTCGGAGAGGAATTGTAAAAGCCCCGGGGAATGTGCCCTCCTCAATGATAAACCGCTCGAACAGATTTTTTTTATTACGATAATCTGCCATCGCGTAAATCACGGCTCCCGGTTTCATATCCACCCGAATGCGGCTGGCCGAGGAAAATCCGATCGCATTGGTGCGAAAAGCCGTATTGAATGAAAGCCCCAGGACATCACCATTTCCCGAGAATCTTTGACCCAGCTTTTCAGACAGACTTAATCCACGCTGTTGAGAATTTAAAAGCAACTTCGTACTTCCCATCGTTCCCGCAGAAACGATCACCTGATCCGCCAAAACCGATTTACTAATTCGGCCTCCATTATCAGAGAGATACAGGCAATGAATTCGATAGCCGCGATTTACTTTTTCAATCCACAACACTTCAATTTGCGTAAAGATTTCTGCTCCCCGCCTTTTTGCCAGGGGCAGATAATTCATGTTCAAAGTATTTTTAGCTCCGGTATTGCAACCCGAACAACAATTGCCACACTCGATGCATTTCGGTTGAGTGAATGCAGTAAAAGACCACCCGAAAAGATCAAGGTTTGTAGCCTTTCACCCGATGTGGGG